>CAVPTR010000019.1:0-130209 GCA_963708595.1 uncultured Verrucomicrobiae bacterium
CACACGCACGATGCGCTCCGGGTCGCGCGAAAGGTAACCCTGTGTGTAACGACAGCCTGGCAAAGCGCTCCGCCAGGTATCATTGGCTACCAGAAATTTGCGCTCAATTTCCTTCGCCATCGTAAGGTGCAAGGTCTTGGTTACGGTTGGCCTCACGGGCAGGATGCCGAATTTTCAAAGAGTGCACGAAGCTTCGAATAACGAAGCGCGCGCTGTTCAGAAATTCGACCGACTCGTTCATCGCAAGGCCGCGAGCAGTTCATCGAGATTCACTTGCGCGATAATCACGGCGGGCTCGAATTCAGTATTTTCGCATCGAGCCGACGCCATGCGTGAGCCGGAGCCAGTTGGCCTCGGCTTCGAATTGAAGCTATAGAAAATCGCTTTTCGGAGCGCCGCGGACATGTACCCGTCAACACCGGTCCGAGTCAGCTTTTCCATGGAGCGAGGATGTGGGAGTGTCGGTTGATGTCAAGCATGGCGGCTGGTCGGAGTGTTTTCTTGGCTCCGGGGCGCGCCTACGCCGCCCGCCAGACAAACCTTGATATAAGCGATTTATGACCTCACCCGCACTTCACGCGCCGTCCCGGAAGGCTGCCATGATTAAGTCTGGCGATTGCCCTCGGACTTTGGAGGCATGTCTGGATTACAGGCACCAAACATTTTTACACGTGGCTATTGTTAGGTTTTACTGACCACTGAGGTTCCGCAATAAAAGATATGATTAATCCACCCTTACGCTCACCTCGGGAAAAGGTGGGAGGATTGTATCATTTCGGTCGTATGATCGACAAGATTCGACTACACTTGCGAGGTGAGCTTCCGGACGAATATCATCCTAATTTTGGACTTTCAGTGGGTTTAGATGGAAATCTTTGCGGATTTCTCGGAGTTTCCCATGAGGAGCTCATTCAGCAGGTGAACCTTGGTAAGACGGATGATGAGGTACTGGAGTGGTGCTACTCAACTCGTTTCCGACCCAACCCGACTCAGAAGAGGATTTGGAACGGATTCGCCCTGAAGTTAGGCTGTCGAGACAAGGTCTCCGGTTTTCTGGAGAGGGTCAAACTCGAAGATGGGCTTGGCCATAGAGACGACCTTGTCACCGCCTTCGATCTGATAGACGCCCGAGAGGGCAGATCACAAAACCAATAGATGCCCGAGTATGGCGCCGCTGCACCCCAACACCCACTCGCCGGGCACCTGGGTCATTTGCGGTATTTGGGCGATGTTCTCATCCAGACAGATCGCATCGTCGGGGAGCGAGTCGTGCAGTTCACGAAACAACGCGGCTGCCGGCACAACGTCGACGGCGTCGCGGGCAGCTTGCTGAGCTTCCGTTTGATCAGTGCATTGAGGTCAGTTGCTATCTCCGAAGAACTTGGCGATGCGACCTCCGCCAACTGTCAACTTCGAAAGTCCTGCTACAAAGATAACGGGAAAACCGTCCTGGCATGTTGACGTCGAAACGACTGAGTAGCAATGTTCTCCTAAAATCAAGAAAGCTATGAATGCAAGGTTGATCGAATTTGGTGAGATCGAGGTCGAGGAGGAGCGCTACGACCACGATGTGGTGATCGACGGAGGGAAGGTCAGGAAGCGCAAGAAGGGCCCCTCCAAGCAGTATCGCGAGCAAAGCGGGCACACACCCCTGTCGCTTAAGGAGGAAATTCCATGGGGCGGCAGCCAGCTCATCGTGGGCACCGGCGCATACGGTCGGTTGCCTATCATGCCAGAGATTCGGCAGGAGGCGGAGCGGCGCGGGGTCAAGCTTGTCGCCGTGCCAACAGAGGAGGCATGCCGGTTGTTAGAGGATCTCAAACCAAAGGACGCGTACGCGATTCTTCATACAACATGCTAGTCTAAGGCGCCAAGGATTGAAATAAGCTTAGAGACTCAGGCAAGGCTTATGCCGTCATCGTTCGCGAGACAGGCACCGCAAATATAGGCGGTTCGCGACAAGGCAAGGAAGATCGCGTCGTGCGCGATATCCTCCGGACTGCCAATCCGGCGCAGAGGTTGAGCCTGTCGCAGCCTCTCCCAATCTTATCCGGCGTTCTTAGCGTCCTCGCAAAACTTGCACGGGGGTATCAATCGGGCCGGGAGCGATTTCGTTGATACGGCTGCCGTTTGGTCCTTCCTCGACGGCTGCGGTGCGGGTTAGTTAGCGTCGCCGCGCTCTTGCTGGCGTTGTAAACTGAATTGCAAGATTCGATGGCAACTGCTAGGGCCTTCCTCTTATGAACCTCCTCCTCCAATCTAAGGCGGAAATCGAGAAAACCTTTCAAACGACAACCGTTCTAACACCAAATCTGTTGGGCATGAACCTTCGCGGCGAAAAGGCATTCAAGATCCCATCTCAGTCTATGAACGAGGGCTATGAGGTGATTTTTGGCTTTTTCAATGACAAGGCGCGCTACCTTCTCTTCAGGAAGGTCTCGCCTAAACCGTGGGAAGAAGCCGACATGCGGGTGGGCATGATGCAAATCGGGCGACTCAAGAATTGGTCGCAGATCACGTCGGACTTTGTCGACTACGCCGAAAAAGAAGGCGAAAATATCGTGGCAGACGTGACGGGATGGCAGAGCCCGACGCGAAAATACTCCTTCTTTTACGTGCCGTCACTTCGGGGCGAGGTTCCGATCCTTCCAGATAGGTCCAGTCTCGACTTGAAAATGTCGCCGATTATGAGCCGCAGCGTTAAGGCAAGGGCCGCAAGAAAGCGAAACCCCGCTCTAGAAAAAAGTAGCAAGAGCGGGAATGACGCGATCGGACCGCGATCGGATCCGAATGGTTCCGTCTAGCCGCGGGCCCTATCCTTTGCCGTATTCGTCTTGGAAATTTAGAAATGGATCGCTTGGCCGTGCGAGGCGTGGACCGCTTCGTGGACGGCCTCGCTTAGGGTGGGGTGGGCGTGGATGGTGGCGACAAGTTCGTCGTAGGTTGCCTCAAGCGTGATGGCGAGGCCCAGTTCCGCGATCATCTCTGTCGCGTCTGCACCAATGATGTGTGCGCCAAGGATTTCGCCGTGCGGTTCTCCGACCAGCAGCTTGACGAATCCTTCCGGTTCGCCGACCGCCAGCGCCTTGCCACTGGCCATGAATGGAAACTTGCCGACCTTGTACTTGAGGCCCTTTTCCTTCGCCGCGCGTTCAGTGAGACCGACGCTGGCGACCTGCGGCTGGCAGTAGGTGCAGCCAGGGAAAACGGTGACCTTCTTGGGCTTCGCCACGCCGAACATTCCTTCGACGGCCTGAACAGCTTCGTAGCTGGCCACGTGAGCAAGCCACGGCGGCCCGATGATATCGCCGGCAGCATAGACGCCCTTTACGTTCGTCTCGTAGTTGTCGTTCGTCGTCAGCCAGCCTTTCGGGTCGGCTTCGAGCTTCACGCCCTGCGGGAGCAGCGGGCTGACACCGATGGCCACCAGCGCAACGGCAGCTTCAATGGTTTCCGACGTCTTGCCGGAAAGGGTCAACTTTACGCCCTTGTTGGTCGCTTCCGCTTTCTCCACCTTTGTGCCCGCGAGAATTTTCATGCCCTGCTTGGTCAGGGATTTTTCCAGGGCGACGCTCACCTCCGTGTCTTCGATCGGGAGAATGTTCGGCAGCATTTCGACCACCGTGACCTTGGTGCCGAAGGCGTTGAAAAAATAGGCGAACTCAATGCCAATGGCCCCCGCGCCGATGACGATGATGTCCTTCGGCTGCTCAGACAACACCATCGCCTGCTTGCTTCCAATGACGCTCGATCCGTTGAAGGGAAAGCCCGGCATCTCGCGGCTGACAACGCCCGTGGCAATCAGGATATTCGCGCCTTTGATTTCACTCTTCTTGCCGTCCTTATCGCTGACCTCGACTACGCCTGCTTTGGGAATCGCCGCGACGCCGCGAATGTAGTCCACTTTGTTCTTCTTGAAGAGCGACTCGATGCCGCCAGCCAGCCTGTCGGCAACCTTGCGGCTTCGGCCGATGATCTTGTCCCACTCGAACTTGACCCCGTCCACCTTCAGGCCAAAGTCGTCGGCGTGATGAATCAGGAGCTGGTAGACCTCCGCGTTCTTGAGCAGCGACTTGGTGGGAATGCAGCCCCAGTTGAGACAGGTACCGCCCGCGCGATCCATTTCCACGCAGGCTACCTTCTTCCCAAGTTGCCCTGCTCGAATCGCTCCCACGTATCCGGCGGGTCCGCCGCCAACGACAATCAAATCATAATCGGCCATAACATCAATTGGGTGTCCGGAGAGAATGAACAGAATTTGGCCCCGAGGGCAAATGAATCAGTGAGCGAGATGGAATTTGTTGGGGCGGTTGTCCTCCCTCATTCGTTGGCCTACAAAAGTTGGTTAGACATGTGATCTCGCGACTGACCTTGCAGGAGCAATTCTCCCCAAACTGAGATTCGACTGCTTGCATTTTTGCTCAAGCCTTACGACAACACCCAAAGGATCTCGACAGTGAACAGGATTCTAATCATCGCCGACGACCGCGAAGCTGTATCGGGTGTTCCGGATCTCCTTGCGCAAATGCCGGAGGTCGAGTTGCGCAGCGGACGGCTGGTCGTCGGAGACTACCGAGTCGAGGAATCCGTGCTCATCGAAAGGAAGACCGCCTCGGACTTCGCCCAGTCGCTTGTCACGGGACGCCTTTTTGAACAAGCGGCGCGAATGGCGAAGTCTGAGTTTCGCCCGGCCTATATTCTCGAAGGACAACCAGCTGATTGGACGACGCTCGGCGTGCGTCGCGAGGCGCTGCAAGGAGCGCTGATCACCCTCATGATGATCTTCGATATCCCCGTACTGCGCGCCGCGGATGCTTCGGAAACGGCGCGGCTGATCCTTTACGCTGGACAGCAATTGGCTCGACTGCGCGATCCGAACCACACGCCCTATCGTCAGATCAAAGCCAAGCGGAAGCGCATCCGGCAGCTTCGTTTACTGCAAACCCTTCCGGGGGTTGGCAGCGAACGCGCCCGGCTTCTCCTCGAGCATTTCGGAAGCATCCGCGCCTGCTTCGAAGCTCGGACGGATGAATTGCAGAAGATCGACGGAATCGGTCCAAGGACCGCTCAAGCCATTTTGGAAACGATTCAAGAGGCAGCGCCGACCTATTCGAGTCGAAATCCTCGAGTCGAAATCCTCTTTGACGATCCGACCTGGATTTGATCCCGATTTTGCCTCGTTCAGCACTTCGCAAAGTTGACATTTCGTCAAGTTGGCGGTGGAAAGTGCCTGAAAATTCCCTATCAGAGGTGCCGTGACCTCCGCAGCGATAAGCGAACCGCACCTGCATGCCGTTGATCTCAAGCAGTCTTTCCAGATCGGGAAGACTCGCATTGACGTCCTCAGGAGCATCTCCCTGCAAGTCACGACAGGCGAAACAGTCTTCCTATGCGGCGCGTCGGGTGCGGGCAAGACGACCCTCCTCTATACCTTGGCGGGCCTCGAGCGGCCAAAGGCGGGGCGCGTGAGCTTCGAGGGAGCAGATATCTACTCGTTGAGCTCTGATCGCCTCGCCGGGTTACGCAATCGTCGGATGGGCTTCGTTTTCCAATCCTACTTCCTCTTGCCAGAGCTAACCGCTCTCGAGAATGTCGCCCTGCCTTCGATGATGGGCGGAAGGCCGCGGCACGGTCACGCTGCCGATCTTCTGGAGCGCGTCGGCCTCAAGGATCGACTGCAGCATCTCCCCTCCGAGCTCAGCGGGGGCGAGCAACAACGTGTGGCCATTGCCCGCTCGCTCATCAACGATCCCTCCATCCTCTACGCGGATGAGCCTACGGGAAACCTCGATTCTCACACGGGTGAGTCGATCATCGAGCTGCTGCTTGACGTGGCCCGGCAGGACCGGCGCACCCTGATTGTCGTCACTCACGACGAACATCTTGCTCAACGCGGCGACCGCCTCCTTCGTATCGAGGACGGCATGCTCGCGAGTTGATCTTGGCAGTCCGCCTACATCACAATGCTTCGTTCCCCGCGCGCGATCCACACGGTGAGCAATGCGATATCCGCGGGCGTCACGCCGCTAATGCGCGCGGCCTGTCCCAACGTTTCCGGACGAATCTTTGAAAGCTTTTGCGTTGCCTCAACGCGCAGCCCGCTGATCGCGGTGTATTCGATCCACCCGGGAATCGACTTGCCCTCCTGCCGCGCAGTTCGCGCGATACGCTCTTCTTCGCGACGGATGTAGCCCTCGTATTTCAGATCGGTCTCCACGCCATCCCAAACCTCCGGAGGAAATTTATCATAAATTTGCCTGGGCAAATTTTTCGGCAGATTTCCAGGACGCTTGAGCCACGTCTCCAAGGACGCACCGTCGAATCGCACGTCCTTCGCGAGCGTCCGGAGCTCCTCAAAGCGCTTTGCCTTCTCCGCAAATCGCGCCTTGCGCAACGGGCATACAAGCCCGGCTGCGATGCCCAGGCCCGTGAGTCGCAAGTCGGCATTGTCCTGCCGGAGGAGCAGCCGGTATTCGGCGCGACTTGTGAACATGCGATAGGGCTCCGGCGTACCGCGGGTGACCAAGTCGTCAATCAAGACGCCGATGTAGGCTTCGTGGCGCGCCAAGGTGAGAGGTGGGCGCCCCAGCGTCCTTAATGCCGCATTTGCCCCTGCGATCAACCCCTGGGCGGCCGCCTCTTCGTAGCCGGATGTGCCGTTGATTTGCCCGGCGAAATAAAGCCCCCCGATGCGCTTTGTCTCCAATGTGGTGTGAAGTTGTGTGGGCGGACAGTAGTCGTATTCCACCGCGTAACCAGGCCGCAGAATCTCCGCATTTTCGAGGCCGCGAACGGATCGTATAAAGCGATACTGCACCTCGAACGGCAGGCTGGTGGAAACCCCGTTCACATAAACCTCGTCGGTCTGGCGACCCTCCGGTTCGAGAAAAAGCTGGTGCGAGGTCTTCTCTGCGAACTTCACGACCTTGTCCTCGATGCTTGGGCAGTAGCGCGGCCCTACGCCCTCGATCACTCCGGCGAAAAGAGGAGACTTGTCGAGGTTCGCGCGGATGATCTCATGCGTTGTCGCGTTCGTATGCGTGATCCAGCAGGGAATCTGCCTTACACGGAAAGCGCCGTCCTTCCATCGATTGAGGGTGAAAATCTCGTCTTCGCCCGGCAGGACGGCGTCGGCGAGATAACTGAACAGCGGCGGGGGCTCGTCGCCGTCCTGACGTTCGCACTGGGAATAATCGATGCTTTTTCCAAGGAGTCGACACGGTGTTCCCGTCTTGAAGCGTCCCACCTCGAAGCCGAGCTCGCGCAGGCAATCGCTGAATGTCGAGACCGTGTCACCCATGCGGCCGCCAGTCTGATTGCGCAATCCGACATGGAGAAGGCCGCGCATGAACGTTCCCGTCGTCACCACAACGGTCCGACCGCGAAAACGCACTCCGAAATTGGTCTCCACACCCGTCGCTGTGTCGTTCCCAACGATAAGCCGGGTAACGTTGCCCTGCTTGAGATCAAGATGCGGTTGCTTCTCAAGCAGGGCTTTCATGCGAAACTGATACGCCTTCTTGTCGCATTGAGCGCGCGGAGCACGGACGCTTGGCCCCTTGCGCGCGTTCAACATTCGGAATTGGATGCCGGTGGCGTCGGTATTGAGGCCCATCACGCCGCCAAGCGCGTCGATCTCACGCACCATGTGGCCCTTGGCAAGTCCGCCCACCGCAGGATTGCACGACATCTGACCGACCGTGTCGGCGTTTTGAGTGAGCATCAAGGTCTCGCAGCCAAGCCGGGCCGCAGCCATGGCCGCCTCAATCCCGGCATGGCCAGCGCCAATGACAATCACGCCATAGTACTTGGGATAATCGAATTCGCTCACTTCAAAAGACCACGCAGGATTATCCCTTCGAAAAGGCTTTCAGAGGATTCTCGCTCTCCCTGTAAGTTTGATGGAAAGGGTCTCTGCCATCGCGAAAAGGTAGTTTTCACATGGCAAAAAACAACAACTTTGAAGCCCGAGAAGCAAAGACGCCCTGGCGCATCAAAACGACAGGCAGTGCGCTCCAGGCGCGATCTGGGGCAAACGGATTTGGAATTTGCGGACTAAGCTTTCACGCCCAGCGAGGAAGCCAGTTCGTTGATCGCCGCGGTTTCTGCCGCGCTGACTTTTTCTCCACCGAATCCAAAGAACCCGCCCTCGGTCGCCGCATTGGCAACCTTTCCGGCAACGGCCACAAGCCAGCTCTTATATCCTTCCGCCTGGTCCGCGGGAACTTTGGCCCCCAGGACGGTGGAAATTTTCGCTAGCTGAGCCACGACTTCGGCTTTAATCTCCTCGGGCTTTTTGCCGCTCACGCTGATGGGAGGTTGAAGGCGTTCGCGCTTCGCTGCCATCTCCTTGATGCTGGCGACAACTGACGTGACGACCGGATTCGAAGATCCGGCTCCCGCTTCAATAATTGCCTGGGAGGGCGCGAGGCCCTCCTTAATGGCTCCAAAGATACCCGAACGAAGATCTGAAAGCGTTATCAACAACCCCGCCAGCAATGGCCCCGACTTGATAAGAGTCCAATCTTCCGGGGAGAAACTCGCTGAAAGATCTACATTACTCTCACTCATATGACTCAATAGTGCACCCAGACCCGGCTCATTGTCAAATCATGAGCTGCAAGGATTTCACTTCTTAGCTTGGATAGGGCGCCCGACTGGGCAAGATCGCGCGGGAGAACTGGGTAAGCACTTCTCTTTGGCTTTAACTCGAACTAGCCTGCTTGCAATGAGCGCGCAAATTAACTCCACCGACCTTGCCCGACTGCTCGGCGAATCCCATCGGCCAGTGCTGGTGGATGTGCGGCTTGAAGACGACTATGCCGCCGCCCACCTCGCCGAAGCAAAGAGCAATTGCGTTTTCGAGATTGCCTTCCTCGACCGCATGGGCGACGTAGCGCCCGACAAGCGATCCGCCGTCTGCGTATATGGCGCGACGGCTGACAGCTACGAGGCCCGCATCGCCGCAGAGAAGCTTTGCCGAGTCGGTTATACCCAAGTCCTCGAATTGCGCGAAGGTTTAGAGGGATGGAAATCCGCTGGTCTGCCGCTTGAGGGTATCGGTGATTCGCGGGTTGGTCCAATCGCACCGTCCGACGGTTGGCTCGAGATTGATGCGGCCGAGAGCCGGGTGGAATGGGTGGGGCGCAATCTTCTCAACAAGCACTATGGGCTAATTCGCAGTCAAAACCGGAAAGCTCCGCTTCGATCACGGACACCTTGTTGGCGGAGAGTTTACCCTGGATCTGCGCGCCATCACATGTCAGGACCTTGCGGGCGATCCTTTGCACGACGTGCTCATTGCCCACCTGATGAGCCACGATTTCTTCGATGTGGAACTGTATCCGGAAGCCCGTTTCGTCATTACGGCGACCGAACGTGTTGCCGACGCCACTCCGGGCGCGCCGAATCTCGCCGTAAGTGGGGAACTAACACTTAAAGGTGTCTCGCGCGCTTTGGAGTTCGTCGCATCGACAGGGATCACTACGGAAGGCAAGGCGGCCGCGCAGGCCGCTTTCGCCATCGACCGCACGCAATGGAACGTGCTTTACGGCTCCGGAAAATATTTTCGCCATCTCGCCGGGCACCTCGTCAACGACCTTATCGAAATTCAAATCCGGATGGTCACTCAGCAAGCTCGTTGATTGCACCCTTTCGACCGATACGTTCTCCGCGCGAAAAAATACCCGGGATACCGCAAAGTCGCTTGACCGCAACGCCTTCTTGGGATAGAGATTTTTGCAATCCCCGCCCGAGGTCGATTGCAGCCTATGGGTCCAAAGTTACTTACCCTACTTCGACGGAAGGCGCGCGTGATGACAGTTTCTTTCGACGCAAGTTCCAAAGAGGTACTCACTAAGCTTTTTTGAAAAAAACCGCCGGAAACGGTGATCGACAACACTAAGGAATATGAATGCAATAGGAGAACAATTACCGAACTCGATGCCCGCAGTTGTGGCGCATGGCCCAGGCGATTACCGGCTTGAGGAGATGCCGGTTCCCAAACCCAGTCCTGGTGAGGTTGTCATCAAGGTGAAGAGCGCGGGAATCTGCGCGAGTGATATCAAGTGCTATACTGGCGCCCCGATGTTTTGGGGCGACGAGCATAGGACCGGATATTGCCAGGCTCCTGTAACGCCAGGCCATGAATTCGTCGGCGAGGTGGTTGCATTGGGCGAGGGAGCCGGGGAGCTCTATAGGCTTAAGGTGGGAGATCACGCGATCAGCGAGCAGATCGTGCCTTGTGGCCAATGCCGATATTGCAAGCGCGGTCAGTATTGGATGTGCGCGGTCCACGATATCTATGGTTTTCGGCAGCGCACGTTCGGATCGTGGGCCGAATACATGCTCTTCCCCGCGGGAGCTTTAAACTACAAGGTTCCCAAATCGATCCCGCTCCATCATGCCGTCTTTATAGAGCCGCTAGCCTGTTCCATTCACGCCGTCGAGCGCGGAGATATCCAGTACCAGGACACGGTAGTGATCGCAGGTTGCGGGCCGCTTGGACTTGGAATGGTCGCCGCGGCGAAGATGAAGGGCGCTGCTTCCATAATTGCGCTCGATTTAAGCGACGATCGGATCGAAGTGGCAAAACGCTGCGGCGCCGATATTGGCATCAACCCGAAGAGCGAGAATGCCGTTCAGAAAGTGCTTGATCTCACCGACGGATACGGCTGCGACGTTTATATCGAAGCGACGGGTCATCCTGCCGCTGTCGAACAGGGTCTCAACATGATTCGCAAGCTTGGCACATTTGTCGAGTTCAGCGTTATGCGCGAAAAGGTGACTGCGGATTGGACAATTATCGGCGATAGCAAAGAGCTTAACGTTCATGGCGCACACCTTGGGCCCTACTGCTATCCGGTAGCCATTCGCATGATCGAACAAAAGCTTCTGCCCATGGAGGAGATCGTAACCCACCGACTACCATTGGCAGACTATCAGAAAGGCATCGACATGGTGGTGAGCGGCCTCACATCGGTAAAGGTGACCCTCGAGCCATGAGTTGAGCGAGCAGCTGTGGCCTAATCTGCCGGCAACCTGGAAAAAGGCCGCCCGCTTTTTCGATCAAACACTTCGAATAAATGAACGACTCTCACGCTTTGTCCGGCCGCCGATTGGATTTCATGTTGGATGGGAAGGTGGCGATCATCACCGGTGCCGGCTCAGGTATCGGCAAGGCGATCGCCGAGCTTTTTGCTGCGAGGGGCGCGCGGGTTGCCCTGCTGGGCCGAAGCAAATCGGTGCGTGAGATGGCAAGCTCGCTCGGTGACGATCGCGCTCGTCACTTCATCCTGGACGTGACCGACTTCCCCCGGATTCAGCCGACCATCGACGAGATCGTCGCGCATTTTGGGACGATCGACATCCTCGTTAACAACGCGGGCATCGCATTTCGAGAGTCCGCCGAGAGACTTCCGAAGATAAATGGGATCTGACCAAGGCGGTCAACCTCAAAGCTGTGTTTCGTCTCTCACAGGCAGCCGGTCACTATTTTTTGAAGCAGGGACATGGGAAAATCATTAACATCGCCTCCCAGGCCGCGGTGGTAGCTTTGGCTAATCATTTGGCTTATTGCACAAGCAAGTATGGGCTGCTCGGGCTCACGCAAGTGCTGGCACTGGAGTGGGGACCTCGCGGCGTGCAGGTCAACGCCGTGTCGCCAACCATTGTCCTCACCGAAATGGGTCGCGAGGCTTGGGCTGGTGAACCCGGCGAGGCGATGAAGCAGGAGATTCCGCTGCGCCGCTTTGCGATGCCGGAAGAAGTCGCCGCCGCCGCGCTTTTCCTTGCAAGCGATGGCGCCGATATGATCACAGGCGCGAATCTGGTGGTCGATGGCGGTTATACCATCCACTGACCCGTTGAGCACAATCCGTACGTTTACCTGGAATTTCGTCCTCGTTTCCCAGGCCGCGGATGCAGGCCCAGCTTTGCAATCCTTCCGCGAGTGGCCTCTTTTCCTGAGGTCAAGCTATGTTTTTGTTTGCTCACTCTGGTGATGCTCAGGTTTGCTCGATAGCATCCCACGGCGACGCGAGGCGACCGGTTTCCCAGGACTCCTGCAGCTCCGCTTCGGGAAGCATTTCCTTGAGGCTTGCCAGGGAAGCCTCATACTGGATCTTTTCGCCCGCCAAGCGCTGTGCGTCGAGGTGCTCGCGGATGGCTTCTGAGGCCCCGAAAAGACGCGCGGCACGTTTGGGCTGGTTCGCGGCGAGAGCAAGACTGGCATGGCAATCCAGGATGTCGGGAAGCATCCAGCGATTGCCCAATTCCCGGGTGATTTGCGTCCACTCGGCCAGAGCGCTCTCGGCGCGCGCGTAGTCCTTTTGCGCAATGGCGACCATGGTGATGCCGCCAAGGATCAGGCCGATGATCCAATGATCACCAAGACGTTCGTAAATCGCCAGGCTTTGGTCCTTGAGCTGGCGCGCCTTCGCAAGATCCCCCCGGTCCATGGCAATGCTGCCGAGTCCGCTCAAGCTGCCGGCTTCGAGATAGGCGCTCTTGATTTTGCGTCCAACACTCCAGCGCTCGCTGGAAGCGCCTTTCGGCGCTTTCAAGGTCGCCATCGCCGCGGTCGAGGAAGCCTGTGAGCATGTCAGCGAGAGTCGAGCCGGCTTCGTCGCCGATTACGTCATAGATTTGCTGTGCTTCTGCGTAGAACTTGCGGCCTTCGTCATAGCGATCGGCCGCCCATGCGAGCCGGCCGACGGCAATGCGGGCGTCCGCCCTATATTTGGGCGCCACGTCCTCATCCGGCAGCGCCAGAAGTCGCATGGCCATCTCCCAAGCCTCCGCAAGATTGCTGCGAACTTCGAAGACGCGGTCCAGCGCACTGAAAAGGCGCAGTCCCGCCTCAGCCTTCTGCGACTTAATGGCCCATTCCGTGGCAAAGCGAATGTTGAAGCGTTCGCTCCGGCAGCGGTCGAGCCAAGCCTTTTGATCCGGTCCGTCAAGATGCGGCGCGGCCTCTTCAGCGAAGGCGAGGAAGTAATTCAAATGCCTGTCGCGCACGGGCTGCGCCTCACCGGAGGCTTCGAGCTTCTCGCGGGAATATTGCCAGACCGATTCGATCATCGTATAGCGGGAGTTTCCCGAGCCGTCGCGCTCGACAGTGATGAGCGACTTGTCCACGAGTTGTTCGAGGAGGTCGAGCACTTCGAATTCCTCGATGCCATCTCCGGAACACACCTTTTCCAGCGCTTCAAGGTGCGGCCGCCGCCGAAGACACCCATCCGGCGAAAAGCCATGCGCTCCTGTTCCGAGAGCAGATCGTGGCTCCAATCGATGAGCGCCTGCAGCGTCTGCTGGTGCGGGAGGCCATCCCGATGGCCGCCGCGTAGAAGACGGAAACGGTCATCGAGGCGCGAGGCGATCTCGTCCACGTTGAGCAACTTCACCCGCGCGGCCGCCAGTTCGATGGCGAGCGGAATGCCATCGAGGCGGCTGCAAATCTCGGCCACGGCAGGTGCGTTAGCATTGGTGATGACAAAATCGGGGCGCACCGCGACGGCGCGGACGATGAAGAGTTTCACCGCCTCGTACTGTGAAAGGCGTTGGGCGAAGTCGGGCGCGCGAAAATCCTCAGAGCGGACCTTAAGAAGCTCGAGCGGAGGGACGAAGAACGCGGCTTCGCCGCTGATGCCAAGAGAATGCCGGCTTGTCGCCAGGATCTTGAGGCGCAGGGCAGGATCGCAGGAGCTCGGAAGCATAGAACCGAGGTGACTGAAAGCAGGTGCTCGCAGTTGTCGAGCAGTAACAGAAGGTCCTTGCCGCGCAAGAAATTGACAAGGGTCGCACGCAGCGGACGTTCAGGTTCCTCGCGGGCGCCAACCGCAGCGGCGACGGCTTCCACGACGCGCTCGGGCTCCGTTAACAGTGCAAGCTCGACCAGCCATACACCGTCCCGAAATTCATCGATAAGTTGGGCGCCGGTTTCCAGCGCAAGGCGCGTCTTGCCCGTTCCGCCGGTGCCCATCAGTGTCAGCAGGCGCGTGTTCTCAAGCAGGCGTTTGACATCTTCAAGCTGCTTCTCGCGTCCGACGAAGCTGGTAGTCTGCACGGGTAGGTTGTTCGGCAAAGCCTCCATGCTCCTCGGAGGCGGGAAGGATTCTGCGAGATTGGGAACCACCGCTTGATACAGGTGCTCCGGACGATCGAGATTGCGCAGGCGATGACTGCCGAGTGATTTGAAGGAAATGGCGTCCAGCGGCTCGTCTTCGAGCAGTTCGACAGCGATCCGCGACAGCAGGATCTGTCCACCATGCGCGGCGCTCTCGATGCGTGATGCGCGATTCAATGTGCCCCCGAAGTAGTCACCGTCGCGGAACTCCGCGGCGCCAACGTGGATGCCCATACGGACGGTAAGGGTTCCGATGTCGTTCCAATCCTCGGCTGCGAGAGCGTGTTGCGCGTCGATGGCCGCCTCGAGTGAGGCGCGGGGGGCTTGAAATGCCGAGCAAGTCGCATCGCCCACCGTCTTGAAAACATGGCCGCCGTGAGTATCCACGGCGGCGCGTATCAGAGCGTCGTGACGGGCCAGCGCCGGACCCCATTTGGGCGGGGAATTTTTCCCAAAGCCGTGTGCTCCCCACGATGTCCGTGAAGAGAAAGCTGACGGTTCCCGTTGGCGCCTCCGGCATATCCCGCAAATATGGAGCGGGGATTTTTCGCGTAAAGGGAATAGCTGCCTGCCACCCTCTGGAGAGGCGTTTCAGGACGCTGCCTCTCGAGGCGCTGACAGCCTGCTATTGCGCCGAAATGTGGGCGAGATACGCAGCGCCGATAATTCCGGCCTCGTTACGCATTTGCGCGGGAACGACGATGACCTCCGTGCTTGTCGTAAGGTAGGGGAAGAATTTTTCCGCCTTCTTACTGATCCCGCCACCCATGATGAACAGATCGGGTGAGAAGAGCTTCTCCATTTCGTTGAGAAATTCACTGAGCCGCTCGGCCCACTGCTTCCAAGAAAGCTTCTTATCCTCGCGAACTTTCTCGGAAGCGCGCTTCTCGGCTTCCTTTCCACGAATCATGAGGTGTCCGAATTCGGTGTTCGGAAGCAGTTTGCCGTCGAGGAAAACGGCTGAGCCGATGCCGGTGCCGAGCGTCAGCAAAATGATGACCCCGTTGCGGTCCTTACCCGCACCGAAGCGGATTTCGGCGACACCCGCGGCGTCCGCGTCGTTGACCACTGTGACCGGTCCGCCAATGTGCTGGGAAAAAAGCTCGCCCGCGTTGGTGCCTATCCATGAGCGATCCACGTTGGCCGCTGTATAAGTGACGCCATGCTTGACGACGGCGGGAAAGGTGACGCCGGCGGGCCCTTTGTAATTGAAGTGCGCGGCGATTTGTTGGACGACGTCCGCAACGGCGTTTGGCAACGCGGGCTGCGGCGTTTCAATGCGAAAGCGCTCCGCGACGAGTTGACCGGTTTCCACGTCAACCGGAGCGCCTTTGATTCCGGTTCCGCCGATGTCGATTCCAAGAAGTGTCAAAGCGATATCCTCCTAACGGCTCCTACAAATCAGAACTTAGGGGCTTCGGCGAGAAATATTAGACGTGCCGAAACCAGCCGAGGCGCGCGGGCGCGAGATTGGTATTGATCTGCTTGACCTCGGTGTAAGCCTCATAGCCATACGTGCCGAGTTCGCGGCCGATGCCACTCTGTTTGTAGCCTCCCCATGGGGCTTCGTTGAAGGTGGGGTGGTAGGTATTGATCCAGGTGATACCTGCGCGCAGTCTGCGAATGAAACGCCGGGCCCGCGCGCCGTCGCTGGTGAAGACTCCGCCCGCCAAGCCGTAGATCGTGTCGTTCGCGAGCGCGATGGCCTCCTCTTCGGTATCAAAAAGTTGCACCACGAGAACGGGGCCAAAGATTTCTTCTCGAACGATCTTCATCGCCGGTTTTGTTTTCGCGAAGACGGTCGGCTGGACGAAATTGCCCTTCGCGCGTTCGTCATCGTAGGTTCCGCCGCCGCACAGGAGCTCCGCCCCTTCGGCATTGCCTGATTCGATGTAATTGAGAACTTTCTTTTGATGGGCGCGGCTGATCAGCGGCCCCATCTCAGTGTCGTCCTTAGTGCCGTCGCCGACGACAATCTTGCCAGCGGCCTTGGCCAGACGCGGGAGAAACGAGCCCGCCAGTTTGCGGTCGAGAATCAGCCGCGATCCAGCGCTGCAGACCTCGCCTTGCCCGGCGTAAACGGCATACATGGCATACTCGAGCGCCACGTCGGGGTCGGCATCGGCAAAAACGACGTTCGGATTTTTTCCCCCGAGCTCGAGGGAGATCTTCTTCAGGTTGCCGGCTGCGCCAATCATGATCTTACGGCCTGTGGCGGTGCCGCCGGTGAAGGCAATCTTGTCCACGCGGTTGCTGGCCGCGAGCGACGAGCCCGCCGGATCGCCCGCCCCGAGCACAAGTTGGGCAACTCCGGGAGGAAATCCGGCTTCGTCGATCAATTCGAAAAGTCGAACTGCCGAAAGAGGGGTAAGTTCCGATGGCTTGAGGATGCAGCAGTTTCCCGCAGCGAGTCCCGGCGCGAGCTTCCAGGTCGCCATGAGAAGCGGATAGTTCCAGGGGATGATCTGACCGCAGACACCGATGGGTTCGCGCACAGTTTCTGCGGCAATGTTCGGGTCGCCAACTTCGTAAGTTTGGCCCTGTGGTTTGGTCGCCAGCCCCGCATAAAAGCGGAAACATCCCGCTGCGTCCGTCGCATCGAAACGCGCCTCGCGCAATGGTTTGCCATTGTTGAGGGTGTCCATGCGCGCCAACTCTTCGGCGTGGGACTCAATCAGATCGGCCAGCTTGAAAAGCCTCACCGCTCGCTCGGCGGCCGGCGTCCATGGCCACGGCCCACTGTCAAAAGCCACACGAGCCGCGCCGATGGCATCTTCAACATCACTAGCATCCGACTCCGTCGCGACTCCGAGAACCGAATTATCCGCGGGATTGAGGTATTCGCGCGTCCGGCCCGCCATGGAAGGGACGAAGTGCCCGTTAATGTAGTTGCGGAGGGGAGCCACCCCTCAATTTAGCTCGGGATCACGGCTTCCACAACGCGGCGTCGAGGATTGACCAGATGTGCATGATCCAGCCCATCCAGATGAGCCACAGAAGCGCGGCGCTTACAAAGAACACCAACGCACGCAAAGGCCGACCCTGGATCAACTGACCCAGGCCTGGAATGAAAAAGCTGGCGAGCGCCGCGATGACGTTTCCGGTGGATCCTTTTCCTTCACTCATGGATGGAGTTTCGATGGCATAGGCTTCTCTGTCCAGCGCTTGCTAATTCACGCTCATCTTGCCCTCGCTCTACGATCAGACTCTGGCAGCGGGGCGGCAAAGGAACTCAAGAGGGACTGAACGATTCCGCCAGTGAGGTATTCCGCGACCTCATCGACGAACCGCAGAAAATCCACCGCCGCGGAATGATCGGCCTGGTCGGAGATAACGCGGATGATGGCGTTCGGAATACCGCCCATCTCGTGACAAACCTGCGCGACTGCACCGCCCTCCATTTCTGCGCAAAGCAATCCGGGCAGGGCTTCGCGGAGCTCCGCGGTCTTTCGGGGATCGGTCAGGAACTGGTCTCCGCTGGCCACGAGACCCCGGTAAACCCTCGGTCGATCCATACCGAACGCGGCCCGCTTCTCCGTCGCCACATCCCTCAAGAAATCTCCCTGCGTGTAACGGATTGCGGCATCGGAGGCCTCGTTGCACAGGCCGGTTTCAAAGAAGATCTTTCCAAGCAGAGGGATCTCAAATCGCTGAAAGGCCGGGAGCGGACTGGCATCCATATCATGTTGCACGAGGCGCTCGGCAACGACGATATCGCCGATGCGCAAGTCGGGATCGATTGCGCCGGCGACACCGGTGAATACGATGTGTGTAACGCCAAAGCGTTCCAGCAGAAGGAGCGTAGTGATCGCCGCGGACACCTTTCCTACGCGCGAAAGCACGAGCACGACTTCCTGTCCGGCCCAGGTGCCCTCAAAAAATGTTCGCATTCCTGCTTCCACGGTGCGGCGAACGGTCATCGATCGCGCCATCAAAGCGACCTCATGCGGCATGGCTCCGAGAATTCCAAATTTCATACGCGCCGACATGCCTTTGTAGAGGCGGTTGTGTCAACCGCCTGTCGAAATAATCAGGCGGTTGACACAACCGCCTCTACAAAATAACCGCACAACCGCCTCTACTTGGCCAGTTGCGCCCGGAGCCGTGCGAATTGCGCTGCGACGTCCTCCCTTTCCATCGGGCGATTCATGAGTTCCTCGTAGGTTTCTTCGATGACCTCTTCTCCGCGGATCTCCCGCAAAAATGGGCTGGGCCTGCAATGCATTGTGCTGCCGAATTTTCTGCGGGCGCGGCACCATGTAACGACGAGCGAGCGCATCGCGCGGGTGATGCCTACATAAAAGAGGCGACGCTCCTCATCCACGGTGCCCTCGGCTTTCGAGCGTTCATGCGGGAGCAGGCCATCCTCCGCCCCAATGAGGAACACGTGAGGAAATTCCAGCCCCTTGGCAGCATGCAAGGTGATCAGCGTGACGCCCGGTGTGGACTCGGCTTTGTCCTCCGTGCGCTCGAGGCTCAATTCGTCAAGGAAGCTTTGAAGACCCTGGCGCGAGCTCTTCTGATGGTCTCCCAGGGCGCGGAGCATTTCCTTAACATTCTCCTCGCGGTTCAGGGATTCGTCGGCGGTTTTACAGGAGCGTTTGAGATCATCCAAATAGCCGCATTCATCCAGGAGCGTTGAGAGAATATGCACGCAATCCGCGTCCGGGACTCGGATGCGAACGCGCGCGGATTCGATTTCGTCCACAAAAGCGCGGACTGCGTCGGCCGTCGTACGCGCGCAGGTGGCCAAATGATCGGAATGGCGCAGGGCCTCGAAGAGGCCGAGCTTGCGTTCGACGCTGAAAGCAAGGGCCAACTCGACGCTAGTGGCGCCGATTCCCCGCGGCGGCGTGTTGATGATGCGAAGAAGCGACGAATCATCCGAAGGATTCAAAAGTACCGCCATATAGGCGGTAAGATCCTTGATCTCGCGCCGTTCGAAAAAACTCTTCCCGCCGACCAGACGGTACGGAATCCTATTCTTGCGAAGGCTTTCCTCGAGCAGCCGGGACTGCGCGTTCATGCGATAGATGACCGCGAAGTGTTCCCAGAGCAGTCGCTGTTCCGCGCGGTGAACGGCGATTTCCTGTATGACAAACTCGGCCTCCTTGCGATCGTCCGGAACGGATATCACCCGCACGGGCTCTCCGCCCTCCTTCGGGCTCCAGAGATTCTTTTTGCGGCGGCGCGGGTTGTTCGAGATGAGCCGGTTTGCCGCGCCAAGAATGGCATTGGTGCTGCGGTAATTTTGCTCGAGCCGAATGACGCGCGGATTCGGAAAATGCTTTTCGAATTCCAGAATGTTCGAAACTTCGGCGCCGCGCCAGCCGTAGATGCTCTGGTCATCGTCGCCAACGACGCAGACATTAGGCCGCTGGCCGCTGGCTAGCTGGCCGACGAGCTCGAACTGCAAGCGGTTGGTATCCTGAAATTCGTCCACCAATAAATGGCGCACTTTCGCGCGCCATTTACTACGGACTTTGTCCGACTCTGAAAGGAGCCGGACGGTTTGGACCAGCAAGTCGTCGAAGTCCATGGCGTTCAAAGCGCGCAGTTCCTGTTCGTATCGGCGATAGACTGCGCCGGTGAGCGTTTCCTCGTCGCAAGCAGTCCAGCCGTTGTTCTTCGCTTTGCTGATGAAATTTTTAGCGAGATGAGGGTCGAGCTTCTCGTCGCGCGCGGAGACGCGATTGATAATCTTCTTGATGAGGCCAAGCTGGTCAGCTTCGTCGAAGATGCTGAAGTTTTCCTTGTAGCCGAGCCGCTGAGCATCGCCGCGGAGGATTCTCAGGCACAACGCATGAAAGGTGGAGGCGGTGACCAGCTTCGCGTGGTCGGGATCGACCATTCCCGCAATCCGCTCTTTCATTTCTCGCGCGGCCTTGTTGGTGAATGTCACGGCGAGAATCCTCCCTGGATCCTCGCCCTGCGCGATAAGCCAGGCGATGCGGGCCGTGATGGTACGGGTCTTACCTGTGCCCGCACCTGCGAGAATCAACATCGGGCCGTTTTCGTGGTGGACGGCTTCGATCTGCTCCGCATTGAGGTCGAAAAGTCGAAAGCGACTCATGGCAATTCTCCCCGAACGAACTTCCCAATTACCTCGGGGTAGAGGCGATGCTCCGTCTCTTGAATGCGTGCATGAAGGCTTTCCGGCGTGTCTCCAGGAACGATCGGAACCTCTGCTTGGTCAATGATCCTTCCGCTGTCCATTCCCTCATCCACGAAATGCACGGTGCACCCGGTGACCGTCTCGCCCGCCTCGAGCGCCTGCCGATACGCTTCGAGGCCCGGGAATTTCGGTAGCAGCGACGGATGAATGTTTATGATGCGCCGCGGGAAGGCCTCTAACATTGGAGCCTTGAGCATGCGCATGTAGCCGGCGAGGATGACAAGATCGACGCCGGCACGGCGCAATCGCTCAACCAAATCCTCTTCGCATTCGGTGGAAAGACGCGTTTTGAAACCCGTTTCCTCGATCCATGCGGTGGCAATGCCGGCATCGCGCGCCAACGCCAAAATCCCGGCGTCGAGAACGTCCGAGCAGACGACAACGATACGCGCATTGAGCCGGCCGGCGCGGATCGCTTCGAGGATGGCTCGAAAGTTCGATCCTTTCCCCGAACCGAGCACACCGAGACGAAGTTTATGCATCGCAGAGGGGGGATCATGCGCTTCCCTGCACGACATGCAAGCGATGCTTCCCAACGATTCGTTTCCGTGCAAAATGCGCGGGAAGCTCGTCAAAATTGAGATCATGAAAGGAGACGAAGTCCAAAGCAATCCGGACAGGCCGCTGGAGATGTATTTGCGCGAACGCGCGCGAGAGGTGGACGACGCCCTGAATCGCTTTCTGCCAAAGAATTCGGTCAAGCCCGCAACGATCCATCGCGCAATGCGCTACAGCCTGTTTGCAGGTGGAAAGCGCATGCGGCCTATTCTCTGTCTCGCTGCCGCAGAGGCTTGCAAGGAATCCAATGGGAACGCCCTCTTCGCTGCGTGCGCCGTCGAGTGCGTGCACACCTATTCGCTCATCCATGACGATTTGCCCTGCATGGATGACGACGATTTCCGCCGTGGACGGCCAACCTCGCACAAGGTTTTCGGCGAGGCGATCGCCGTCCTTGCTGGTGATGCCTTGCTGACTGTCGCATTTGAGATCCTCGCCGCAATCCGGGAAACGCGGCGTTACAAGCTCAGGGACTATATGACGGAGCTTGCGTTCGCCGCGGGCAGCAGAAAACTCATCGCGGGACAGGTCGCCGATCTGGAAGGAGAGGGAAGGAAATCCTCGCGGGGCGAGCTGCGCTTTATTCACGAATGCAAGACAGCGGCAATGATTGTGGCAAGCCTTAAGCTCGGCGCAATGGCCGCGAACGCCACACCTGAAAAGGTCGCCGCAATCACAAAATTCGGACATTCTCTGGGTCTCGCCTTTCAGGTTATTGACGACATCCTCGACATCACCCAGACGAGCGAAAAGCTCGGCAAGAGCGCAGGCAAAGACGTCGCGTCGCAGAAAGCCACCTATCCCGCCCTCATCGGCCTCGATGCCGCGCGCAAGGAAGCCCGCCGCCTCACTGCCTTTGCGCACAAGGCACTCGAGCCATTGGAAATGAAGGCCACGCGCCTTCACCAACTCGCCGATTACCTTCTCGCAAGAGAGTACTGAAGCGCAGCATCTGATTGTAGAGGCGGTTGTGCCGAATGCCTTGCAGGAGCCGGCAATTCTTTACGCGGTCACCCAGAGAGCGACAGCAAGGCTAATTGAGGAAAGCAACGTGCTCATGGCGATTGAGCCCGACGCGAGCGCTTCATCGCCACCCATCTGGCGGGCCATAACGAATGCCGCCGCGGCCGTCGGACAGGAAGAGAGAACGAGGGCCGTGCGCTGCTCGAGTGGTCCGAGTCCTGCAAATCGCGCCAGGAAAAAGACGAGCGCAGGCAAGACTGCCACTTTGAGGAGGGCTGCGGTTGCGATCCAGGAGCGCCGGCCACGCAGCGGCGTTGTCGCCAGCGAACCGCCGGTGCACATCAACGCGATGGGAACCGCCGCGGAGCCAAGCGATTCCAGCGCTCGCCGGATAAAAGACGGCAACGTTACTCCCAGCAGCGGTACGAGCAACCCGAGCATCCCCGCAAGGAGCAGTGGATTGGTGGCAATCGCGCGCGCCAATTGCCGCCAGTCGGCGCCCTTCGCAGAATGATTGCTCGCCTGAAGCACGATCACCGCAAGAATGTTGTAGAATGCCATGGTGAGCACCATCACGATAACCGCGGTTGCCATGGCGCGATCGCCGCCGTCGGCCTGGGTCTCTGAAAAGCTGTAGGCGAGCACAGGAATTCCGATGTAAGCAAGATTGCCACGAAAGGCTGATTGCATCAGCGTTCCACGAACGCGGCTGGGCATTCCCCACACGAAACTGGCTCCCAGGGCGACCAGCGTGATGAGCACTGTTGCTGCGAACAGCACGGCCAGAAGTCGCCACGTTTGGGCATCGGGCGCAGCGGCGTTGTTGGCGGAAGTAAACAGGAGAGCCGGGAGAGCAATCCAGAACGCCAACTTGTTCAGATCGGCCATGAACGCCGGGCCCAGAAAGCGGATATGAGCGAGACCCGCCCCAAGCACAATAAGCAAGACCAGCGGCGCTAGCGTGTCAACGAGGAGCATCGATCAAATTTCGCTCGCGCGAAAACCATAGCTATTTGCATCGCCAACAAAGAGTCCGAAAATCTTCGCTGTGTTGCAACCCAAGACCATTCAGAAAATCGGAACCCAACTGGCCATTGCCTGGTCGGACGGTCAGGAGACCTATCTTCCGCTGGAAACGCTGCGGCGAGCATGTCCTTGCGCTTCCTGTGGTGGCGAGCCCGATGTTCTCGGGCGCCTGATCAGGCCTGAAATCCGCTATTCGCAGGCGAGTTTCGATCTCAAAGGCTGGGAGGCAGTTGGCGGTTACGGTTTGCAACCCCGGTGGGCGGACGGACATCACTCCGGGATCTACACGTTTGACTATCTGCTTCGGCTTGGGTCGATCGTGTAGATCATGCGACCCCGAAGTTCCCGGAAAACCGAGGGATGCACTAAGTATTCCACTCGTGATCTCTGGCCTCCTGAAAAGCGCTGACAAACGCCCGGAGACGGTGTGGCTCGAGCCGGCCCAGGAACCTTCCCCCTTCGCGAAGGATTGAACCAACGATGAAGCCATCCGCCCAGGGCATGTATCTTGAAATGTTTTGCGACGTCATCCCCGAGCCGATGACGACGGGGACGTCTGCCAATTCTTTCACGCGCCTCAATTCTTTCAGTTCGGGAGATTCCCCGGTTCGCGGTCCCGTGACGATGACCCCGTCCGCGAGAAAAAACTCTGCCTGCTTGACCACGTCAGTGATATCAAGATCACCCGTCAGCGCGTGCGAGCAGTGCTTCTTCTTCACATCGCCGAAGATCTTGATGTGTCCGCAGCCGAATTCCGCGCGTTTTCGCAGCAGCCTGCCTGCGCAGCCTTCGATGAGGCCGGCGCCACCGATATGCGCGAAAACGTAACCTTCCACTCGAAGAAAATCGAGATCGGCCTCGCAAGCGATCTCCAGAGCGGATTCATTTGCGGCTTCAAGCATTTGGATGCCGATCGGACCATTGAAGCGTTTTCGCGCCTCTTTTGCGATGCGTTTCATCAGGGCAATACCCTGAGGATCCAGCGGCGGCTTGATGTAAGGAACATCGTGGCTGTTCTCAAGCACGATCACGTCTGCGCCTGCCTTCATATACTGTTCAAGATCGGCAAGGGCGTTGCTGATCACGGTCTTGCTGCTTCCGGCGTATCGCGGGGCCCCAGGCAGCGGGAGAACCCCAATCATGGCGGCAAGGAACTTGTCGGGCATCATTCGCATGATTGGCGAGTCTGCTTCAAAACAGGGATATTTGCTACGCCGGATTGCAGGAGCTGAATTAGAGCTGTGGAAACAAGGAATCGCAGAAACCGGCATCGACGGTGCTGCCACAATTCCAGCCTGAGCCTGTGACCCTTAACGTAGGAGATCTCGTTATTTAGATGCTCCAGTTCACTCGCGGACGAACAGGCACCGATTTTTTGGCTGGGATTTTCTTGTGACAATTTGCAGTGTGCTGCATGGCTGAGCGTCCCAAGGACCTTATCTACGCGCTCAATGAAAGACCTCCTGTGCTTCAGCTGTTGGCTCTTGGCTTCCAGCATGCCGCGGTAATTTGCCCCTATCTCGTAATGGTGGCGCTCGTGGCCGGCGCATCCAAACTTCCCCACGATGCGGCGCGCGATGCGATGGGCCTCGCCATGATCGCGGTAGGCTTCCTGACAATCCTGCAGAGTCTTCGCCTGGGTGGAGTCGGTTCGGGGTACCTTTGTCCGCCTGTCGTCTCGGCAATTTATCTTCCTTCGAGCATGGCCGCCGCGTCGGCTTTCGGATTTCCCGTCGTTTGTGGGATGGTGATGTTTGCCGGAGGATGCGAGGTCCTGGTAGCCCGACTCGTTAGGAGGCTGCGAAAGCTTTTTCCGCCGGTCGTTTCCGGCGTGGTGATTATCGCCGTCGGTATAGAGCTCGGAAAAATCGGTCTTGGGGTGCTCTTCGAGGCGGCGGTCGAACACAACCTTCACACTGGGAGGATGTTCGTGACCGCGTTTTGCGTGCTCGTTGCAATGACCGGGCTCTGTGTGTGGGCCGGAGGACTTCCGAGGCTTCTTTGCGCGTTAGCTGGGATTCTTGTCGGTTACGTAATGTCGGCGTTGTTGGGGGTGTTTCCTAAAGACTTCGCTTTGCAGCTGTCGGCAAGCCCGTTTTTCGCCCTGCCAGATCCTCGCTTTCTCTCCTATGGATTTGAACCCTCTTTCATGGTTCCCTTTGCCATCGCGGGCTTGGCCTCTGGTTTGCGGGTGGTGGGCGTGCTGACGACATGCCAGCAGATGAACGACGCGGCATGGCGCCGTCCCGACATGAAAAACATCGAAGCGGGCGTGATGGCTGATGGAATTGGGTGCGCGGTGGGGGGTGCCTTGGGTACGCCCGGCATGAGCGCAAGCCCGAGCCTCGTGGGAATTGAAAAAACAACCGGCGCGACCAGTCGAGTGATCGCGTGGGCAATCGCGGGATGGCTGGTCTTGCTCGCCTGCTTCCCAAAGTTTTCGAGCCTGATCGTCAAATGCCGCGTCCGGTCATGGCTGCGGCGTTGTTTTTCAACGGTTCTTTGATGTTCGTTGCCGGCATCCAAATCGTGGCAAGCCGTCCGATCACGCGCGCCTCGTTGATCGTCGGCTTTTCGATTCTGGGCGCAGTCGGTGTTGGTCTTTCCGATTTTAAAGTCCCGCATGGACGCATCAGTTCACAGGGTCCGAGATCACAATGGCTGTAGTCGCCTCAGTCGTTCTCAATGCCATCTTTCTGGCGGGGACACGGCGCTACAGTCAGTTGAGGCTGGGTGGCGACGGATCGCCGCTGTCGGCCGGGACATTCAACGATTTCTTTGTCAAGCAGGCGAAAGAGTGGAAAATTCCGGAGGAAGACGTCAAGAGGGTGCGATCGGTGGTGGACGAAGCCATTGAGTTTGTGGCTGCCAATGCGCAGGGACCGGTGGAAATCAGGGTGAGCAGCGACTCATTCGACGTCAGGGTTACGCTCAGTTATACTGGAAACCTGCCCGCCTTGCCGGATGCCCGCCCAAAGCGGGAAATGGTTGAAGAACAAAGCTTCGTCAGCGGGCTCACTGGATACCTTTCCGGGCTGCATGCCGACCGGATCGAGCGCAGTGCGAAAGGCGAAGCTTGTGAGATCAGACTCCTCTTCCGTCTTTAGCTAAAGTTCACTGATCACTCCCTCCATCATCCGTTCTGGAACCTTATTTTGGGTTCATTTCGGGAAAACGGCTTGAAGCAATGCCTGGAGTTCTTTCCAGGATTCGGTGTCGGCTTCGAGGTTATAGGCGATATCGAGGCCAAACTTCTTTCCGGCTTCGTCTGATGCCGGATTGCTGAAGCCGTGCTTGGCGCCAGGGTACGATACGAACTTTAAGTCGGCGCCGGCCTCCTTCATCTCTTCCTTGAAAGTGGCGACTTTTTCGGGCGGAATAAACGAATCAGCTTCACCATGGCAAACGAGAACCTTTGCTTTGATGGGCTTCTTGATGGGCAGAAGAGCGCCAATCGAGCCATGAAAACTCGCCACGGCAGCAAGATCGAAACCCTGCCGCGCGGCGTTCAAAACGATTGCCCCTCCCATGCAATATCCGATGGCGGCGATCCTCTCTGGATCGACGGTGGGCTGTGACTTGAGAGCGTCCATCGCCGCCTGCAGGCGAGCGAGAGCGACTTGGGGATCCTTCATGACGGAAGCGGCGAAAGCGCCTGCGTCTTTCGGGTGATCCGCCGCTTTGCCGTCGCCATACATGTCCACGGCCAGCGCAGTGTAGCCGAGTTCCGCCAATTGCTTTGCCCGGCTGCGCGTGTAGTCGTTAAGGCCCCACCATTCATGGACTACGAGGACCCCCGGGCGCTTGCCCGAAATTGCGTCATCCCAGGCCAGGAAACCTTTCATTGTTGTATCACCCGCAGAGTAGGTGACTTCCTGAGTCTTGATCGCTGCTTTCAGGGGAAAAGAGAAGAAAAGGGTCGCAAGGGCGCAAGCAATGAAGGTCTTCATAGTGCCAAGTTACTCGTCATTTCGGTTCCTCAAATCAGTTTCATGCGATATTCGTCGGGTCGTTTCTATGTCCGATGTAGCTTCTTACCACGCGCATGACGATCCTAGCAAAGGTCTGATCGAGCGCCTCAATCCCGCACTGGACACGCTCATCGCTTTCTCCTCCGGAGTCGAAAAGATTTGCGAGGGGTTTATTTGGAGTGAAGGCCCTGTTTGGAAGGACGGCGCGCTGTTTTTCTCCGATGTCCCTGCGAATATTCTCTATCGTTGGACTCCGGAGTCAGGGCGCGCGGAGGTTTTTCTTGAGCCGAGCGGAGGAATTTCCGCGAATCCGGATTTTGTGGAACCGGGGTCAAATGGTCTCGCGCTCGATTCCGATGGCCGGTTGCTTCTCTGCCAGCATGGGGCCCGGAGGGTGGTGCGACTTGAAGAGGACGGCCGCACCCAGACCGTGCTTGCCGAGCGCTTTGAAGGACGGCGCCTGAATAATCCAAACGACCTTGTTTTTCACAGTTCCGGCGCCATTTATTTTACCGACCCTTCTTACGGCTTCAAGGGACGCGATGCTTCCCCGTTGAAGGAAATTCCGTGGAACGGCGTCTACCGTATTGCTCCGGATCGAACGGTCGCCCTTCTCACTAAGGATCTTCCCTTCCCCAACGGCCTCGCCTTCAGTCCGGACGAAAAGACCCTTTATGTCGCGGTGAGTGACGCTGCCTTCCCGCGCATCGTGGCATTTGACATGCTCGGTGATGGCTTGCTCGGCGCGAGCCGTCTGTTTTTCGATGCTGTCCCCTTGCTGAGGCGAAGCCAGTCGGGAACATGCGATGGACTCAAGGTGGATGTTCACGGAAACATTTTCACCTCGGCGCCGGGTGGTGTCGCCGTGCTTTCACCGGACGGCGAACATTTGGGAACGATCCGCGTTGGCCTCGCGTCAAACTGTTGCTGGGGCGACGACGGCACGACTCTCTACATTACCGCCGACGATCACGTTTGCCGGATTCGGACCACTACGCAAGGCACGCCATTCCGTTCGCGATAGGAGCGAACTGAAGCAAATCACGGTTTCGCGGATGTTTGTGTCGTGAAGTTAAACTTGTAGCCGGAATCTGATGCCGGCCTCTTCTCATTTCGGCATTTCCTCGAGCAGGCGTCCTCCGCCGGCAGCGAGCACTGCGAACAGGACGCACCACGGGATCACGCCGATGGCGATCCATAACAGGAGGCGCACAGGCTTTTCTCCAAGCGCAAGAGCGATGAGCGCGGCGAAGTAAGGACCGCAGGTGACTGGCGCAAGCAAGGCGAGACCTGGCAGTCCCCAACGGGTCCAGACCCGCCAGAAGAGCTTCTCGGGATTTGGACGAGGGGAAATCTTGAATTTGCTTTCCAGCCATCTGCGCGCAGGCGTCCCAATCACCAGCATTGCCGCGGCAATGGCAGTGTAACCTGCCCAGGCACAGAGGGCGGCCGTGCCGGGATCAAGACGCAGCGCGACGCCGGTGGGGATCGCAGCCAGGAAGTAAACGATTCCCAAACCGAAAACCGTCAGCATGGCCCAAAACGTTTCGCTCATGAATTCCGATCCATCGCGGAGAAGTCTGACGGCGTGATACCGTGCGCTCAAGACGGTTGTGCTTTGCCGAGTTAGCCTTAAGGCGTAAATTCTGCTCGTGCCTGCCATGCTGGAGAGCGCCGTCAAGCCACGGATTCGAGAAGACAAGATCCTGCGGTTTCTTGTCGAGGGCACGGTGTCGGAAACCGGTTCGGAATTTTTCCGGGCATTGGCCCGAAATCTCAGCGAGGCGCTTCAAACCAGTGGCGCCTGGATAACGGAGTATCTGCCGGAAACGAGACGGCTTCGTGCTGTGGCATTCTGGCTCAACGGGGCCTTTCTCGAGCATTTCGAACACTCTATCGACGGAACGCCGTGCCAGGCTGTAATTGAAACAAAGTCCCGCGCACATTTTCCGGAGCGCCTGCTTGAGTTGTTTCCCCACGACGCGGATCTGGTGGCTCTCGGGGCGGTCAGTTACATGGGCACCCCGTTGCTGGACACGGATGGAACCCTGATCGGGCATCTGGCCGTGCTGGACAATCGTCCGATGCCTGCCGAGCCGCAGCTTTACGAGTTGTTCGATCTTTTCGCCGTTCGGGCTGTCGCAGAGCTCCGGCGGCTGCGAGCGGAAGCCGCGATGCGTGAGCGCGAGGCGCAGCTTTCGTTGCTGCTCGATACGGCAATGGACGCAATTCTGGTCTTGGACGGCGAGTTCAGGATCACACGCTTGAATCCGCGCGCCACAGAGCTTTTTGCCTGCACGGAGGAGGATTTGGCGGGCGAAAACTTTCTCGATTTTCTCAGTCCGACCGCCGCGGCGAAATTCTCGAGGCTCACCAAGGAACTTCAAGCCCGCCCAGGTGAGCGTCCTCTTTGGTTGCCGGAAGGTTTGGAGGCAATCCGTTGGGACAAGACACCCGTTCCCGCCGAAGCAGCGATTTCGCGCTACCTCTACAATGGCGCGCCGTACTACACGGTGTTTCTTCGTAGCATGAGCGAGCGATTGGAGGCCGAGCGGCGCATCCGGGCGCTCATAGAGGAGGCGGAATCCTTGCGCGCGGTCGTCGGAGAGGCGCCTGGGGAAATGGGTATCATCGGCCGCAGCGCGGGGATCCGAGGTGTTTGCAATTCGATCCGCCAGGTCGCTCCGACCGACGCGACCGTCCTCATCCTGGGCGAGACCGGCACGGGCAAGGAGCTCGTGGCCCGCGCCATCCACGATGCGGGCGCGCGCCGCGGCGAAGCGTTGGTGCGGGTGAATTGCGCCGCGATTCCAGAGTCCTTGATCGAGAGCGAATTCTTCGGGCATGAGAAGGGAGCCTTCACAGGCGCAACGGCTCGACGGGACGGGCGCTTCGCGCAGGCGGATGGGGGCACGTTGTTCCTGGACGAGATCGGCGAGCTCCCGCTCGATTTGCAGGCCAAGCTGCTTCGCGTGCTGCAGGAAGGTGAGTTCGAACCCTTGGGAGCGGCGAGAACACGGAAGGTGGACGTGCGTGTCATCGCCGCGACCAACCGCAGTCTGGAGGACGAAATTTCCGACGGACGCTTCCGTGAGGACTTGTATTATCGCTTGAATGTCTTTCCGATTCGGCTTCCGTCTCTGCGAGAGCGTGGAGATGATATTCTCCTCCTCGCGGAAGCCTTCGGCCGGCGCTTCGCGGAGCGCATGGGGCGCCGCTTTGACGAGCTCACGGATGAGGATAAGCAGCTGCTGAAAGCCTATTCCTGGCCGGGAAACGTTCGCGAATTGCAAAACGTTATTGAGCGCGCGCTCATCCTGTCTTCCGGTCGCAAACTCGATCTCTCTCGCGCAATGCCTCAGGCGGATGGCGGTGAACAGGCCGAGAGCCGTTCCGGCCGCTTCGACCGCTCCTCAACCGGCAAAGGTTCTTTCCGCCGTCGAACTTGAGGAATTTGAAAAGCGCAACCTGCTTCGCGCGTTAGAGACGTGCGGATGGAAAATCTCAGGCGCCGAAGGCGTTTCCGCTCTCATGGGTCTCCCGCCCTCCACGGTTTCCTCGCGCATGAAGGCCCTCGGCATACGACGCCTGTAGCCGGGATCGGTGATCCGGCAATTCGTGAAACCGGGATCACCGATCCGAGCTTCGCGAGTTTTCGCGAGACTGCATCGCGAAATTTCGTGAAGTCACGAAATCTCGTGACTGACCCTCCCTGCGCTCTAATTTCATAAGATACTTAACATAAATATAGTTATATATAAGGTCATCTCTTGGCACGCTTCCTGATTAGGAAGGAAGTGCCATGAAAATTCCTCTCTGCAAAAAGTTCCTCCTCATGCCGAGGAACTCTGAGCTGGTGGGTCTGGGCGGTAACGGCTCTGTGCCTAGCGGCGGGTTTGATGGGGTATTCCTCTGGCTTTTACGCAGCCATCCTCATTTCGGTGATCCAGACGGTCATCTATGACACTCAAGGAAACATCGGCATTCACTTTCCCGGTCCAAGTCCGTTTCGCATACACGGGTCTCTTGATTCTTTGCCAGGTTCCGTCCCTCGGGTGGCTCTATTGGGTGCCAACTGTGGGAACATTTGCGCTCGTTCTCTTCGGCTACTGCCTGATGGCCCGGATTCTTTCGCTTTTGCCGGGGAACCGCACGGAGCCAATGAGCCTGGATCTGATCCGACGGACGTTTCTGACGCCGCCCGTGCTGGGCAACGTCCATCATGGACTCCCTGCAGCCGGCTGCCCTGGAGGCGCGTGCGCTCTCGAAGGCCGGATCGCAACTCTTTCCGCCCGGACAAGGGCTGAAAACTCAAACTAACCAAACCAATAAACCAACCAAAACTATGACTACCACAACTGAAAATACCCAAGTCAACGGCATCGATGTCGATGCCCTGACCCAAGCCATCGAAGCCATCGCCGCGGATCCCGCCAAGGGCCAGACCCGTTGGCAGGTAACTTCGCGCTGGCGCGGGGGAACACGGTCCGACACCTCCGTTAAGGCCTGCTTCATCGCCGGCCAGCGTGTCGCGAAGGACTTTACGATTCGCATCGATGAACCGTACGAATTGTGCGGCACCAACCAGTTCGCGAATCCACAGGAATACCTGCTCGCCGCCCTTAACGCGTGCATGATCGTCGGTTACTCCGCGGTCTGCGCCCTACAGGGCATCGAACTCGAGGAGTTGCGGATCGAAACCGAGGGCGATATCGATCTTCGCGGCTTCCTCGGCATCGATTCCTCGGTAAGGCCTGGCTACGACAGCTTGCGCTACACCGTCCACATCAAGGGCGATGCAACCGCCGAGCAGTTCGAAAAAGTCCACGAGATCGTCAAGGCGACTTCGCCCAACCGATTCACCGTGGCCACCGCGATCGCTCTCAACAGCAAACTCGTGGTCGAAAGCTAACCAAAGAGGGGTTGCGGGGTAGCGCCAACGCGCCGCCTCAACTGCAATCCTTGTGTCAACATCTACTTCACTCATTCAGAAAAAAAACCATGAACGCATTACTCACTAGATCAGTCGTGCAGCAGGCCATGTCTGTGCTCACGAGCGCAGCGCCAAACAATTTGGCAAAAGGATTCTGTGACCGGTCTTCGGTCAGTTCGCCCAGCGCATACGAACCTTTCTGCGCTGCGCCATTCGGCGCACGTGCCCCGTTTGAGACCTATCAACAACCTTATCAGCACGTTACGCACTTCCCGGAACTCGTCAGCGCATTCGGTGAGCGGATATTCACCGACTATTGGAACTAAATTGGGCACGAGAGAAAAATTCTAGCGATGCAGCCCGTCTCCCAAGCACTTCCGAGGGAACTGCTTGGGAGAGGGCTGGAGCCTGGGCGGCATCATCCCGAATTCTTTCGGCACTTTTCCACACCATTACGGCTAAGAGGCGACGTCCAGAGCGGAGATCGTCCTGAAGGCCGCCTCGACAACCGTTATATGATTAGTTTCAATTTCTGTCGAATCGCTATGAGCTTACGCCTAAAGACACCAACTTTGGAACATGCCACTGCCGTGCTGACCCTCGCATTCAGCGCGGATCCTCCCTCACGCTGGGTCTTTCCAGATCCGCATGAATATGTGACTTACTTTCCGGAATTTGTCAGGGCATTCGGCGGGCGCGCATTCGAGCACAACACAGCCGATTCTCTAGAGGGCTGTGCAGCCGTGGCACTCTGGCTTCCTCCTGGCATTAAGCCGGACGAGGAAGCAATGATTGGATTGATGCAACGAACTGTATCCGAGAGTGTCCTCGCAGATGCCTTTGCCATTTTCGAGCAAATGAGTGGTTTTCATCCTCAGGAGCCTCATTGGTATGTGCCTCTTATTGGTGTAGATCCCGCCCGTCAAGGCGCGGGCTACGGCACGGAATTAATGAAGCATGCGCTTCAGAGGTGTGATGCCGACCGCAAACTCGCTTATCTTGAATCCAGCAACCCGAGGAACACCCCGTTTTATGAACGCCTCGGTTTTGAACGGCTCGGCGTCATCCAGGCGGGAACGTTTCCCCAGATCGTCCCGATGTTGAGAAAGCCGCGGTGACGGCGCGGACTGACGCCGTCTTGCAATCCTCAGGGAGATCGATAAAGTGGTCGATCCAACCCATAGCGGTTTTTGAGATATGAGTAAAAGCATCCTGGATCCGGCTCGGCTCGAAGACATCGAGTTCAGCAATGATGAAATCGCCCGTTATTCGAGGCACCTCATCATGCCGGAAGTGACGCTCGAAGGGCAGAAGAAACTCAAGGCGTCCAGAGTGCTCTGCATCGGGACCGGCGGGCTCGGCTCACCGATCGCTCTCTATCTTTCCGCGGCGGGAGTCGGCACACTTGGGCTCATCGATTTTGATATTGTCGACTACTCAAATCTCCAGCGCCAAGTGCTCCATGGCACGAAGGATGTAGGTCGCAAGAAGCTCAACAGCGCGCGCGACCGGATCAAAGACGTGAATCCGAACGTTCATGTCGTCCTTCACGATGCCATGTTCCGCAGCGAGAATGCCACTGAGATCGTCGAAGAGTACGACTTGGTCATCGATGGCACGGATAATTTTCCCACGCGGTATCTGTCGAATGACGTGTGTGTTTTTCTGAAAAAGCCGAATATCTATGGCTCGATCTTCCGGTTCGAGGGCCAGTGTACCGTCTTTGCGCCGAGCCTTGACGGTCCCTGCTATCGCTGTTTGTATCCCGAGCCACCGCCGCCCGGGATGGTGCCGAGCTGCGCGGAGGGTGGCGTGCTTGGCGTGTTGCCGGGAGTGATCGGGGTGATGCAAGCTATCGAAGCAGTGAAGCTCATCGTGGGAATTGGCGAGCCGCTTGTCGGCCGCCTCGTGCACTTCGATGCGCTTAAGATGAAGTTCCGCGAGTTCAGGGTCCGCAGGGATCCGACGTGTCCGGTATGCGGGGAGAATCCCACTATCACCGAATTGATCGATTACGACCAATTCTGTGGCATTCCGCAAGCGCAGGCGGCAGAAGAGGCGGAGCCTCCCGTTCCGGAAATTTCTGTCGAGGAACTGAAAGCGAAAAAGGATCGCGGCGAAAAGTTTGTCCTGCTCGACGTCCGTGAACAGTACGAATACGACATAGCCAATATTCCGGGCTCTCAGCTAATTCCACTGGGAGAGTTGCCCTCGCGCATGAGCGAGCTCGATAGCGCGGATGAGATCGTCATCCACTGCAAGAGCGGCTTGCGCAGCGCGAAAGCCCTCCGACAGCTTCAGAAAGCCGGGTTTGCCAAGCTATTCAATGTCGGAGGCGGAATCAGCGCTTGGGCAGATCGCGTGGATTCCAGCGTCCCGAAGTATTGAGATTTTCCACCGCGCACACAGGGAGTGGATCGCCAATTGCTCGAAATTCTCTGCTGCCCGGTCACGCATCAGGCTCTTCGAATCGCTGGCGAAGCAGAACTCATGAGCGCAAGTGCAAAGGCCTCCAGGCCGATTTCCGAAGGCTTGATTCGCGAAGATGGAAGGGTTCTCTATCCGATCAGTGATGGCATTCCGTTGCTTGTTCCGGAAGAGGGCATTCCTCTTTGATTGATCTCTGTGTCCCTTGTGACCTCTGTGGTTAATTCTTCATCGCTATGACTGAAATTGAAACACTGCGTCATTCCTGCGCGCACGTGCTGGCCACGGCGATCCTGCGCATCTGGCCGGAGGCTCAGTTTGCCGCCGGTCCGCCGGTAGAGAACGGCTTTTATTATGATCTCGACTTGCCGCACCGGATCACGCCTGAGGACTTTGCGCGCATCGAGGAGGAGATGAAGAGGGAGGTAAAGGCGAACCACCGTTTCGAGCGCGTTGAAGTCTCCCGGGAGCAGGCGTTGGAGCTTGCCCGAAAAGGCCAGCTCGCAGCGCTCTCGGACAGAGCAGAGCCCTCGAGGTTCAAGCTGGATATCGTTCAAAACATTCCGGACGGCGAAGTGATTACGCTGTATCGCAATGGCGACTTTACCGATCTATGCGCGGGGCCGCATGTTTCTCATACCGGCAGGATCGGCGCTTTCAAACTCACGCACGTGGCCAGCGCGTACTATAAGGGCGACGAACGGAACCCCCAGCTCCAGCGCATCTATGGCACTGCCTTCAAGAACAAGACCGAGATGGAGGCCTACTTCAAAATGCTGGAGGAGGCCAGGAAGCGCGACCATCGCAAGCTCGGGCGCGAGATGGAGCTGTTTTGTTTCGATGAAGACGTCGGTCCCGGCCTGCCGCTCTGGCTCCCCAAGGGCGCGGTTTTGATCGAGGAACTCGAAAAGCTCGCCAAGGAAACCGAGTTCGCAGCGGGCTATCAACGCGTTCGCACGCCGCACATCGCCCGCAAAAGCATGTATGTGTGTAGCGGACATCTCCCTTACTATGCCGACTCCATGTTCCCTCCGATGGAACTGCTCGAAGAAGAGGAAAAGCAAAAACGCAATGAACTTAGTTTAGAATTGGCCGGTCTTGAGGAGGAGAAGCGAAAGTTCGAATCCACAGGGCAACCTCTTAACAACCTAGACCGTCCAAAGGACTTCAATGATCGCATTCAAGCGATTGAACAAGCCATCGGCAACTTAGGCTCCCGGTATTACCTCAAGGCGATGAATTGCCCGCATCATCACAAGATCTTTGGGGCGGTTCCCCGCAGCTACCGCGAGCTGCCGCTCCGTCTCGCCGAATACGGAAACTGTTACCGCTACGAACAGAGTGGCGAGCTTTTCGGCCTGATGCGCGTGCGCTCGATGCAGATGAACGACGCGCACATCTACTGCACCGAGGAGCAATTCGAGGCCGAATTCAACGCGGTCAACCAAATGTATCTCAAATATTTCAAGATCTTCGGAATCGACAAATATCTCATGCGTTTCTCGACCCACGACCCTGAGAAACTCGGCCAGAAATTTGTTGGTGAGCCCGATCTGTGGGTGAAGACCGAGGACATGGTTCGCAACGTCCTCAATCGGTCGGGCATTAACTATGTCGAAGTGCCAAACGAAGCCGCGTTTTACGGGCCCAAGATTGATGTGCAGGTTTGGAGCGCCATTGGCCGCGAGTTCTCCATCGCAACCAATCAGGTGGATTTCGCCGTGCCGAAACGCTTCGGTCTCGTCTACAAGGACCGTGACAATACGGAAAAGACCCCGCTTTGCATCCACCGCGCTCCGCTTGGCACGCATGAACGTTTCATCGGCTTCCTCATCGAACATTACGCGGGCAACTTCCCGCTCTGGCTGGCGCCCGAACAGATACGCATCATGACCATCGGCGATGAAGAACCGCTTTTGGAATATGCGAAAGCTATCCACGCCGAGTTGCGCAGCCACGAGGTGCGCGCCGAACTAGATCTTTCAACCGATAAGATAAACGGGAAGATCCAGCGCGCCGAGCAGCAGAAGGTTCACACGATGCTCGTGATTGGCAAACGCGATTTGGAGACCGGCTCAGTAAGCGTACGTGTGCATGGCAAAGGAAATCTTGGCGCCAGGCCACGGGACGCGGTCGTCAGCGATATTTTCGCGGCACTCAAGGAGCGGCACGGGTAGGAAGTGACTGGAATTTAATATCTCGAGTTAAGTGCCGCCACGTTCATCGTCGGATTGCCGTAGCGGCGCTCTGGCAGCGTCGAAGAAATCCGACAAGTCGACCACGTGTTGGCGTGAAAAAAATCACCTGATCCAATTTTCAACCAGGACGCCATCCATGCGTTCGAAGTGCCGCGTGTTCGCCGTCACGACAGTTGCTCGAGAGGCACGGGCGAGGGCGCCGATCCAAAGGTCGGCATCCGCAACACGTTTGCCAGAGGATTCAAGATCCGCTTTGAGCAGGCCGAAGAACTCCGACGCAGGCAAGTCCGGTCCCAGGACCGGAAGGGTTTCGAGGAACCGCTCCACAAGGCCCTTGTTTCCGAAAGCATCGCTGGACTTCGCCGCTCCATAGAATAACTCGCCGGCTGTCACCCATGTTGTGGCGACCCGATCCGGAGTTTGACGGCGGCGCTCGATGACCGCAGAGTTGCCGCGCAGGATGGCAACACACGTGTCTGTGTCGAGGACCTTCACAGATTTACTTTTCGTCCGTGACTGCGCGCCTTGTAGAGACGGTTGATCTCCTCCTGAAGCGTCAGATCGGATTTCCACTTCGCGGACAATTCCGTCCAGGCTTCAGCCTGCCGGTCGGCCTCGTCCCGATTTCCGCTACGATCAACCAACTGACCGGAAAACGAAGCTTCCAGGGTGGCTAGCATCTCCTGGGTTGCGCTTCGACGGGCCGATGCGGCCCTGGTTCGAAGCTGATTGAGAAGACGTTCCGGGAATTTCCTTATTGTGACGGTTGCCATGTCTTTTGCATGTAAAATACATGCAATGTGCAGTCATGGCGAGCTGAAAAGAAAGCAATTCTTGCGGTCACGATGAAGGGCGATCGTGGCGGGCATCGACGGTTAAGGCTTACGCGAACCGATTCGGATTGCAGATTTCCTCGTGCAATGCGGTTGCCGTTTCGAAGCAGGCGCCAAACTGAGGCTCCGGGGTTGATCCCGATGAGGCAACTCTTCGCGGAAAAGAGCAGGCAAGGCATTTGAATCGGTGCAAACCTGTGTAGTCTGTGGCTCATGGAACTTGATCTTGAAGGCGAGCATGCCTCTCGGTCCTACGCGGTGCTTGCTTCGCTGGTCACACCGCGACCGATCGCTTGGGTGACAACCGTGAATGCTGAAGGCGCCATAAACGCAGCGCCCTTCAGTTTTTTCAATGTGCTTGGAGCCAGGCCGCCCATTGTCGGCGTCTGCCCAGGGGATAGGGATGACGGCACGCCGAAAGACACGGCCCGCAACATTCGGCTCACACACGAGTTTGTGGTTAATCTCGTCGATGAAGACCTCGCTGAGCCGATGAATCGCACGGCTGCGTCGATGCCATACGGCACGAGCGAGTTGGAGGCCGCGGGTTTGTCCACGCACGTGTCGTCGGTTGTCCGTCCGCCACGCATCGCAGAAGCGCCAGCCAGTCTGGAATGCAAGGAATGGGGGACGTTGCAAATCGGCGACAATCGACTCATTATCGGATTGGTTAAGCGCCTCCATGTGCGCGACGAATTGATTGACCTCGAAACGTTGCGGATTCGGAGTGAGCTCTTTCATGCAATAGGCCGAATGGCCAGCCCGCATTGGTACTGCCGCACGCGCGACCGATTCGAGATGATTCGTCCCGGTTGAATTCAGGCCTGAGAGCCCAGGCCAAGACCAACGCGTTCTCTGGCGGAACCCCGCGCGCGTCGGGCGTTCCATCCGATCTCCCTGTCGATTGAGGGCGACACCGCCGCAAATGTTGCGCATCCTGCGATGCGAATTAGATTCGCAATCTTCCAGCACATGAAAACAGCATTGATCACCGGAGCGAATAGGGGAATCGGATACGAAGTCGCTCGGCAGCTCGGGGGAAAGGGATTTCACATCTTTGTTGGCGCGCGAGATCCTCAGAACGGTCGCGAGGCGACCGAAACGCTGAAAAAGACGGGCGCAATCGCGACTTTTGTTCCCCTTGATGTGTCCGATGCGCAAAGCATCGCGGACGGTGTGCATGCAATCTCCGAGGTTGCGGACCATCTTGATGTGCTCGTCAACAACGCTGCCGTCCTTCTGGATGAGGATGTCGCAATTACTGAACTGAGCGCCGACACCGTGAACAAGTCCCTTCAGACGAACACGCTCGGCCCACTGCTTGTGACGCAGGCCTTTTTGCCTTTGCTCTCGAGAAGCAATGCGCCGCGCGTGGTCAACGTGTCGAGCGGCGGCGGGCAACTCAGCGAGGGCATGGACACGTGGGCGCCGGCTTATTGCCTTTCCAAAACGGCGCTCAACGCAGTCACCAGCCTCTTCGCTGCAGCCCTCCCAACCGTGTCCATCAACTCCGTCTGTCCCGGCTGGGTTCGCACGGATATGGGAGGGGCAAACGCCACGCGTTCTGTCGCAGAGGGTGCTGATACTATCGTGTGGCTTGCGACCGACGCGCCCAAAGATCTCAGCGGGAAATTCCTGCGAGACAGAAAACCAATCCCTTGGTGAGGCTCCGGCTCGGTTCATCATATTCTTTTGATGAATCTGCGAAAGAACTCGGTGCCGACCTGTGCCTCCCACCCTGAAAACAACGGGTTCACAGATCCGGGAGATACTGCCGACGATCGCGCTCCCCGTCAAAGCCGCCTCATGAGCGACCGAGCAACGTTCGATTCTATCTCGAGAACCGCTCGCGACTGTGTGACCGCGTGAGGTCGAGCGCCGGACCGATCGGAACTATGCGTGTCGGGTTGATATCGTCGTGCGTGATGTAGTAGTGCCGCTTGATGTGATCGAAGTTTACCGTCTCGGCGATACCGGGTTGCTGGTAAAGGTCGCGCATATAAGCGTCGAGATTGGGATAGTCAACGATACGGCGGACGTTGCACTTGAAGTGGCCGTGATAGACCGCGTCGAAGCGAACAAGAGTGCAGAAGAGCCGCCAGTCCGACTCTACGATCCGATTGCCGAGAAGATATCGTCGCGTTGACAGGCGCGCATCCAACTCATCGAGCGCGGCGAACAGCGCGCGACAGGCTTTTTCGTAAGCTCGCTGTTTGGTCGCGAAGCCTGCTTTATAGACTCCGTTGTTCACGTGATCGTAGATCCAGGCGGAAATATTGGCCTGCTCGGCTTCGACGTCTTTCGGGAACAGATCGACCGAGGGATTGCCAAACTCATTGAAGGCGTCATTGAAGATCCGGCAGATGTCATCCTCGGAATTATTAACGATCCGGCGCGTTCCCTTATCCCAGAGCACGGGTACCGTGACGCGGCCGTCAAAGTTTGGATCAGTCGCTGCGTAGGCTTCGCTGAGGAACGCGAAACCGTTTACCGGGTCGTGGCTGTGACCCGAACCATCGCGAAACGCCCACCCGCGCTCATCGCGCACCGGGTCAACGACCGTTGCGCCGATTGCGCCTTGCAGACCTTTTAATCCTCGCACGATCAGCGTGCGGCTTGCCCAAGGGCAAGCGAGCGAGATATACAGATGGTAGCGTCCTGCAGCGATTGCGTAAGGCGTCGACCCGTCTGCAGAAACAAAGTCGCGAAATGCATCCTCCTGCCGATTGAACTCGCCCTCCTCAGACTGCTCATTTGGAAACTGTGCTTTGGTTGGCATGACAGAAGATAGCTCATGCTCTCAGCAATCGATCAGAAGAGCGTTCATTTTTGCTTTCAACGTTAGCTGCCGACCGATCAATCCCCCCGAAGTCAAGGTGTCCGCCTCGGGGGTCAAAAAGAACTTGTGGTAGAGATCGATCGCCATCTTCCGCTATTCCCGGCGCGTTGATCCACGCTTCCAAATGACTCGCGCGAAGGCGTCGTGGGCGTGAATGCTCTCCTGGTTTATGGCCTGCACCTCGAACGACGAGATGCGGGGGTCATCCTTGAGAAGAAGCGCGACGTTGCGCACGAGATCTTCGACAAATACGGGATTATCGTGCGCCTGCATGGTGACATGGCGTTCGTCAGCTCGCTTGAGCAGGGCATACACGGGAGCTGAGGCGGATCTCTCGGCAATCTCGACGAGTTCTTCAATCCAGATCCAAGCCCAGCCCTGTTTCGTCTTTTTGGGGCGGACTTCGATCGTAACATGTCCGCGTTGATTGTGCGCCCCGTAGTCGCTGATTTCTTTGCTGCAGGGGCAAAGGGTCGTAACAGGCACCACGACTCGAAGCGAGACGTCATCCTTCCTCCCGTTACAGGACACTGAAAACGTACATTGACAGCATACCTTCGCACGGGCCCCGCTAACTGGTGCGGCCTTGTCGATAAAATGCGGGAATGACAATTCCATATGGGCGCTCTCTGCATCCAGTCGCTTCTTGAGCTCATGGAGAATCGATGGCAAACTGCGCAAGGTAATTTCCCCTTCGTGCTTTGCCAGGACTTCGAGGAACCGGCTCATGTGGGTGCCTTTGAAATGATGCGGGAGGTGCACGGACATCGAAATGTCAGCCACAGTGGCCATTGGCTTCCCGCCACGGCTCTTCACACTGATCGGATAGCGAAGGTTGGTAATGCCGACCTGATCAATAGCGATGCCACGGGTGTCCGCAGTGCTTTGTACGTCTTTCATGCTTGGTTGCGGTGGCGACCGCCTACGCGGGTTTTCCAACATTCTTCTAAGGCAAATAATACTGCGCCCACGAAGAGGCTGTTTCCCAAACTTTGACCGACACGAGCCTGACTTCCCCATCGAGGGGGTAGCTCTTATCCAGTCTCGCAGAGTAGTCGGTAAGTTTCTTGGCGAACGTCTGAAAGATTACTCGCGCCATGACCTCTGTGGTCGGATCCTCATTCTCGAAAGGAATAATCCTGTCTCCATAGCGCGCACGCAATTCCGGGTAGGCCGGGTCGGCAGTATTGACGCATATCGCATGATCCAAGACCTCAAGGTAATCGCCGATGAGCTCCTTCACGACCAAAAAGTCGCACACCATTTCGTTCCGATTGAGATGTTCGGCCTCGAGGATGAACTCCACTTTGCGCGTATGACCATGCGGAAATTTGCACTTGCCGGGGTGCTTCGACAGCATGTGGCCGCTTTCGATATCGATTGTCTTGCAAACGCGATATGGCATTTTGGTCAACAAATCGACCTTCCGCGTCGAGGCAAGCGCAATCTTGCTGCACTAAACTTTCCAATGATATCGTGGAAGCAATCCAGTCCCGGCAATGATCTTCGAGTCGGGGACGTGCACTTGTGGCGCGTGGGGCTGGATGTGCCCGATGCCACGCTGTGCAGGCTTCGCGGAATGCTCTCGGACGAGGAAATGCACCGTTCCGAGCGCTTTCGCTTCGCGGTTTTGCAGCGCCGGTTTGCGGCGGGGCGGGGAGCCTTGCGGGCAATCCTTGCAGGCTATCTCTCCATGGAGCCCGAGAGGCTGAAATTTGCCTGCACTGCCTACGGAAAGCCTTTCCTGGTGAATTCGCCCGCAAACATCCAGTTCAATATCTCGCACTCCGGCGATCTCTTGGTTTTGGCGCTTTGCCTGGACTGGTCCATCGGGGTGGACATTGAAAAAGAGGATCTTCGACTTGATCCTTTGGAGATTGCAGAAAGGTACTTCTGCGACGGAGAAAGGGAGGAAATTGCCAAGGCAGACACAAACGCTCGTCTACAGGTCTTCTTTCAGTTGTGGACAGCGAAAGAGGCGGTTCTGAAAGCCACGGCGCTCGGACTCGCACTCGAACTCTCGAAGTTGGAAGTCGGTCTGGCGCCCTTACGTCTCATCGCGCTGGAAGATGAGGCGAATATTCACGGTGTGAGCTGGCACCTCGTCGCGTTCCGGCCCGGCGAGGACTACAGCGGCACCCTTGCTGTCGCTGGGGTGCCATCACAGCTCGAATATCGGGACTTTGACCTGCCCTCGTAAGAGGATACGGACGGCATTCGCTCCAACCCCAAAAACTGCTTACCTAAGTGCGAATTGTAGCCGCGATCTCTTGATCGCCGACTGCGAGGACTCGTTCGCTGCGCTCCGGCTTTCGCCACGGCTCGGAAAATCGCTGTTTTTATTTTTGCTGACAACGCAACAATGTTTGTGTCTCGTGAAGGGTTCCACTATCAATGTCATGATTTCATTGTCCGTTCCGATTTACAACGAAGAGGGCTCCATTGAGGAACTTTTCGAGAAAGTGCGTGTGGTGATGAGTCGGTATGGAGATCCGTGGGAGATCATTTTTGTCAATGATGGAAGTCTGGACCGAAGCGAGGAGATTCTAAACAGGCTGGCGACGGCGCATCGCGAGGTGAAGGTGATCCACTTTCGCCGAAATTTTGGCCAGACGGCGGCGATGATGGCAGGTTTTGATTTCGCCTCGGGCGATATCATCGTACCGATGGATGGCGATGGGCAGAATGATCCGGAGGATATTCCGCACATGCTCGCCAAACTCAGGGAGGGCTACGATGTCTGTTCAGGCTGGCGGAGGGACAGGAAGGACAACACCATTCATAGGAATATTCCGAGCATCATGGCGAACAAGCTGATATCCGTAGTCTCAGGGGTGCGGCTACATGACTTTGGCTGTTCGCTGAAGGCCTACCGTGCTGAGGTGCTCGAAGGCATCAGGCTCTACGGTGAAATGCATCGCTTTCTTCCAATTTACGCGAAGTGGCATGGAGCGCGGATTACGGAAATCCCGGTCAACCACTTCGTGCGATCGTGCGGATCGTCAAAGTATGGCCTTGAGCGCGTGCTGAAAGTTTTGATGGACCTTGTAACCGTCAAATTCATGGACAGGTTCATGCTCAAGCCGATGTATCTTTTCGGCCTCTGGGGAGTTGCGTTTTTTGCAGCGGCCTTCGGGTTTAGTGTTTGGACGCTTTACATGCGCACCAAGGGGTATTTTTTCACGAACACTCCGCTGCCCATGATGGCGGTTTTCTCCTTCATGACCGGGGTGATCTGTATCCTCATGGGCTTGCTGGCGGAAATGATCACGCGCACCTTTCACGAGTCCCAGAACAAGTCGATCTACCTCGTGCGTGAAACGCGCAATTTGAAATCGTTTCCGAAGGCGGCTTGAAATGTGCGGAATCGCCGGATTCGTCGGCGAGGGGGATCGGTCTGATCTCGAACGCATGACCCGCCGGCTGGCTCACCGCGGTCCGGACGCAGAGGGGTTTTATAGCGAGAAGTCTCACGGCGTGCATTTCGGGCATCGGCGGCTTTCGATCATCGACATTGCCGGCGGGGGGCAGCCAATGGTGGAGGCGGATGGGCGTTGCGTCATCGTTTTCAACGGTGAGATTTACAACCACTTGGAGTTGCGAGCTGAGTTGGAGGCGCGGGGCCGTGCGTTTCAGAGCGATCACTCGGATACTGAGGTGCTGTTGCATGGTTACTGCGTCTGGGGAGAGGAAATCGTTAGCAGGCTCAATGGCATGTGGGCCTTTGCGCTCTGGGATGCCCGGAAGAAGCGCCTGTTGCTCAGTCGGGATCGCTTTGGCAAGAAGCCGTTGTTTTGGTTCCAGCGCGGAGGCACCTTTGCGTTCGCTTCAGAATTGACGGCATTGCTCGAGCACGAGTACTCCCCCCGAAGCATCTCGCGCAAAGCTCTCCAAAAATTCTTCGCCTATTCGTTAGTCCCCGCGCCACGCTCGCTCATTGAAGGGGTATGGAAGTTGCCTGCAGGTCATAACCTGATCCTGGAGTTGGGAGGGGAACCTGTCGTCAAACGCTACTGGCGCTTTGAAATTGAGCCGGACGAAAGCATGACTCGACGCTCAGAGACGGCGTTGGCAGAGGAATTGCTTGAGCGGCTTGATCGTGCCGTTAGGAGGCGCTTGATGGCGGACGTGCCGCTTGGCGTTTTTTTAAGCGGGGGAATTGATTCGACCGCGGTGGCGGCGCTGGCGGCGAAACATGCCGGCGCGGAACGCCTGCGGACGTTTAGCGTCGGATTCAACGAGCCGACATTCGACGAATCGGTTCAGTCCCGCCGCGCGGCTGAATTTCTCGGAACAGATCACCAAAGCGAAACACTTGACCTTGATAAGGCATGTGACGTCCTGCCCGAAATCTTCCGCAAGCTGGACGAGCCCCAGGGCGATAATTCCCTGCTGCCAACCTGGTTGCTGAGCCGCTTCACGCGGCGTCAGGTCACGGTGGCCCTGGGCGGTGATGGTGGCGATGAGTTGTTCGCGGGATACGATACATTTCGTGGATTGAGAAAGGCAGAGTGGTATGCGCGTCTAGTCCCGCGGCCGGTGCACCACGCCCTGCGTGCTCTGGCGGGCCGTCTTCCCGTTTCGGACGCGAATCTCAGCTTCGATTTCAAGATTAAGCGGGGAATGCGCGGGGCAAGTCATCAACCGCCTTATTGGAATCCTGTGTGGCTGGGCGCATTGGAGCCGCATGAGATCGAGCAACTCTTCGGCGAACCGGTCCATGTGGAGGATCTGTATTCCGAGGCTGTGGAAGCCTGGGATTCGTGCCGGCAGACGGACTTGGTGGACCGCACCCTGCAATTTTATACGGAACTTTATCTTCAGGACGGCATTCTGCCCAAAGTTGATCGCGCGAGCATGATGCACGGCCTTGAGGCGCGGAGTCCATTTCTCGATTTGGAAGTGGCGGATTTCGCGCGCAGACTGCCGCATTGCTTCAAGATCCGCCGAGGAATTACTAAATATCTTCTCAAGAAGGCGCTGGAACCTCTTCTGCCGCTCGACATCATTTACCGCAAGAAGAAGGGCTTTGGCACTCCGGTCGGAGCGTGGTTCCGCTTGGGTCGTCTGGAACCGCGGGGCGACGGAAAGTTTCTCGAGGAAAAACTTTCCTCTCATCGCGCACGCGGTGCCGATGAACGTCTCTATCTCTGGTGCCAACTGTGCTACGGTGAGTGGCTGGCAAGTTTGGGCGCAGAGGATGTGACGAGGTGAAGGTCCTCGTTCTCTGCTACGAATATCCCCCCATCGGGGGAGGCGGAGGAAGAGTCGCGGCGCAGGTGGCTGCGAGCCTGGCTCGACGCGGACATGAGGTGCGCGTTCTTACCGCAGGCATGCGCCATCTTCCGAGGCGTGAGATGCGTGACCAGGTAGAGGTGCTGCGCCCGGAATCCTTTCGTCGGCGCGAAGATACCTGCACGGTGCCCGAGATGGCCCTTTACCTTGCGACCAGCCTCTTGCCGGTCCTGAGAGAAGCCCGAAACTGGCGCCCGGATGTCGTTCATGCGCACTTCGCAGTTCCCACTGGTCCTCTCGCGCTTGCGGCGAAGCTATTCACAGGCGTTCCCTACGTTCTGACGGCGCACTTAGGCGACGTGCCCGGCGGGGTGCCGGAGCAGACCGATCATTTATTCCGCCTTCTCGGTCCCTTTGTGACGCCAGTATGGCGTCGTGCGCGGAGCGTGACAACGGTAAGCCGCTTTGTCGCAGGGTTGGCGACAGAGGCCTATGGGGTGAAGCCGATCGTAATTCCCAATTGCGTCAATCCGATCGCGCGGCCTGAGTTGCGCGTGCATTCTCCGCGGCGCATTATCATGGCGGGACGATTGAGCATTCAGAAAAACCCGCTCCTTGCTATCAAGGCATTGGCTTTGATCAGGGAAATGGATTGGTCGTTTGACGTAATTGGCGATGGTCCGCTGGGGCCCGACGTGAGGGAGCTCGCCCAGCGGGAGGGCATTGGCGGACGCGTGGTGCAGCACGGCTGGATCTCCGGCGACCAAGTGGCGCAGTTGATGGCTGAGGCGGATATTCTCCTGATGCCGTCATTACACGAAGGTTTGCCCATGGTCGCGATCGAGGCGCTTCAACGGGGCATTGTGATAGTCGGCAGCCAGATCGGTGGCATGCGAGACGTCGTCGAGGAAGGAAGAAACGGCTTCCTTTGCGAGCTCTCGCCAGCCGCCTTCGCGCAAAAGCTCAGTGCACTATTGGCGTGTCCGGAGACGTTGCAACGAATGCGTCGCGCTTCACGCGAAAAGGCGGGCGACTTCGATCTTGAAAAAACGGTTGCTGCTTACGAGGGCGTTCTTGAAGAGAGCAGTTTGCCGAATTCGACAAAGAACGGCACTCCGGGCTGCTGATCGGAGTCAGGCTGCTAACCCGAGTTTCGCGTGCGCCGTAAAAAAGGTTGGGCTACTCAAGTGGGAGGACGATGATCCCACCGGCAACTATCACTTCAGCCGCCGCGACGAGTGGCCCGGTGTCAACGAGGAGACTTTCTGCCACGTTCGAAATCCGCAATCGCATCGTCATGCCGTGCGCGGTTCGTGGAGAGGTCGCCGGGTCCTCGGAAAGAACCAACCCATTCGCCCATCGCCTCAAGGCAGGAGGCTTCCCATTTTTTTGAATTCAAGGCGGACTCGACACTTCGCCTGATGAATTCGGATTTGCTCAACCTGCGCTTTCGGGCCTCTTGGGTAAGTTCGCCGTCTAAATGGTCTGAAATCTTTAATGAAACTGTTGGCGTTGCGTTAATGTAATACCTGATTGGGATAGAATCAATACACTGTCAGACGGTCCTTCCGGCACACTCCTGCGCACCATTTGCCTCGCGCGATGAGACGGCGGTTTGAAAAGCCAGCGGCTTCGAAGGCGCTGGCTACTTCCTGCGCCTGTTTTCGCAGGACGCCGGAGAAAATCAGCCAGCCGCCCGGCTTTGTGGCGTGCGCGATACGCGGGGCGGCGGCGATGAGGACGTCGCTGAAGAGATTGGCAAGAACGACGTCGAAGGACCGGCGGATAGTCAGCTTCGGCACGTCGCCGCGGGAAACTTTGATGGTTCGGAAGCCATTGGTTGAGGCATTCGTTTTAGCGATCCGCACAGCTACCGGATCGTAGTCGATGGCCTCGACGCAGCGAGCGCCAAGCGCTTTTGCGGCGATGCCGAGGATGCCTGCGCCCGTACCGAGGTCGAGCGCTGTGAAGCCTGCCGGAAGCATGGTGGTGATGTCCGCGAGGAGGCGCAGGCAGGTGGCGGTGGTGGCGTGTTCGCCGGTGCCAAAGGCCATCCCCGCCGGAATGAAAATACCATCAGGTTTCCGGCGCGCTTTTCGCCATTCGTGCCAGGACGGCTTATCAGAGAAGATCTTGAGCTTTCCGCGGATGGACAATGGGCCGCGCGGGCGGGCGGGGTCGCCCGTCCAGACGTGCTCGGGCAATTTTTTGGCGCGTCCTCCGAAGCGCCTCACAAGCTGCCGCGCGGTCCGCTCGCCGCAATAGGCCTCTATCTTTAGAGCGCGTGAGTCCGACCATGTGGTGAATACGATTTTTTCGGGACCGAGGAAGCGCAAGCGTTCCATCCACGCGTCCTCCCACTTGGTCGAGCTCAGCCGCGTCCAGCGATGGACCCTAAAATCCGTCCCAGTCCTCCGCACTCGATCCCCCAAGTGCTTCGAGGACGGAGGACGCGTAGGAGTTCGACGCGTCGTTTTCATTCCGTCGCGCTTCCCTTCTACTCGGACGCTGCAGAATTTCATGCGCAATTGCGAAAAAGTGTGAGACAGGAAGGCTGAGCATGCGCAACAGTGCGGCCTTGTGAAACGCGCGAAACTGATTGTCGCTGCCAGTGAGGCCTCTGCGGACATGTTGTATGCCACGCGATTTCGCGCACCGGACGCGTTTGTTTTTGTCGAGACGCAGGGGCGAACGGCGATCTTGCTTAGCGATCTGGAGGTGGATCGGGGCCGCCGTGAGGCGAAGGTCGATAATGTCGAGAGCTATTCCCAAGTGGAAAAGGAGGTGCAGGGCATCAGGAAGCAAAAGCCTGCCTATGCGAAAGTGGTGGCGGAATTTTTGAAGCATCTCGGCGTCCGCCGGGTCCTGACACCCGCCGATTTTCCACTGGGCCTTGCGCTCGCGCTGAAGAAGGAGAAAATTGGCCTTCAACCTGCGACTGGCTCATTCTGGCCGCATCGTGAAATCAAGACGCAGGAGGAGATCAGGGCTCTTGACGCGGCTCTGCGCATTACGGAGGCGGGGATGGCGCGGGGACACGACGTCCTGAAAGCTGCCAAGATCCTCAAGGATGGAAGACTTTCGTGGAAGAGGCAGATTCTGACGGCAGGGATACTTCGGATGGAAATGGAGATCGCGGTTGTGCGGGCGGGCGGGGAAGCGCGAGGCGACACAATCGTTGCCTGCGGCGAGCTGGCCTGCGATCCCCATGAGCGCGGGAGTGGTCCTCTTTTCGCCAATCAACTGATTATTCTCGACATCTTCCCGCGCGATTCACGCAGTGGCTATTTCGGCGACCTCACCCGCACCGTAGTGCGCGGCACGGCAAACGAAGCCCAGCGGAGGCTCTGGGAAACCTGCCTGAGCGGCCAGGAGCGCGCCATTCAGGCATTGAAGCCTGGCGCCAGCGGAAGCAAAATCCACGAGGACGTGAAGGCGTTCTTTGCCGGAAGCGGCTATCCTACCGAGATCAAAGACGGGCGGTGGCAGGGCTTCTTCCATGGAACGGGCCACGGGTTGGGACTTGAGATCCATGAGGAACCGCGCTTTGCTGCGGCGACTTTTCGGCCTGGCCAGGTGTTCACGGTCGAGCCCGGAATTTACTGGCCGGGTGTCGGGGGCGTCCGGCATGAGGACGTCGTCGTGATAACTCCGAGAGGACATCGGTTGATTAGCGATTTTCCGAAGCAGCTCGAAATCTGATCCGGGCAAGGAAGGAACCAGGGAGGTCCATTTAAGGTTATCCTGGCCGGCGCGACGATGCCGGAGCTGTGGCGACCGTGTCCTCACGATCGGCGATGAGCACATCGGCGCTACAATTCGTGCTTAAGTGAAATCAAACCGTTCGAATTTTGTTGAACGCCGGATCGAGTTGATTGTCGGATTGATCGTAACTACATTCTCGGTATATGATGACTTGGCTTTTACTTATCGGTGTGCCGCTGCTCCTCGGCATGTGGGCCCAGATGCGCGTATCGAGCGCTTTCGGGCGTTGGAAGCAAGTGGCGGCATCATCGGGTGTTACCGGCGCGCAAGCCGCCCGGGAAATTCTTTCTGCGGCGAACATTGGCGACGTGGACGTCGTAGAGATCAATGACATGCTTGGCGATCATTACGATCCGACGCACAAGCGTCTTTGTCTCTCATCCGATGTCTATAACACCCCTTCCGTTGCCGCGTTGGGCATTGCAGCCCACGAATGCGGACATGCCATTCAGCATCAAAAGGCGTATGCGCCTCTGAAATTGCGGATGGCTATTGTGCCGATTACCCAGATCGCCTCGAACATGCTCCCCTTTATTTTCCTCGGCGGCTTGTTCTTCGGCATCTTCAAGCTGGCAATGCTCGCGGTCGCTGTTTACCTCGTGCTGACGCTTTTCCAACTCATCACTTTGCCGGTGGAGTTCGACGCTTCGCGCCGCGCGAAGATCATTTTGCAGCAGATGGGTATCATCCGGCCCGGTGAGGAGGCCGCAGGTGTGAACCAAGTGCTCGACGCCGCAGCGCTCACCTATGTAGCGGCCTTCGTTGCTTCGCTTGGTACGTTGCTTTACTTCCTGTTCATGCTTATGGGCAACCGCGAGCGCTGAGCAATTTGCCGCGGGTTGATGGAAGGCAGAGATTCGCGGGGAACCTTGCGACAGGAAGCGGCGCGTCTTTCAGGCAAATTGCTGCGGACAGCCCTGCGGGCTGTAAAGTGGCAAAAGAAGCTTTTCGAACTCTGCACGACGTGCGGTATTAGCAGCCTGCCTTGGAGGGTGTGCTGCTCTCCACTACGCAATTGTCTGAGAAAACGCCATTTTCATCTCGAGCCCGGCAGGCTGCTCGGTGCAGGCCGGTCGTCCTGACAATCGCCGGCTCCGACAATAGCGCTGGAGCCGGCGCTCAGGCCGACCTAAAGACATTCTCCTATTTCGGCTGTTATGGGCTCACGGCCGTCACATGCGTGGTGGCGGAAGTTCCCGGCAAAGTGTCTGCGATTCAGGCCGTCAGGCCGGAGATCGTTGTTGAGCAGCTCGCATTGAGCTACAAGGCCTTTCCGGTCGCGATCGCGAAGACGGGAATGCTCTATTCCGCGTCGATCGTCGAGGCAGTGGCGGAGGTGCTTGCTGTCAGAAAGACGAAGTTCGTCGTCGATCCCGTGATGGTGGCGAGCAGCGGGGACCCGTTGCTGAAGAAATCTGCCATCGCGGCGTATCAAAAAGCGCTGTTCCCCAATGCAACGCTCGTAACTCCAAATCTCGACGAGCTAAAGATTCTCGCGGGACGGGACATTCGCAATCTTGGCGAGATGAGGGATGCCGGAAGATTTCTCATCGAAAAGTACGGGTGCGCATTTCTGCTTAAGGGAGGACATCTGCGGGCGAAAACGGCGGTCGACCTTCTGGTGACCTCACAAGGAATCGAGGAGTTTGCGGAGCCTTTTGTTTCCGGCATCAAGACGCACGGGACGGGATGCACTTTTTCAGCAGCGATAGCGGCGAATCTGGCTTTGGGATCTTCGCTGTCGCAAGCTGTCTTTGTCGCGAAAAAGTACGTGACTTTGACGATAGAAAGATCGCTGCGCTGGGGGAAAACGGACGCTCTCGAGCATTTTCCCTAACCAATAAGGGGTTTGATCGCTTCGAGAGTCTTTCTATAGAGCGGATGCTTGCCCCCGCGGGCGAGTTCCATCACGAGGACTTCGGAAGTCGAAGCCTTCCCTCCGGGCAGAAGCATCAGCGTGTCGGAAACTCCCTCGCAATCGATGCGGGCATGGACATAGTCGGACTTGGGCTCGCGCACGACCTCAAGGATGGCGTCCGCGCTTTCAAAGGTGCACCGGCTGATTGCGGGCCCATCGGTCACTTGAATATCGAAATCAATTTCGGCGCCGCCCGACGCGACGAAAAACTGTCGTCCGAGAACCAGCTGGAGTTTCCATTCGAGTTGTGCAGCGAGCCATCCGAGAAGGAGGAGGCCTGTAGTGTGCGTTGCGGAGGAAATCGACACGCGCTTGATTGCCTTGATACGCGCAAGCGCGCACGAGTGGTCGAAAAGTTGTGCCAACGCGAATCGCGTTCCAAGCAGCCTCGTCCAATTCAGGTCGCAAAGAATAGTGCGGATTTCGGTGAGAGTGCGGATCTTTTGAACCAACTCGAATTGCTCGGCAGGCGCCTCCCACTCCGCGCTGTCGTAGATGAGGCGGTCCACCCATCCCCAGAGCTTTTCGTCGAGAGGTTCACGAAAGTTGCCCTGCCACCAAAAGTATAAAGGTAGATCGGAATCGAGGTGCGAAAAGACGATGTTCGGGAGCGCGCTCACCATGTCGCCATCAAGCTCAAAGGTGATCTGCTCCGAACAGATCTGGTGCTCACCCTTGCCAGCGAGGTGGCAATGTGCGTTGATCCACGCTTTGGCGCTTGGCTCTTTGGCGTCGGGATTGGCGAAGATGAGAAGCGCGCGACAGGCGTGTTGAGTCGCAATTTCGGAGATCAGGTTCGTGTTTTCCGCAACCGACTTCGCGTTCTCGGTATATATGGCAAGATTGATCAGGGAGGCCCGCGTCTTTGCATCGCCGACTTCTTCCCAGAGCTTGCCGAGCTCCTTATCGATTCGGCCGATTTCCACCGGCAGGCCTGGCTCGATTGGCGCTTCTGCCGTGGCACTCATAGCCGCCTCCATGTTGCGCCATTGCCCTTGATGAGCTGGTCCGCCTCAATCGGGCCCCACGTCCCGGCAGAGTAGAGGGCAAGATCATCGGACTTCCTGTCCCATTCGGCGCGGATGGCGTCGACAAACTTCCAGGCCTCCTCGACCTCGTCGCGGCGCGCGAAGAGCGTGGCATCCCCACTCATGGCATCCAGGAGAAGCCGTTCATAGGCTTCGGGGGTCGCCTTGCCGAAGCTTGTTCCGTAATGAAAGTCCATTTTCACAGGCTCAATGCGGAGACTGGATCCCGGGAGCTTTGCGCTCATGCGCAGCGAGACACCTTCATCGGGTTGGATTCTGATGACCAGCGCGTTTTCATCAATTGTCTGCCCATCGACATTGAACAAGACAGGAGGAGCTTCCTTGAAATGGATGGCGATTTCTGTGCCAGCTTTGGGCAGGCGCTTTCCGACTCGGACAAAGAAGGGTACTCCCGCCCAACGCCAGTTGTCCACATTGATGCGAAGGGCGACGTATGTCTCGGTGACCGACTCGATGCTCACGTTTTGTTCATCGCGATAGGCAACCACACGCTTTCCATTGATAGTGCCGGCACCATACTGCGCTCGCACGACGTTTTTTCGCACATCGTCGTCCGTGATTGGCCGAAGCGATTTGAGCACCTTCACCTTCTCGTCCCGTATGGCGTCCGCATCCAAGCCAGCCGGCGGCTCCATTGCTGTGAGGCACAGAAGCTGGAGGAGATGGTTTTGCACCATATCGCGCAGGGCGCCGGCTTTTTCGTAATAGCCCGCGCGGCCCTCGACGCCCAGGGGCTCGCTCGCGGTGATCTGAACATGGTCAATATAGCGCGCGTTCCAGAGCTGTTCGAAAATCGCATTCGCAAAGCGCAGCACCATCATGTTCTGCGCGGTTTCCTTGCCCAGATAGTGATCGATGCGAAAGGTGTCAGCTTCACGGAAGGCCGCCTTGACAAGTTCATTGAGGGTCTGCGCCGTCGGCAAATCGCTTCCGAACGGCTTCTCAACGATGACGCGCGCCCAGGCTCCCTCGCGCGTGCGGTTGAGACCGCTCTTGCGCAGGTTTTCCAAAATTGCAGGGAACTGATCGGGACCGGCCGAGAGATAAAAAAGGCGGTTCCCCCGTGTTCCCCGCTGGGCATCGAGCTCGTCGAGGCGCTTGGCCAGGGACTCGTAACCTTCCAAGACATGGAATTCGCTACGGTGATAAAAGATCGACGAGGCGAACCCGGTCCAAAGCTCATCGCTGATCTTCTGACGCGAGAATTTCCGTGCGGCTTCCTCGAGTTCCTTGCGGAAGACCTCATCGCTTTTATCGCGGCGGGCAAATCCAACCACGCTCACCGCAGGCGGCAGCGCGCCATCGGCGGCGAGATTGTAGAGCGCAGGAACGAGCTTGCGATGGGTCAGGTCGCCGGTAGCTCCGAAGATGACCACGGCGCAGGGTTGCGGCATCGCACGGCTCGATAGACCTTCGCGCAGAGGATTGACTTCTTTCGTGTCATTCATTGGTTATCAATAGCCGAACGCAAGGCTTATGCCAACGCAGAACGCGAAATGAGGCATTCAATGCTTTCGAAAATGGCGCAGACGGAAGTTCGCGCCGCGCTCCGGAGCCTTCCGAGGGAAATTCGCGCTGTTGTGGAACGGGTGCCTGTTTTCTTCGAGCGACGGCCGGACGCCGAGGATATCGCCCACGGGGTTGAGCCCGACACGCTGGGGCTTTATGATGAGGGCGCGCCGGACGCGCCAACCCCGCGCATCCGGCTTTGGCTGGAGAATCTTTGGGATTTTGCGGAGGGCGACGCGGCGGCTTTCCGTGCGGAAGTCCGCACCACGCTCCTTCACGAAATTGGGCATCTTCTCGGCTGGGACGAACAGGATGTCGAGGAGCGAGGGTTAGGGTGATGCAAGCGCTGAGTCGGAAGCGGAGAGCGGTGGATTACCCGCTGCGAAACTCTTATTTCGTGCTCCCGGATCCCTGATCGTATTGTCCGGCGCCGTAGAGTTTGGCATAGACGCCGGCACGCGCAAGAAGCTCCGGGCCGGTTCCCTGTTCCGCAATGGTCCCATGCTCGAGAACCAGGATGCGTCCAAGGGAATGAATGGTGGCAAGGCGATGGGTGATGATGAGCGTCGTGCGCCCGCGCATGAGTTCCGCTATGGTTTCCATGATAGCGTGCTCGGTGCCCGGATCCAGCGCGCTGGTCGGCTCGTCGAGCAGGAGGATAGGCGCGTCTTTGAGGAAAGCCCGCGCAATGCCTATGCGCTGGCGCTGGCCGACGCTGAGGTGACCGCCGCGCTCTCCCACCTCGCTCTCGAATCCCTGCGGCATTCCCATGATGAAGTCATAGGCCTGTGCGCGCTTGGCGGCTTCAATGATCTGGCGATCAGTCGCACCGGGGCGACCGTAAGCGATGTTTTCCTTGATGGTCGTGGAAAAAAGGACGGTATCCTGCAAGACCATGCCGATTTGTGCGCGAAGGGATTTCTTGGTCAACTCGCGCAGATTGCGGCCATTGAGAAAGACCCCGCCGGTTGTCGGATCGTAGAACCGTGGTACGAGGCTCAGCAATGTGCTCTTGCCCGCTCCCGTGCCACCCACAAATGCCACGCTTTCGCCGTGCGCGATCGAAAGTTTGACGTCTTTCAGGATGACACGGTCATGGGAATAGCCGAAGCTGACGTCGCGAAACTCGATATCGCCGCGCGCATTGTCGATCGGTTTGGCGTTCGGAGCGTCTGGCACGTCGTCCTCGCGATCGAGCACCTCGAAGCAACGCGCCGCGCCCGCGGCCGCGCCCTCCAGCGCCCAGGCCGTGTAGCTGAGCTGCTCAAGCGGCTGGTAAAGCATAAGCAGATAGGTGGTGAAGACCGTCAGGTCACCGAGCGTGAGCGCGCCGGCCAGGACTTGCCGAGCGCCGACGTAGTACATGAGGGCGGTGCCTGCAGCCATGAGCGAGCCGACAACGAGCGAGCTGACGATCGAGGTAATATTGAAGCGCAGCCCGGCTTCGAGGCTGCGCGCGGCTCGCTTGCGAAACTGCCGGATCTCGAAGGATTCGCGGCCAAAGGCGTGGACCATCCGGATCTGGCTGATACCCTCCTGTGTAAGGGCGAGTAAGTCACTCTCGCGCTCCTGAATGGTGGTGGATTGCCGGCGGACCCGGTCGGCGAAATAGCCGATGGCCCACGCGACGAATGGCAGCACGGCGAGCGAAGTCAGCGCCAGAGGCCAGTTCATCCAGACCATGATCAGGAACGTCCAGATGAGCATGACGATCGAACTGAGAATGGTGGCGAAACCCTTGTTGTAGATCGCCTGAATGCTCTGCGAATCGTAGGCGACGCGGAAGCTCGAGTCCGAGCTGCGTCGCGCGTCGTGATATTTGAGCGGAAGCGACTGCAAGCACGCATAAAGGTCCGTGCGCAGGCGCAGAAGAGCTTTGAGGCCGACTCGAATAAAAAGAAAATTTGCCGCAAGATTGATCATGCCTCCCAACAGGCTCACCAAGACGAGGATGAGACAAAGCCAGAGCGCGACCTGGGAAGGAGGCGCGGCACCGAACCAATGCGTGATGAATGCCCGCGTCTCCTCGGTGCCATGGGCCGAGTCGGTCGGCAGCACCCCATCGACGATATACTTAAATGGCCAGGGCTTGAGCGAGTTGACCACGATCGCTGCGAAGGTAAGAATGACGCCTCCCAGCGTCGGCCAGAGATAGGGCCGAAAATAGCGAAGCGCTCGGGCGTAGATGAACACGGGCTTCCGTTGCTACCCCAACTGCTCCCGATTTTCAACGGGATTGCGCGACCCCGCACAAAGCCGTAACAACTTATTGTCAATGCCAGCCGCTCAAAGTGCTCCGATTCGGACGATGGTCGCGCGGGTTTCCCTCGACGACATCATCATCTACGCGAATGGCGCTCTCGCGGAGTATTTGGGAGCTCCAAAAAGGAACCTCGTGGGCTCTTCGTTGGAGGACGTAGCCCTCCTCTGCAGCGGGGAGGTTTCGTCCTGCTTTGCACGTCCCGAAACCGGACGCACCAGCAACCGGCTTGTCACGGACGGTGATGGGAGAATTTTCGAGGCGCAGTTGTATTCCGACGGTGGAGTGCTCGACATCGTGCTGGATGAGGTCGTGTCGGCCGATTTTGCTGGGAGCGGGTTGAGCGAATCGAGCGGGACTCTCCTGGAATCGCTGAGTGAGGAAGAACTTCGCACCGTGCGCCATCCCGAGCGGAGGTATCTGAGCGTTACCCTCACGCAGCTTCAAGGTCTGACGCAACTCGCCGACCGTCTTGAGCCGATGGAGGTGAAATTGATTGTGGATTCTTTTGTAGAAGAAGCGTGTGACGCAGTGCGCCAGACAGGTTGTACCGTTGGGGAGACGTCGCGAGATGCCGTACTCGGAATCTATGGAGCGCCCCGCTACCACGCTGACCATCCGCTACGAGCGATCCTCGCGGCTTGTGATCAGATCCAGAAGACGTCACAACTCCACGCCGGCCTTTACCGAGAGGGAAAAGAGTTGCCTCCCTGCTCATGCGGGATCTGGACGGGCGATACACTGGTGGGCATGCTGGGAACTTCGATTTGGCAGCGCTACACCGCCGTCGGCACACCAGTCGACCTTGCAGCGAGGCTCTGCCAGCTGGCACGCCCCGGAGAGACGCTGCTTCCCGAGCACACATTGACCCATATGCTGCGGACGTTACCAGAGGGCTGGCAACACATTCGCGCTGAAAGTGAACACGAGCCCGACTTGAGCGACATTGATTGGAGGCGCGAGGAGATAGCTCCCGTTCCCGAACAACTAAAGAAGGTCGTCTACCTGGTAGGTCGCGGGGTCCAGGAGAACGCGGACCGCACTGAGCTCTATTTCGACTACCGTTGGTCATTCCGGGTTCACGGCAGGGACCGGCCGACACCCATTCTGCGCGTCGTCCGACCTGCGCTCGTGGGCGATTCCTTCGAGCTGAGCGAGGACAATGTCGTCACAAACCAGGCCACACAGGCATTGGGCAAATACAGGCTCATCGAGGTCATTGGCACGGGAGGGATGGGAACCGTATGGCGGGGTGCGGATCGATTTGGAAACGCTCTGGCTATCAAGATCTTACATTCTCAGACGGTGACTGAAGCGCAGCTTAAGCGTTTCTGGCGCGAGGCGGAAATCATGGCACGGCTTCCCCATCGCAATATCTGCCGTGTCTATGAAATGAGCGAGTTCGATGGCATTCAATATCTCGCAATGGAGTTTATAGACGGTCTGCCGTTGTCTGATCTTTTGTACGAAGAATCCTCGACCGAGCCAGCGGATGGAACGGAAAGAGAAATCGATTTGCGAGCGCTCATTCATTCCTTGCGTTCGAGGAGGTCCGTTCAAGGTGATACTGCCAACGGAGTGGAACCTCCTCAGCGTCCGAAGGAGACTCGTATACTGCCCATCGAGCAGACATTAAGCCTTGTCATCAAAGTCTGCGATGCGATCCAGTTCGCGCATGAACACGGGGTGCTTCACCGAGACCTCAAGCCGGGAAACATTCTGCTCCGCGAAGACGGCGAGCCACTCGTCGCCGATTTTGGTTTGGCGAAGTTGAAGAGCAGCGAGGCGTCACATTCCCTGTCGTTGACGGGCCACGTCGTCGGCACGCTGGAGAACATGGCACCGGAGCAGGCTGAGTCCAGCAAGGATGTGGACGAACGCGCGGACGTTTACAGCATCGGCACGATACTTTACCAGATGCTCGCCGGACGCAGACATTTCGAGGCAACGGGCAACATTATGAAGGATGCCCAGACGCTAAAAAGTCATGAACCGGCCCGCCCGCGCGCTTTCAACCCGCAGATCCATCCCGACCTCGAGATCATCACACTCAAGGCCCTGCGGAACGCTCCCGCCGAGCGATATCGCAGTGTGGCCGCGCTGCGGGCTGACATTGATCACTACCGGCGCGGCGAGGTCATTAGCGCCAAGCCGGTGTCGCCTGTGGATCTCTTAAAGAAGCTTGTCTTGCGCAATAAGGTGGTTACCGCGGTGAGCGCGGGGTCCGTCCTCATCATCGTCTGTGGCGCAATAGTCTCGATCTATTTTCTCAACGCAAGGCTCAAGGCCGCAAATGATCGGTACGCTTTGGTCGAGAAGAGGCTCCAATTGGCCAACCAAAGGAAGCAGGAGGCCAAGCTGGCGTCAGAACTGGCAAGAGCTGAGCAGATCCGCACCGAAGACGCCCTGGCTGAAATGCAGCGAGCCGTGGACGCTTCGAAGGCAACGGAGGAAGACAGCAAACAGGCGCGCGCCGAAATACAGCCCGCCCATGAGAGTCGCGAAGAGACCGAGCCTTTCGCGGCTCGACCTGAAGAAACACTCCAACAGCAAATCGCAAGCCCATCGGCGCAGAGCCCCTCTCCGCCTACGGTTGAGCCCGCTGTCTCAACCGCCCTTATCTCCGGAACTGCGTACGCGGCTCAGCAGGCGCTGCGCGAGGCCAGCCGGATTTTCAATCGCGATGTCTCGCAAAGCGATTTGTGGCGTCTCGACAAGGATCCCGACCAAGTCCTTCAACGCCTGGTGCAAGCGATGGACAGTGTCTCTCGCGCCTTGACGGAGCAACCGGATCTTGGAGCCGCCTGGATGCTAAAGGGGCGGCTGCACCTGGCGCTGATGGAGTTTGATAGGGCTATTGAAAGCTTTCGCGAGGCTGTGAAGTTCGAAGGAACCGGCACCGCTGCAAACGAAGCTAATTCTGCGGAAGAGACCCTCGAGTTGGCGACGATGATCGCCCGCGCCGGGCCGGACAAATTCGTAAGGGCTGCAGAGGCTCTTCGCGCGTCCTCACTTCCTGAGAACCAGGTGGCAGGAGCCATCCTGGAATTCCTGAACCAAAAGCCCGGCCTGCGCATGGCCTCCTCCAGCGCTCCGGGCCCCCTTCGTCGACAGATTACGGCAAACGAAGCCGGCCTGGAGCTGATCCAAAGAAACGGCGTCGACACGCGCGTCTTCGTCAAAACCTCAGGCGCTGGGCGCGTTGATGTGACTATTTGGGGCTCCCCAGAGGTGAGAGACCTCAGCGCGCTCCTCGACATCGACATCTCGGGCCTCGCCGTCATCGGAGCGAAGACACTCGATTGGCAAACCATCCTTTCACTGCCCGTGGATTCGTTGGATTTTTCGAGGTGCCCGATCGAAAGCCTTCCCCAGACGCCGCGCGGCTTTCTTCATGTTCGCTCGCTGACGCTGGCCGAATCGGAAGTCGCCAGCGTGGAGTTCGCTCGGGGCATGCCGCTTCTGGAAACGCTCGATCTTTCCTCAACGCATGTCACTGATCTTTCGCCTCTCATGGCGTGCCGCAGCCTTCGTCATCTCGATCTCGCAGGGCTTAACCCAGCAAATCCGCGCGCCTTGATGAAACTGCCGATTGAGTCGTTGACGGTGAGTCCGATGCTCATCACGGACAGAAAAGGCCTGAATTCGCTGCGCTTACACCGCACACTTAAGATTCTGCGCTCTCCGGACGATCCTCGCGACCAAGCCGCAAGCGATTTTTGGCGCAAGCTCGACGGGGGCGCCTACAACCAAGTTCAGTAAGATTCGAGATTTCTTAGGTTCGGGCGGAAATTTATTCAAGATATTGAACAAATGGGGACCTCGGCGCGTCTAACGGGTGAATATTTATATTCCGGACAGCCATGAAAAATCCATATCGCAAAATCAACGGGAAGCGGTACTCATTGGGTGATTTAATCAGCATCGTTTCTTCTTGTGCACGCGACAGCCGTGAAACTCTTGCGGCGCTGGTTGATCTCTTTGAGAGCGGCCGCGTGCGACTGGAAAATCATGGGCGCTTGAAACGTGTCCGCGTCGGTGCTTAGTAGGGCGTCTTCCCGCTTTTCAACGGCGTCCGGCGCGATAACTTCCGGGCATGGTTCAAATCTCAGTTGAATACGAAGGCGATCTGCACTGCCTTTCCATTCACGGTCCGTCCCAGGCGGCATTGTCAACCGATGCGCCGAGAGACAACCTTGGTAGGGGCGAAGCGTTCAGTCCGACGGATCTGACTGCGACCTCATTGGGCGTTTGCATGCTCACGACAATGGCGATCGTGGCGGCGAAGCGATCGCTTGATGTCGAGCTCTCCGGGACAAGGGCGATAGTGAGAAAGCACATGACCGCGACTGCTCCGCGCCGGATCGAGAAGATTGAGGTGAATATCGAGGTTCCCCTGCCGGATTCGCATACCGCTCGCGAAACGCTCGAGGAGGCCGCCCTTAAGTGTCCCGTGGCATTGAGTCTTCACCCGGAGATCGAGAAGGCTGTGACCTTTGACTGGACGAGGTAGCAGGCTGTAAGGGAGGCTTCGCTTCTCAACCGTTACTGTTCATGTAATGGGAGCTCGATTGCAAGTCCGACAGGATGCTTGCCAGATTTCTGTTGGCCTTTGACGTATCGCCTTCGTTACGTTCGTCGGGTGATTGACCGTTACTCCCTGCCTGAGATGCGCTCGCTTTGGAGTGAGCAGCGCAAACTGGAAATCTGGCTCGAAATCGAAGTCCTTGCCTGCGAAGCCATGGCGGAGTTCGGCTCAATTCCGAAGGAGGATGCCGCCACCATTCGTAGCAAGGCCGCCTTTGAGGTCGAAAGCGTCCGCGAGATAGAAAAGCGCACGAATCATGATGTTATCGCATTTCTCGAGGACGTCGCATCCCGTGTAGGTCCCGCCTCACGTTGGATTCACCAAGGACTGACCTCCTCTGATCTGCTCGATACGACGCTGGCTACGCAGATGAATTCCGCTTGCGCGATTCTGCTCGACGATCTGAACCACCTGCGCGATGCGATCGCCCGGCGTGCAATCGAGCACAAGTTCACACCGATGATCGGTCGCAGCCACGGCATTCATGCCGAGCCGATCAGCTTTGGCTTGAAGTTGGCGCTGATGTTTGACGAGTTCTCACGCGCGACGCAGCGTCTCGTGCAGATGCGCGAGCGCATCCGCGTGGGAAAGATCAGCGGCGCCGTTGGCACTCACGCGCATTTGGATCCCCGCGTGGAAAAGTTTGTTTGCGAAAAGCTTGGGCTGAAAGCCGCGGCGCTGTCGACGCAGATTATCCAGCGAGACCGCCACGCCGAATTTGTGACGGTGCTTGCGCTCATTGCGAGCTCTGTCGATCGATGGGCGACGGAATTCCGTCACCTCCAGCGCACCGAGGTTCTTGAAGTTGAGGAATACTTTGCCGCCGGGCAGAAGGGCAGCTCCGCGATGCCGCATAAACGAAATCCGATCACGGGCGAACGCTTAAGTGGCATCGCTCGGGTCATTCGTGGAAACGCGGTTGCCGCGCTAGAGAATATTGTTCTCTGGCATGAACGCGACATCAGTCACAGTTCCGTTGAGCGCATCATCCTGCCAGACTCCAGCACGCTTTTGGATTACATGCTGGTGACCTTGCGCAAGCTCATCGACGGATTGCAAGTGTATCCGGAAAACATGAAACGCAACATGGAGATCAGCCGCGGACTTTACGCGAGTCAGTCTGCGCTTCTGATGCTTACCGAAAAGGGACTTGATCGCAAAGAGGCCTACGAAGCGGTCCAGCGCGCCGCGATGAAGACCTGGCACGAGGGAGGAAGCTTCGCCGAAAACCTTGCCGCCGAGCCAACCGTTGCAAGATATTTGACCGAAAAGGATATTGCGGGCGCCTGCTCAACCGACCGGCACTTTCGCTACGTCGAAGAAAAATTTCGAGCGGTCGGAATTATTGGGTGAGCAGCGACTTGTCCGCTACCGCTGCGTGCTATCGCTCGTGTCCCGAATTTCCTGGACTATTTTTGCCGCGTTCAGCTGTTTGATGACCGTTGTCAGGTAGACAGGTTCGGGGTGCTTGTCGCGCCACTTCGTGATCTCGCGCTTTTCAACGATGCGGAATCCGTAGCGTTCAAGCACCTTGGCACCGCGACGGGATTCGAAGGTGACCATCTGCCCGAACACGGCCTTTTCGCCTTTTTCACGCAGGTAGTCGAAATAGGCATTCATCATTGCCCCGGTTCTGACGACGCCCTGCGCTTCGGGCAGCACGTTGAAATGGAAATGTGCCGTCCGTCGCGGGGCGGCAGGCACTTCGCGCCAGGAGTTACGGAGAATCCAACCAATGAAATCGCGTGTGGCCCTGTTGTAGTGCGGATAGCGGCTCATGCCTTTAAAGAAGAGGCGGATGTTCTGAAAAAAGCTGTGGATTTGCTGCCGGAAAGGTCTGCGCGAACCAAGAAGGTAGCCTACCACCCGGCCATTGTGTTCCAAAACGAAGCAGGACTCCGGCTCGGCGTCTGTGTAGTAACTTGTAAGGTAGTCGGCGAAGAGCTCACGGTCTTCGAAAACGGGGTCGATCGGCTTGCCAAGAAACCCTGTCTGACAGCAGAGACAGCGGACGGCCTCGCGATCCCGGGGCGCGAATTTTCGGACAACCATTCCAGGGGGTAAAGGCATGATCCAGGTTTTAGGCGGCAAATGGTCGCCGGTAAATCGAAAAGAAGGCCGCTCATCGGCTGGGATCCGCATCGGCGGCATGGCGACGTGCTATTTTGTAAAGCGAGAGATCACGTCCTCATAGACGGAAAAGAGTCGCTGGAAGACCATCTTCCACGAATAGTGTTCTCGCGCGGCCAGGCTGGCTTGCAAGCCGCTTTCGCGCAGGTCCTCGCTGAATTTTGCTTCGATGGCATCCGCCAGCGAACGCGGCGTGTTCTTAGCCGCCCAGTGCCGCTGATTCGAAAAAATGATGCGGTCCATGTAACTGCCCCGGATGCCAACGACCGGGGTGCCACAGGCCTGGCTCTCGAGAGTGACAAGTCCGAAGGTCTCCTGGATTCCCGGATGAACGAACAAATCGGATGTGCGATATACGGATGCGAGTTCCGCAGGCTCTCTGCAATATTGCAACCAGGTGACGCACTGGGTCTCTTCGCGCAGCCGCACGAGAGCCGATCGCAACGCGCCATCGCCAACGGTCAGCAGGTGATATTTTCGCGGGTCTTTTCGATGAAGAATCCCAAAGGCATCAAAGAGAGTGCGAACGTTCTTTTCCGATGCCAGCCGCCCGACATACAGGAGAAGCCGGCGGCCTTCTGGAATTCTGAGCTCGTGTCGGAGCAAGGCGGAAGGAGCACCATTGGGGTGAAATACATCGGCGTCCACCCCGAGGTCGATACTCTCGACACGTTCGACGCCCCAGTGCCGAAGGAGAGTGGCGAGAGTGGGGCTGGGAACGAATGTGCGTTCGAGCTTGTTATAGAGGGTTCTCACATAGCGGCGGCTCATGTCCTCAGCGATTGCGATAGCGAGCGGGCCGAAATATTTGGCCACCGACCGGATGTAAGCTTCCGGAAAATGCGAGTGATAAAATCCGACGACCGGAATATCTAGGCCCCGGCCAGAGGCGACAGCCTTCCACGCGAGTTGATAGGGGTCGCCGGATTCGATGATGTCCGGTTTTTCCTTTTCAAGCACCTCCTCGACAAGATGGAGCTTCATCAGGGCTCGATAGCGCGAGGTGCGTGAAACGAGCGGCGAGGCAATTGTGTAAACGCGTGAGACTTCATCGCCGCTGGATTCTGTCGTCTCGCCAGGAACGACGAGGATGTGCTGGCAGTCGGGGCGCGCGTTTCGCACGTACGCAACCTTCTGCTCCACATAACGCCGTACGCCACCGCTGACAGGGGAATAGAATTGCGTGAGGTCGCAAATTTTCACAGCAACGAGTTACGCCATTGAGTGTTCAGCAGAAGGTGGTAAGCGGGATCAATTAACACTTGGTTTCTTGGTGTTGTCGGCTACGGGCGGCCCGCAATCGAGGCGCGGCAGTCACTCCTGTTCTGCCAGCCAGCGCTCGGCATCAATCGCTGCGGCGCATCCCTCGCCGGCAGCGGTAACGGCCTGCCGATAGACGTGGTCTGCGACGTCACCGGCTGCAAATACGCCCGGAAGGTTCGTATGGGTGCCGTTTTGCTGGATCAGATAGCCGTTTTCGTCCATTTCGAGCTTGTTGCGGAAGGGGGCGGTATTCGGTTCATGGCCGATGGCAACGAAGACACATTTGACTTCGAGCTCGCTGGCGGAACCCGATATCGTGCTCATTAGATTCACCCCGCGAACCTCGCCGGAAGGATCGGTTAGGTAATCCGTGATGACGGTGTCCCAAACGGGCTGGATCTTTGGGTTTGCCAGCATTCGATCGGCCATGATCTTTGAGGCGCGCAAAGCCTTGCGGCGATGGATAAGGTAGACCTTTGAGGCGAAGCGTGTAAGGAAAATTGCCTCCTCGCAAGCCGAATCCCCGCCTCCCACGACGCAAACGGGTACGTTGCGGAAAAAGGCGCCGTCACACGTCGCGCAGGAGGTAAGGCCATGACCGATCAGCTCTTTCTCGCGGTCAATGCCCAGGTATCGCGGAGACGCGCCGCTGGCAACGATCAGCGCCTTGGTCTCACGCCACTCGCCATCCACCTTGAGCCGGCTGTGCATGCCTGCGTGTTCGAATTCCTCGAGTGTGCCGTATTCGAACCGTGCTCCGAACTTCTCCGCCTGCTGGTGCATGCGCATGATGAGCTCGGGCCCATCGACCCCCTCCGGGAAGCCGGGGTAATTCTCCACGGCTGTGGTCGTTGTGAGCTGGCCGCCGGGTTGTCGGCCTTCAAGGACAAGGGGCGAAAGGTTGGCACGGGCCGCGTAAATCGCGCCGGTCAATCCGGCACACCCCGTTCCCACGATGATCACATTTTCCATATTGCGAGGGAATAAACACGAAGCAGACGGCGTGCAAAACAAACATTCTCAAGGGGTCTTCTTGAGGAGGATTTGCGTGCCACAGCGAGCCACAGGAGCCATGGAGACGCCGAGGAGTTCTCGCCAATCCGCAAGCTTGCTTTCCTCCGTGATAAAGACTGTCGGCGCTGCCGAATTCCAAAACGCAACAAACTCCGAAATCGTTAGAAATCGATCGCGTCCTATTCCGAATTTGCGAACGATGAAGTCTTTGTCCGGATTCTGATCAAGAAGGATTACGGGTGAATCGCTGTAAAAAAGCAGGCTGCTCCCCGTATCGATTCCGCCGTCGTAAACGATCGGGGCGTCCCGATGGATATCCGCCGCCACCGTTGCCAGCGAAAAGTAAGGCGAGACCGACGATGTTCCGCTTACCGCACCTAAATCCAGGCAAACCGCTGAGGCGGCAACGGCGGCGAGCTTGAGCTCTGAGCGTCGAGACGAGAGCCCGAGCAGCGCAAACAGAAGCGCTCCGCCAAGCGAAAACCAGGCTGTGGTTCGCAGGCTTGTCCAAACCGCACGGTCGAAGTTGATGATTGTCGTCCACGCGGTGGCGCGTTCCGCGAGCACCGCAGTAGCGGAGGCGTGAGTGATATAGGAAGTCGCCTGGGACCAGGCGAGACCGGCGCCAAGCAAGATGGCGAGGAAGATGATCACGGGCTGAACCCGTGAGCGTTCCAGCGCCCATGCGGCGGCCAGCGCAAAGGCGGGCCACATCGACATTGCGTAATAATCTTGTCGTTGTGCCGTGAGCAGCACCGAACCTGCGACGACTGCCATCCACACGATGACAATCAGTGCCGGGAAGCTCGGTGTGATGCCACGCTGCCGACAGAAATGAATCGCGACGAGGGGGGTGGCGCCGATGATCACCAGCGACCAAGGAAAAAGCCAGGCCAACTGCAGGAGGAGGAACTGCCACCGGGGAACGTCCGTGTACGACGTGGCCGGCGTGGCGGCGCCGGCGACATGGCCAATCTGCTCGGCGACAAGAAGATTGTGAAGGTATCCGGGAAAGCGAAATTCCACATAGAGATACCAGGGAAGATTGATCATCGTGAAGAGCAGAGCGCCCTGCCATGACACCAATCCGCGGAGGCCTCCGCGGACCTGTCTGCACAAAATGCCGGTTATCCCGACGATCGCCAGCGGATAAAGCAACCCATGCCAACCTTTTGTGAAACTGGCCAGCGAGGCGCAAAGCCAAAAGCCTAAAAACCACCCGCTGCGATGCGAGGCATCATCGGCCCCGCGCAGCGCGCAATAGAGTGCCGCAGCGATGAATGCCGAAAACAGCGGCTCCGGCATGACGATTCGCCCGAGGGTGAAAGTCCCGAGCGATGTGAGCAAAATGATGCCCGCAAGAAACCCGCGCCATCTGCCTCCCATCTGGGCGCCAATGAGAAACGTCACCCCCACCCAGAGGGTCACAGCCAACGCGTTGGGCACGCGTGCGGCGAATTCGTTGACGCCGAAGATTTTCATCGAGGCCGCAAGAGCCCAGTAGAGAAGCGGCGGTTTGACAAGCCGGGGAATTCCATCGTTTTCTGGAATCAACCACGAGCCACTCCGGGCCATCACTTTCGCGGCCCCGCCGTATTGGCCGTCGGTCTCGTTGTAAAGGTCGCCCCACCCCGCTGTGCCGAGTGTGAGCGCGGCTGCCAGCGCGATCAAAACAATCAGCTGCCATTGCCCGCGAGGAATCACGAGGCGAGGGTAAAGGATTCCGGGAATCCGACCGGCAGGCGCACCGGACGGCCTCCAGGCATCCGGATCAGGGCCAAAGCCTGGCGGCAGGTGACCAGCAAGCAGTTGTCCGAAGGACGAATTATCTCAAAGCCGACCCAAAAGCGAACGCCGGTGGATTCGGTGATTCGCCCGTTGACGGCGAGGATATCGCCGAGGAGAGCAGGCTTCGCGTAGTCGATCTCAGTGCGCACGACGATCGGATGAATCTTTGTTTGTGCGATCTCCTGGAAGCTCATACCCATTCGCAACGCCAGAAGCGTGCGCGCGGTTTCAATGAAGCGAAGATAGGCAATGTTATGCACGACACCGCTGGCATCGGTATCGAAGTACATGACGCGGATTTCGATGGAAATCCGACAGCGATCAGGGCTCTCCATCCCGGAGATAATGGGCTGGCAAGCCGCCGCCTCAAGCCGATTTATTGCACTCTCGGAGATGCAGCCAAGATGTCTTGCTTAAGCCGCGCGATTTGCTGGCCCACGTCCGTGTCGGGTATCACAGAAAATGCTGCCTCAAACTTTGTAAGCGCTTCGGATTTCTTGCCAGAGTCGGCCAGAAGCTTTGCTTCGCCACGCAGGCGTGTGAACTGCTCGATTTTTCCAACGGCCTGGCGCTTAAGGCCGGAAATGGCGCGCGTTGTTTCTGGTCCAAACAGGCCGGCATTGTGGGCGAGGTCGTCCAAAATATCCTTGGCTTCTATGTAGCGCTTCTCCTCAAGAATCGGTTTCAGTTTTTGGAAATCTGCTCCCGCAGTGCAAACGGCCACGGCTTGGCGGACAGCGCTGGCCAACGGCGTGGGCGGATTGGTGGCAAGAAAGCGTGTGATCGTCACGCGCATCGCAGAAATCTGCTTTTCGAGCTCTGGAGAGATTTGGGGCAGGGCGTCGCCGGCAATTGCGACTTCGCCCTCGAGCAATCTTGAGATCTTTTCGGCCTCACCGGAGGTTGCTCTGACCGTAGCAATGCCTGAATCCCAAATCTTGACGCATGCCGCGCTTTTCGGATCTTCCTGGGGCTGCAGCGCCTTGAGCTGATCGAGAGTGGCTTCCGCCTCAGCGAGCGATGTGCCAGATCTGCCGAGCCTGGCAACAAGGATGCTCCGCTTCTCTGCTCGCACGAGCCCTCCGAATTGCTCGGAAAGCTCCGTAGCGAGCCTCTTTGCATCGGGATTCGTTTCCGCAAGTTCTTTGAGGCCGATGAATTTGGGATCGCCTTCGAGGTCGAGGCTGCTGGGCGGCCTGGCACGGGCGATGTCCGCTTTCAGGAGGCTAGAAAGCTCTATCGCCTTGCTTTTCACAAGCGCTTGCTTTGACACCCAAACGCCTCCCGTCTTGACCTTTCCGGAGTCGTATTGCGCGACGGCTTCGTTGAGATTCTTGAGGGAAGGATCCAGGTAGGTGCGTGAAGCTGGGAATTTGGCGACGACAGCTTTGATTTCCTCGATACTTGAGATCAGCGCTTGCCGATCCTGCGGACTGACGATCTCCTGAAGCTCTCGAACTTCAGGATAAACAACAAGCTTGACAATGCGCCCAACGGGCACCTGACGGCGATCAGCACTCTTTGTGCGAAACTCGTAATAGCCCGCGCCCGATTTGCCATCAGCCGTGCGATTGATGAAGGCTTGGAACTCGAGCACCGTTGCCTCGGCGTCCTTCGACCATGGCTGCGGCTTGACGAGAACGACCCCAGCGCGCTCCTGAACGCTAAAGCCGTCTCTTGGCTGGCTTCGAAGCGTTACGGCTGTCAAACACAGCAGGATTGCCGTGCAGGAGTGAGTTATGCGTTGGAGGGACATCATAACCTCGTCGAGCTCATTGGCGATCACCCGCTCCCCGCAACGGGATTTCTCGCATGGCGTCGCGCGCAAGAACCCTTGTCTCAGACCTTGATCATCGGCAGCGGGATATTTTGGTTTTCGGCGATTTTCTAAAGTGCCGTCCGTCCTGAGGTACGGTGCGATTTGCGCGTCTGATCACTGGGGAGCTTGGTGGGTGGCTGCGCGCGTCATGGGATGCGGCATGTCGGCGATCACCGTATCAAACGAAATCTCCACCTCGCGCTCCATGCCGAGAACCTCAAGCAAGACAGCAACGCGTTCGCGCGCGGGCATCACGCGACTGACCACGGCGCGCAACCCGCGGAACGGCCCCGCAATCACCTTGACTTCTTCGCCGACTTCGATGCCGGGTTGAATGACGATTGTCTCCTGGTCCTGCACTGCGTTTCGAAGCTCGTTGATAATTTCGGACGCCACCCGAGCTGGAACCGCTCCAAAACTGACGATTTTCACCACGCCGCGCGTGGCCCGGATTTGTCGGCAATTCGAGACATAGCGGAACCGGGCGAATACATAGCCGGGAAACATCGCTTCGGTCACCCAGAGCTTTCCGGAACGGCGGGCGCGCTCAAAGCGGACAAAGGGACAAAACACTTCGACGGCATTTTCCACCCTGAGAAAATTGCTCGTCAGCCTCTCGTTCCGAGGCTTGGTTCGAAGGCAATACCATTCAAGATCGTCTGTCATGTTGCAGGCCTACACTATGCCCTTTTCGGCACCGATTCGAGTGTAAAGGGGATTTATCATCCTTTATGTGGCGGAATTGTCACAAAAAGCGGGTTGAATGCCAACAACGCTGTGAACAGTTTGTGAATAAACCCAAACCGCATGGAGTACTACAGAACCGGTTGGATTTCCGACGTGCATCTGGGGACGCGAGGGAGCAAGGCGGTGGCGCTGCTGAATTTTCTGCGAGAGGCCGAATTTGAAACACTTTACGTCGTTGGAGACTTGATCGATATCTGGGCGCTACGGCGCGCAATCTACTGGCCGCAGGAGCATAACGACGTTCTTCAGAAGCTCCTGCGCAAGGGGCGCAAAGGCACGGAGATCATTTATATCATCGGAAACCACGATGAGTTCCTCAACCGTTTTCTGGGCCATTACGGAAACATGGCGCTTCAAAAAAATGCCGTTCATCTTACCGCGGATGGCCGCCGTCTGCTTGTGATGCACGGGGATGAACTCGACACCGTGGTGCAGAATCTTGGCTGGCTCGCGCATCTCGGAGATCTCGGATACGGGCTGCTACTTCGCTGCAATGGTCTGGTCAACTTTTGCCGGCGCAGCTTTGGTCTGGGCTACTGGTCGCTTAGCGCCTATGTGAAAGCCGAAGTAAAGAATGTTGTCAGCTTTATCGGCCGCTTCGAAGAAGCTGTCGTACGCTATGCCCGGGACTTTGACGTCGATGGTGTGCTCTGTGGACATATCCACACTGCGGCCATTCGCGAAATTCACGGAATCGCTTACTACAACGCCGGAGACTGGGTTGAGAGCTGCACGGCCATCGTCGAGCGCTACGACGGCACCATCGAACTCCTTCGCCTCGCCGAGGAAGCTCAACCTGAAAATTCGATTGCTACGGATCCGTCTCGAACGAATTTGCCCCTAAATCGATCGCTATGAATCGTTGAAAGTTGAGGGGCGCAGCTTATTAGCCGGGAAAATTTCGACACCCGATGAGGCGAAGGCCTTCAAGGGTGAGGGATGGTGAAACCGCGGAAAACAGTCCGGTATCTCCCGCGATGAGTTTCGCATCGCCACCTGTAGCTATGAGATGTGTGCGGGATTTGGAGGGAATCTCCTTTAAGATTTGGCGCAGGATTTCGGCGATCAGCCCCCTATAGCCGTGAATAGCGCCGGAGCGCATGGCCTCTACAGTGCTGCGTCCAATGGCCTGACGCGGTTCACGGAGGCTCACGCGCGGCAGAAGAGCCGTGCGATTGTGCAGATAGTCTGTCATAGCGCCGAGGCCGGGCGCGATGACACCGCCGGCATAGTTGCCCGCCGCCGAGACGACGTCGAAAGTGACCGCGGTGCCAAAATCTACCACAATCGCTGGAGAGCCATAAAGCGCGGCCGCAGCGGTCGCGTTTGCCAATCTATCCGCGCCAATTGTCTCCGGCTTTGGGTAGTCGATTCCGACGCCGAGAATTATCTTGTGGCTCACCCAGCAAACTGGCGACGGAAGAATTCTCGCGGCGAGCGCATTGCGTGAGGGGACTACCGACGCTACGACCGCATGTTTTGCCTCTCGCTTATCCAACAGGTTGCTCAACGACCTCGCAGTCAGCTCTTTGGTCGGTAGACGGAACACGCGGCCGAGACGGTGGCGGCTGGAGAGCGCGATCTTTGTGAAAGAATTGCTGATGTCCACGAGGACGAATTCCGCAGCAGGCATCGGGCGAGGATTCCTCCTGGCCCGGGCTTGGTCAAGCCGACGCGCAGCAGAGGGATCGACTGGACTTCATGCGGAGGGCTCGGAGCGTCGCCTCAGCGCCGCATAGCTACCGTGCGCTTATCTCCTCGTCCCGGTTGTTCCTCGTAGGCTCCAGCGGCTAGCGCCAAATCCGCTTCTTCGACGGGCAAAAATGGTTTGAATCGGTGCTTGTCGATGGCTTTCATGTAAGCTTCTAGCGGCGAGGCTGTTCCGGAGACTAATTGCTCCCAAATCGCGTCGTCCATGAATTGCATACCTTCGCCCTTGCCTCCGACAATCACGTCCTGAAGCTTCTGGGTTGCGCCCTCGCGGATGATTGCGGAGACGGCGCTGTTTGATACGAGGATTTCATTGACCGCAACGCGGCCAGCGCCGTCCGCCCTTTTCAGAAGGAGCTGAGCGATTACGCCCCGCAGCGATGTGGCCAGCATGGTACGCACCTGAGCCTGCTGATCGCCCGGGAAAACGTCAATCATTCGGTCCACCGTCTTGCGTGAGTTGTTGGTGTGAAGGGTGCCGAAGACGAGCAATCCGGTCTCCGCGGCGGTCAACGCGAGTGAAATGGTTTCCAGATCGCGCATTTCACCAACCAGGACGATGTCGGCATCTTCCCGAAGAGCGGCTGTCAGGCCTGCGGGAAAGCTGACCGAGTGCTCGGGAACTTCGCGTTGGGTGATAATGCTTTGTTTGTTGCGGTGAACAAATTCGATCGGCTCTTCAATGGTGACGATGTGGCGGGAGAATCTGGTGTTGACGTAGTCCATTAATGCCGCCAGCGTCGTGCTCTTTCCGGAACCCGTGGGGCCGGTAACGAGGACGATGCCGCCGCGCATTTCGCCGAAACTCTTGATGACGCTTGGAAGCCCAAGCTCCTTGAGGGTTTTGATCGTAGTGGGGATACTTCGAAAGACCGCACCGTAGCCGTTGGTTTGTTTGAGATAGTTAACGCGGAAACGGTTCTCTTCGTCCATCTCGTAGGCAAAATCGAGATCGCCGGTCTCTTCGAATCTTTGCCAGCGGGCTGCTGAGCAAATTTCACTGAGCAGAAAAGACATCTCTTCGTAGGTGAGCACCTCCTTGCGGATCGGGAGGATCTCGCCATGGCGGCGGATTTTTGGCGGCTGGCCCTGCGCCAAATGCAGGTCCGATCCTCCTGACTGGAGGAGAACCTGAAAGAAATGATCGATGTAGGCCATCGACTATTTTGGTTCCAGTGCTTGCCTCATAAGCGTCTTATTCTCCGCCCGAAACATTGCCTCCTCCCCGGAAATCAAGCCGGCTTCAAAGAGTTGCAGAATGGAATCATCCATCAATAGCATCCCCTGTTTTTTGCCCGTTTGAATCACTCCGGGGAGCATGAAAGTTTTGCCTTCGCGAATGAGGTTTCCGACCGCCGGGTTGTTCATCAGAATTTCCATCGCCAGGCACCGGCCCGTATTGTCTGCACGCGGCACGAGTTGCTGGCTGATGATCCCGCGAAGAGACTCGCTGACCATGACGCGAATCTGGTCGCGCTGATCGGCGGGGAATACGTCGAGCACGCGGTCCAATGTGCGGGCGGCGTTACTCGTATGGAGAGTGCCAAGCACGAGGTGACCGGTCTCGGAAGCGGTGATCGCGAGAGAGATCGTCTCCAAGTCTCGCATTTCACCGACCATGATGACGTCGGGGTCCTCACGCAGCGCCCCGCGAAGCGCGGCAGCGAAGGAGACAGTGTGCGTGTGAACCTCGCGTTGCGTGACGTGGCAACTCTTTGAGGAAATGATGTATTCAATCGGATCCTCGAGAGTGATGATGTGGTCGCGTCGGGTCAAATTGACTTCCTCGACCAACGCAGCGAGCGTGGTGCTCTTGCCGCTGCCTACGGAGCCGGTCACCAGCACCAGGCCGTTATGATACTGTGTGAGCAGCTTAAGCTGCGGAGGCAGGCCAAGCTCGGCCATGGTCTGTACTTGGCTATTGATGATGCGAAAAGTGAGGTCGTAACCAAGCCGCTGCTTCACGACACAGGCGCGGAAGCGGCCAAACGAGTTCGAGTAGGCGAAGTCCACGTCGCCGCGGTCAGCGATCGCTTGCCACTGGGCCTCCGTCAGAAAACTCGCGGCGAGCCGCTCAGTGTCCGCCGCCGTCAAGACGGGCGCTTGAAGCCAGATGGGCTCGAGGGTGCCAAATCTTCTCCAGGCGGGGCGAGAGCTTACGGCGAGATGGATGTCGGACGCTCCGGACTCCCTTCCGACCATCAGGTATTGATCCACATGCTCGAGCGGGGAGGCTCCACTTTCCGCTACGGCCTCGACTCTGGATTCATCAGCGGTATCGGAACTCACGATCGAAGATTGATAGGATGATTGCGCCGTCGCCCGAAAGGCGGAATTTAGAAATTGTGGAAGAACGCCGACTCTCTTGCGCCCAGGGTGCGAATCCGTTGGCTTATCTTGAAAGTCTTGTTGCCATATCGGCGAAGCGTCGTCCCGCATAGGCAGTTACTGCGGGTCTTATCACAGGGAGGGCAAATCGGACCAGGGCGATGAGCAGCGCGATTAACCCGGCGCGTGCCGTCTTTTTTTCTACTTTGACCGCCGGTACACCATTCGGCTGGATGGTCTTGGTTACAATGCGGCTCTTCGTTTTCGGCCCGGCAAGGAACCAACCAAGGGCGGCTGCGCCGCTCAGCCACGTGTAAGGCTTTCGGCGCACGAGGTTGTTAAGTTTCGTTTTGAAGTCCAGTTCGGCACGAAGGGCCGCGCATCCCTGAACAATCGCCCTGCGGCTTGTCGTGAGCTCGGCCAGAATTTCCTCTTTCGTCATTGCTTGAAGTTTTTCAACTCTTCGAAATCCCTCTGTAACTCCGCCGCGGTGGCTTTAAAGACAGGGGTGCGGAGGTAATTCTTAGCCAAAATAGCGCAAACCACGACTCCCCCAAAATGGAGCACGGCGAGACCAAGCGAAATCCAGATCCAGGAAATATTAAACGCGATCGCCGCCAAAAATGCGACAAAAAACAGCGCAAGCAAATAGCCAAAAATCGCGAAAACGACGCCTGCAATGAGCAGGATCAGCAGACGCAGACCCACGAAGGCAGCCTCCTTGGTTTCGAGGCCCGCGAGCTGCAGAATCCCCAGGACATGCCGTCCGAAGGAGCCCGCGAATCCCATGAGCTCAGGTATTACGCCCTGCGGCGTCTCCCGCGCGTCGGCGGAAGGCGGGAGTACAGTTTCCGCCATCCCTGCTGAAGTTAGCGGCGGAAGATCACCCCGAGCACAAAGCCGACGCCAACCGCAATCCCCAATGCTTTTAGCGGATATGTTCGGATATAGCTCTCCGCTTCGCCCTGGAAATTTTGTGCTTTCGTGGTCGCGTCGGTCAAAGCCGATTGGGCCCGGCCTTTGTAGTCCTCGGCGGCTGTCTTGGCCTGCCCGCGGAGTTCTCCATATTTAGCGGCGGCGGCCTCGGAAACGTCCTTGGCCGCAGCCGTCAGGTGTTCGCGACCGGTCTCATAAGCGGACTGTGCATGTTTTTTGACGGTGTCACCGACCGCCTTGGTGGCTTCGCTTGCTGCGTTGAGCGCCTGCTTGGCGTGCTCGGCGCTGCTTTCCAACTTCGCGTGCGCGACGCCGGCTTTTTCTTCGCTGTTTGTCTCGGACATATGCCTATTAAAGTTTCAAACGCAATCTGCCAGAAGCTCGCGTATTGGCAAGCCTGTTCCCTGCTATTGTCGTCGCGCGGTTGATCATGTAGCCAGTAGGGCATGCAGACCGCCACCTCCTTCGCACCCGGTCGCGTCGAACTTCTCGGCAATCACACCGATTACAATGGCGGTGTCGTTCTTTCCGCAGCCATCAACCTCGGAATCTCCGCCCGGGGCCGCCAACGCCGTGATACCAAAATCGTTCTCACCAGCGAGGGCATTCCCGGTGTCGTGACCGCCGATATGGACAAGCTTAGGGCTAACGACAGTTGGGGTGACTATCCCCTGGGCGTTGCAAAAATCATCAAAGACGCAGGCCATCCCGTCGCGGGCTTTGAGGCGGATTTTTCCAGCAACCTTCCACTCGGCGCCGGTCTCTCGAGCTCCGCGGCGATCGAGGTTTGCATGGCGGTCCTATTGATGCGGCTTTTTGACTTTCAGGTGCCGCCCCTCGATCTCGCCAGATTGTGCCGCAAGGCAGAGAATGAATTCGTCGGCGTAAGTTGCGGCATGCTCGATCAGGTGTCTTCGATTTTTGGCAGGAAGGAGCACGCCATCTTTCTCGATTGCCGTGCCGAGACGGTCGAAAACGTTCCCTTTCCGCCCGACGTGGGTCTTCTCATCGTTCACTCGGGTGTCAAACACGCCCTCTCCGGCGGCGAATACAATGAAAGGCGCGCCCAATGCTTCGAAGCGGCCAGGATTCTCGGTGTTCCAGCCCTTCGCGACGCCACGAGCGAGCAACTTGCCACCACAAATATGCCCGCCATTGTGAAACGGCGCGCCGCACACATCATCGGCGAGAATGAGCGCGTTTTCCAAGCGCTTGAGCACTTGAAGCGCTGCGATACAGCCGCTTTTGGGAAACTGATGTGCGCCTCGCACGACAGTTCAATCGAGAACTTCGAGAACAGCACTCCAGAGCTTGACGCGCTGGTCGATATTACTAGTGGGCAGGACGGCGTTTACGGTGCGCGGCTCACCGGTGGAGGCTTCGGCGGCGCCATCGTGGCCCTTGTCGCCACGAGCTCCATCGAAAAGATCGCCGAGGCCGTCGAGGCTAACTACCACGAGAAAACCGGCCACAATGGCAAGGCCTATCGTTGCCTTATTGGAGACGGCGCTCTGGCGCATTGACGCCACCTACCGCCGCGACCGCCCTACTTGGCTTCGGCTGGCCCGTTCAATCGGCGCGTTCGACGGCAGGCTCGGATCCATTGCCCTACGCGCGCTTTCAATGCCAGCGACAGGCAGGATGCCGGAGTCGAGCAATCCAAGCTGATCTTGATGCAATTTTCTCTTGTCGCTAAGGCCGTAAAAATCTGCGAAGGTCAGGCTAGAGGAGAGGGTGCTGCGACGGTATGGTTGAAACAGAGAAGGCCTTTATATGTTCCGGTTCGATAATCACTGCGTCCTGATCGTGGGTGGAAGTTCGGGCATCGGTTTTGCGGCAGCGGCAGGATTCGCGGAGGCAGGGGCTTCCGTAACGATCGCCGCGCGCAATCTTGAGAGGCTTAGGCAGGCGGCAGCAAGGCTGGGACGCGGGGTGCAAGCTGCGGGGCTCGATGTAACGGACGATAAGGCGGTGGAGCGATTCTTTGAAACAGGAGCCTCGTGGCGGCATGTGGTGGTGAGTGGTTCGAGCGTCAAATTCGGTCCCGCGCGGAAGCTGCCGCTTAACGACGCGACGGGATCTCCCCCAGTCCAAACATCCAGTGACCTCGCAATTTTCGATTGCGGGAATCCCGCACGGCGATAAAGTTCGCCGAACTGTCCGAACGCGGTTCCTTCAGAGACGCGGCTTTCATGTCGTTTTCTTGACGTTCAAACCGTTAAAGCAGAACAGCCTGTAGCACTCGGTCAGCATCAGATGAACTTCAAAATACATAACAGGCTGAACTAGAACAATTTCGCCAGAGTAGCTCAGAGGTAGAGCAGGGGACTCATAAGCCCTTGGTCGGGGGTTCAATTCCCTCCTCTGGCACGAGGCTTCGCAACTCTCAACGCTCAACTTTCAACACTCAACTCTGAATTGTCTCCTCTCATGGCCAATATCAAATCTGCAGCAAAACGAGCCCGCCAGAGCGTGGTGCGTCGCGCACGCAATGCCAGCGTCCTTAACGCGCTGAAATCCGGAAAGAAAAAACTCCGCACGGCTCTCGCTGCCGGGAAGTTGGATGAGGCGAAGTCTGAATACGTGAACATTTCGGCAGCACTCGACAAGGCCGCCAAGCGTGGGGTCATTCACAAGAACAGTGCCGATCGGCGGAAGAGCGCATTGAATCGCGCATTGAAGCCCTCATAAATCGGCGGAACCGCATCTGGAGCGGCGGTGTGTTTGCCGAAGGGCGGGCGGGGAGATACGAGGGCTACCGTGGGCACTGATTTATCTTGTAACGAACCGGCTTCTGTTCGGGCGGTGAGCGACGGATTTCCGTGCCGAGTCGGCGTCGAGTTGCTGAGTCGCAATCCGCCCTGGCCACAGAATCCACAGACCGATGCGTTGATCGATTCTTGGATGCGGGCAGCCGATCGGCTTGGATTTGCGCTGCTCGCGGAACCACGGGGTGGTCTCAGCGACGGCAATTACTTGTCAAAGTTCCTGCCGACCCTCGACGGGCTCGGTCCATTTGGATTGAACGGCCACGCTTCGGAACGGAACGCAGATGGCTCGAAATTGCCGGAGTTTGTGGTGCCGTCTTCGTTCCTGGAAATGGGCGCTATCACCGTTGCCGCGATTCGCGAGTTGGTTTCCGCATGAGGCTCGAGGCGGAAAAATTTACCATCCAACTGCGGCGTGAGTTTCGCATTGCACACGGTTCGAGCGCGACCCGAGAAACGATCCTGGTGCATCTCCACGACACAAAGCGGGGCATCGTTGCTCACGGCGAGGGAGCTTTGCCGCCATACTATCCCTCAACCCCGGAGTCCTGCCTCAAATGGTTGAACGAGGTTGCGCAGTCAGGTGACGCCGTTGCATGGGAAGCCGCATGCACCGCGCAGGGACCTCTCGAGGCCGCAGCGGGCCGTGCGGCTCTAGAGATCGCCTTGCACGACTTGCAGGCGCAAAGGTCCGGAAAGCCGCTTTGGCGCTTATGGGGCCTGGATTCTGCGCGGATTCCGCCGTGTTGGAGGACGCTTCCCATCCCGTCGAACGAAAGGGAACTTGGCGACATGCTGGACGAAGGGATTTCGCGCGGTTCGACACGCATCAAGCTGAAGACCGGCAGTGGCGATCTGGGTTGGGACGAGGATTGTGTGCGTCTCGTCAGCAAACGGCCTGTTCGACTCGCGCTGGACGCGAATGAGGGATGGACACCGGAGGAGGCGGCGAAAATTCTCTCACGTCTGAGGGGTTACAGCATCGCATTCGTCGAGCAGCCCGTTTCGCGGGAAGCTGCCTGCTGGAGCGAACTGCGTTCGCGAGCTGGTGGGATCAAAGTTCCGCCACTTATCGCGGATGAATCGCTGCAAAACGAAGACGATCTTGCCCTTTTGGTGGGACTGGCCGATGGCGTGAATGTCAAGCTCCTCAAAGCGGGAGGCTTTCATGCTGCCCGGCGGTGGATCGCCCTCGCGCGCGACTTGGGCATGCGTGTAATGGTCGGGGGAATGGTGGAGACGGGAATCGGCCGCACGGCCGCCGCGCATCTCGCGCCATTGGCAGATTGGCTGGATATTGATCCTCCGGACAGCATTCCTGCCGCGCCGATGATCGGCTTTCGGATCGAAGGAGACCGCTTGCTCCTTGCGGATCGTCCGGGTCTTGGACTGCGACAAGTTTGAGAATTGAGCCTCGGCTTGCGGGGGCCTTCTGAGTGAAACCGATCCTCAAGTCGTCCGATTTTTTCAGGTGCGTTTCGGAACCGAAGCGGTCCTTCCTTCAGCCAATGCCTTGGCAAGCGCGGCAATGTGGGAGGGAGTGGTGCCGCAGCAGCCACCGATGATCCGCGCGCCGCGTGCGGCCATCAAAGCGCCTATCTCGGCGAAATATTCAGGCGAAACTTCATAAAGGTAGCGGCCCTCATGATAGCGTGGTCGCCCAGCGTTAGGGAAAGCGGCGAGCGGGGTGTCGGGCTGGGCAAACTGCTCGACGAACCGAAGGGCTTCCTCTGGGTTGACGCAATTGAAACCGAGGATTTCGGCGTCGCCTTGTAGGAGTTTTGCAAAAGCGTCGCCCAGACAGATACCATCAGCGAGCCGCCCCTGCTCGTTTGGAGCCAGCGAGCAGATCGCTGGGCAGTGGTGAAGCGAATGCTTCACTCGAAGGGCAAGGAGGAGCTCATCGAGATCCTGAAAGGTCTCCAGGAAAATCAGATCGACGCCACCGTCGAGCAGGGCGCCCATTTGCGTGCGAAAGCAATTCTCCCGGTCGATGCCCCAGGCGGCGGCGTCTGCAACGGAAACGCCTAAGGGACCAATGCTGCCAGCAATAAATGCTCCTTTGGCCGTCGCCTTGGCAAGTTGCGCGGCATGCCAGTTGATCTCATTGACGCGGTCTGCAAGCCCATGACGGGCGAGGCGCACGGCATTTGCGCCGAAGGTATTCGTTTCAATGATGCGGGCGCCGGCCGCGAGGTAATCCTCGTAAATTTCGCGGATTAATTCCGGGCTGGAGAGGCAGAGTTCCTCAAAGCATTGGTGTGCAGGCACGCCGCGCTCCATGAGAAGCGTTCCCATGGCGCCGTCGCCACAGAGCGGATGATCCTGGATTTCCTCAAGCAAATTCACTTTCGATATTTTCGGCGAACTTTCCGCCTACCCGAAGGTTGGCGCCAGGCAAGGCTCGCGCACGCGATCCGACCGCTTCAATCGTCCCGGACGCGTTCATCCGCCAATATTGAGCGCGGCGATTGCCTCCATCACGCGGCCGCTGATACGTTGATAGGTCTCGCGGTTACCGGGCGTAGATTCTTCACGAGTGAAGCGGAGAGGCTCGCCGATGACGACAGTGATTTTCGTGAGGCGCAGGGCGCGAGAGCCCTTCGGAAACGCTTGGTAGGCGCCGAAGATGCGCATGGGCACAACGGGAGCAAGAGTCTTTGCGATGACGAGTCCGATGCCTGGGCGGGCGGGTTGAAGGTTACCATCCCTCGATCGCGTTCCCTCCGGGAAAAGGACAATGCCATTTCCCTCGCGGACCTTTTTGATGACTTCCCGCAAGGCGGACATGTCGTTGCCATCACGCTCGACGGGAATTACGTTCATCGCGGGAAACAGAGGACCGAAGAACGGCCATTCCAGCAGGTTCTTCCGTGCGAGATAGTACACGGCGCGCCGTGAGCAAATGCCGGCAAGCGGCGGATCAAAGTAGCTGGAGTGGTTGACGGCGAGAATCAGCGGACCTTCCTCGATCATGCGCTCGGGATGGACGATCCGCAGAGAGAAAAAGCATCGGGCGAAGAGCTTCGCCAGGTTGTGGAAGATATTGTAGACGATACTCATCGCCTGGGAACGGAGAGACCATGTGTCTTAAGGTGCCTTATAATCTCGTCTACAACACGATCCACCGTGAGATGCGTGGTATCGATGAGGAGCGCGCCGCGTGGAATTGTCAGAGGCGCGTTTGGGCGCGAGGAATCGATACGGTCGCGCAGCGCGATTTGGTCGTCGTGACCCTCGGCTTTTCGACGCCGCTGGCGCACCTTTTGCGCGGCGTCAATATAGAACTTGTAAGGCGTGCCTGGAAAGACGATCGAGCCGATGTCACGACCTTCCACAACGACGTCCCGCTGGCTGGCAAGGTCTCGCAGATGATTCGTCAGCCTTTCGCGCACAGTGGGAACGAGGGAGACCGGCGAAACGAAGCGGTTCACTTCGTCATCGCGAAGGTACGGTGTCGCATCCGCACCATCGATGCGTAGTAATGCTTCGTCATTTTCGAAGCCAGATGCCAGCTGACTGCCAGCAATCACGGCAGCCACCTGGTCGGCGGAGGCGGGATCCGCATTTCGACGCAGGATCCACCACGTTATCGCACGATAGAACGCGCCGGAATCCACATAGGAATAGCCCAGCCGCAACGAAACCTGCTTGGCTACACTGCTTTTTCCGGAGGCGGCTGGGCCATCAATGGCAACCACCGTCTTCATTGGTCAAAGGAGTTCTCCGAACGATGCCGGTCAGCCAGCGAGGAGATGACTGGTGCAGAGTGCCAAAGCGTTTTATCGCCTCTTTGAAGATGCATCAGAATCGATTCAAATTGGGGATACGAAGTGCGCACGCAAGCAGTGTCTTCAATAAGAGTTGTGCCTGATGCAAAAAGGCCGGCAATCGCGAAGGCCATCGCGATCCGATGGTCGCCGTAACTAGACAGGTTGGCGCCATGGAGCTCACCCCCTCCGTAAATGGTCATGCCATCCTCAGCCTCGTGAACCTCCACGCCCATAAGCTGGAGGTTCGACGCAATTGCGGCGATACGGTCGGTCTCCTTTACACGGAGCTCCTGCGCGTCACGAATTATTGTTCGACCTTCGGCAAGAGCCCCGGCAACGGCCAGGACGGGGATTTCATCAATGACGTTTGGTATTTCACTGCCTTCGATGACGGTTCCTGTGAGGCGTTCTCCCAGAATGTCAATCGCGCCGCACGGTTCACCCTCTTCGATGTTTTCGACGATCTCGCGGATGCGGGCCCCCATCCGAACAAGCACGTCGAAAATGCCGGTGCGCGTGGGATTGAGACCGACGTTCTTAACCAGCAGGCGGGAGCCAGGCTTGCCGGCGGCGGCCACCAGCCAGAAGGCGGCGCTGGAAATGTCGCCCGGCACAGCGAAATCGCGAGACTCGATCTGCTGTTTGCCAAGCATCGAGATCCGACGTTCTTTTGGCTTTTGCTTGCGATCGGCGCGGGTTTCCTCCCGGCGAAGATTGACGAGAAAATACTCGAGCATGCGCTCCGTGTGGTCGCGGCTAGGAGCGGGTTCGATGACATGGGTGACGCCGGTGGCGAAAAGGCCGGCGAGCAAAATGGCGCTCTTGACTTGCGCGCTGGCAATCGGCATCTGGTACGAAATCGCGTGGAGTGGGGCGCCGTGGATCACGAGGGGAGGAGCGTCGTTTGCACCCAATGCGCTGATCTTTGCACCCATCTGTGTCAGCGGCTCGATGATTCGGCGCATCGGGCGCTTTGAAAGCGAGGCGTCGCCAACTAGGCGTGAGGCGAACGGTTGTGCGGCAAGAAGGCCCGAAAGCAAACGCATGGTGGTGCCAGAGTTTCCGCAATCGATCTCTCGCTCGGGGGCGATGAGCTTGCCATGGGAACCGTGTACAACAACGAAGCCGGGCTTAGGACTTTCGATTGTCACGCCCAGTTGCTCGAACGCTCGCACCGTGCACAAACAATCGTCCCCTTCGAGAAAATTTGTGATTTTGCACACTCCGTTTGAAAGTGCGGCGAGCATGATGGCGCGATGCGAGATGCTCTTGTCGCCGGGCACGGTGATTTCGGTCTGCAGCTTCGGCGCCCGCCTGACGCGAAACACATCCGCGCTCATGGCAGAACTTCGCGGATGGACTTCGCACGCTCAAGAAACAACTCCAGTGCTGCAGCGTCGCGGGAAAGAATCATTTGTTTCATTTTTTCAAGCGTGGCTGAAAAATCCTCCAATCCCGAAACCAATTCGGTGGAGTTCTCAAGAAGAATCTCCCGCCACATAGCGGGCACCGCTGCGGCAATGCGCGTGGTGTCACGATAGCCACCGCCGGCGAGAGCGACAGCGTCCGGCACACGCAAGCTGATGGCATTGACGAGCGCTGCGGATACTGCATGGGGAAGGTGGCTGACGCGCGCAACGCATTCGTCATGTTCCTCAGGCGGCATGTCAATAAGACGGCATCCCACGCTCTCCCAAAGGTTGCGGACCGTTTTTATGGACGCGGGCAAGGAGTTCTTCGTGGGGGTGACAATGCAAACGGCTTTTTCGAAAAGATTAGCCCGCGCGGCATCGAATCCGCTCTGTTCCGATCCGGCCATGGGATGAGAGCCAATGAAGCGTCCTCCCAGGATTGTTTCCAGCCTCCGCACCACCCCCGCCTTGACGCTTCCGACATCCGTAACAGTCGCGCTGCTGGAAAGTGCCGGGACAATTTTTTCGGCCAGGGATGGCATGGCGCCAATGGGTATGCAGAGTACGCACAGGTCGGTTCCGCTAGCGGTCCCGGCCTCGTCGCAAGAAACAGAGGGAAAGAACTTGCGCGCTCTTTCCACGGATTGCCTAGAACGAGCCCAGAGACGCAGATTCCACTCCGGCCGCAATTCTTGCAGAGCCAACGCCAGCGAACCGCCAATCAGCCCTGGGCCGAAGATGGCGACCGTGTTCAGGGGACAAGGAAAATGTTATTCGTGTAGGGGCACTTGACTTCGGTGCCGGGAGGAAATCCGCGCACGTCAACATAACCGGCATAGGGCGCGTGCGGGCTCGTCACGAAGCCCGATTTTCCCGGAACGGGCGTGCCGTACGGAATTTCCCGCGCGGGAGTCGTGGAAGAGGTCGTTTCCGGAGTCGGGCTGGGCACGGTCTCTTCCGGGGTCGCTTCTGGCTTCGGCTTGGATCCGGGGGTTGGGGTGGGCGCCGCGCCTTGAAACTGAGTTTGCGTAGACTGGCTGCCCTGATAGCCGAATCGGTTCTGGCCCGAGGACCGAGGAGATTGCATTTCGCTCCCGCTTTGGCAGGCTGCAAGCACGATCAAAAGTGCGGTGGCGGTGACGATCCAAGGCGAAGATTTCATAGCAATTACTTTCTTAGAAACGCATGATTGGAGGCCAACTTGCAATGCAAATTTTTGTCAACACAAGGTGGAAAGAGGGCCGCTTATTGCCCGCCGACGGCCGGCTTGAGGAGCCACGCCCCCACCGCAGCACCGAGAAAGACGGCCTGATTCATCGTAATAGGGCCGCTTGATTCGACGAGGTAGCCTTCCGGGATGCGGATTTGGTTGTAAACGATGGGCTGAAGGTGCTTGGCGATGCTTTCCGTTTCCGGCAACTTGGATCCATCGATGATGGCGCTCGCACCTGGCACTACGGCAGCTCCAAACACGATCACCTGGCGCAGCATCGGAAATCCGCGTTCAAAAAGCACCTTGCTGTCCGCGTAACCGAAAACCTCATTTGCCGCCTTGTATGAGGAAAGCGCAAGGACGAAGCCTTGAGATTTTTCAAGGGTCCCGCCGGACTTGAAAGATTGCAGGGAATGGCTCAATTCGCCGGGATCGACACCCAAGACTAAGAAGCCCTCAACGAGGGCAAGGGTGGGATTGGCGAATGCGCTTTGCAACGAAGGGAAGCTGAAATAGCGTATTCCTTCCAATTCGGTCACGCTCGCCTCCGGAAAGAGGGCTAGCAACTCCCGCAGTGAGTCCTCTGCCTTCGCTTGGTCTCTAATCTGGACGGCTATGAGACCCGTGGGTCTCATTTGCTGCGGCGCCCACGAAACAGAAATCGCGCAGTCAGGCCCGAGTGCCTCCGGGAGCAGTTGCGGGAGTCGAGTGGTTTGCATGGCAGGAGCGCTCAGGAGGCCGGTGGAGGCCGCATTGGACGCCGCGGTTAAAATTTGCCGAAAATTGGTTACGAACTCGAAGTAAGCTGCTGTTTCCTGCGACGTAAACTTCAGGCCGCTGTGGTTGAGCGAGCCGACGTCCGGGGGATTCTTACGCATGACGAAGATGCTATCGCGCAGGTTGGCCTCATCGAACTTTGTGGTTGCACCAATAGCCTCAACCTTTCTGAGTTGTTCGACCTGCTGAGGAATAGGTTGCGCTCCCAGGGAAGATCCGACCTCAAGCAGGGTATCCAGCGCGCCCTGAGGCTGGCAGAATAAGAGTAGATCAGCATCCTTCGCCAGCTTGCTGAGAACTTCCTTGTAACGCGGGCTGTTCGCAAGACTTCCTTCTTTTTTTCGGCCTGCGGCGCGATCAATGGCTTCCTGGATGGCCGGGAGATTGTTGGAAAGGAAACCCCATTGACCCTGACTGGCGTTGTAAAGCGTGAGACCGCGGTGCACGCTCGATGCGATCTCGACGCCGTGGTATTTCTCGCGCACAACCTCCGGAGCAGGACCTCCACGGGCGAGCTCATCGCGCAGGCGTGCGACCGCCAGGTCGTGTCCGCTCTTTCCGCCCCAAAATTGAAAACCAACCAGCAATGCCGCGTCGTTCGAGCTGACTGAAAGGACAGCGGTGAAAATGCGTCCCGGCTTGAGTTTCCACAAGATTCCCGCTGCCTCATTTCCGCCGCGGTCCTTTGTAAGATATTGGAGAGGTCTTTCGAGGAACGCCTTCATTTCCGGTTCGGCCCCGATCTTGGCGAGAATCGTTTTCGGCCATCGCGAGGCGCTGCGTGGGAGGTCCGGCAGGCTGGCCAGAGCGACCGTTTCCGCCGGCAAGAATACGGCCGCGTCTGTGGGGCCCGTCCCCCGCAGGATCCAGAAGGCGGAGGCCGCGATTAGGACAAGGACAGCAAGAAGAATGACGAAGATTTTTTTCATCGGAAATGTCGTCGCGACAGTCATCAAAGCGAAGGATTCTCGAGTCGAGTTGACGGGCTGCTAATTAGGGCAAAGCGATCGACGGGGCAAGTATTGGGGTTAGGCTGACGGGCGAACGCTTTGGAATTTTCGGCGGCCTATGTCTGGCGAGCTCTTTCATCCCCTCGAACAGCCTTTCGCAGAAGGCGCATAAATTGCCCCCAGTGTTGTCGCCTCAGCCTGACTCCGGAGTTGAAAAATACAGGGGAGGATTCGGGTTAGCGGTCTCAGGCTGCACGGATTTCTGGTGTTCTGTGGAGGCTCTTGGCGCCTTTTCTTCGCCGTTCTCAGCTTGTTTGGACTCAGGATGCATTTCGCAGCTGAGCCCTCCAGCGCAAAGGGCCAAGGCGAGAGTGAGTGGTAGGATTTTCATTCGAGAATTTCGAGGCTCGCCTTGAGGCCGCGTCTGTGGGCGGCGGCGTTCAGCAGGGTGCGAATCGCTTGAATGGTATGGCCGCCCTTGCCAATGACTCTCGGCACGTCGCTCTTGCGCGTGGCGAGATGGAAGATCACCTTATCGGATGATTCGGTCTTCGAAAGGACAACCTCGTCTGGAAATTCAACGAGCTGGCCGATGACGAAGCGAAGGAACTCCTCCACGCGTCAGAGCCCGCTCAAGCGGTGGTTTTCTTTCGGGCTTTGGTAATGATGTTGCCGACGGTCTGCGAAGGCCGCGCGCCAACGCCCACCCAATAATCGGCCCGTTCAAGCTGAAGCGTGAAATTGTCGCCCTTCTTCTTCGGATCGTACGTTCCAATGATTTCGATAAATTTTCCGTCGCGTGGCTTGCGCTGGTCAGCGACCACGATCTTGTAGTAGGGGCTGTTGCGAGCGCCTTCGCGCCGGAGTCGGATTGCCACTGCCATGTTGGTTATGCTTAGAGTTTGGTAGTTGAAGGCCTCCGCAAGGGAGCGCGCTCAGCTTAGTCCTGGTATTCCGGCCCGGCGAGCCTGGGCCATTAGTTTCTTCATTTGTCCCGCCTTCTTCATCATCTTGCGCATCTGGTTGAAGCGCAGGAGGAGGTTGTTCACCTCGGTAACGGTGGAGCCGCTTCCGCGGGCGACCCGCTGGCGACGGCGCGCGTTCAGGATGTCTGGACGCGCCCGTTCCTTTGGGGTCATGGAGAGTATGATCGCCTCCACCCGCTTGAGCTGCTTCTCGTCAATCGAGGAATCTTTAAGTTTATCCATGCCCGGCAGCATGCCAAGCACATTTTCCAGCGGTCCCATGCGCCGGAGAAGCTTGAACTGCTGGAGAAAGTCGTCCAAGTCAAAGGAGGCTGTACGCATCTTCTCTTCGATGCGGCGGGCGTCCTCCTCGGTAATCGCCTCGGCGGCTTTTTCGACCAGACCGACGACGTCGCCCATGCCGAGGATGCGTCCGGCCAGACGTTCGGGATAGAAGGGTTCGAATTGGTCGATTTTTTCCCCGACGCCAGCGAACTTGATGGGCTGCTTGGTCACCTCCCGCAGGGAAAGCGCGGCTCCGCCCCGCGCGTCTCCGTCCAGCTTCGTTAGGATGATGCCGGTGAGGCCGAGGGCGCTATGAAAATGCTCGGCGACGCTGACCGCTTGCTGCCCGGTGGCCGAGTCACAGACGAGGAGCACCTCTTGCGGAACGAGGAGTTGCTTCAGCTGTTTGAGTTCTTCCAAGAGAGGTTCGTCGATTTCCTGGCGTCCGGCGGTGTCGTAGATCTCGACATTTCCGCCCTCTTTTTCGCACCAGCTCGCGGCCTCTCGGCCCGCGCGGAGAACGTTGGTTTCTCCGGGCGTTGGCTGAAACACCGGAACGCCAATCTGCTCGCCCAAGGTGACAAGTTGTTTGATAGCGGCTGGGCGTTGAAGGTCGCAAGCGATCAGCAGGGGCGTCTTGCCTTGGGATTTCAGCAAGCGAGCAAGCTTGGCGGACGAGGTCGTCTTGCCCGCCCCGTTGAGACCCACGATGAGGACACGCCCAGGTTTCGCGAGGTTGAGCGGCGCGAAATCCCCGCCAAGCAACGCAGTAAGTTCATCCTGAAAGATTTTTATGATTTGCTGGCCAGGCGTGACGCTGCGCAAAACATCCTCTCCGAGCGCTTTGCTCTTGACGCGCGCGATGAACTCCTTGGCGACCTGGAAGTGAACATCGGCTTCCAGAAGAGCCATGCGGACCTCGCGCAGGGCATCCGAGATATTCTGCTCGCTGATGCGACCATGTCCGCGGAGGTCCTTGAAAACATCCTGAAGTTTGTCAGAGAGCCTGGAAAACATAAAAAAAGTCGGATGGCGAAGGGCCAGACGTCCCGTGTCGGGAGACGAGGACGGCTGTCTTTGGGCCGCCGTAGTTATACTCGCGATTCGCGAGGAATCAATGAAGTGTCGCCTTTTCGGCGCCGAGGCCGGTATTGGCGCGAACGATAAGTTCGTTGAACTGCTCCTCGGCGCTGGGCTCGCGAGTGAGAAGAGTGCCAAGAATCGCGGCGAGGAAACCGAGCGGGATGCTGACAATGCCGGGATTGGTCAGCGGAAAGAGAGGTGCAGCCTGAATAAGATGGCGCTTGGCGGCGGGGACATCCACGGCGTCGATCCCCATGATCGAAGGACTAAGAATGATGAGCAGGATACTGGCCGCGAGACCTGCGGCGAGTCCCCAAACCGCTCCCGCAGTTGTAAAGCGGCGCCAGAAAATGCTCAGCACGATCACAGGGAGATTTGCGCTGGCGGCGACGGCGAATGCCAGGCCGACGAGAAAAGCCACGTTGATTGTCTGAAGCTGGATCGCGAGGAATATCGCGAGGGCACCGACGACGAAAGCGGTGACGCGGGCGACGCGGACTTCCTCACCTGGCGCTCGTTCCCTGCCATGGTGAATAACGTTGGTGTAGAAATCGTGCGCGAAGGAGGTGCTCGCTGAAATGGTCAGGCCGGCAACCACGGCCAGGATGGTGGCGAAGGCCACAGCGGAAATAAAAGCGAAGAAGACTTCTCCGCCCAGAGCCTGGGCCAGGAGCGGAGCGGCCATGTTGTCGTTGGGCTTGCCATCAACGACGATGCGATCTGGTGTGAGTATTGTGGCCGCGCCAAAACCGAGAAAAGTGGTCATAATGTAGAAAAGGCCGATGAGCAACATCGCCCAAACTACGGAGACGCGAGCGGTCTTGGCGTCCGGCACCGTGTAGAATCGGACCAGGATATGAGGGAGCCCGGCCGTGCCAAAGACGAGCGCAAGACCGAGCGAAACCAGATCGAGCGGCCCCCAACCCTTTGTGACAGCCGCGCCGAATTTCAACCCCGGCTCAAGGAAGTTCTTCGTCACTTCCTCGCCCTTGACGTGATAGGTGACGTGAGAAATTGCTTCGAAGAACTTTGCGAAACTGAATCCAAAGTGGCCCATTACGAGAACGCTGAGCAGAATGCTTCCCGCCATGAGCAGGACCGCTTTGATGATCTGGACCCAAGTAGTGGCGAGCATCCCGCCGAAAACCACGTAGATGATCATCAAGACGCCTACGCCTATCACCGCCGCATTGAAGCTGACTCCGGGAAGGAGCAGCTTGACCAAAGTCCCCGCCCCGACCATCTGAGCGATCATGTAGAAAGTGGAGACTGTAATTGTGCTCAGGGATGCCATCGCGCGCACGGGACGTTGCTTGAGGCGGTACGCGAGGAGGTCGGCCATGGTGTATTTTCCTGCATTGCGAAGCGGCTCGGCGACAATGATCAACACAGTGAGATAGGCAACCAGCCAGCCGACCGAATACATGAAGCCGTCATATCCGAAAAAGGCGATCATGCCCGAAATTCCCAGAAAACTTGCAGCGCTCATATAGTCGCCTGCCACTGCGAGGCCGTTCTGCCAGCCGGTAATTCGGCGGCTGGCGGCGAAGTACGCGCTCGAGCCTGAGGATTTCCGCGCGCTGAAGTAGGTGATGACAAGCGTCGCCGTAACGAAGGCCAGGAACATCAAGAGCGCCGCGTGGCTTTGGGCGGCGGGTGCCGCGGCAAGGGGAAAGAAGGAGACCATATCGGATAATGAGAAGGACTAAATCTTAAAGAATGACTCGATGACCGGTCGCGTCTTCCGGGTGCGCTGCGAATGATCGCGCGCGGAGCCACCTTAGAGTTCTCTTGGGAAGAATGAGCGGCTTCTGACGCAGAAGTTCGAGGGCAGACGTCGTTTCCATTTTAAGAGCGCTAGCGCTTGGTGAATTTGGCAAGCAGCGCGGCGGCTTGGCGGTCCCAGCCCGCGGCCGCGGCCATATAAAGGAAGGCGAGAATCCACGCCATGAAAAATTGCGAGAGTGCGAAGAGATATGCTAAATTCACTTCGCCGAAGACCTTCTGCTCCACTAACTTCGGAAACCAGCCCACCAAAATAGGGAGCGTAAAATAGTAAATAATGAAGAAGAGGGTGGCGGGAATGATGAATCGCGCCTTTGAGGCGAGGAGGTGTTTGAAGTCCGTGTCGGCCGCGATGGCATCCCAATCCGTTGCATTCTTCTCTTCCGCAGCCGTCAATTCGTGGGAAGGTTTGGCGCCGGTGCGCCCCAGCGGAGCAATATCTGTTGGCGCTTCGGATTCGGGCGTGAGATCGGAAGTATCCTGGGAAGGCATGAAGTGGGACACTAAATAAAACTCCCACAATGTCGAGTTTTCGGTCCTCAAATCTTCGCATGCGGACTGGAGTCCGTTATTCTTTTGAGTTTATGAATCCGTACTTGGTATCGATTCGTCGTTTCTTGAAGGAGGAAATCATGGGCTTTCTTGCCCTGTGCGCGTTGACGTGCGTCCTCATTCCCCTGTTTTTTCCGGTGGGCCCGATGGCCTCGGCCTGGCTTGTCCTCATACAGTGGATCGTCGTCGGACTCTTCCTGCTTGAATACGTGGCTGGGCTTCTTCTCGCCGAATCCAAGAGAGCTTATGTCACCCAACCTCTACGGCTCCTTGTGGCTGCCACACTCGTGATCGCCTTCGCCTCGCTGCTGGATTCGGTTCCGGACAATCTTGTGGCAGCGCCTTCGCTGAATGTGGTTCGGGTCGTGCTCGCGGCAATTTTTGGGCTTCAGGCCGGTGCTCTCACAGTGCGGCAGCAGAGCGTCCAGGCGCGGGTGGAGCCGGCAGCCTTGAAGGAGGTTTCCGTCTTCGATCCCGCGAGGGGCGTACGTGAGGCTTCCTGGCTGGAGTTGTTGAGCTGGTGCGAGCAGCCGACTCCCTGTTGGTATCACGCCGAAAACATCGCGCTCTCGGATTTGCCTGATATCGCGGCGATATGGCAGATTCCGCTCCCCTTGCTGCAAGCCTGTCTCGGCCAGGAGAACTACCCGCGGGTAGATTTCTTTCACGAGACGATTCTTCTCTCTGTTTGGCTGCGCGGTGAGGTGAGCGATAATTTGGCAGCTCCGGTGGTCCTGCTCCTTCATGGGGAGTCGGTCTTGAGCGTTTCCCGTTCAGCGACCGGGCTGACCCACCGCATCGAGACGCAAGAAAGCGAATTCCCGACGCAGCAAGTGCCGTTTGTTTCGCGAATGGTTCTTGCGGTGCTGGAGCTGGCTCTGCGATCGAGCGAACTTCGCATCAATAGCTGCGAGACGCAGCTGCGCGAAATGGAGCGCACTCCGATAGGCAAGGCACGTCCGGCGCTGTTTGCGCAAGCTTATGAGATCAAACAGGAGCTTTCGGCTCTCTACGCTGACCTTTGGCGGCTCAAAGGCGTGATTTCGCGCTTCGAAGAGGGTAACGTCCGCCTGCCTGGCGCCTCGGGGGCATTTGGCCGGCTGATGCGGCATATTGAATTCCTCTACACCACAGTGGAGAACCTTCGCCATGGCATCATCTCACTCATCGAGCTGCACATGAATAACGCCTCCTTTGAAATGACAAAGTTCATGCGGCTCCTGGCTGTCGTAAACGTTCTGGCGCTCATCCCCGCCGTTGTCGGGGGGCTGCTCGGAATGAACATCCTTGGCGCTCCCTGGTCGTTGACGCTTTCGCAGGTGGGCTTTTTCACCCTGCTGGTTAATCTGTTTTGTCTCTACTACTTCGCCATAAGGGGCTGGCTTCGTTGACTCGCGAGGCTCAAGTATAAAGCCTTCGCACCCGCGCCCCGATTCCCGTGAAGATGTCCCAGGAGATCGTTCCGGCCTTTTCGGCCAATTCCCGCGCCAGAATCTCCTCGCCTCCCTGTTGCCCGATCAGAACGGCCTCGTCTCCGGCCGCGACCTCGGGCACCCGTGTTACCTCCGCCAGGATCTGGTCCATCGTCACTCGTCCGAGCACCGGGCAGCGTATCCCGCCGATCAGCACGTGAGCGTCCCGCCCGGATGCTTGCCGAGGGAAGCCGTCGGCGTAACCGACAGCGAGTGACGCAATGTGCATCGGATGAGCAGTGATGAACGTTCGTCCGTAGCTCACGCCGCGGTCGGGTCCGACCCTGCGAACGAGCAACACCCGGGCCTTCCATGTCAGCGCGGGCCGCAGGAAAGGCTGGAATTTCGCCGGATATGCACTCCCGTAGAGCATGAGGCCAGGGCGAACCAGATCTTGCGCGTGGCTGGGAAACCCGAGAATACCAGCGCTGTTGAGGGCATGAATTTTCGCCAAGGGCGCGAGCGCTCGGAATCTCTTGGCCAATTGCGCGAAGCGCTCGAGCTGGGCAAGCGTATAAGCGGCATCCTCATCCGGGACGGGCAGGTGTGTGGAGATGCTATGAACTTCGACATTTCTCAGGCACAGGATGGCACGCAATTCCTCCAACGCGTTTTCCTCCCAGCAGCCGATACGGCCCATTCCGGTGTCCACCTTGAAGTTGACCCGCCCTCCCGCAAAATCCGCCGCCTCCGTCGCACTCGAGACTGTAGCAATACAGCTCCGTGCGACGACTTCGCGCCGCTCGCCGGGCGCCGAGGGACTTAGAAGAAGAACGTCGCGGTTCAGATCGATGAGTTCGCGCGCCTCCTCGACGTTGGCCACGCCGAAAAGCTCCACCATTCCAGCGATGGCTCCTGCGACCTTGACTGACCCGTGGCCGTAGGCGTTGGCCTTCACTACCGCGACGATTCCCGGCCTCACACCGATCTTCTCCCGGACAACCCTCAAGTTGTGGCGAATGGCAGACAAATCGATCTCCGCCCAAGTGCGGATATCGGCGGTGATGATCATCGTGCGGAAAAGTTTGCCGGAGCGCTCTTATCGCAACGGTCGTGGGTCAGGGAGGCGTTTTCGATGATCTGTTCGCATACCTCGATGAGACGTTCGCGGAGCGGTGCCGCCAAAATTGCGAATTCGCGCTGCAAGACCTCATATTCGGCGCGTCCTTCCGGCCTTTCAACCCGGACGGGCAGATAACCCAGCGCCGTGAAATCATAGGGGCTCGCGCGCATGTCGAGCGCCCGGACTTTGCGGGCGAGTTCAAAGCAATCCGCGACCAGTTCGGAGGCAGTGAATGGAGTGAGCTTGAAGGCCCACTTGTAAAGATCCATGTTTGCATGCAGGCACCCAGGCTGCTCGAGTGCGGCGGTTGTTGCGCGTTTGGGTTGGTATTTGTTTAGGGGGCGCGCGGCCGGCGTAAAGAAGCGGAAGGCATCATAGTGAGTGCAGCGCGGGCCAAGGGATTCAACCACACCGGCGATTTCCCCAGGAGTCACGCGAAGCGGCCATTCCGCATGGCGGATGGTATCGGCGCGGTAAACCATCGCCCATTCATGAAGTCCAAAGCAGCCGAAGGAACCGGACCGCTCGGTTGTGCGGCGGAGCATTTCACGAAGCCAGCGGATGGACTCGATCCGTTGTGATGACAGTCTCAGAACATCGGCGGTGATTCCCTTTGTGACTTCATCGTAATCCTTGTGGGAAAGATATTGACGTGCGGTTTCTCCCTGCAGGGCGATGCCGATGCCCGGATGCCACCGGAGAAGCTTGGCGGGGCGGTGCGCGTAATATTCGAACAGAAAGTCTTCCACAGGATGCCGCTCGTTCCTTGACGCGCGCGCAAGTCGCGGCTCAATCCATCGGCGCACCCTTGTCTCATGCCTTTCGCGCCGCGCGTGCCAATCGGGTTCCAACAAGACTTCCATGGTATCGAGCCTACACTCGGGCCGTGATGCGAGGAAGGCAGGATTGAGGACCGAGCGCGACCTCGCGGTGCGTCTTCTATTTGGCAAGCACGATGTTGATCAGTTTTCCCCGCACGATAATGGTTTTGGATACTGGCTTTCCGGCGATGGCGTCCCGGACTTTCGGCGCTGCGAGAGCAGACCCTTCCAATTCGGCATCCGAGGCGTCCTTTTTGACGTGCATGCGGTCTTTCACCTTGCCATTGACTTGCACAGCATATTCCACCTCATCCACCGCAAGGAATCTTTCGTCGTAAATCGGCCAGCGTTCTGAGGAGGCGTGATTTTCGAATCCGGGGAACTTTTCTCCGAGCCGCTCCCAGAGTTCCTCAGCAATATGCGGAGCAAATGGCGAAAGCAAAGGCAGCAAGATGCGCAGGACGGCGGCTGGGCGGGGCCTCGAATTGACGAACTCGTTGGTGAAGATCATCATCTGCGAAATGGCCGTATTGAAGGCGAAGGACTCAATATCGGCGGTGACCTTCTTGATCGTCGCGTGAGCGACCCGCAATTGCTGACTGGTAAGTTCGATCTCGGCAAGGTCGGAAGAAAGTGTCCAGGCGCCCTCTTGGGTTTCTTCCATGACGAGACGCCAGACACGCCCAAGAAAACGATAGACCCCCTCGACGCCCTTCATGCTCCAGGGCTTCATTTGTTCGAGTGGACCCATGAACATTTCATAAAGCCGAAGGGAGTCCGCGCCATACTCGGCGATGACGTTTTCCGGATTGACCACATTGCCGCGGCTCTTTGACATTTTTTGGTTGTCCGGGCCGAGAATGATCCCTTGGTTGACGAGACGTTGGAACGGTTCGGGCGTCGAGAGATATCCGAGATCGTACAGCACTTTGTGCCAGAAGCGGGCGTAGAGAAGGTGAAGTACGGCGTGTTCAGTGCCACCGACGTAGAGATCCACGCCGCCAGGGGTTTTCAGATCGTGAGCATTCGATTTTGAATGACCTGTCATCCAATAGCGTTCCGCCTCTTCGCCAACGAAGCGCTCGGCGTTCCATGGATCGCAGAACCGGAGATAGTACCAGCACGAACCGGCCCACTGGGGCATGGTATTGGCCTCGCGCTGCGCCTGTTCGGAGTAATTCACCCACTCGCGGGCTTTGCTCAAGGGCGGCTCCGGCGTGCCGGTGGGTTCGAAGTCTTCCATTTCCGGTTGGACAACTGGCAATTCGGATTCATTCAGCGCGCGGTGCTTTCCCTTTGTCCAAACAACTGGAAATGGTTCGCCCCAATAGCGCTGGCGTGAGAAGAGCCAATCACGCAATTTATAGTTGACCGTTCCGCGCCCCACGCCCCTCTCCTCTAGCCATTTGATCATCTTGCTTTTCGCTTCCGCCGTGTGCAGGCCGTTAAGTATCGAGGAATTGATTGCTCGTCCGGCAAGACTGGTAAAGGCTGACTTTTCCTGCCAGATTTCGATGCCTTTGCCGTCTTTTCCAATTCGATCAAAGATATGAGGTCCTTTGATGCCCAGCGCCTTTCCATCCGGAAACACAGATTTGCTTTCTTCCCACGTCTCATCTGGCTGAACGACCTGCCTTATCTCCAGGTCGAACTTCTTCGCGAACTCGAAGTCCCTTTCGTCGTGAGCAGGCACGGCCATGATCGCGCCCGTCCCGTAACCCATGAGCACGTAATCCGCAATCCAGATGGGGATTTTCTCGCGGTTCACCGGGTTTATCGCAAACGCGCCCGTAAAGACGCCTGTCTTCTCTTTGATCAGTTCTGTGCGCTCTAAATCCGACTTCGAACCGACTTCCTTCTGATAGGCTTCCACATCAGCGCGCTTGTCGCGCGCGGTGATTTCGCTGACCAAGGGATGCTCGGGCGAGAGCACCATGTAGGTTGCGCCAAAGAGCGTGTCGGGCCGCGTCGTGAAAACTTTGATTTCGTATTTGAAATCCGAAATATCAAACTTCACCAACGCGCCTTCGCTACGGCCGATCCAATTGCGTTGGAGCAAGATGATTCCTTCCGGCCAATCCAATCCTTCGAGCTCATCGATGAGACGCTCCGCATAGGCAGTTATCCGAAGCATCCATTGCCGCATCGGGCGCCGCTCAACCGGATGCCCTCCGACTTCACTCTTGCCGTCAACGACCTCTTCATTGGCCAGCACTGTGCCGAGGAGAGGGCACCAGTTGACGGGCATTTCGGCGACATATGCGAGCCGGACATTGTCAGCGTCTTCGCCCGCATAGGTCTCGATGGATTCGGCCTTTTGGGTCGTCGGGTTGAACCACGAATTGTAAAGCTTGAGAAAAATCCACTGCGTCCAACGAAAGTAGTCCGGATCGGTGGTGCTAAGCTCGCGAGCCCAGTCGTAGCTGAAGCCGATGGATTGAAGCTGCTCTCTAAAGCGGGCAATATTGCGCTCCGTTGTAACGCGCGGGTGCTGGCCAGTCTTGATGGCGAATTGTTCGGCAGGCAGCCCGAAGGCGTCCCATCCCATCGGGTGCAGGACGTTGAAGCCGCGCATTCTCTTGAAACGGGCTATGATATCTGTGGCCGTGTATCCCTCAACGTGGCCCACGTGCAGACCCTCACCACTCGGATAGGGAAACATGTCGAGCACGTAAAAGTTCGGCTTTGCGGAATCGAAATCGGCGTCCCCTGGATTCGGAGCCCGGAACGCTTCATCAGCCAGCCATCGGGATCGCCACTTGGGCTCGAAATCGGCAAAGGGAAATTGCTTGCGTTGGGATGCCATAGCGGGCCGTATAGGACATGACGAGTTTGCCCCAATCAAGATCTCCGTTTTTGTTTCGCGGTCGGTTCTCAGGCGGGGGATCGACGTAGACCAAGCTGCAAGTATCGGATTCCCTCCACAATCCAGTAGGGAAGGTTGACGGCGTAAAGAAAGAAAATCCACTGGTGTTGGGGAAAACCGAGGCCCATTGTGATATCAACGAGCAGGTGCATCGCGATGACTGCCAATCCAATGACCAGCAACCACGCGCGGCCGAACAGCATGAGAAAGGTCAGCAGTTCAACAATCAATCCCGGCGCGTAAACCAACATGCACAGCCATGGGTACTGGATACACAGTTCGTTCAGAGCACCCCCAAGGCCCATGTCCACCGGCGCCAGCGTTGTGTAAAACTGCTGGGCTTGAATTTTCGCATACTGCACCGGCATATACTGGCTGTTCCAAATCCAGGCTCCCTTGCTGGCGATGAGCTTGGTCAGTGCGCACAGCACGTAATTTCCGGCGAGAACCTGCAAGGTCACGCGCGTGGTGAAGGAATGCAAGGAAGCGGGAGAACGCGTCCACGCCTTCGAACGATCCGGCGCTGACGCTGCCCACAACCAGGCCGCCATCGATTGTCCGAGCAGCATCAGCGTCATCACTTGGTAATAGTGGCTGATGGAGCCCAGGGAGTTTTGCAAAGTGCCGACAACCAAGTAGCAGAAAAAGAGCACGGTCGCGGACACTGGGAAGGCGAAACCCGTGATGTAGAGCGCGGCGGCGACAGTGAGGAGGACCGAGATGATTGAATAGTTGACCGGGTCAAGCGCCCAGGTCATGTCGATCCACTTGGCGAGTCCGTTGGGAAAGCGTAGTTCGTCGCCGGGGGCGGGAAGGGAAGCAAGCGTTGGAAAACGTGCAAGTAAGAGGATGGCGAACCCCGTTCGCATCAGAGCGGTTTCCCACCACGCGAAGTCGATGCGTGGGACGATGTCGGTCAAAGTTCGCAGATTCACCAGGGGAGTTTGGCTAGCGATCAGAGAGATCCCTTTGGCTTGGCGCTATCCTGCGGAGACGGCGTAAACGGTATCCCGTCGAATCCGATCATTGCGACGGTGCGCTCCGAAAGTTTGATGTCGCGGTTCTCATCCATTTTCAAACGCGCACTGACGAGTCCAAGGCCGCCCACGGCAGCGCGCTCCTCCGGAGACAACCGACGCGCCAGTCGCTTGAGCAAACGAGTGGCTGCGTCCTGCTCGATCTCCTCGCGGCTCCTGATTTCCTTATGCTGGCTCCTGCGTTTCGATTCGGTTTTCCATTCTCTCTCGAACTGCCGTCGGAGGCGTGGCGCGGTCTCGAAGAAAGTGGCGATGGCAAGAGGTTCGCCGTTGCTGTTTACGATATAGACGTAGCCTGATTCCCGCGCGAAGTTTGAGTACATCGGCCAATGAGAAAACGGGAAATTTTCTCGGATCAGAAGTCCAAGCACGATGCTCGCCACAAACCATGGCCAAGCCCGTATCCAGCCCAGGCCCCGATTCGCCAATCGGGCTCCGCGTTGAAGCAACAGATGCATTTGTTGTCTATCTTAAACGAATCACCGGCCGCACAAGAAAATCAAATTCTTGCTCTCCATACGTTCCGAGGCAACACAGAAAGGATGTCTGGCTCGCCTATTTCCTTGCTGGTTTCCACCGGAAACATGCACAAGGTGCGCGAAATCAGGGCGATTCTCGGTCCTTCGTTTCGGGTGTTCGACCTTTCCGCGCTAGCCACAATGCCGGAAGTCGAGGAGACGGGCGAAACCTTCGAGGACAATGCAACTCTCAAGGCTGTCGCTGTATCGCAGATTTACGATGGATGGGTCATCGCTGACGATTCCGGCCTGGAGGTCGATGCGCTTGGCGGCGCCCCGGGCGTGTATTCGGCACGGTATTCAGGGAGAGAGGCCACAGATGCAGGGAACAACGCCTTGCTCTTGAAGAATCTCGGAAACGTCCGCGGAAAGGACCGTAAGGCGCGATTTCGGTGCGTGATTGCCCTGGCGCGCTCCGGCCACAAACTCGCGGCGTTCAGCGGCGCCGTCGAGGGAATCATCATCCATCAACCGAGGGGTGCCGGAGGCTTCGGCTACGATCCCTTGTTCGTTCCGCGGGGCTTTTGTAAAACGTTCGGCCAGCTTCCGGCGGCGACAAAGAATCGCCTGAGCCACCGGGCCATGGCGCTCAAAAGGCTTCGTGACTGGGGCGGATGGAGGTGAGCGGAGCGACCGGCCCCGGTTCATTGATCAGCCCGCCGTGAACACTGGAAGTATGGGCCACAACATCATGGCCCCACTCCTACGGCAACTACTGTGGCTTCCGTCTCTAAAGCGCTTTTTGTTTTCTAAAGAGAAGGCTTTGCTTGCGGGACATGGCAACTTCTCTTCCATCTAGCAAGACAAATAGAAATCGCTTTGCATCGAGCATGCGCATTTGCTTCACCTGGCTAAGATTGACTATGCAGTCCCTTCTTGTGCGGAAGAAGGTGGAAGGATCAAGCCTGCACTCACATTCTCTAAGCGGGCGTCTGATCAAAGCTGTGGCATCGCTTAAATTCACGCGCGTGTAATTCCCACAAGCCTCAAGAGTCGAGATGTCCGAAGCACGGACCACCCAGCACTTCACGTTGTCGCTCAAAAAGATGAAGTCGTTACATCCCAATACTCTACTGTCATGCTGCGAGACATCGTCCTCTATTTCATCGTGCGTATGCTCGCTCAGGTGCGGTGACGTTCGACGATGGCTTGGGCTCGAAAGCGCTTGAAGGCGGTCCGTTCTTCGCTTGAGCGAGCGTTTGTGGAGATTATCGAAGATCATGGATCTGTTTGGGACGCGGTTTACCAATTCGCTCGAAGTTTATTGTCTTGCTGTTGCGGCACGCGTTTCACGCAACCCCGACGAGGTTTGCGTGCCGACATGGAATCCTTCACTCGGCACAAGATTTTCGCGTGCGCATCCGCGCGGCGAGGATTGCATACGATTGATAACGCTGATGATGTTTGGCAGATCGAGGCAATCGACCGTCCGAGCGAAGCGCTCCGTACTCACGAAGAAGGCTCCGGGGGGCGCATGGATCGGCTCAAGCGTGTTGGCGTCTTGAATCTCGGTAATTACTACTTTCCACATATGTTTCGTCCTTCGAGGGTCAGGTTCATTTCGAGCGGAACTCCAGCGGGGCGATCGTGCCCGCTCGATTCGGCTTGGCTGGAGGCTCCTCCGGATGCAAAAAGAGCCTTCACCATCCGAGTTGGGAGGCGGTGATTCCCATTGAATGTTTCGCTCGTTGGGGTCATGATAGAGAGAGCTTTCGAGATGAACTATGGGACAAAAACTTGAATTGCCTATGGTACAAACGAACCAAAAGCTGTCATTTCTCACATCTCAAAGAAAGCGGGACACCGAGGAAATGTTGGTGCGGCTTCACGAGGTCAATGATATCGCCAAGCTCGCGAAAGTGACCTTCGAGCTGATAGAAGCCTGCCTACCCTACCAGTTTCTGATTCTCCTTTTCCGGCCTCTTGAGTTTGAACTACCCTGCCGCTTCTTTCCGTTGAAATACAAGGCGCTGGTCGATCAGTATATGGCTGAAACCCACAAAGAGGACATCTGGCTTCAGCGAAGCCCGATCAATCCGCAAGTCACTATTGTGCGCCATTCGGATTATACACCGCAGAAGTTGCTGCACCGTTCCACTTTTTACAAGAAGCTCTTACGCCCGAACAACACCGAGCACGGAGCCTCAGTCGTAGCTTGGCGAGACAATACCTGGCTCGCCACTCTGACCTTGATGCGCACAAAGGAGCAGGGAGAATTCTCCGATGGGGAAATGCAGGAGTTGCAAGCCCTGCAACCCCATTTTGCCTGCGTGATTCGGCGGATGGCCGGGCATCAGGAAACCCGTCTGGTTCACTCGTCTCTCCGTCACTTCATGGCCTCGCTTCCGACAGCGAATCTCATCTTGGACTGGAATTTAAAGGTCTTGCATTTCAACTCCATCGCGAGTCATCTCTGTTCTCAGTGGAAGAGAGGCGCCCGTAGGTCGCCCCTCAAGGATCCCCGCCGGTTTCAAGTGCCGGGCGACATTTTGGCGGAGATCGAACGCATGCGCCCAAGCATCATGAGCCAAAGGTTTGGTCGGTACCTCGGGCACCGAAAGCCGTTGCTTCTCAACTATCGTCATCCCTCCATTCCTTCGTTGGGTGCTAGTATTGAGTTTCTGCCTTCCCGATCGCTTTCTCTCTCGAAGGGAACTTTTCTCGTTACCCTCGAGGAAGATCATTCTTCGCATCGAGGATTAGACTTGTCTCACAAGCTTAACCAGCTGACGAGACGCGAGCGGGAATGTGCACTCCTCGCCGCGGAAGGCTTGCACAACGGAGACATAGCCAAGAGGCTGGGAAAGAGCCAGATTACCGTACGCAACCAGTTGAGTTCGATTTATAAGAAGCTTGGGATCGATTCACGTGGCAAGCTGATCGCGGCCCTAGCCCAGATTGATAAGTCTCAAGCTAAGTAGGCATCGCTAAACCGGCAGCGTACCCTGAATCACACGGCTCAAGATTTCTACAAGCACTGTTCCGCGCTTGGGGCCATAGTGGCGATGGCACGCTATGTTTATCGCGTCTGTCAGATCCTCGAACACTCCTCGGCGGTTTGCGATTTCATCTGAGCGATCCACGACGACCAATTCAGAATCCGTGCTTTGCCAAAGCGCTTCGAAAAATCGAAAGTCGAAGCGGCTCAGGATACTTGTCGTTGCAACGACCAATCGCGGAGTCCGCTTCTGAATCAAACGCGCCAGTTTTACTCTCTGGGGTCCCACCCCCGGTGCGACCTCCCGGACGATCTTCGTGATTATCCATCCCCGGGCTACGCAAAAGGAGCGGCACGATTCGATCTGGTCGTTCATTGCCGATTGATTCTGGCGGGCATTGACCCGCGCATAAATCACCGCTTCCTTCGCAAATTCGCGGCCTTTCTTAAGAAATCGTTCATCCCTGACCAGAATTGTTCCCGTTGGCATTTGTTCGGCCACAACGTCCTCCGGGAGTTTGTCGCTTCGAAACCAGCGCCAGGCAGTTCGATACGAAATGCCAGAACGCCTCGCCCAGTGACCGAGGCTTTCAGATTGTAAGACACTTTCCATAAGTGTATTGCATGTAATCCATATGTGATACAATTGCGTTATACTTGTCCATCTTAGGGCCTAAAAGTGCACATCTGACAACAGAATATTTAGGATGACTGGCGCGCCAGTCCGGGTATGGACAGGGCATGGAACAGAGTTTTTGTCATTCGACTTTCGGGCCCCCAATGCTTCGCAACACTCGCATAGTTAGGGAGATATGCAGCAAATGCTTGCATGGCGGAGCATTTTCTCGCCCCTCAGATTTATGAGCGACCCAAGAAGGATCTTTGAGAGTGAAGTTTCACGCTGGCTGAAACCCGGAGGCGTCGTGGAATCTTTGTGCGGAAACCGTCGAGAACGGTCCGGTGTGATACATCCCAAGAACGCGGAGGACGTTCAGCACATCCTGTTTGCCGCTTCCAAGGCAGCAGGAAGGGTGAAGCTTCAGCCAATTTCTTGCGGGAGAAATTGGGGCTTCGGATCGGATCTCGCGACCGAGGACGGGGTCTACACGTTGGATTTATCCGCGCTCGACAACATCCGATCGCTGGATTTGGGAAGTCATTGTGTTGAATTGGAGCCTGGAGTTACACAGGGTCAACTCTACGATGCCCTAAGCCGGCGAGGCAATAGCCATTACTTCAACGTTACCGGCGCAGGCCTTGGAGCCAGTATTATTGGAAATGCTCTCGAGCGCGGTATCGGATACTCAGGGCAGCGTCATCTTGATTTACTCGATCTTGAAGTCGTCTTACCCTCGGGAGAGCGAACGCGAACCTCTCGACTTCAGACCGGCCTCATGAAGTCTCCGTATCTGGGCGGATTAGGCCCCGATCCCACCGGCCTTTTCTGCCAAAGCAACTTCGGCGTAATAACGTCGGCCACCATTGCTCTTCACCGCCGCCCAGAAGTTCTGGGAGGTATCTTGTGCGGCATTTCCCGTCAGGAGTCCTTTCCCCCCTTAATCGCTGCCATCTCGGATCTGATCGCCGAAGGAGCCTGTTATGGAGTGCCTCATATCTTCAACCGCGAGAGGATTGTGACGACGCTTTCTCCTCATTTGGAGCAAGCCCAGGCGGCCGAACTGGCGTCGAGCGTGGCACCTTGGACAGCGCTGATTCCGATTCGGGGTTCCAAGGGAGTCTTCGCTGCGTCTGCGCAAGAACTGGAAACTCGCCTGAAGCCGCTCGGAAACACACAAGTCGTCAGTAACCTTAAGGAACGCGATTCCAAGCTAAGCGACCTCATTCAAGGCCGTCCTTCCGATCTTGCCTTGGCCAGCGTTGCATTTAGCGTCTTCGGCCATTCTTCGCCCCTTAATGCACCGCTTGAAGCGAGTGGGGCGGGTCTCATACACGTTACGCCGATCGTGGCGTTCTGTGCGCAAACCGTCACCGATGTGGAGAGACTGACACGTGAAAAGCTTTACCGCTACGGCTATAAGGCCGTTCCACTTTCCCTTAACGCTCTCAGTGCAAGGACAGCGGCGCTAATTGTTTCCCTCGGCTTTGATCGAAGATCTCCTGAGAACACAAAGGCGGCCCATCGTGCTGCGGACGATCTTCTGGAAACGTATCTTCGCGCAGGTCTCCAGCCTTACCGTCTTGGACTCGGACAGGGAGACCATTTACCGCGTATGGATGGCCCATGGCCAGAAGTTTTTCGGGAGATTCAGCGGATACTCGATCCCTGCGGGTGTATGGCGCCTTCCCGTTATGAGTCGCTCTGGAGAAAAGATTCCCCCACCGATGTCGGAAGAACCCCCAAAGAGGCGGAGTTATGCATTTCGTAAGAAAAAATCGTGTTGCGGTCATAACCGCAATGGGACTTGCGGCGCCAGGCGCACTCGATCCGGAAAGTTTTTGGAGAAAGGTTAGGACTGGCCAAACAGCCATTGGTCGCATAGAGCGCCTGGATACTTCCGAAACGGGATGTTGTTTTGGAGGCGAAGTTCCGCCTTTCGATCTCTCACTTCTTCCGGCCGAATTGAAACCTAAGAGATTGGCACGCCACACGCAACTTGTGCTTTGGGCGGCGCGGCAAATCAAGGCTGAGGTTGAACGACTGCCTAAGAGCCCTTGCATTCGTCTCGGGGTGGCAACCAGTTGCATCTCGATGATCAGCAATTCTGTCCTCACCCAGTTTCAGAAGGGCGCTTCTGCCGCTCCGCGTTACACTGTTTCCCAAAGCCCGCCTCACGCTGCTTCGAGTGCGATCGCCAAATACTTTCGGACTTCGGGAAATGTCTTGACGGTCTCAACGGCCTGCGCCGCCGGAATGGACGCAATCGGTCTGGCGGCACGAGATATTGTTTCAGGAGCGGCCGACTACGTAATTGCTGGAGGAGCTGATTGTGCGATCAGTCTCAATATATTAGCCGATTTCGTAAACGGTGGTCTGTCTTCGGTCAGAAATCTCTGTCCGGAGAAGGCAAGCCGGCCCTTTGACGTATTCGCCGATAGCGGGGTGTGTTCGGAAGGTGCCGGATTGTTCTTAGTCGAGGAAAAATCAACAGCTCAGGCTCGAGGCGCCACAATCCTCGCAGAAATCGCAGGCTACGGTTCCTGTCTCGATGACGACGCACGCGTGCCCGGAAGCGGTTGGTCGACCTGCATCCGCGAGGCTCTTGATGATGCCGGATGGACTCCAGCGATGATCGATTCTGTTTCAGCTTGGGGCGCAGGACACCCGGTGATAGACCGGATCGAAGCGAAAATTCTCGCTGAAATTTTCGGATGCCAGTCATCACACGCTCCGGTCTATTCGATTAAAGGGACCATAGGTAATCCCCTGGCCGCGGCGGGACCTTTGCAGGTAGCCGCGGCGATCTTTTCTTTCCGTGACGGAGTCGTGCCTCCAACGGCGAATCTCGATGTGCCTATTCCCGAAGCCACGCTCGATTACGTGCGGGGAGAGGCTCGATATTGCTTTCCAGAGACGGCTTTGCTCAACGCGCATGGAATTGCCGGAGCCAATGTCACCTTGCTTTTGAAAGCGCCGCAGATGAGTCAACTTCGCCTGCAGCGGCATAACCTCCATCCACAAAAACTTAAACTATTAGAATACGCACCAATATGAACCCCCAAAACTTTGTCCTTGTCGCTTACGCTTGCAATGCGCTTCGCCAGGCCTTGAATGTTGCCGAGATCCTGAAGCCCTTAGCAGAAGTTCAACTCTGCTCGTATGATCTATCGAGAGAACAGCTTCCCCAGGAGCCGGACGCCGTGCTTTGTATTGTCACAGATGAAGAATCGATACAAATGGCGCACGATTTTCAAGGGCGCCTCGAGGATGTGCCCGCGTTTGTCGTTGACAACTCCGGCAGCCTCAAGATCGAGCTCAACGGCTATGCCGGAAGAGTTTCCTCCTCGCCGGATCAAGTGCTCGGCGCGGTGCGCCAGTTCTTGGCTGCCAACGGGACTAGGAATTTCAAAGCGACGCAGAGCAAACCACGCCGGACGCCTCGCAGAATTTCAACGCCCTTCAGCCATATTCTTGCTCGGGCGGCGGGCGGAGGGCAGACGCCGCAATCCATTCTCATCGCCGTTGTCCGGCAACTCTCCTTCGATCTTCGGGCAGATTGCGCCGAGGTGTTTCAGCATGTGGCGGAAACGAATGCTTTCCGACAGATTTATGCCGAACCGGAAACCGATAGAGCAAAGGGTTCAGCTCCTTCGCCCGAGGTGATTCGCCTGATCAAGAAGCGGCTATATCCGACGACTCCGGACGACCTGGAGTCCCGCTCATTTTACCCATTGCATTGCTATTTGACGGGGAGGAAGCTCAACCTGCTTGTTCCTTTAGTGAAAGACACTCGCTTACTCGGCTGGATGGCCTTTCGCCTGGAAGCCGCACGATGCACAGATGATCTTCTCGATGACATTCAGGTCGCCGGGCATCTCCTGTCAACCAGCCTCGCAGAGGCTCTGAGGCGTGAGGAAGAAAGTCGAGACGCGCACAACCTGGAGAACGCACTTTCAGCCCTTAATTCCGGGATCGTCATTGTCGATCCCGAGGGGCAAATCGTTTGCATCGCAGGTGCGCTAACGCTTCTAGGCAGCGATCCTCAAAAGGGAGATCATTTCAAGGCCATTCACAATAGTCGAGTGCGTGAGGTTGTTGCCCTCGCGCTCAAGGGCGATTTCGTCGAAAAATCGTGGGTTGACTTTGATTCGCAAGAAACAATTTTCAGCTTCTCCATCACACTTCCGGAGGGACGGATCGTGGTGTATTGGGGACCTCGACAAAGTCAACATGAGGCTGGGCGGAAGCAGACCGGTTTGGACTTGAAGGAAGTCCTCGAGTCACTGCCGGTTCCGGTCCTCTTGGATAATGAGGTTTCACCGGGATCCGTTCCCGTACCTCAAGCGCGGATTAGCGACGAGGATGGCCAGGCCATTAGGGAATGCGCCATCCAAGCTCAAGCAAGAAAAGTCAAAGCTCTCAGGCTGCGTTGGGGGACAACACGGTCAGCGGACAATGCGGTGCTTTTCTATGACACGGATGCGGATGAAGGGAACGATGAATTCTCCGACGATATCGAACACGCGGTTCGCTTCTCCTTGGTCGCGGCGTGAGTCGAATGGTTCACGAAGGGTTGCAAATGAGTTTCCTTTGTATATCACGTTTAAATGCCTAAGAGGAACCAGCTACGGGTTCGCCTCGAAGATGGCCAGCGCGAACGTTTGCTTGAAATCGCTGCTGCGCGAGGCAAGGGCGAAAGACTATCGGATATGGTTCGCCAGGCGATCGGCGAGTTCATCAGCCCTGAGCCGCTTGATTCTCGAGAGTCGCACTACGTCAATGTGACTTCCCAGTGCAAGGGACGAGTCATCGAGTTGGCTGAGGAACTCAACCGGAGCGAGACCCAAGTCTTAGAAGCTTGTGTCGAAGGCATCCAAGATCTTCTCGAAAGAAAACGAACGCCGCTGATAATTTATGAGGTCCACTTGCGTCGCAAGTACCGCAAGAAAGGCTCGGTGAAGCAGACGTCGATGAGATAGATATCCGCCTTGCTGAAGAGCCGGTAGTATCACCCTTGAGAAAAAGCTTTCCGAGTTGCAGTCCGTTGATAAATAGAATGCTGGCATCAGCCGGCGCGAACTTGCGACGGCCCCTTGCAAAGCATCGCCCGGATGGCGGAATTGGCAGACGCGCCAGACTTAGGATCTGGTGGAGAAATCCTTGTGGGTTCGAGTCCCTCTCCGGGCATTTTGCACTGATACGCTGATCGGGCGTGGCGAGAGAAAAATCCTCTTTCATCCAGCGATCCCACGAAATCGTGTCGAGAAATTTCGTGAAGTTTGGATTTCACTCGTTCAGCCTCGTCGGCGGGTCGATCGCTGCACCGAGTTGTCGTGGCCTCAACGCAAACCCTGCCGCGCCAGCGTCAAGCTTCATCCGGAGCGCCGAAAGCTTGGGGCCTTTCTCACTTTCTCCGAGCATAGCTGGCATGGTTGCGGCGGGTATAATCTTGCTGGTGTGGTCGCGGCAGCACGGTCACAAGCGAGTTTCGCGAGTCGAAGCGTAAAGCCACGAAGGCTATTCCAAGCTCGTGATCCGTCCCACAAGGAGCGGTGATCCTCAACTTAAGGCTACTGATGCCCTTACTACGGTTGGTTGCCGTTTTAGGCGCTTTTCTTTGGCAAGACCCCGCCACCGGACCGAGGGCCACCGAAGCAAATGGGCTACATGCGCCTGCCGCTCCGCATCCTCACCGAGCCTTCGCGCCCGGAGCACAATCGGGCCCAGCAGCTTCCAGCCGCCCTAAATCCTGATCCCGCCGGAATCGTTTCGGCTGTTAATCGAATAAGATTTGCGGTCAGCGAGGAGGACGAAGGGTCGTAGGCCGGGTTGGGAGGATCGCTTGAAAAAGACTATTGAATTTGATGAAATTCTTTGGATATTATCATTGTTAATCTTTCCCCCGTCACCCGAAGGTGGTTTTATGAGTATTGCTCGTTATGGCGTGGCCGTTCTCGGCCGTGCGTTGGCTTTGGCTCTTTTTGTCAGCGGTTACGTCTGCAATTCGAGCGCGCAAATCAATCCCGAAGCGTTCCGCCGAACAATCGACGGTGCTCCAGTCGATCTTTACACGCTGAAGAACACAAATGGACTCGAAGCCACGATCACGAACTACGGGGGAATTGTTGTTTCCCTTACGGTGCCAGACAAGAATGGAAAACTCAGCGATGTCGTCCTCGGATACGACACGCTAAACGATTATATCGGCAACAACTCTCCGTATTTCGGTGCCTTGATCGGCCGCTATGGCAATCGAATCGCAAAGGGCAGATTCACGATCACCGGTGTCGACTATCAACTTGCGCAGAACAACGCTGAGAACTCCCTGCATGGCGGTCGCAAAGGATTCGATAAAGTCGTCTGGCAAGCTGAAAAGTTGGACACTCCCGAAGGACCGGCCCTCAAGCTGACTTATACGAGCAAAGATGGGGAGGAAAATTATCCGGGCACTCTTCGCTGCGAGGTGATTTACACTCTTACGAACAACAATGAATTGAAGATCCAGTACACTGCTGAAACCGATAAGCCTACTTTCGTCAATCTGACGCACCATTCCTATTTCAACCTAAAAGATGCCGGAGCCAGCGATATCCTGGGGCACGAGCTGATGATCAAATCTGATAAGTTCACGCCCGTCGACAAGGGCCTGATTCCGACCGGGGAGCTAAGGCCTGTTGCAGGCACGCCATTCGATTTCAACAAACCGACTGCGATCGGAGCCCGGGTCGAAAGCGACGACGAACAGATGAAGTTTGGAAGCGGTTACGATCATAACTGGGTGCTCAACCGGCAAGGAGAAGACCTGGAGTTGGTCGCTTCTCTTTATGAGCCGACCACAGGAAGATTCATGGAAGTCCTAACCACCGAGCCGGGCTTGCAGGTTTATGTCGGCAACTTTCTCGACGGGACAAACAAAGGCAAGGGCGGCACCGCTTACCAACACCGGACTGGCCTCTGTCTAGAGACGCAGCACTTTCCGGATTCGCCAAACCACCCGGACTTTCCCACGACCGAGCTACAGCCGGGTGAGAAGTACACGCAAACGACGGTTTATCGTTTCTCGACCAAGTAGATTATACAAACCAACCCATACCCCCAGAGTAAGATCCCATGAAAAAGACGAACCGTTCCCCCCACAGCAGCCAAGAGGGCATGGAAATTTCACGGCGCGAAGCGTTGCGACGCGCGGCCGGTTTTGGCGCGCTGGCTTCGCTATCCTCGTTCGGACTTGGAATACCCGAAAGCGCAGAGGCCGCCGAAGAAGGCTTCGGCCTTTTCCCGAAGCATCCAAAATGGAAATTCGTTTTCGTAAATCACGTCACAACGAACCCTTTCTTTGTCCCCACCAAGTATGGCGCCGAGGATGCCTGCGCACTTGTGGGCTGTAGCTATCAGTGGACCGGCTCGGAGAAATCCATAGCCACTGATATGGTCAACGCCTTGAATACGGCCGTCTCGGCGGGTGTCGACGGAATAGCCGTCTCCCTGGTTGATCTGACTGCTTTTAACGAACCGGTCGAGAAGGCCCTCAAGGCGGGTATCCCGGTAGTGTCTTACAACGCCGACGCGAAGGGCAACAAACGATTGTGCTACATTGGCCAGGATCTGTTTCTCTCAGGCAAAGGGTTGGGCGAGCGCATCGTTGAGTTGGTGCCGGAGGGCGAAGTGGTTGGATTTATTGCTACCCCTGGCCAACTGAACATCCAGCCACGCCTGGACGGCGCTGCGGAGACCATTAAGGAGTCTGGCAAGAACATTAAATTGGATGAGGTCGCCAGCGGACCTACCCTGAACGAGCAAGTTTCCCGGGTTGCGGCCTACTATGCGGGACACCCAGACGTTAAGGGCATGTTCGCGGTTGACGCTGGCGGTACCTCGGCGGTCGGGAAGACAATGAGTGAAAACAAATTACAGTCGAAAGGTATTCATGCAGGCGGCTTTGATCTTCTGCCAAGTACGCTCGACTACGTGCAAAAGGGCGATCTCGACTTTACCATTGACCAGCAGCCTTACCTCCAGGGATTTTATACCGTCATGGTGCTCTTTCTGTACAAAATTTCAGGAGGGCTGACGGGTCCCTCTGACATCAATACCGGGCTGAGCTTTTTGACGAAGGCAAACGTTGAGCCTTTCATAAAGACTGAGAGTCGCTATCAGGGTAACTCAAGCGAGCAAAAGGTGGTTACACGGTCTGGCCCGATCTGAGGATCGGGCGATCGAGGCAGACCATGGCAACAGACAAAGCGGATCTTCTTCCGCAACGAAAGGATGCCGTCCGGCGTGCTGCGCCCCGAAGCTGGGTGAGCCGGGCTGGCCTTTTCCTGCTGCGCTCCCGAGAAGCAAGCATCGCCGTTGCCGGCATTCGTACTGATTATCTACTTTCAAAGTACAGCGCCAGCATTCCTGTCGCCCAGCAACATTGGAAACCTCGCGGAGTACACGGCCATGACCGCGATCATCGCCGCGGGTCTAGTGATGGTACTCATCTCCGGCGAGGTCGATTTGTCCGTGGGCCAGGTTTACGCGTTGTCGCCGTTCGTGATGTATTTCGCGCAGCAAGCGGGCGTCCCCTTTGTTCTCGCGATCGGGATCGGGCTCGTGGCAGCTGCTATCGTAGGCATTATCAATGGCGTTTTTACCGTGATGTTCCGGATACCGTCTTTCATCACCACACTTGGGACACTGTATTTGATCAATGGCCTCACTCTGATCGTCTCCGGCGGATTTCCGGTGCGGCCGAAAGCGGGGCCAGTGCTCCAGGAGATTTTCGGTGGAAATCCGGTCTCGCAGATCCTTTGGGCGATCGGTGTGACGCTCGTTCTTCAGTTCGTGCTCGTCAAAACACGCTGGGGGCTACACACGATCGCCACCGGGGGTAACCCCCTTGGTGCTGCTGAGGTGGGCATCAAGATCGGCCGCATAAAGATGGGGAATTTCGTCATTTGTAGTGTCCTGGGCGGTCTGGCCGGTATCTTGGACACATTTCGCATCGGTTCTATCGATCCGCTTGCGGGTGGAACCGAGATTATGTTCATGGCCATCGCATCTTCGTGTCATCGGCGGAACACTCCTCACTGGAGGCTCAGGCACAATCATTGGCGCGTTCCTCGGCGCGGCGGTGCTTGGCATCTTGAAGGATGGATTCACGCTCTCCGGCGTTAGCGCGTACACTTTTAACATGATTTTGGGAGGGGCAATTCTCATCACCATGCTCATCAACGTGCACTTGAGCCGTCTGCGCGCGGCGGGAGGCGGATAATGAGCGAGGAAGTATTGCGGACGGAGCACATCTCCAAATCCTTTGGCCGGGTGACAGCCCTTAGAGGACGCGTCAATCCGTCTCGCCAAAGGTGAAGTGCTCGGGCTTCTCGGCGACAATGGCGCCGGAAAGTCCACGCTGTTGAAGATCCTTACCGGGTTTCATCGGCCAAGCAGCGGGAAGATCTATTTTCAAGGCAAGGAGATCGAGCTCAAATCTGTCAGCCACGCCCGGTCACTGGGAATCGAACCCGTTTACCAGGACCTCGCGCTGATCAACGAGCTGAACGTCTACCGCAACATGTTCCTGCAGCGGGAAATCATGTACAACCGCTTCCTGGGCATTCTGGATGATCGCGCCATGCGCGAACGCGCGATCGAGCAACTCAACGGGATGGGTGTGAATATTCCCAACGTCGACGTCGAAATCTCCAAGCTCTCGGGCGGTCAGCGGCAGGCGATAGCGGTCGCGCGCTCGGTCTTTGCAAATGCCAAGGTGTTGCTGTTGGACGAACCGACGGCGGCGATGGGCGTGAAGGAGAGCGCCATGATTTTGGACCTGATCCGCCGCCTCAAGGAGAAGGGTGAGGTATCGATCATCCTTGTGGCGCACAACTACGCGCACATATTCGATGTTTGCGACCGGGTCAATCTCCTGCAGAACGGCGAAATCACCTTCGACCGGACGACGCGTGAAACCTCCGTTGAGGAACTGATGAATCTTGTTCTGCACGAGATTCGTTCCGCGCGCGAAACCGTTGGGCGTCTCGAGTTTAGTCCCAGCCAGCATCGGCTAGTATCGCTTGTCAGGCGCGACCGACAAACCGTCACGCCGTATCAGAAGAATCGAGTAAACGAGCGTGCCGGAAGTGCAATGTGTCTTCGAATGGGTTCAATTCTCAATTGCACCCGGCGGGGCTCGAACCCACAACCTACAGCTCCGGAGGCTGTCGCTCTATCCAATTGAGCTACGGGTGCGCGGGCGGCGAGGTTCGCTCAATTTCGGGCGTCGAATCAAGCGGTCAGAGCTTGATTTTGGGAAATTTCAGGGATGGAGTGTTGCCGTGAAACGGTTTCTCCTGATATTGGCATTTTCTGCCGGCGTGGCGTTCGCGCAGGACGAAGTCTCTCTTTCCTCAGCCTTCGGATCTGGCGAAGGCGTCAATGGCGAGGTGCTCGCGGCAGCCATTCAGGCTGATGGCAAGATCGTCATTGGAGGACGCTTTAGCGCAGTCAATGGGATCGCGCGCAACAACATTGCGCGTTTGAACGATGATGGGACGCTCGATCGCACATTTGCGGACCGATCGGCGCAGGGCGTCAACGGGCAGGTCAATGCGTTGGCCATCCAACCGCAGGGCGGCATCATCGTTGGAGGCACATTCACGCAGGCGGGTCAGGTCGAGACGTTGAATCTCGCTCGATACGACGCGGAGGGCAGCGTCGATCAGACCTTTGGAGGCGCGGACGCCGCCGAGCCTGGCGCGAATGGCAACGTTTATGCGCTCGCCGTGCAGCCGGACGGAAAAATCGTGGTCGGCGGAAACTTCAATGCGATCTTCGGCCAGCCGCGGCGTGGCATCGCGCGCTTGAACGCCGATGGCACGCTTGATTCTCCAGTGACAGCTGAGAATGCGCTCTCGGGAGCGGTGCAGAGCGGTTGCTGTCGGCTTCCGATGCTTCCTTCGTGGCGGGAGGAGAGTTTACGCTCTCGAGTCAGAATTCGCGGAACCTCTTGAAAGTTCCGGGGCGATAAACCGGCACCGTCTCTGAGAAACCTGCGCGGTCGTCTAACGCAGCTTCGATGACGAGGGCGGTCGTGTTATCGCGACCTGCCTGCGTCACGGCTGTGTGCACAAGGCGCTGCGCGGGATTCGATTCTGGTCCAAAGGGTCTTGAGGTGTGCAGGATGTCCAGGATTTGAGCGTCGAAGAGCCCATCGACCAAGCCGTCGGTGCAAAGCAAGAAAAGATCTCCCGGCTCAAAAGCCACGGCTCCGACTTGCGGATTCACGAATTGGTGGCCGGCGCCCAAGCGCCCGTTGGAGCGCGTTGCGCGCGCGGGTGCTGACGAGCTTCCCATTCGCTGATCTTCGCGTTGCGGAAGAGCCAGCCCACGTAGGTATCATCGTGGCTGACCTGTTTGATTTGTCCTTCTCGCTCCGGCAAATAATAGATCCGGCTGTCTCCGATATGGCCGAAATACATCCAGCCTGGGGTAAACCAGCACATGCTCAAGGTGGCGCCCATCCCCGAGCAATCCGGATCGGTGGAGCCGAGATACATCAAGGCCCTGATGAATTTCGCTGAAAAGCTCTTCGAGCACGTCTTCGAAATCCATCGGAAGACCTGCTGCGGATCGTTTGAAGGCAGGCGGAAGCAGCCTCGTGATCTTCTCCACTGCGACTCGGCTGGCGAACTCTCCCGCCATTGCCCCGCCCATGCCATCGCTTACGGCAAAAACGAAATCGACGCTTTCGGAGGCGGCTTCACCGATCTTTCCGAGATAGCGCAGTTCGAGAGCATCGAACTGAAGGCACAGAAAGGAATCTTCATTGTTGGGACGGACCTTGCCCCTGTCCGTCAGCCCGAACCACTGGAGGCGAGTCGGCCCGTTGCGTTGTTGATCCATTATCCGGTTCTTCGAAACCTGGAAGGATCGTTGAAAACTCGAAATCGATCAAGCAGAAGCGGCCATCGGATTGGCGATAGGTGACATTGCGCGTTTCCGCGTCGTCGTGCCGAACGCCGTAGGGTTCCAGTTCCGCGAAAGAGCTCTTTCGCGCGCTCCTCATCGAGATGCTCGACGCGGCTTCCACAGCTGGTCGTCACTATCTTCAGCCGCTCAGGATCGTCCTCCAGCAGCTTGGGCACGAACGGACACTCCGCGGGCTTCGAGGTGCCGCAGAACCCGAACTTCGTTCGCGAAGCGTTCTTCCGCCTTCGGTCCGCGAAAGGTCTTGTGCACCCGGCCATCATAGCCGATGCGAACCGTGGCTCTGAGGGTGTCTTTGACTTGGTTCATACGCGTGAGAAACATGGCCCACAAGAGAGCGCAGGCAAGTCTCGATCAGACGCGGTTAGCGAACACTGGGTTCTTCCCGCGAACGTTTTCTGCGATTCGACATCTGAAAGAGCTATCCCGATCAGGAGTTTCCGGCTTCAATTCCTGGCCTCAGGCTCAAGCCGGTTGCCGGGTAGAGCCTTCAGAATCATTTTGTTGGCGAGATGGCATCCTTCCTGCTTATGTGTCCGACACGCCTGAAAGGGATACCAGGGTGAAAGAAATCAACAGTATGCGGAAAAAGCAGGCGGATCCCGCTCAAAAATAGACATTCAACCAAAGACAATATGGCGAAGTACAAATTGGAATACATCTGGCTCGACGGTTACGAGCCAATTCCCAACATTCGAGGCAAGACGCTGATCAAGGAATTCGACAGCTTTCCGACGTTGGAGCAGGTCCCAAACTGGGCATTTGATGGCAGTTCGACAAAGCAGGCCGAGGGCCGTGCCTCCGATTGCGTTCTTAAGCCTGTCGGGGTTTATCCGGACGCGACCAAGACGGACGCCGCCATTGTGATGTCTGAGGTGCTATGGCCCGATGGCACTCCTCATCCGACCAACTCGCGCGCGACAATCATCGACGACCCCGATACTTGGTTCGGTTTCGAGCAGGAATATTTCCTCTACAAGGACGGCCGACCGCTCGGGTTCCCTAAAGAGGGATTCCCTCCTCCGCAGGGCCTATACTACACGGGCGTGGGCTACGGTGCTGTCGGAGACCTCGCTCGTGAAATCGTAGACAAGCATCTCGACCTTTGTCTGTATGCGGGCATCAACCATGAGGGAATCAATGCGGAGGTTGCCAAGGGACAGTGGGAGTTCCAGATCTTCGGCAAGGGTTCCAAGAAGGCTGCCGACGACGTTTGGGTCGCACGGTATCTCATGGCGCGTCTCGGTGAAACCTATGGCGTGGATCTTGAGCTTCATTGCAAACCCATTCGCGGCGACTGGAACGGTTCCGGAATGCACTGCAACTTCTCGACCAAATACATGCGCGAAGTCGGCGGGAAAGAATACTTCGAGAAGCTGATGGCCGCCTTTGAGAAATACCGCAACGAACACATCGCCGTGTATGGTCCGGATAACCATCTGCGGCTGACCGGTCTGCATGAGACGCAGTCGATCGACAAGTTCAACTATGGGGTGGGAAATCGAGGCGCTTCCGTCCGCATTCCCCACAGTTTCGTCAACAACGGATACAGGGGATACCTCGAAGATCGCCGTCCGAATTCCGCCGGCGATCCCTACAAGATCGCAAGCCGGATTCTTCAGACAATCGCTACGGTACCGACTTCGTAAGGTTTCGGTCCTGACGTGGTTCCTGACGGTCAGCACGACGCCGACGGCGTCGTTCGCTTGTAGAGATCACGTCTCGGTCGAGCTCGATCCCTGGGCGGCTGGAGGGGAGATCGGCCCGTCCTACCGTGGTAGGGAGAGGGCTTCGGCTACGACACGCTCGGGTGTAACGCCCTCGGCCTCGCCTTCGAAATTGATAATGAGGCGATGCCGGAGCGCCGGCATCGCCCAAGCGTCGATGTCGTCCTTCGCCACGTGATACCGACCGTCGAGCAGGGCGCTGACCTTTGCGCAGAGGACAAGCGCCTGCGCTCCGCGTGGGCTTGCGCCATAACGCACAAATTTCTTTGCAAGGGGAACAGATTCCGGGCGTTCGGGATGGGTGGCTAGAACCAGCTGGACGGCTCTGGCTTCGATCTCACGCACGACGGGCACGGCTCTTACCAACTCGCGCAAGCTATCAAGGTTATCCAGAGGCACGGTGGAGACCGCCGGCGAGTGCTCACGTGTTGTGCGGTTGAGAATCTCGTGAAGCTCGTCCGCTTCAGGATATCCGATATTCAATTTGAGAAGGAAGCGGTCGAGTTGCGCTTCAGGGAGCGGGTAGGTACCCTCCATCTCGATTGGGTTTTGAGTGGCCAGCACGAGGAACGGGCGAGGGATCAAATGTTGTTTTCCGGCGACGGTGACATGTCGTTCTTGCATTGCTTCAAGGAGAGCGCTTTGAGTCTTTGGTGTGGCACGATTGATCTCGTCAGCAAGCAGGATATTGGCGAATACCGGGCCGGGCTCGAACCGGAACCGCTTGGCTCCGTGTTCGTCCTCGACAATGAGGTTGGTGCCGATGATGTCAGAGGGCATCAGGTCGGGCGTGAATTGAATCCTCGAGAACCTTAGTCCCGCCGCGGCCGCCAGCGTGCGAACGATTGCGGTCTTTCCAAGCCCCGGTGCACCCTCCAGGAGCGCGTGACCTTCGGCAAAGAATGCAGCTAGCACGCTCCGAATGATGTCCCCCTGACCGACGAGGACCTTTTCCATCTCACTGCGTAGCCGCTGGAAGGCTTCGCGAAAGTCTGCGGCGCGCTTTTCATAGTCTTCGCTCATCGATTCATTTCCTGAATGTCCCCGGAAAACTTCGAGCGATTCTTACTCCTTTGGCCGGATGGCTTCAAAATACCGCCGCACGAGCAAGCGGGAACCGGCTGGGATTTGTTCTCGGCTGATGGCATCGAGCGCTGCAGGCGCCGCGGTTTGATAAGCGGAATGATAAGCGCGTCGCGCTTTCGGATCATCGTTCCCGGCGGCGTGAAAGACCTCGACCAGGGACGCGCCTTCCCCGATTTCTCCGGCGACGAAATCCTGGCTGCCCTGATGCGGAATGACTGGCTCGGCTTCCTCGGAGAGATCGTGACCGCGTCCGAGATCGTTCTCCGATCCAGGTTCTCCTGCGGGCGGCTCATTGTCGGCGGCCGATGCCGTCGATTTTTCGCTTTCCGGTGCTGCTTCCACACTTTTCAGGCCTTGAGCTCCCTGGCGGGCCGAATCTTGCGTGCCGTTCTTGATGTCGCGCAATACCGAAACGAACCGGCGTGCTGTCTCATTCCCGCTCCCGCGCGAAGAGTCAAGCATCATGCCAAGCTGTAACTTCGCGGCGGCCGGCGGCTGGTCGGCGAGCTCTCGCAGGCGCTTGGTCTCCAGATGGCGCGCCGCTTGATCCAACGCGTTCGAAAGTTCTTCCGGATCCAATTGCGCGACGCCTCTTGCCGCATCCGCATTTTTTCCAGAGCGAAGATCCGAGGCCAATCTTGCATGATCCCTAGCAAGGGCCTCAGCGAGCGCGATGGTCTCAGCAGCGTTCAATTCGGACTGCGGCGTGAGTTTTTGCTCCAGCTCAGCAAGAGTCCTGAGCGCCTCTCGTAATGGCTCGGGTGAAAGCGTCAATTGACGCTCGGTACTTTGCAGCCGTTCGGCAATTGGCTGAAGCCCTTTGTCTTTTTTCGCCTCGAGTTCCGCAGCGCGCCGAACTTGTTCGATTAATTTCTGAGCGATCGCAAGCTCGGGAGCGAGGCGGTTTGCACGCCACTGGTGGAAGCCCTCCAGCAGACCCAAGGCGGCCAGCGGCAGCATGAGCCAGAGCGCCTTCCTCCCAGGCGCGCTTAGGCGGAGGTGTTCGCCGACGTGGAGGTTTGAAGCGAAGGCAGAGGTCTCCCGCCGCACCGCATCAAATAGGGGGCCCGTTTCGTTCGTGGGCAAAGCGAGAGCCGTGACAAAACGGTCCTTGGTTTTCGCTCGGGCATCCAGCTCACGCGCCACGGATTTGAATGAACGCCATCGATAGAGCCCGGCGAGGGCCGCCAAAGTTAGCGGACACACAATCGCGGGCAGCCAGGAGACTCCAGCTGTTGGAAAGCTCAGTGAAGTCGCGCGGCTGACAGCGAGAACTGCAATCCCGGTGAACAGCCCCCAGACGGCGTAATCAAGGAAGTGCTGCAAAACCAGCCATTTGCGCGCTTCCTTTAGTTGCCGCACAACAATCCCGTCCACGCCCAACACAAGAGCAGAGTCGCAAGGAAAAGCAATATGCAGCGAGAATGGTGATCAAATTTAGACAATCCAATCGCTCCAGAGCTAACCAAATTGATACAGAGATGCCTCCTTCACCGCTCTTTTTGGGTGCCGCAATTCGAAGGGACTCGGTCTAAGCAGACTGGCACGGTCAATGCTTCGTGAAAAGAGTCGATGAAAAAGATCGAAGCCGTTATCAAACCCTTCAAGCTCGAGGCTGTTCAACAGGCCTTGGCCGAGGTGGGCATTGGGGGTATGGCAGTAACGGAGGTCAGGGGCTTTGGACGACAAAAAGGCCGAACCGAGCCTAATCATGGCAGCTCATTCGGTATTACTTTTCTACCAAAAGTAAAGTTGGAGGTCGTCGTTGGCGACAGTAACGCCGCTAGAGTGATGGAGCTCATCGTCTCGTCAGCAAAGACGGGCAAGTACGGTGATGGAAAGGTTTTTGTTCTCCCCATCGAGTCCGCCATGCGAATTCGGACTGGAGAGCAGGGAGACGCAGCAGTTTAAAGACTAATCGGGGAGGAGCCGCCCGGTGAGTGAGAGCTCCGGCGGTATCCTCCCCAGAGGTCTTGCTTCCCGGGACAGCTTTCTCCGCGTGTTTGTCTTTCCTTCGCGGTTCGCTACACTTTTGCGCGATGGAATTTGATTGGGCAAGTTGGCAGCCAAAGGAATGTGCGACGCTGCTTTTCGTGGTCCGTGACGGACAAATCCTCCTTATTCGTAAGAAACGGGGGCTAGGAGCGGGAAAAATCAACGGACCGGGAGGCCGAATTGAGCCAGGGGAGACATCGCTTCACGCCGCTGTGCGCGAAACGCGCGAGGAACTCGGCATCGAGGCTCTTTCCCCGGAATTGCGGGGCGAACTTCATTTTCAGTTCGTCGACGGCTATAGCCTGCATTGCAGTGTCTTTGTTTCGGGGGACTTTGTCGGGGAACCGGTCGAAACCTCGGAGGCGATCCCCCTTTGGACCCCTTTGAACGCCATCCCTTACGAAGAAATGTGGGCGGACGATATTTGCTGGCTCCCGGGCGTGATTGCAGGCGGAAAAGTTCGCGGTTTCTTTCACTTCGAACACGAGAGATTGTTATCTCATCAAGTGGTTGTGGAGGTTTCATGAAGATTTTCAAAACCATATTAGATTGCGAGTCAACTGGTTATGTCAATGCTCTCAAAAATTTCCAAAAATTGCTTGCGGAATGAATGACGGCAGTTAATCTTTTCGCCATTAAAGATTGTTCTGGGGGGAACAACAGCCCGTCGCAACATTCGTTGCGGCGGGCTGTATCTTTTTCGGCAATGGTCGGAAACAGAGTTGCGTGATGGACAATGTGGAGATTGCCAAGTTTGGGCCAGCGGCTTTGCTTATTCGGTTCGCAGAAGAAGTTGATCCTCAGTCGTTGGCTCGATGCCGCGGCCTCCTTCGTTGCCTGGAAGAAAACCCTTTGGAAGGCTTGCATGAGGTGACGCCTGCATACTGCTCGTTGCTCTTGGAGTTCGGCGATTCGAAGCAGATCTCCAGTCAATTGGGCAAGCTGGATGAGTTGCTGAAATCCGCTCAGGCTCAGCCCATGGAAGAGGCACCTTTGCATGAGATTTCTGTGTGCTATGACGGCCCTGACATTGAAGAATTTGCGCGACGCAATCGGCTTTCAGTCCCGGATGTCATTGAGTTGCACGCTTTACCTACTTACAGCGTATTTCTCATAGGTTTTTCTCCGGGCTTTCCTTATCTCGGTCCGCTTGATTCCCGATTGCACGCGCCGCGCCTCGATACTCCGCGGTCTCGGGTGTCGGCGGGTGCGGTGGCGATTGGAGGCGAGCACACCGGAATCTATAGTGTTGCCTCGCCGGGCGGATGGTGGTTGATCGGACGCACTGACAGCGAGATTTTCTCAGTCTCGAAGGCGCGCGATGCTGGTAGCAAAGAGGCTTTTCTCTTACGACAGGGTGATCGCGTGACGTTTCGGACCGTCGGAGACCTGCCGGACTCGAAATGACATTGGCAAAATGAGTGCTGCTCCGGTTCTCCATGTCCTGGCGCCCGGGGCTGGCGCCTCGATTCAGGACATGGGAAGAAGCGGATGGAAACGATTTGGGATTCCACCTGGAGGTGCGATGGACGCCGACTCCGCGCGCAAGGCGAATCTTCTGGTTGGGAATGAGGAAGGAGCGCCCGTCCTCGAGCTTCTTTTCACTGGAGCCAGATTCCTGGTCTTGAGCTCGGCCGAGTTTGCCATCACCGGAGCAGAGGTGGAATCCGAATGCCCGCGATGGAGGAATTTTGGCGCCGAGGCTGGTCACGAAATTGCTTTTGGGCCGCTTCGAGCTGGGGTTTGGACTTATCTTGCGGTACAAGGAGGATTTGCCGGATTCCGCTGGTTTGGCAGCGCAAGCGTTGATCCGCGGGCCGGTCTTGGCGACGTCATTCACGCGGGTGGTGAATTGCGTCGCGAAAACATCCAGCGGTCGGATGGGATTTCCTCTCGTTTCGTGCCGGAACTCGTACGGGAGCGCTTCGATGAGGCACCGGTCCTCCGTCTTTGGCGCGGTCCGGAATGGGAATCTTTCTCCGAGCATGCTCGCGTACGGTTTCTGAGTGAGAGCTGGCTTGTCTCGGTGCAAAGTGACCGTGCGGGGTATCGGTTGGAAGGCGTCGGCCTGGAATCCGTGCGGCTTCGAATGTTAAGTGCGCCGGTGGCTGTTGGCACGGTGCAAGTTCCCCCAAATGGCCTTCCAATCGTTCTACTTCGGGACGGCCCCACCGTCGGCGGATATCCGCGACTCGGCATCCTCGACCCTTCGGCGATATCACGGTTCACGCAGTGCGCTCCCGGTACCCCCGTCCGTTTCGAGCTCGTCGAATGATAGACATCAATTGTGACCTCGGCGAGGGCGAGCCCATCAAAAAAACACGCCGCGTCCTGCGCTGGGTCACCTCCGCGAACATTGCGTGTGGTGGTCATGCAGGAAGCGCGCATACCATGCGTGCTTGTCTCCGGCTATGCGTCGAGCTTGGTGTCAACGCGGGCGCCCATCCAGGCTTCGTGGACCGCGAAAATTTCGGGCGCAAGGAGATGCCTATTTCCCCTTCGGACTTGAAGTCGCTGATTGAATCCCAGGCGGGCGGTTTGGAACTGATGGCAAACAAGGAGAAAATTGCGATCTCCCACATCAAGCTCCATGGTGCGCTTTACCATGTTGTCGAGCGCGACCGTCGTCTGTCGGCGGTCTACGTGGGATTCGTCAGGGAGCGTTTCCCCGGAATGCGGATTCTTGCGTCTCCAAACGGGTGCGTGATCCCGGCCGCCGGGCGACTTGGGGTAGAAGCTTGGGGAGAGATTTTCTCCGATCGAGCATACATGGCGGGCGGCGCTCTGATTCCCCGAAGCGAGCCCGGTGCCGTGCTCCGGGACATAGCGGAGATCAGGATGCGCTTGGAGATGTTTTTTTCCACGGGTCGTCTGCCATTGAAGAACGGAAACACCGTTAAGATTGCTGCTCAGACGGTCTGCGTTCACGCCGACTCTCCCAGCGCGTTACAAATCGCACGGCTGTTGGCAAAACTTTGCTCTAGCGCTCCTCATTCCTATAGGCGGTAAAATCGAAGTTTTCGGCACTGTGGCGTTTATATTTGGCGACGAGTCTGTCGAGACTGGGCTCGAATCCGCGCAGATGCACAGGCTCCTCGAAGAGTTCGCGGTTGGTGAAGAGGGACCACATTTGGGGGCTGTACTGGCGGGCAGCCCAAGGCATCCCGACATTGAGAAGCAGAGGCACACCCTCCGCGTCGGCGCGTCTCAATGCGGCGATAAAGGCGCCTGCCGAGTCGAGCCGTTCCATGTGGGCGTCGTAAAGATAAGGCGGAATGCAGAAGCTGGCGGTGCGCACACTCTCTTGTCCGGCGCTTGAAGGGTCGAGCGTGCCGCGGCAATAAATGACTGATTCACGGATTTGTTGAAGGGGATGCTGGACGATCCACTGGCGGAAAGAATTTGTGTAAAGGAAGTAGCCCAGGACGGCGAATGAAGCCGTCGCAGTCACGATAACCTTGCCGTTTGGAAGCCTCTGCGCGCGCGACGCCGCGAGGTTCAGCCCTGCGGCCGCGCAAACGACTACTCCGGGCAACGAATAAATCACGTAGTTCTCGTAGAGCAGAAACTTTTTGAAATATGCGAGCACGAAAGTGATCGGCGGACAAACAGACAGTACCAATACAAACGTGGCGGATGCCCATCCGCGTCGGAGGAGATGTATCGCTCCGAGAAGGATCAATGCGATCACCAACGAGCTCGCGACCACGAAGGGGATGGGATTCTCGACGTAGCGCGCCAGCCATTCCGGGTAGCCGGCCCAGGGCTCATCACTCTTTGTCCAAGGCGCCCCGCCTATCATGAAGCAGATCGTATTGCGAACCCATGACCACCCCGATATAAAGCCTTGCGACGAGACGAAATCGAAATACTGCTTCGCCTGAGGATATAACGGTAACATCAACTGGAGCGTGAGGATCGCTGCCAGGACGTTCACACAAAACCACCGCCCGGCCTGCGTGGTGCGCGGCTTTGCGCAATCTCGTCCGGTGGCGATGAGTGCGAGCGTGATGAGGTTGAGCACGACCAGGACGAAGACCGCGCCCGGATAGCAATAGATGAGAGAGAACTCCGTGGCAGCAAAAGCGCCCCACCATTTCCATCGCCCTGTAATCATCGCCCTTCGCCAGAAGACGAAGAGAACGGGCACAAGGAAAACCAACAGACTGTAGCCGCGCGCCTCGCTGGCGTAGCGGATGTGCCAGGGATGAATTGCAAGCAAGAACGCCGCGGTGACGCCCGCACCGGGCAGACCGAATTCCTTGAGCAGCCACGCCACCGAGGCCACCGCCAGCACGCCGAGGACTAACGCGGGAACGCGAAACGGCCATTCCACCACCGGAAAGCCCCGCGGTCTTACGATGGAATTCCATGCATCCTCGCATGCGCGCGAAGCGATGCTGAACAATGTATGGCTGTTAGGGCCTCGGCTGTAGCCGTAGACGGTCTCCAACCAGTCGAACCGCTTGAATTCCATTTCGCCGGTCTTCTTGTTGAGCTTGAATTTCCCGTAGAGGGTGGTGCGCACGTTGAGCTCCTCGTCATCCCAGAACCCGTGGTTCATGCGCGGCAGACTGTAGAAAAATGTCATCACCATCGGGACGACGACCAGCGGCCAGAACCAGCGAGGGGCCTGAGAATTGAGAGTTGAGAGTTGCCGCTGTGAGTCGCGTTCCGTGCCAACGCGGTCCCGCGAAGAGTTGAGAGTTGAGGGTTGTGGACTCCTGGTCCACCACGGGCAGACGACGGCGAGCACTCCGAGCAGAACGATATTGGTAGCGGCCGCGATCCATCCATAGATGTGGACGTAGTCGAGGGTGTCCATCTTGCCGTGAATCTGCGCAGCGGTCACCCACGGTTTTGGAGCGATCAGCAACCAAATAGCGATCACAATGGCAGTCATTCCCAGAGCCATCCTCCAACGGCGGGTCGGATGACTCCTTTGCCAGAAAGAGACGGCCGTTCGAGGAAAGGAAACAGCCAAGTTGTTCACAGCTGGGGCTTAAAAACCATTTACGAGGATTTTACGCGACGGAGAGTTCGCGATCTAATGGCGGAGCAGGCTTTCGATGTAGTCATGGGAGGAAAGCCTGAGCGGCACAGGGCCGTCGGCTTCGCCTTTAATGAATTGCTGGACTTCCGGGTCGGGGTGCTTGGTTATTTCGTCGGGTGTGCCGCTTGCAATGATCGTTCCCGCGCGCTTGCCGGCGCCGAGCATGATCATCTGGGTGCCGATGCGGAAAGCGCTGGTCATGTCATGGGTGACAACCACGGCAGTGATGTCGAGCTTCCGGGTGAGGTCGAGCGTGAGTTGGTCGATAACGGCTGTCATGATGGGATCGAGGCCGGAGGTTGGTTCGTCGCTGAAAAGCAACTCGGGATCGAGCGCCACGGCGCGGGCCAGTCCCACGCGCTTGCGCATGCCTCCGCTGAGTTCGGCCGGCTTGAGATGTTCGAAGCCTGTGAGCCCGACCAGCTCGAGCTTCATTTTCACGACGAGATCCACGATGTCGGGAGCGACATGGCTGTTTTCGATCAGCGGCAAGGAGACGTTTTCGCCGACAGTAAGGGACTGAAGCAGGGCGCCGAATTGGAAATTCATGCCGAAGCGGAGCCGAAACTGGTCGAATTCCTTCTCCGGCATAGTCGTCGTTTCCTTTCCGAAGATCTTGATCGAACCGCTTGTCGGTCTGAGCGAGCCTATGATGTGGCGCAGCAGCGTGCTCTTGCCGCAACCGGAGCTTCCCATGATGATCATGGTGTCACCCTTTTCCACGGTGAAGCTGATGCCGTTGAGAACGATTCGGTTTCCGAACTTGCGAACGAGATCACGGACCTCAATGACGGGATTTTCCATCTTCTTAATCAATTAGCCGGAAACGAAGAAGTCGCTAGTCCAGGACTAATATTTGTCCATCCGCCGCCTGCTTTGTCCTCGTCAGGCCCTTGAGAGTGTAGGTGACGGTCAGAACCCGATTGGGGGTGCGCACAGCGCTTTGTCCTGTCACCGGATCGGTGACGACACTGGCCGCCCGATTGAGCTTTCTCGCAGCGACGGGCGTGAGCAGCGCGTCCGAGACAAAAATTCCGTAGCGCCCGGCGGTGTCCGGCGCAATAAGCGATTGAACCATTCCGGTGACGCTATGAGCTCGTTCGCCGGGAATCCCATAACGGGCCGACTCCACTTTTACGACCACCGGCGAAGCTTCGTCTGGGGAGATTTCCCTCAGGATTTTTATGTTGTCCAGCCACACCAGGACGGGCTGGCTCTTGACGATGGTTGTTCCGCGCTTGCCATAATCTTGAACCGACTCGAGGATAATGTGCTGATCCTTGCGAAAAGAAGCCTCTGTCGTGCTGAAGTTGCGTGTCACTACAGCGAGAAATCGCTGACCGGTTCCTAACGCCGGCTTGGCGGAGGAGGAGTGCTCCGGCCGGATTCCCAGCGCAGCAGCTTCCGTGGCAGTCACTCGCAAAGGCCAGTTGGGGTCTGAAAACATCGCCCGGTTGTACCGATGCATCCAGTCGATCCGAGCAAGTATTGCGTGGCTTAGGGCGGAGCCCGGCTCTGCAGATTGGGGGTACAGGACGCGTGAACGATCCAGACTTCGTTTCACTGCCGCACCGAATTCCTCTTCCCCACCCTGACAAACGACTGGAATCGTTCCGGCGATTGCCAGGAGGAGCCGAATCGCCGCTTTTCGCATGATAAGTCTGCTTCCCCTCCCAATTCGCACACCTGGTTTCAAGATTTGCGGAGTTAGTTTTGCTATGAAGTCCTTGAGCATTACAAGGGTCTGTTCACGTCCCGGAATCACGTCGCCGGTTTGCAATCTCCGCCCCTGGCAGGAAGCCATATTTCGGGGCGGTGAATGCTTCGCTTTTCAGCGCTGGCAAGGAAGAAAGCTGATGCCGCCTCTCAGCGGAAAAACCATCGAGGTGGAGTGAGTCGAAGCTGCAAGCTAACAATGTTTCACAGCGCGGCGCGGGGCGAGGATTCCGCTATCCGTCGGTGAATCGCTCTTCGACCTTCCCGGCTAACCCGGCCCGTCGCACGAAGCCGGCGTGCGCTTTCACGCAGATTCCTTTGCGCGCTGCGCGCCATACGGGAATGTCTGCGCGAGCATCACCGATATAATCGAAGCCGGCTTCTCCGAATGTCTCAACAAGCCTGCGCGCCTTCTTTTTTGCCTTCAAATTCAATGCGCCATCGCTTGCCAAGGCGCCCTTGAAGAATCCAAGGCGCGCCGCGACTGCCCGCGAATACGCGGCGTCCGCTGCCGTGACGAGATATAAAGGTCGTCCTCCGGCTGCTTCGGACCGCAACCAATCGACCAGCGATTTCCGCCAGGGCAGTGAATCGAGATTCACGGTCGATGCTGCAGAAACGGCCTTCTTGAAAGGCGCGCGGCCATTGCGCAGGAGCGGCAGCAGGCTGAGCAGCGTCAAAGGCTTGCGCCTCAGCAAGAACTTGATGCCCTCCCAGAGTATGTCGGTGTGGATAAGCGTGCCGTCGAGGTCAACGCAGAGTGGGACGAGGCTTTCAGGAGAGGAGCTCGTCTTCATGCGTTCCAAATTCTCAATAGGGATCTTTTCTTGAGTCTGAAAGAAAACTTGGCGGCTGCAGGTAGCCCGTCGCAGAGCAAGTTCCATGAAATGAGCCGACCAAGTCAATGTCTCGAAACAACTGGTTAGACCGGCAAAGGCGGGTCACGCTGTCGCAGCGTGACGAATTGCGTATCGCTGAAGTCCACTACGAGCGCTCCAGGTTGCGCAGCGCGAATCTCCAAACGTCGGATAAGCTGCTCGTAGTCGGTTTCGAGCAAATTGGTGGTCAAGGTCGGAAGGTGTGTTCGGCTTCCTCGACCGGCTTCATCGGAGCAAATTGTATTTCAATACGCACCACATCGCCCTCAAGCCGTCCCAGCTGCGGATCTTTTTCCCCTCGGCGTACGTCCTGCCGTGGTAGGAGATCGCCACTTCGTAAATGCGGGCGTTCATGCGCGCGACTTTGGCAGTGATCTCCGGCTCGAAACCGAACCGGTTTTCTTCGATTTTAATGGACTGAACGATCTCGCGCCGGAAGGCCTTGTAGCAGGTTTCCATGTCCGTGAGGTTCAGGTTGGTGAACATGTTTGAGGCAAGAGTGAGGAGCCTGTTTCCGATCGAGTGCCAGAAGTAGAGAACGCGATGTTCCTCGGACCCCACGAATCGCGAGCCGTAGACAACATCGGCTCTGCCTTCCACGATGGGAGCGATCAATCTTGGGTATTCTTCCGGATCGTATTCGAGATCCGCATCCTGGATGATCACGATGGGCGCGGTAGCCTCGGCGATACCCGTGCGTAACGCCGCGCCCTTTCCGCGATTGACGGTGTGGCGCAGAACTCTCATGCGCGGGTCGCGGCCGGAGCATCTTTCCAAAACTGCGGCCGCGCCATCTTCTGAGCGGTCATCAACGCAGATCAGCTCGGCCACCAGAGGCTGTTTGAGCACTGCTTCGATGATTTCGGCAAGCGTCTGTTCCTCGTTATAAACAGGCATGATAACGGAAACGCAGGGACTGTGGGGATCGAAGTTGAGGATGCCGGTCACGACGAAAAGAGGGTCCAGTGTCCAGATAAGCTACCGCACTTGGTCGCCCCGTTTCGGGAGACCATTGCAGAATGAAGGTTCTTGCCTTTGCGCACGCGGCGGAGCGGAGTCAATCGCCCTGCAACAGCTTTTGAGCCAGGGGCAGGAAAGCGTGGGCACGTTTGTGCCACTTTTTGATTTTTTGCAGGCGAAGGCGAGCAGTCGGGCGAAAACTCGAAGGCAGCGTGGGTAGCAATTCCTCAACGTGTTTCAAGCGGCCGGCGCCAGAGGCGAGGCGGGGCCCAAGGCGCTTGTCGAGGAAGGCGGCCAGGAGTGGTTTCAGTTCAATTCTCGCGACGTAAATATGGCTGCGTTCTCCGTCCTCCCTCGCGCGAGAAATCGCGCCAAGTTCCTCAAGCTGACGCAGTCCTTGGCTTACCGACCCTTTGCTGATTCCGAGCCGCGCGATAATTTCCTCCATCGAAAGCGGCCTCTCCGAGGAAAAGAGAAGGCCATAAATCGCTCCGTGAGAGCGAGGATTACCGAATAGATCCGCCAAATCCGAGAAGATGGCGACAAATTCCCGTTCCAGGGCAAATTGCGCGGCATCCGGCGCGCTACCGTTACTTGTCAGCTCACGCATGAATCGACGATGAAGCCTTCACTATGGAAGTTCAATTCAAAATGAACTGAGATCAAGAAACGATGTTTCCCGAGAGAGCATCGTGAAGAAGCGACCTCCCCTGCGGATAAGGCTGCTAACTTTCGCCTTTCTCTGCGATTTTCCGGCACGAAGTGCCGTTTGAGCAGTTTGGCGGCGGGGCCCGTTTCGTTTTTTCGAGCGGCATTCGGATTTTTGCCACGTGCTTATTCCTAATCCGTCGAACTGCTAAGGGGATAAGAGGACGCGGTTCTTCCACAGGTTCGCGAACCCTCGAGAACAGAGTCAGGGCAACAGTTACAGTCACCAGGAAGGCTCCCCCGTAAGACCAAAGAAAATCAACAATGGGTGAGTTTCGAGGCCAAAGTCTCGTACGGCAAGTAGAGCGAGGAAGAAACGATCGTGATCATTTGCCAGGCCGTCTTGTGCTTTCCGAGCTTCTCCGCCGGAAGGATAACCCCCTTGGAACTGGCGAGAAGCCGGGTCCCGTGATGAGGAATTCCCGGCTGATGATGATTGTGACCGACCACGCCGGCAACGCCTCATAGGGAATCAAACAGATGAAGGCCGAGGCAGTGAGAACCTTGTCCGCCAGCGGATCCATCAGTTTTCCAAAATCCGTAATCAGGTTCCATTTTCGCGCGATGACGCCGTCCAAATAGTTCGTCAAAGACGCAAAGAGAAAGACGAGAAGGGCAATCGTGAAATGTGCCGGATACTGCGCAGAAAGGCTGACGACGAGAAGGATCGTCAATCCGAGACGCAGCGACGTGAGCTAATGTTCGGCAGGTTCATTTTGCAAGTTGTTCGTTGCCTTGGCTCGTCTCGGCGCCTGTTCTGACTCACACATTCCCTCACACTTCATGAATCAAAGCGATATCGGATTAATCGGCCTCGCCGTCATGGGCGAGAATCTTGTCTCTACATGGAAAGTAGAGGCTTTCGAGTCAGCGTGTTCAATCGGACCACGGCGGTAACCGAAAAATTCGCCTCGGGACGCGGCAAGGGCGAGAATATCGTGCCCACCAAGACCCTTGAAGAATTTGTCGGGTCCCTTGCGCGGCCACGCAAGGCCCAGATCATGGTCAAGCTGGAGCGCAGTGGATGCTGTGATCGACCAGCTAGTGCCGCTCCTTGATCCGGGCGACATTCTCATCGATGGAGGGAATTCCCTTTGGACCGATACTCAGGGACGGGAGAAAGCCCTCAAGGAGAAGGGCCATCCACTTTTTCGGCGTCGGAGTGAGCGGCGGCGAGGAGGGCGCGCTCAAGGGCCCTTCCATCATGCCTGGAGGCTCCAAGGAGGCTGCGCAGGCCCTCGCGCCCATCTACAGAAGATTGCCGCGGTGGCCGAGGGCGAGCCGTGCTGCCGCCACATGGGACCAGATGGCGCCGGGCACTAGTGAAAATGGTCCATAACGGCATCGAATATGGCGATATGCAGGCTCCGTCTGTGAGGCCTATGCAATTCTCAAGAGCGTCGTCAACCCAAGCCCTGAGGAATTTGCGCAGATCTTCAGCGACTGGAACAAAGGACAGCTGAACTCGTTCTGATTGAAATCACCGCGAACATCTTTGGCAAGAGGGACCCCGAACCGGCCAGCCGCTGGTGGACGTCATTCTTGACAAGGCCGGTCAGAAGGGAACTGGGAAATGGAAAGTCGGTCATGCCGTGGAAATGTGGCGTACGCTGTCGGTGATTGGCAGCGCGGTCGAGGCCCGGATCTTGAGCGCATTGAAAGACGAGCGGGTCGAGGCAAGCGAAGGTGTTCCGGCTCCCTCACCGCCGAAGCCTTTCTCGGGTGATCGGGCAGGGCTTATTGACGCCGTTCGCGACGCACTCTTTGCAAGCAGAATCATCAGCTACACGCAGGGTTTCGTCCAGCTGGGCGCGGCCGGCAAGCTTTACAACTCGGGCCTCAACTTCGGCGACATCGCTTCGATCTGGCGCGGCGGATGCATGATCCGCGCACACTTCCTCAATCACATCACCGCCGCTTACCGTCGCGACCCTGGAATTGAAGAACCTGATCCTCGATCCCTACTTCTGCGATATTATCGGCAAATCGCAGTCGCACTGGCGCTACGCCGTTCAAACCGCCGTCGAACACGGCGTGGCTGTGCCGGCCTTCAGCGCCGCCCTCAGCTACTATGACAGCTACCGCGCCGAACGCCTCCCCGCCGATCTCCTGCAAGCCCAACGCGACTTTTCGGCGCGCATACCTCGAACGCATTGACAAGCCGGCCGGTCAATTTTTTCATACGGAGTGGTTTGCAGAGGAGAAGTGACGGACGATTTCCGAAGCCTCAACCACCCGAATTCGATCACACTCGCCGCAAAGGGCCTCGTTACCGGCCGGGCTGTCAAGCGATTCGCTTTGGTAAAATTTTCGCCAAAGTTCAAACACCGTTGACGGAGGCCGTGGATTGGTATTCTAACAATCCCGCACGACATTCAAAGTTGGAGCGGGCAATAGTTCTCGCGGGCGCTGACCTCGCTGGTTCGCGCTGATGACCTGTCGATTCCATCGGCTTCGTCGTCGCCGGGCAGTGCCGAGTAGTCCGTTGAGCAGAGTTTTTTGACAGCCTGATTCTGGTTTTGCCGGCATCGCCGTTCAGAACGTTTTCAGCACAAACACATTCAGCAAATGCTGGATAGTGCGTTCTTTCGTCAGTTTCGAAATTTAAATTTGACGGCTATTCCTGGCTGCGCAGTTTTCTCACAATTACAGCGGTTAAGTGTAATGAATGCCGGAACTTTCCGCCTTTTAGCAGGCAGAAGTTTCCACGGAGAGTTTCATTCTGGCTCGCAGACGAACGCTGGCGGCGTGGATAAGACATGCAAGTCGAACGGGACCAGGTTTCTAGCAATACAGGCTTGGTTCAGTGGCGCACGGGTGCGTAACACGTGAGCGATCTGCCGGAAGTGGGGATTGGCTGACCGAAAGGCGAATTGATACCGCATGTGGCCATTCTTTGATTAAAGAAAAAGCCGAAAGCAGCAATGCGCTTCCTGATGAGCTCGCGGCCTATCAGCTAGATGGCGGGGTAATGGCCCACCATGGCTATGACGGGTGACTGGTCTAAAAGACGACCAGCCGCACTGGAAGTCGATACGGTCCAGAACACCTACAGATAACGACGAATAGAGAACTTTCACGATGGGGGCAACCCTGATGGAGCGACGCC
>CAVPTR010000020.1:0-45539 GCA_963708595.1 uncultured Verrucomicrobiae bacterium
ACTACCACCATCGGATCGGAGCGGCGCGAGAATCCCTTTCTCGCGAATTGAAGGAATCTTTGCTCGACAGGGGACGCCGCCAATTTTAAACTTTTTTCCCTACATTAATTCCGCCCCTAAACCCTATCATGCCGCGATACACCTACGTTGCCCTTGACTCGCGTGGACAAGAAGCTTCCGGTGTGATTGAAGCGGACTCGCAAAATGACGCAGTGGGGCAACTTAGGCAGGCAGGCTACTTTCCAAAGGCGATCGCTGAGGAGGGAAAAGGTGGAAAGGTAGCCAAAGCGGTGAGGGCCGCCGCCAAACAGCCTGCCTCGGCGAAGAAGCAAGTCAGCATCTCTTTGCCATTTCTCGAGCGGAAGACCATCAAGGGAAAAACGCTCATGATCTTCACCCGGCAGATTGCCACACTGATCGATGCAGGCCTTCCACTCTTGCGCGGGTTGACTGTTCTCGCCAAGCAGGAACCCGATCCGCTGCTCAGAAGGGTGATCGTCAGTCTGGCCGAAGGCGTCCAGGGTGGCGGGACATTTGTCCGAAAGCCTCGCCGGTCATCCCAGGATTTTTAACAAGCTCTACGTCAATATGGTGAAGGCGGGCGAACTCGGCGGCGTCCTTGAGTTGGTTCTGCTGCGCCTTGCCGAGTTTCAGGAAAAAGCACAAAAGATCAAAAACAAAGTCCTGTCGGCGATGTTTTATCCGATCACCGTTCTGCTTATCGCCGTTCTGATCCTGGGTTTCTTGCTCGTGTTTATCGTGCCGAAGTTTCAGGCGATTTTCGCGGACATGCTTGGCGGAAGGCCGTTACCACCACTCACCCAGTTTGTCATCAGCGCCAGTAGCGCCTGGCGAAAAGCAATGTTTTCATAATCATCGGAGCCGTCGTGGGAATTGCGATCCTCCTTAGATTCATTGGGAAGACTACGAAGGGCGCGCTCGTTCTTGACACTTTAAAACTGAAAGCGCCTCTCTTTGGCGACCTTACCCGCAAGAGCGCCATCTCGCGATTTAGCCGCACGCTCGGCACTCTGGTCACAAGCGGCGTTCCGATTCTTCAAGCCCTCAATATCACGCGGGAAACGGCCGGGAATACCGTAATCGCCAACGCGATTATGAAAGTTCACGATAGCGTGAAGGAAGGTGAGTCGATTGTCCACCCGCTTGAGGCAAGCGGAGTCTTTCCACCCATGGTCATCAGCATGATCGATGTCGGTGAGGAAACCGGACAGCTACCAGAAATGCTTCTGAAGATCGCAGAAGTATACGATGACGAAGTGGATAACGCGGTGTCCGGTCTGACCTCGCTGCTGGAGCCAATCATGATCGTCTTTCTCGCCGTGGTCGTAGGAACCATTGTGATCGCTCTCTTCTTGCCTCTGATCAGCATCATCAGCGGCATGCAGCAGTCGTAGGTCTATGGAACATTTTCCATCGACGAAGCGTGCGTTCACGCTCATCGAGCTCTTGGTGGTTATTGCGATAATCGCAATCCTCGCTGGCCTAATCTTGAATACTGCGGGATACATCCAGAAAAAGGGGGCATCGTCGCGCGCGGAGGCCGAGATGGCAGCGCTTACCGTCGCCCTCGAAAACTATAGGGCCGACAATGGAGATTACCCGCAGGGAACCAACGTCAACGGAGTCAATGCGCCGGCAAGCAATAGCTTCTTACTAAGCAGTCTGATGCCAAGTACAGGAAAGGTCTATTTCGAATTCAACAAGTCCATGACCAATGCCAGCAACGTTGTGGATCCGTTTGGGGAAAACTACGGATATCAGTATCCGGGCGACGAAAAGCGGAGCGGAACTAATTTCTTCGATCTTTTTTCCCGGTGCGCTTCGTCAAAAACCGAGCAATGGAAGGTCAATTGGTAACGAAGTTAGTTTGCGCTGGCTCCAGGCTCAATGGGAGAAGTTGCCGTGTCAAATGAGATCGGCAGAGTTACCTGCGGCGCGTCTTTAAGCGTCAGAATAAAGAGCACACCAATGTCTGGCTCGTCTTGACCCTGGCTCTCGCGTATCTGGGTTCCTATGGAGGCAACCCAGCTCGAGAGATCACGATGAATCATGTAGCGTTGGTACTGCCAAATTTGTGAAACAAATTCGTACTGCTCGTAGAGGCTGACTCCCCAATTCTCGTTTATGCGCCAGTACGCATAGAAGTCGACCTGGCTATTGTCCGCGAAAAACGGGTTGTCGACGATATACTGATGGGAGACCCGAAAAGAGAAACTGCGAGTCGGCATGACACTAAAGCCGGTGCTAAATTCCGTAAATCCCTCTTCGACAATCGGAAGCTGCGACGCAACGGTAACGGTAAACCAGGGGACCGGACGGAAGGAATAGACATTAAACAGGTTGGACACGTCGGCGTCCGAGTAGGGATTGTCGAAGTTCACATCCATGAAGGTGTCGAGTGTCATCCATTGATGTGTAGTCTGATCGCGGCGGGTTTGCAGCCGGTTGCGCACTCCAATGCGCAGGATGTTCCAAGTGTCAATCGTGTCGATGGCGGTAAACTGCGGAAATTCGATTGGGAGCAACTGGGTCGATGGCACCACGCGGTCGAATTGAAGAATGTCCTGGGGGCTCGCACCGAAATTGCCAACAAGAGAATAGTTTGCATAGGGTTGAACCACGTGGCGAAGTCCGTCGAGTCCGAGCCATCGGGACTGGATCCGCTCGTAGGCCTTGGAGGCTTTGGCAGATATTTCCAACCCAAAGTTAGCCACGGGCCGAAGGATAGATCCCCCCTTTTCAAGATTCGGGGTGGGTGAATTGAGAGGCGAACTTTCAATGGACGGAGTGGCCACAACCTGCACCAGCCCTGTGACCGGATCGATTTCCGTGAACTGACCACCAAAGCTCTGGAAGGTCCCGCTCTCGCTGTAGTAAGTGGCACGAACGCCCGCCCGGGGGGTGATGTTCAGCCACCCAAAGAATTGGGTCGGGAAGGAAAGCTGGTGGAAGGTGTCAAAGCGGAAGGAATTGTAATCAGGAAAGTCCAACTGGGCGAATTCCGGTCCTACTCCAAAGGCGCGCCTGTATTGGCCGGCGCTTGACTCGCCGTCATAATAGACGGGCAGGCCAAAAAACCGGTGCTGCTTAAAATCGAAGACCAGTTCGGGCAGGCGCTCGGTGGTATCCTGAAAGTCATTAATCTGCCACCGTCCGAGCAGATTGAGGGTGTAGAATTCGTCCCATTTCGTGAGCGAGAGAAACGTGTCGGGCTGCGGATCGACACGGAATTCGCCCGGAAAGTAGTCCTCCAGGAAGTCGATGTCGCTGAGAAGGTTGACGTCCGCCGTCGCATAAATGTCGTCAGTCAAAAACAGCCGATGCTTGAAGGTCACGCGATAACGTCCCTCGTCGCCTTTCTCCGGCGGCTCTCCGGCCAAAGCTTGGTCAGGCTGCGTGTCAAAGGCATAGTAAGAAATGAAATCGCCGTAGCTGCGATCTTCCTTTCCGTATTTGAACTTCGTATCGAATCCAAAGGCCGCTCCAAGCTCTGAGCGAAGATCGACATGCACCTTTCCGATCATGTTGTCGCCAGTTCCGATTGGAAAGCTGTAGGCGCTGAGTAAATAAGCCCCCCAGGGCGTATAGAAGCCCGGCAAAAATTCGAAACCGGTGTTATCGATGCTCGCAAAAATGTATGGAAACCAGAAGATCGGCGTCTGACCAATATAGACCGTGGATCTGGAAAAAATGACCCTGTTGTCCGGGTAGATGCGGACGCTTTTCGATCGGACATGAAAATCGGGTTTCGATGAATCGTCGGTCGTGAAGATGGCGTCCCTGACGCGGAATTCGCGCAGCGAAGGAGCGCGCAGGCTAAATGCATGAAAAAGTAGCGGAAAATGGGCCCCGGAAAACTCGAGCGCACGCATCTGCTTGGTCTCAAGATTGAAAAGCGCGCGCTGCCCGACTAGCACCTCTCTCGGCGTGTAGAGACGGATGTTGCCGATAAGCAGTACATCACGAGTGTCCGGGTTGTACTCCGCGTAGTCGCAATAGATGCTGTAATCACCGTAGTGGATCTGGACATTGTCTTCGGCCACCGCCACGCCGCCCTCGAACTTCGTCTCGCCATCGGCGGTAATCGATACGGGCACATCACCAAAGCTCCCGAACTGTCCCAAGGCGCAGGCTGCCCAGGCTAGCCAGGCAAATGCCGCCGAAAAAAAACACCTTCTCATTCGATCTCGGGAGGCTATTTTGCCGTCCTCCGCTGGCAAGAGAAAAACACCTCATCGCTCCCCTCGAGCGCAATTGAATCAAGGAATTCGATTATCGGAGGGCCGTCCGCGGATCATACTCTCAGGGCTGAAGCTGTCAGGCAGGGGAATGTTCAATGCCTTTCCCCAAGGAAAACGACGCACACCCCTCCAAGAATCAACACACCCCCGAGAATGGTCGACCAGCTGAATTGCGTTTCACGAAAAAAAAGCCACGCAAATACCGCCACGAAAAACGGGTAGGAAATTTCGATCAACGAAGCGAGCGTGGCATTCTTCTCCCCGATGGCGATGTAAATAAGCAGCCCGCCGGCGGCCGAAGACACGACTGCGACCACAAGCCAAACCCAATCCACTCCCAAGGCGCGGAACTCGGAAAATAGAGTCCCTGTCTTGCCCGTAAGGGTCAGTGTTGCCGCGGCAGCAGCCGCGCCGAAAAGAGTATACAGGAAGAAAAAAACCAGCGGCGTCATGCCACGCTCGATCACCCTGCCGCTGGCCGCATAGCTGATCCCCCAGATGATCGCCGCTGCAAGAGCATACACAATCCACATGACGCGGATTAAACCGCCAATTTGCGAAACAAGAATCCAAAATCGACGAAATCACAAGCCCCTTACCGTTAGTCTCTTCAAGGCACGACTACACGTTCGCCTTCCATGCCCTACCGGGCTGCTACCCAGATTTCATTCTCCACATTTTGATACTCCGGCTTGTTGTCCAAGGGCCGGGTAAATTGACGTGCGAGATAGGCTTGCACGATCCCCAAGCGCAGATACTTGCGGCGTGTGCGCCAGGGCAGGTCCTTAAAATCGCCAACATTCCCGCGGCAGAGGGTGCTTCTGCAAAGGCACGCGAGCGTCCAGAGATCTTCATTCATCGTAGTCGAGTAGTCATAGAAAATCTCCTTTCCTGCGGCAATATTCGTGATGGCCATCAGTCTCACATTGTCGCGAATTCCGGCATTCGGTGCGCAGGAGTGATTGACGAGCACCCCCGGCGGCTCGATGTCCACGTAAAGTCCCGGCCCGATCTGCAGCGGATCACACTGGCGCGCGCCTTTGGCCATCGCCTCTTCAAGGTTGATCAAAGGTCCGGCAAAGCGAAGGATTTCCTCGCCTTTGTGAATCATCGAACGGGCGAAGACCCCTTTACCAAAACGACAATCGCCAATCCGGATCTTGTCACTCATCGCGTCCTGTGATGCCCGCCATGTCTCGCAGACCTTCCACTGAATAAACGACCATAGGTTCGGCGTGGCCTTTGACATTGACCTGGCCAAGTTGCTTCACGTTGAACTGCCCACGGATGGCGTTGTAAGTGTACTGGCTGATGAGAATATTCGCGCGGAACTGCTTTGTAGCCGATTCGAGATAGTGCGCGGTGTTCACTGTCTCCCCAATAGCAGTGTACTCCATGTGCCGGCTCGATCCCATGCTCCCCACCACGGCGTAGCCGGAATGGATCCCGATCCCGGCGTTGATGACAGGCCAATTTTCCTCCTCACACTTCACAGACAACTCACTGATTTTTCCCTGAAGCTCGAGCGCGGCCTTGACTGCACGCTCTTCCTGATACGGATCATCATTTGGCGAGCCAAAAGTGGCCATCATTCCATCGCCAACGAATTTATCAAGCGTGCCGCCGTGGCGCTCGATCACGTCGCTCATCACCTCGCAACAGCGATTCAAAAAAGTCACGACCTCCTCCGGTCGCCTGCTCTCGGCGATCTTGCAAAATCCTCGCAAGTCGGAAACAAGCACGGTCAACTTGCGCCGCTCACCCTTAAGGGTCGGCGACTCGGGCGAGTGAAGAATCGAATCGACCACCTGGTACGGAACGTACCGTTCGATCGATGACAAGAGCGTTCGTCTCTCCTGCAACCCCTCCGCCATCGAGTTGATTGCCTCTCCGACCATGCCAAACTCATCTTTCGAACGAACGTTCGCGCGAGCACTGAGATCACCGCTGCCGATGGCCTCAACCGTTCTGCGCAGTTCGTATAGCGGCTTGCTCGCACGATTCGCGAGGATGATTGCGACTCCAAGAGCGATAAGCAACGCCGCGCCAAGCGTGAGCAGAGCGATCATCAGGATGCTCGCCGTTTTGCGGATTACCTGGCTGGATTCAACATCAATTCCAAGAGCCGCAACGACATTGCCCTGCTTGTCCTTGATCGGCGCATTGGCGGTAAGAAATTCGCCCCAGTCGTCCTTACTGAAAACCTTATCATACTGGTATTTATCGATATTGAATGGATTGTTGAGCTTTGAGCGGTAGGCCTCGCCAACGGCGGCGATTATCTCCGTGTTTTCCTCGGCATCGATGCCAAACTTAATCAGGTCGGTCTTCTCGGGATCCACAGTCAGCGTGTAGGCATACTTGACATAGAAGTCATCCCGACGATTTGCATCGCGCCCCCGCCGAATCGCGTCCCGCAGCGTGATATAGGCGGAGGATGTTTCGTCGCCCGGCGCCTTGATGGCCTTGTGGAGATCTCCGTCGAGAAATGCTGCAGTCGTTGCCGCGACGCTTAGTATCTGGCTGCCCATTTGGTCGCGCATCAGACGTTCGAAATACCAATACAAGACCCCGACCGAAATTCCTGTCGTCACAAAGACCATCGCCATCAGCAGGACGATCACTTTGGTGCGATATTTCATGGTGCCCGGTCAATTGAACGTGTTTCGAGTAGCCACTTGACACTCCCCCTAGTGATGATAGGAGAGCGCTTCGCGAAGACAATCAAAAAGGTCGTCCTACCCCCCTACCGATTCGTAGCGGCGCAACCCAGCCCGCCACATCAGACGTGCCAACAGGAAACAGGCAATGACCCACCCCGCCTGGATGGCAAGCCCGGCCCACAGCTGCGTGCCGCGCACCTTCTCCATTAGCACCGCAACCGGGAAGTAGAGTTCATAGGTAAACGGCAGGAACATCATTACGGCGCGCATCCCGTCAGGCATGACGTCGAGCGGGAACAGCCGGCCGCTCAAATAGTATTCAAAAGAGTAGAGAATGAAAACGATGGTCGAAATTTCAAGAATCCAGAATGCGAGCATGGCCAGCGCGTAAGCTATCAAAAATTGAATGGCCCCCGCCATTAATAGCGACGCAAGAAACAGCGGCCACGTGAGGGGATCGCTCGGGAGGACGATGAATTCATGAAACCAAGCAAAGACCCCTATCACCGGAAGGATCGTCACCGCGGTGTAGAGCAGGCGAGCACTCAAAAAGAGACTTGTTCGGTAAGCCAGGTGATCAATCGGCTTTGAAAGAAAATTGTTGATTTGCCCCTCGCGAATTTCCGCAGCGATCTGCCACTCGTCGTCCGTCGGCGTCACGAGGTTGTCCACGAGCAGGACGACAAGAAAATAGTAGACTATCTGACCGAAGTCGAAACCCCGGATATCCTCTCCGCGAGACTCGAAGAGCGCCCGCCAAATGAAGACCGTCCCCGCCAGTGGGATGATACCGAAGAGGGACCTCAACAGAAAGTTCCACCGGTACACAAAAGTGTTCTGCAAACCCGTCGTAAACACGCTCCAATACTTGTACGGCATCAGCAGCGATGAGTGGGCCCGGCCAGCAAATGAGCAAGAACTTTTCACTCGTCACTTGTCACCCACCATTCTTCTCGGCAGCATCACGACTGCTCGCCTCCTCATGAGAATCCAACGCGCCTTGATCTCAGTCTCCGATAAGATTGGCATTGTCGATTTCGCTCGCGAGCTGCATAAACTAGGAATCGAAATCCTCTCCACCGGCGGAACGGCACGCAGTCTACAAGCCGAGGGCATCCCCACGGTCGAGGTCTCGAAATTCACAGGCTCCCCCGAAATCCTTGGGGGACGCGTCAAAACTCTGCATCCGAGGATCCACGGGGGCCTCCTCTACCTGCGCGGTGACGAAGAACACGAAAAACAGACCGAGACTCATGGCCTCCTTCCCATCGACCTTGTTGTCGTAAACCTCTATCCCTTTGAGGCCACCATCGCCCGCGATATCACACTACCGGAGGCCATTGAGCAAATTGACGTCGGAGGGCCGTCGATGATTCGCAGCGCCGCCAAGAACTTCCAGTCCGTAACCGTCGTCACCGATCCTGCCGATTACACCATCGTGCTCGAAGACATAAAAAAAGGAAACGGCGGCACGGGCCGCGGCCTGCGCGAACGTCTCGCAATCAAGGCGTTCACGACCACTGCCGCCTACGACCGCGCCATCGCCGGTTTCCTCAACCGCGAGCAGGAAGCCTTCGCGGCTTTTCGCCTCGATCTCCCCCTCGAAATGCGGCTCCGCTATGGCGAAAATCCCCACCAGCACGCCGAACTCTACGGAGACTTTGGATCCTACTTTGAAAAGCTTCAAGGCAAGGAGCTTTCACACAACAACATCCTCGACATCAGTGCCGCGGCCCAACTCATCTCGGAATTCACAAAACCCGCAGCGGCAATCCTCAAACACACGAACCCTTGCGGCGTCGGTACCGACCCGGAGCTCCGGGAAGCCTGGGACAAAGCCTTCGCGACAGATAAGCGGGCACCCTTCGGCGGAATCATCGTCTGCAATCGCCCTATTACTCTTGCCCTGGCAAAAGCAATTTCAGAAATATTCAGCGAGGTGATCATCGGTCCGGAATTCAACTCCGACGCACGCTCGCTCCTTTCGAAAAAGAAAAACCTGCGGTTGATGAAAATGCTCAAGCCGCCGCCGGATCGTAGCCGCGACGTGCGTTCCGTTGTTGGCGGGGTTCTCGTGCAAGACTCAGATTCCGCAAACCTGGTCGAACTCGAGAACAAGGTCGTCACCCGGCGGCCGCCGACCAGGGACGAGATCGAAGCCATGGAATTCGGTTGGAAGGTCGTCAAACATGTCAAATCCAACGCTATTGTTTATGCCGGCAGGGATCGCACCCTGGGAATCGGCGCGGGCCAAATGTCCCGTGTTGACTCCTCGCGGATCGCCGTTTGGAAAGCCCAGGAGGCCGGCCTCTCGCTCAAGGGTAGCGCCCTGTGCAGTGACGCCTTCTTCCCTTTCCCGGATGGACTCATTGCCGCCGCCGACGCTGGTGCTACGTGCGTCATCCAGCCTGGCGGTTCTATCCGTGATGATGAGGTGATCGCCGTCGCCGACGAGAGGGGGCTGGCCATGGCTTTCACCGGTGTCCGTCAATTCCGACATTAGCTGGAAGCCTGTCGTTTCCTTGAGTTCTTCCCTTGTTGGCCGCGTCGCTGCGGTGGTCAGATACTCGAAACTTATTCGCAGGAGCAGGGTTTCTTTGGTTATGGATGATTTTAAGGAGAACGATGCCTTATGGGACCTGCTTGGCCGTGCTCGGCGCGTTGAAGCCTCCCCCTATTTCGCGCGGAAGGTGCTGAGTGCCATTGGTGAAGAACAACGACCGCGGTTCTCACTAGCCGCGCTCCTCCGCTGGGCCATCCCGGCCGCCGCCTGCGCCGCCCTCATCATCATTGGCTGGTCTAGCTACCAACATGAGCAGCAGGATGAATTTAACGCTTGCTTCGACAGCGCAGCCGACCTCCAGTCGCTCATCGCATCCGAGGATACCTCGCTCTGGCTGGAAGAGCCGACGCTTTAGCCGCAGTTTCTCCGACTCACAGGGAACCGCCGGAAAATGCAAGGCTTAGCGGCTACTGCAACTACCTTTCGAGCAACTCGATGATTTTCGGGTAGACGATAGCCGTTTTTTGATTGGGCTGATTCGGGTCGATAAAGTCATGGGGAACATTATCAGCGGCCGGAAATTCGAAGGTTTCAATGCCGCTTGGGCGAAGAAGGCGCCAATTTGCTACCAGTTCGCTGGTCAAGCGATTGTTGGCCGCGGTATCCGAGGCCGAAGTCACCACAAGAATCGAGGCACTTCGAGGTGATTGGCTGCGGGATTCGCGTACGACTTCCCGTCCGAGGAGCATGGTCTCGCCGATCACCCGTGTAGGAAAGCGCGGATACGCATAAGGCGGTCCTTGGAGATTTTCCCTCAGCCTACGATCCCACCACAAAAACATGTTCGGAAGGCGAAGAAGCAGGCGCTCAACCGGCATCATTGCCCACTGAGGCAGACCAACCGGAGCCAAGAAGGGAGCGAAGAGAACGGCCTGATCCAAATCGCTCCGGTTCTGGGCCATCCAGGCAACCGTTGTGCCATTGACGGAAAGTCCCACAGCCGTAACCTTGCCGCCGAGGCTTTGCGCCAAATCAACCGCCTGATTTCCCGAGTCGAGCATGTCCCCCGCGGTGAGTCGGCCCCAAGCAGTGGCAAGCCGGTCCTGCTCACCATGGTAAGGAATGCGTGGGATGATGACATTGTGCCCGCGCTCGAAAAGCAGCCGTCCAAACTCGCCAAACTGTGCGGGACAATTCGACAGCCCGTGCATGAGTACAAACACCCGTTCTGTCGGATGACCGTGCTCAAGAAGCTGAACAGCACATTCCGAGCGGATTTCCGCGGGTGAGGCGGCGATCAGAGCCCGGATTTCCCTTACCGCATCATCGTATGGACGTATTTTACCGGAAAAATGATGCACAAACGGCCGGTGGCTGACGGGCAAGAAGAGTACCGGCAAAAAAAACCCCGCACCCAGTGCGGAGCCAATCAGCAAAACTCGCCGGACAGGCGACTTATTCTGTCGCTTGCGCATCGCTGATGGACTAACGGGCGCTAACCGGGCTCATACTCCACGCGCCCGCGGCTCCCAAATGAATTTGTGAATCTGCAGTTGAAACCGCGCTGGCAGTCGGTCCTCCAGCATCCATTCGACGATCTGGCGTGGTTCGATGCGCCCGAAAACGGGGCTGAGCAGCACCGCCTTCACACGCTCCGCAAGCGCGTGGCTCCCGATCTGTTCCCGTGACCACTCGTAATCCTCTCGCGATCCAATGACAAACTTCACCTCATCACGATGGTTCAGAAACGCGATATTCGAATAGAGATTCCTGGTGAGCTCGCCACTTGAAGGCGTCTTCAGATCCATGATTCGGTGCACGCGCGGGTCGATTCCCGAGATGTCATGCGCGCCGCTGGTCTCAATGAGCACCGTTCGATCCGCATCGCAAATTCCGGTCATAAGCGGAAGAACATTTTTCTGAAGCAAGGGTTCTCCTCCGGTGATCTCGATGAGCGAGCACTCGAAGGCCATCACCTCGGCAAGCACCTCATGGAGCGATTTCCTGACCCCCTCGTAAAACGCGTATTCCGTGTCGCAGTAACTGCACCGTGAATCGCAGCCCGTTAGTCGCACGAAAACGCACGGCAGGCCTGCCCAAGTGCTCTCTCCTTGAACAGAGAGATAGATTTCGTTGATTTTGAGTTGGAGTTTACCGTCCACGAAAAGAAAGTCGCCCCAGCAGACTGTGTGATTTCGAAGTCCGAGTCGAATCTCTCTTCGAACACACGCCGTGCGAAGAGGGGCCGATCGCCTGATATCCACCTAAAATCGGCACGAGATAGCGAGAAAAAACCCAAAATTCGCGTGTATCCATGAGAATCATCGCAAGCTCTTTCATCGGGACGTCGAAGCCAAACATTTTCCACCACGACGCAAAAGTGAGCCTGTATTGCGTCTTATCCTGCAATACACGTACCCGTGCGTCCGTGCAATAGGTGGGCGTCTCTACGGCTCGACACCCAGAACGTTCAGTGCTTCGCCGACCAGAAACAACGAGCCCGTAATGAGGGTTCTTCCTTGCGATGCCTCCAGCGCATCCCTTACCGATTGAAAGATTCGATGCTGGACTGTGCAGGCTGCCGCAAGGGCTTCCGGGGCTGCCGATCGCTCACTGCAAATGGGGACAAGGAAGACCTCCTGGCTGATTGGTTCAAGGACCCTCAGCATGGCGGAATAATCCTTATCGCTCAAAGCTCCGAAAATCACCGTCGCCTTTTCCATGCCATAGGCATCTCTCCAATTGACAAGGAGCTGCGCGGCGGCGTGAGGGTTGTGACAGCCGTCAAGGACGATGCGTTCGTCAACGACCTGAAAACGTCCGGGCCAACGGACATCGCGCAATCCCTGTCCAACAGCCTCGGCGGGAACTATCACGCGAGCTGCCCGCAAGGCGGCCACCGCCACCGCCGCATTCTCCTTTTGATGAACGCCCGCCAATCCAATCTCTGCTCGTTCAAGAGGTGCTTCGATGAATTCCAGGGATGACCCCAAAGCTGCCGCACGCTGGGCCAGCGCCGCGGCAGCCTCGGACCCCTGCCTGGCACTGACGACAGGCACGCCAGATTTGATGATTCCCGCCTTTTCTTTCGCGATCTCGGCCAGCGTGCCCCCAAGCCATCGCGTATGGTCCAGGGCAATGGGCGTGATGACCGATACAAGTGGAACCACGGCGTTTGTAGCATCCAGCGCGCCTCCCATGCCGGTTTCCAGGACGACCAAGTCGCAGCGTTCCTCGGCGAAATGGCGCAAGGCGAGAGCAGTCGCAATTTCGAAGAATGTCGGTGAATGGCTCCAGCCGGCCGATATTTCGCGAAGAATCGTCAAACCGCGGGCGACAGCCTGCGGCGGAATTTTCTCACCATCGACACGAATGCGCTCTCGAAAGTCGACGAGATGAGGTGAAGTGTAAAGTCCCGTCCTGCGACCCGAGGCTCGGAGGATCGCGTCCAACATCGCGCAAACGGAGCCTTTGCCGTTCGTGCCCGCAACGTGAAGAAAGGACAGACCCTTCCGCGGATCGCCGAGGGCCTCCAGCAAGCCTCGAATATTCTCAAGCCCGAGCTTGATGCCGAATTGCTGCGTGGAATAGAGCCACGCTAGCGCTTCCTCGTAGATCACCTCCGCGACGGCGTCAGATAGTCGAGAAGCTGACCAATCACCATCTGCAATTTTGAACGCGGTGTGACCATGTCGATCAGACCGTGCTTCTCAAGAAATTCCGCAGTCTGAAATCCTTCTGGCAAATCCTGATGGGTTGTTTCCTTGATGACGCGGGGACCCGCAAATCCTATCATACTTTTGGGCTCGGCGATGATGATGTCGCCCAGCGAAGCATAGCTGGCCATGACGCCGGCCGTGGTGGGATTGGTAAGCACGGCCAGGTAGAGAAGTCCGGCCTCGCTGTGCAGGGCAAGAGCCCCGCTGGTCTTAGCCATCTGCATCAGGCTGAGCATACCTTCATACATGCGCGCGCCACCGGATGCGCTGATGATGACAATCGGCCATTTCTTCTTTGTGGAAAGCTCGATGGTGCGAGTGATCTTCTCTCCGACAACCGATCCCATTGTGGCAGCGAGAAAGTTAAAATCCATTACCGCCAGCCCGATGGAATGACCTTGAATTTTCGCGGTTCCCGTGATGACGGCATCCTTGAGGCCGGTCGCTTCCTGATAGCTTTTCAAGCGGTCCGCATAGGTGGCGACCCCCTTGAATTCCAGGGTGTCCACCGAAGTGAGGTTGGCGTTTGTCTCTTGGAAAGAGTCCGTGTCGACGAGGCTGGCAATTCGCTCGCTCGCGCTCATGGTAAAGTGGTGCTCGCATTTCGGACAAACACGCACGTTTTCGGCGAGGGCGAGGTTGTGAATCACTTCTCCACAGGAAGGGCATTTCGTCCAGAGTCCCTCTGGCATTTCGCGAGTCTTGCCTGCTATGGTTTTGAGAATGGGTTTTCGAAAGATCGCCATGATTAAGAGCGATGATAGCCGGATATTCACAGCCTGCCGGAAGCCAGCCCGAAGCGCAAGGCGAAGCCGCGGCAAAATCCAAACAACAAAACCTGAAGCTTTTTCGGACAGTGCTTCGTTGAAGCACTAACGTTTGGGCACGGCGCCCAGACGCCAACGCCGTCAGCCACGCGCCACCGTAAGCGCCCGCACAGATCGCGCGCCTGCCGCCAAGAGCACACGGGCACACTCATCGAGTGTTGAACCTGTCGTCAGCACATCATCGACGAGAAGCACGTCTCTTCCTATCACGCAGGCACCCCGGCGAAGTCCGAAGGCGTCCCGCAAGTTCTGCATGCGGCGACTCCGGTCGAAATGCGTCTGCGTCACAGTGTAGCGAAGACGCTCGAGGGCGTCACAGAACGCCAGCTTGCTCTTTCGTGCCAACTCACGACTCAGGACTTCAGCTTGGTTGAACTCGCGTTCGCGCCTGCGCAAGGGGTGCAGGGGCACGGGCACAACAGCGTCGAAAGAGCAGTCCCTCAATCTGGGGTCACGAAGCCCATGCGTGAGAAAATCGCTCAGGGGGTCGCCGACCCAAACCTCCCCACCATATTTGAATCGATGGATGAGGTCGCGCAAAATTCCCCGCGACTGCATGACCGCCACCGCACACACGAAATGAAAAGCTCTCCCGCGGCAGTTTGCACAAACGAAGGAATCGAGAGCCCCGGAATACGGTTGCGAACAGGCCTCGCATCGCGGGGGTCTGATAGGCACGAGCGAATCGGCGCAGGTCCTGCAAAACCAGCCCGATCGTATCCCTTCCCCGCACCCGGCGCAATGCGAAGGAAAAAACAGTCCGCTGAGGGTTTCAAGAACCACGCGATGAGGCATCCCGCAGATAAAACCAGACTCCCGCTCCGGTCAATAAGAGGACGCCCAGTGGCACAAGCCCGGTCGGAACAGCTCCGCTGACCACATTCGGCCCAATCCATGGCAGAAGCGCCTCGGGCGGCTTCACGCGGTATTTCGCCAGCCATTGCAATGCCTGCTGGCAGGTGATCCATCCGGCATGGAGCCCGATTGACAACCAAAGCGAGCGTGTGCGCAACGTGGCGAATGCAAGGATCATGCCGGCGGTCAGGAGTGAAAGAAACCCCGCTATCCAAAGCGGCGGTGGCGGAACGGCATCGAAAACCCGCAGGATTTGAGCCAAGCCGGTCCACCATTCTATAGAGGAGTCGGGCTGCTTGCCTGGCCTCAAAAAATGCACCCCAGCGAAAACCGCGGAAACACCAAACGCCGCCGGCCACCGGCCGAATGACTTAACCGCAAGACCGAGCAGGACACCGCGAAAGAGAAATTCCTCGACCACAGCGACAAATCCCGCCGTCAACGCGATGCGCAACAGCAGGAAAGGAATCAAGTCCTGTTTGACTCGATACACGTCGAGCATGAGAAAAACGGCTCCGAACAAGGCTCCCGGCGCCAGCGCAAGAGACAATCCCGTCAACGCGTCCCGAGCAGCACGGGGATTTCGCTCCAGGCCGAACTCGCGCGTGCTGCGAATCCCGAGCCAGAACAGGAGCGGACCGAGCAGGATAAAGGCCGTCACCTGCGTCACACGACTGAGGTAGCGATGAAATGGAAAATCTACGGCGTCGTGCAACATCCAGTAAATCGGCGGTGCCAATACGGCGCCTAGAAGCACGACCACGACGAGATAAAGAAGAATTTTTCCCAGCGCTGGCACCTCAGAGAGAAAATGTTGTAGAGCCCCTGGTGTCAACCGCTCCATTATTTCCGCACGTGGAAACTGATCTACTCATCGCCGCCGAAAAACGACACCTCTGGCATCCCTTTACGCAAATGAAGGCATGGTGCGCGCCAGAGCACGACCCGCTCGTGCTCGTGGAGGGCGCTGGCTCAATCCTTTGGGACAGCAGTGGTCGCGAATATATCGACGGAAACTCCTCCATTTGGACAAACATCCACGGTCATTGCCATCCCGCGATCAATGCGGCCATCAAATCCCAACTCGATAAAGTGGCGCATGTCTCGTTCCTGGGCTCGACCAATGTCCCAGCCATCGAACTCGCTGAGAAACTCGCCGGATGCTTTCCCCCAGGCACTCTCACGCGGATCTTTTACTCCGACGACGGCTCAACAGCCGTGGAAGTGGCGGTGAAAATGACCCTTCAATACTGGCAGCTGTGCGGCCGGCCGGCGAAGAAGCATTTTGTCGCCTTCGAAAACGCATACCATGGAGACACTACCGGCGCAGCGAGTTTGGGAGGCGTTGGAACGTTTACCAGTCGTTTCTCCGCAATCCACTTTCCGGTCGAGCGTGTCGCGGATGTCGAGACCCTCACAAAGCTTAGCCCCGGCCAGCTTGCCGCCGTGATCATCGAGCCTCTCGTCCAAGGCGCGGCAGGGATTCGCCTCTGGCCAAAAGGCGTGCTCAAGGCCCTGCGCGCGTGGTGCGACACGCACAATGTGCTTCTCATCTTCGATGAAGTGTTGACTGCGTTCGGACGAACAGGGCGCCTGTTCGCTTGCGAACACGAGAGCGTCCTGCCCGATTTTCTCTGCCTGGCCAAGGGCCTTAGCGGCGGCTGTCTGCCGCTCGCCGCCACGCTAACCACCGAGCGCGTGTTTGACGCCTTTCTCGGCGAATACCATGAGATGAAAACCTTCTTCTACGGTCACAGCTACTGCGGGAACCCGCTCGGCTGCGTCGCGGCCCTCGCGAGTCTGAATATTTTCCAAGAGGAAGACACACTAGAATCCCTGAGGGGAAAAATCTCGCTCCTGCGCGAATTGCTGGACAACCTGCGAGCCCTCCCCAACGTCAGCGACATCCGCCAATGCGGCTACATTGCAGGAGTCGAACTCCAGAAAGATTCTGGAAAACCCTTCCCGTGGCAGAATCAAATGGGTGCCCGGGTGTGCGTCGCCGCTCGCAAGCACGGATTGCTCACTCGGCCAATCTTCGACACAATTGTCCTCATGCCGCCCCTCTGCACAACACAGGAGCAACTTGAACGCGCGATCGATGCGATTCGGCGCGCCATCCGCGAAGTGTGCGAGGAGCCCTCGAGATGACTTTCAGCATTTGCTCGTGTAGTGTCCCAGAAATTTGTGAGCTTTCTGCGTCAGATTGAGCGCGAGGTGCTTGCCATTTCGATGTGCACCTCATCCTGGATAATTACGCCACGTACAAGACTGCTGAGGTTGCGCGCTGGCTCAAAGCAAGACCTCGCTGGCATCTGCACTTCATTCCAACCCACTCAAGCTCGCTCAAGGTCGCTCACTTATGTCATGTAATTCCGTGACATAACACTAGTAGGTAAAGGTCACTCCCGCACTTGCCCACACCTCGCTGCCTTGGTCGATTTCTCTCAACGCAGTCAGGGCCACGCTATAGTTGACGCCGCCAAAGATTGAAACAATGCGGTTGATTTCCCAGGTGACTTTGAGACCAAACTGAAAGTTGTTCCAGCCGTAGTAGGCTCGAGTGTTGTAGCCGAAGTTCAGGCCCAGCAATGCATAGGGCTGCAGCTTAAGGACGTCGCGATACAGCCGAACAGCTCCGTCGAGACGGAGCTCCATATACGCGCCGGGCGTGTTGTAGAGATCCCACACAAACAGCATGCTTGGGGTCACATACGGAACGGCCGTTGTGCCCAAGATGAAAAAGAGCTCGTTACCGTAAGTATTGTGTGAGTGGCCTGCCTCTGCATGACTATGTCCGCCTTCTTCGTGATGTTCGTGATCTTCATGCGCCGGCTCAGCATGGTCCTGCTCAATGATACCCGGCTGATACCGGAAGTTGTAACCCGGAGTGAAAAAGACCGGTCCCGCCTCCAGCGAGTAAGCCACCGTGAAATCCCATTCCTGATAGTCATTGCCCGTTCCAAAGCCGGACCAGACGCTGAGAGTGAAATTCTGTATCCGGAATGCGAGCTCGGTCGTGTACGCGCCGTAATTTCCGGTCTCGTCGACACCATAGTGAATTTCCCGGCTTGTCCATCCGGTAGACAGGCTGGCGCCCCACCAACGAACATCCTGCTCAATGGGCGGTTGCTCGAAAGATTTGCCAGAAGTCTGCTGTTCTTGTGAGACGTCGCGTCCGTCTTCCGCTCTATAGAGGTGTCCGCCGATGCCGTGAGAAAAGGCGGAATTCATCCCAAGAAAGGAAGCGGTCAAAAATATTAGTAGATTTTTCATGTTGTTGATAAGGATGCAGAGGCCGAACTCTGCGATGCGGCCCTGCTTGAGAGCGTGGACCCGCACCGACGCGGCAGATTGGGCACCTCGCCGGCAAGGGTTGAAAAGGTCTCCGGATAGGAGAAAAGTCCTCAGGCGGTTGCTGCCCGCCCGCAAGCGATGCGAGTAGCGGCAAACGCCTCGGCGACTCTACGGGCTCAGGCGAGGATGGGAATGGGTGCAGGCGGAGCTTCGCATCGCTTAGCGAGGGCCATTTCGGACAAAGGCGTATAGGAAAAATCCGTGCCTTTCGGCTTTCCGGGCAAATCTTGCGTCGACGGGAGAAAGACTTCGGTTTTCTTATCCAACTTCACGGTTGCAGGAGCCTTCCCTTCCTTCTGTTGCCCCTCGCCGATCTTGATGCACATTGTGCACGGATAGTCGCCGCTAAAAGTCCTTTCGATGGCCTCAGCGATCGGCGCGGTCCTTGAGTAATCGTGCAACATCTGCGCCCATGCGACTGTCTGGAGGACCACCCAATGTCCACCGGTTAGGGAAAAGAAAGCTGCACCCATCAGCGGCAGGCCGACGATTCGAAGCAACTTGGATAGGCGGCAAAGCAAGCTGAGCACTTCGCCCCAATTTCCCAACGAGGTCAAGAGATTCCAACTTTGTTTGGGCCAACAGATAAAGCTATGCTCCACCGTGCTTGCGGGCTCGTTTCGCCCCTGATGAGCTCTAGGCATGGAGCCGATCATCAATTTGGACGATCCGGTGGGAAAAACAGTCGGGCGAAGGACGGCGCCGAGGGATCCATTGAGCTACGCTTTGGGATTGCAACGCGCTCTGAACCAAATAGCTCGTCTGCCGATTCCGCGGGGAGTGTATCGCTTTCGCTCGCATGAGGAGGCCGACCAATGGTTGATGGACCGCTTAACCCGGAAACGGGCGATTTGACTTCCCGGGCGCCGGAGCGCCCGGATCTTGTGAACTTGTGTCGGGAGGCGAATGAGCGGAGCGCGCGCTATCTCGTCATCGGCGGGTTTGCAATCATCGCGGCGGGCTATGCGCGCACGACGGGACATGTGGACCTCTTGATTGATGCCAATTTGGAGAACGAAGCGAAAGTGTTCAAAGCGCTCGAAATCCTGCCTGACCAATGCGTGAAAGAACTCGAGCCGGGGGATGTCTCGGAGTATGTCGTTGTGCGAGTCGCCGACGAGATTCTGGTTGACCTTATGGCGAGGGCTTTAGGGATTGACTACTCCGAAGCGTCAAAAAGTGTGGTGATTCATGACTTGGACGGCGTGTCCATTCCCTTTGCCAGCCCGGAACTGCTTTGGCGGTTGAAAAGCCGAACGCACCGCGAGAAAGACCGTGGTGATTTGCAGTTCCTTAGAATCTGGTTTGAGGCGCAGGGCAAGTCGCCGTCGGAATAGGTCACGCAAGCTCTGATGGAAGGCGTTTATCCTTTGTTGAAAACGAGATGATCTCCAGCTGCGTCCACCGTGATACGGTCGCCTTCTTGGAATTTTCCGTCCAAGATTTCCAGACTTAGGGGGTCGAGGATTTCTCTTTGAATGACGCGCTTGAGCGGGCGGGCACCGTAGGCCGGGTCGTAGCCTTCCTTGGCAAGGAACTTTTTTGCAGCTTCGGTCAATTGCAGGGTGATGTTTTTGCCGGCGAGGCGCTCCACCAGCCGCCCAAGCTGGATGCCTACGATCCTGGTGATCTGGCGATCATCGAGGCGGTCAAAGATGATGATTTCGTCGATGCGGTTGAGAAACTCCGGCCGGAAATGGCCGCGCAACGCCTCGGTCACGCGACGGTCCCGCTCATCTTTCGACAAATCCTCCATAATGTATTGGCTGCCGATATTCGAGGTGAGGATAATGACGGTGTTCTTGAAATCGACCGTACGCCCTTGACCATCCGTGATCCGTCCATCGTCGAGCACCTGAAGCAGAACATTGAACACGTCGTGGTGAGCTTTCTCGACCTCGTCAAAAAGAACGACTGAGTAGGGTTTGCGACGAACGGCTTCGCTAAGCTGACCACCTTCCTCGTAGCCAACGTAGCCGGGCGGCGCGCCGATGAGTCTGGCCACGGTGTGTTTCTCCATGTATTCGCTCATGTCGATCCGGATGATGGCGCGTTCGTCGTCGAATAAGAATTCGGCGAGCGCCTTGGAAAGCTCGGTCTTTCCGACACCGGTTGGGCCGAGAAACATGAACGAGCCAATCGGACGGTTTTCGTCCTGAAGCCCCGCGCGTGCCCGCCGGACGGCGTTCGACACAGCTTTGATGGCCTGTTCCTGGCCCACGACGCGTTCCATGAGCCTTTCCTCCATGCTGACCAGCTTCTGGCGTTCGCCCTCTTGGAGGCGCGAAACGGGAATGCCCGTCCAGCTCGAGACGACCTTTGCGATATCCTCTTCGGTGACTTCCTCCTTCAGCAAGGTGTGGCCACCTTCGGCCTGTTTGGCCTTGAGAGCCTCGAGCTGCCCTTGGAGTTCGGGAAGCTTTCCGTATTGAATCTCTGAGGCGCGCTGCAGGTCTCCTTTTCGCTGGGCTTGCTCGAGCTCCATTTTGAGCTGCTCGATTTGCTCGGCGATCTTTTGAGATTTCGTGATTTCTTCCTTTTCCTTCTGCCATTCGGCCTTGAGGCGGCTTGACTGCTCCTTGATGTCGGCAAGCTCTTTCTCGAGCTTGGCGAGACGTTCCTTGCTTGCGGCATCTTTTTCTTTCTTGAGCGCCTGCTTTTCCATTTCGAGCTGCATAATCTGGCGTTCAAGTTGATCGATTTCCGTGGGCATGGAATCGAGTTCAATCTTGAGGCGCGAGGCGGCCTCGTCGATGAGGTCCACGGCTTTGTCGGGCAGGAAGCGATCGCTGATGTAACGGTGAGAGAGGGTGGCCGCTGCGATGAGGGCGGCGTCCTGAATGCGCACGCCGTGATGGACTTCGTAGCGTTCCTTGAGTCCGCGGAGTATGGCAATAGTGTCTTCGACACTCGGCTCCTCGACCATAATGGGCTGGAAGCGGCGTTCGAGGGCGGCGTCCTTCTCAATGTATTTTCGATATTCATCGAGCGTGGTTGCGCCGATGGCGCGCAGTTCGCCGCGGGCGAGCTGAGGCTTGAGCATGTTTGACGCATCGGCGGAGCCTTCCGCCGCGCCTGCGCCGACGATGGTATGGAGTTCGTCGATAAAGAGGATGATCTTGCCTTCGGAAGACGTCACTTCCTTGAGAAATGCCTTCAGCCGATCCTCGAACTCGCCGCGGAACTTGGCGCCGGCGATCATGGCGCCGATATCCATCGCGATGACGCGTTTGTTCTTGAGCGATTCGGGCACGTCGCCGGCGACAATGCGCCGTGCCAGCCCCTCCACGATGGCGGTCTTGCCAACGCCGGGTTCGCCGATAAGGACGGGATTATTCTTGGTCCGGCGCGAGAGCACTTGCATCGTACGGCGGATTTCGTTGTCGCGGCCGATCACAGGGTCTATCTTTCCCTTGCGGGCAAGCTCGGTGAGATCGCGGCCGTATTTTTCGAGAGTCTGATATTTTCCTTCGGGATCTTGATCGGTCACGCGCTGGTTGCCGCGGATACCCTGAAGGGTCTGCATGAGCTTGTCCCGGGTAATGCCGGCGCTCTTGAGCAATTTGGCGCCGGGGGTGCCGGAATCCAGCAGAGCGAGCAGGAAATGTTCGGCACTGAGGTATTCGTCCTTGAGTTTCGCCATCTCGCCCTCGGCAGCGTCGATGGTCTTGCGGAGGTCGGCTCCCAGATTTGGCGAAGTGCCACCGTGGACGCTTGCGCGACGTGAGAGCTCGGATTCAAGTTGTTTTTCAAGCTCCGCGGGCTGGATGCCCAGTCTCTCAAGCAAAGGGCGGACAAGACCTTCGAGCTGCTGAAGCAGGGCGAGCAATAAGTGCTCGTTGGAAATTTCGGAGTGATTGCGCTTCGAGGCCAGATCGAGCGACGAATTGAAGGCCTCTTGCATCTTCGCGGTGAACTTGTCGGGACGCATAAGAAAATCTTAGTAGCTTCTCAGAGGACAAACGAGGCAAAAGACGAAGGATGGGACCGCACCTCGATCGAAGAACGAGGAGGAGCACAACGACGAGGAACAAGGACGAATTTCGGCTAATTTAGCCGGAATATTTCGCGCCCGCTCGATGTCCGTCGATATCCAGCGGCATTCGGACGGAATAACGGCAAATAAAGCGTCCGGGCGGAGGCGAAGGAGCCGTTTTTCGTAGTGGTTGTTGGCACCTGCTCAGTAATAGCCGTGGTAGGCGAATGTTCTGCGCAGCGCTTTTATGCCCATCTCAAGACTTCAGCGCGGGCCGGCGACGGTTTGGCCAAACTGGGCAGCTAGCAAACCCCTCATTGGGAGAGGGGATATCTTGTTGTCAGCGCCCTCGCTTGCGCAATCACCCGCTCAGCCGAGTAGCCTCCGCCGCGCAATGCTCGCAAGCTGAGGGAGGCATCACGCTTCGCCAGGCGACGGCCGTATTCGTCCAAGACAAGCGGACAGTGAAAAAAGGCCGGCGGCGCAGCGTTCAGGGCGCGATAAAGGAGGATCTGCCGCACGGTTGACGTCAGGAGATCTTCTCCACGAACGATCTCGGTGACGCCCATGGCAAGATCGTCCACAACCACGGCCAGTTCGTAGGCGGGAATGTTGTCCCGATTCCAGACCAGGAAATCACCAAAATCCCGCAGTGCCGTCCGATGGACATGGCCGCAATTCCCATCAAGAAAGCCAATCACTTCCCCGTCCGGAACACGAAATCTCCAATTGCGGCCTTCCGGCTCGTGGAATTCCCTTCCCTCCTCAGCCGGAGTGCGCCATTGGACCGGAAAAACAGGATCCTCCTCATGGGGAGCAATGGCAGCCCGCGAAACGTCACTTCGCGACCGAGCGCATGGGTAGATAAATCCTCCATCGCGCAGCCTTCGCCATGCCTCGAGATACAACGCTCTGCGCCGGCTTTGATAAAACGGCCCCTCATGCCATTCAATTCCAAGCCATCTCAAGTCTTCGATGGCCGCATCCGCATAATCCGACTTGCATCGATTGGGATCGAGATCCTCAATCCGCAGGATCGCAACCCCTCGGGCCTGCACGACTCGTTCATGAGCCTTCCAGAAAGTCGCCGCATGGCCCACATGGAGATAACCGGTAGGCGTAGGGGCGATCCGCCCCCGGTAATGAGTCTCTGAACGATGAGGGCTACTATTCGAGTGCAACTTAACGTCCTCTCCCGGCGGAAATGCCGAATCTCTAAATAGCAAAGACACTCATGATCCAGCGAATCAATTCCGAAAAATCAAGGAACCAAACATCAAGAGCAGATGCAATCGTGCTGGGCGGCGACTTCGGCCTCGGTGAATCTCTCCTATCATTCCCTCGTTCGAAATGTCTCGTCAAACGGAGCAGAGTCTCATTACTTTGATTTCGGTGCGAAGCGACTGTCATCGACCGGATCGGCACCGAGCGGGCCCCGAGGCAGAATCGCGCTCGCGCTGATCGCCGCCATCGGAGCTGGCCCATTGCGCAATGCCTCTGGTTGCGCCAATCATACTTGCTTGTCATTCTCATAGCCTCCCCAAGGCGCGATGCACGTCGTGCCAGCCCATCTTTTAAGGTCATTCGCATCAGGTGCGCCCAATGCGGGCTCCAGCTCAAATATTCAGCAGCCTCCTCGGCCGTGGCTTCATTGCTCCGGCCCCGCCAATGAAAGAACCGCCCCATACGCGATACTCTCCTGGGCCAGTCCTGCTGACAGCCGAGATCAATGGCGAGCGCCGCGTCACAATGATGGCGTCTCGATCCTCACAAATTTTTGGGATAAATCCGGTATCGAATGGATGGATGCAATCTTCTCGTTGCAGGCTCACTTAGCCTCCTTTTGAATCTGCGCTGGTGTCGTAATCTGAATCGCTGCACAACCCTTATAGTGCCTTCGAGTTGCGGCTCTGCCTCCATCGGCCGGCCAGCTGCCTCCCTCGTCAAGGACTCGTCGCTCTCAATCATAGGGCTTGCCGAGTTCACCTACACGGCATTCAATCAATTGTTACGGCGCGCTTTCAAATCAACAAGTGATCAACAACTATAACTAAAGGAGGAGCTTAAATGAACTTGGTTGGTAACTCAAATGATCCAAATGTTGCTGCAGTTTTCGGCGAACATACCGCTGGCCAGGCTGCTGTCATCGGTCAAAGTAATAACGGACGTGGTGTACTCAGGAATTAGCGAAACCGGCCAGGGTGTTTGGGGCCATAGTGTCTCGTCAACCGGCGTGGTCGGGGTAAGCAAAAGTGGTTACGGTGCTTCAGGCGAAAGTGACTCCTCGGCAGGGGTGGTTGGCGTAAGTAACCAATTCAACGCGGTACGTGGAATTAGCCATGCCAGTGTGCACGGTGCCGTAGTTGGGATTAATGACAATGATACTGGCACCGCTGGGCCGGGCGTCTACGGCGAAAGCAAAGGTACTGGTGTGTGGGGTCAGAGCAAGACTTGGCATGGTGTCTACGGCGAAACTCCAAGCACCGCTGGTGGGGCGGGTGTCTGGGGTGAACACAAGGCTAACGGTACCGGCACAGTAGGAAAGAGCACCGCGGGCGTTGGGGTCTAAGGCGTTAGCGAGAGTCACGAGGGCGTGCACGCCGAGACGAAATCGCCCGCATCGGCTGCAATCGCCGCCTACAATCTCAATCCGAATGGTCCCGGAGCGGCCATTTTTGCCAAAAAGGAGGGAGCTCAAGGACACGCGGGATTTTTCGAAGGCAATGTCTGGGTCAGTGGCGAGCTTGGTGTTGGCAAAGACATCATCCTCGCGAACGCCGACTGTGCCGAGGACTTTGACATCGCAGACGCCCGTTCGATCGAACCAGGAACAGTCATGGTCGTCGGCGAAGAAGGAGCATTGCATCGGAGTCATCAAGCCTATGACAAGCGTGTCGCGGGCGTTGTCTCGGGCGCAGGCGATTACAAGCCGGGTATCGTTCTCGACAAACGCCAATCGCTGGCCAACAGAAAGCCGATTGCGCTGCTTGGCAAAGTCTACTGCAAAGTCGATTCTCAATACGCACCTGTTGAGGTCGGCGATCTATTGACTACCTCATTCACGCCCGGTCATGCCATGAAGGCAAGCGATCCGTTAAAGGCTTTCGGCGCGGTGATCGGCAAGGCGTTGCGTGCTTTGAGAGAAGGCCAAGGGTTGATTCCGATCCTGGTTGCCTTGCAATAATTAGCTGACACTTCAATATGATATCCCTAAGAGCAATCGCACAGTGCATCGGATTGCCTGGCGAATTCTCACTTATCAGAGATTTCTATGGCTATCAGACCAAAGTTCCGGGAACGCTTTCACTACGGGAGCAAGTGCGTTTGCTACAAGGCAAGCACATCCATCTCAATTTGATTCGAACAGCAAGCTTCGATGTTTCCCAACAAAGAGAAATTGACCTTGGCTTACTAATCATGCGCAGGATCTACGCTACTGTAAACGTGGGCGTTGGTCGTATTCAAAGGTTCTCCATCCCTCCCGAGCATGAGGTTATTGACGGCGGGTCCGAGGCACATGATCTCTGGAACGAATTTAGCGTTCCAAATACCAGCATAGACGTATTCTTGGCGCGTCTTTTTATCGGCGCCGCGGGGCAGTCTCCAACCGCGGGGTCATGCGATAAGACTTCCAAGAATGATAGCGGATGTGTGATTGGGGTCGAAAACAATACCAATAATCTCAGTGTCGAACTCGGTCTCGAACTCGGTCAAGCGATCGCGCATGAAGTCGGCCACTATCTCGGCCTCGAACACGAAGACGAACTTCCTGATAACTTAATGTTCCCCGTAGGTCCAAACGGGGGAAAGCTCTATGGCGGTCAAGGTGGAGTTATGGTTCTCCACTGTTCGATAAATGACGGATGCCACACCTAAAACTAGGAGAAACACATATGTCCCTCAAAATGGTTCCACCATTTGGTTGTGTGCCGAGGATTTCTGAGGAAATCAATTTGGATACAGATAGGTGCAGCCTTAAGCGAATACGAGATGTCGTTGCCGGTAAAGACACAACTTTTCCACGGTCGCGAGGCATGGCTATTCTTCAGACTACCGATTTTCCTAACAAACACCGTGATTTTGAAGCGGTGCTAGAAAACGAGAACGAATCCCCTGAGATTCGGTATCTGGCAGCTATATACTTGGGCAAGATAGCGACATCAGCGGCCATCGAAATTCTTATCAGGAATAGCCGTATTGATAATGAGAGTGTCCTTGCTGGAGTCATGAAGGCGCTCGGATGTATCGGTGATAAAGCTGCTTTCGACGCTATCTCAACAGTCAAGAGACGCGCAAAAGGGTTAGCAGCGATGCAGGCTGAATTTGCTGCAACCCTTATCGCTCACCGGCTGGGCTTGGAAGAATGTGAATTGCCAGTTCCCGAGACTAGGGAGCACCTAGAGCTTGACCTTCATTTGGCTCGTGCATTCCGAATAACGCGAGCGGACGATTGCGAAGCTGAGTTTTGTCTTCGATCGCTCGCCGGTCAGCAGTTCGGAATTGAATTCTCGGAACACCCTATGTATCAGGCTCGCTGCGGTCGGAACACCTGGATGATACTTCTCAACCGAGATTTTGGTGATAACAACAGTGTCAAAACGTTGGGAAATCGGAAGGCATTCCCTGGTGTCGTTGCGATCAGAAGTGCAGAGACTCGGTTGTATTCTATTGCATATTTCCTGTTGACCTCCCCCGACAAAGACAAAGATGCGGTTAACATTTTGATTTACCATACCACTGGTAAGTTAAGCTTTACTGGGACAGCGCGAATTGTAGGCAACTGCGCCGAATTTTCAGTCCTTGCTCTTTCTCAACCCGGTGCATTCGCGGTCAAGATCGAAGGGACATTTGAAGATGGCAGGCTAAACATAAAGACTGCCTTATCGACAATCTTCGTCCAAATAAGAAAACGCGACCCAGTCGAGGAACGAGGCGCTCAAGTTGAGCCGTGAAGTCGGCGAAGAGATGTCTCGAAGTCTACTTGGCACGCCGAAGGAGCTCTTTTGCCTCTTCGAAACAGCCTGTGACGCTGGCGTAGGACGCAAGGATAAACTCAACATGGCACCGTCGTGGTGCTCTAGAAATTCAAATTGATTATCGGTTAGATCCCTAATCGTTGCCTCCGAAAGGCGAGGAGAAGTTCTCGGCCGCGAGCCTGTTGGAAGTGCTTACTGCCAATTTGAATTACGGCGCGCGTGTCGTCCTTGAAGCGATCGGGCCCGATGAGCATGAGACTCTTAATAAACTTGAACTATTACTGCTAGGTTTTCGTGACGAAGGGCGCGGGCAAACTTCCCTCTGATATTCTGCGGACAGGCTCTACTGAGGGCGAAGTGTATCAGATTTCTGTTTCGGTTGATCGTTGGGAGAAGACTCCGACTTTCAAAATCACCAGTTTGGCGGAGCTCAAGTTTCGCGAATCACCTCCCAGGCTTCTTGTCATCGGGGCATGGCGAGGAAGGTGCAATGACGTAGGTGTCCCGTATCTGCCCATTCGACGAATGGGACCTGGCAGACCAGTTTCGGCGTGACCCAGCGGCATTCTTTCATTTTCTCTGCGGTTAGCGATTCTTCCCACCGCGAGGCTCCTTTCTCAGGCAGATTCTCGAAAAGGCACTGGGCAACTCTGAGCGTTTTGAGAAACCGGGTAATTTTCATCCCGAACTCGCGGCACAAAACCATCCTTCAATCGCGGGAATCATGGCATAGCCGAAGGCGAGCGCAAACAAGATACCGAGAAGCAAAGGCATGGTGGTGGTAACCAGGTCGAAGATGATTGACCGGGTCTGAGCTTTACGGAAGAGATCGACGTCGATCTCAAGACCAGCCGAGAACATCAACATCAGCGGCCACGGTGCAGCGGGCGGCGTCTTCTGCGATGCGACAAACCAGGAACTCTCCAACAGCTCTTGCGCCAAACCTCGCTACCGGCCAGCCATCAGTATGGACTGCAAATGGCGGAAGGCATGGTAACATTCTTTGAGAGCTATGAGCGGGAACTCGAAAAATACTGGGCGAGGGTTCTATTGCCATCGAGTTTGCGCATCAATACCTGGATCGATTTTGACTACCATCGCACAAATGACGGACAGCGAGGCGGTGATGAACCTGCTCCGCAAGGTTCCCCTCTTTGCGAACCTCAAGGATGAGGATAAGGTGCATTGAGGAGACGGAAGGATGGCAGCTGCGCAAAGGCGAATTACTCGTCAAGGCAGGCGAACGGGCGGAGCATTTTTTTGTGCTCCTTGAGGGGGAAATCAGCGTCTCCAAAAAGCACGGCGACCAGGAGATTGTTGTCGCGCGCTACAGGCCCGGCGCATTTCTGTCGGCCAAGCGGATGCGATGAATGACTCCTCAACCCGTCCTCCGATTTGTTGGTGGCCTGCAATTGTGATCCTCGGCCTGAGCGCGGTGGCCATCGGCATCGCGCGGCTATGGTCGTCGGTGGATTTCCAGATTCGCAATGTCGCCATCTTCGTGCTGATCGCGGTCGCGCTGCTGATGCTCACGATCTGGTGGCTGTTGTTCTCGCGCGCGCCGTGGCGGATGCGCCTCACGGTCTTCGCCCTTGTGCTCGCGCTGGGCGGCGCGTTGAGCGCGGCCTTCGGGTGGCGTGGGGTGACGGGCGATTTCGTCCCCATCTTCGAGCTGCGCTGGAGGCGCCACGCGGCGCCGACCCCGCCTCCCGCGGAACCTCGAACGACTCTCGCTGAGAGCGGGCGGCCGGATTTTCCGCAGTATCTCGGTCCGCAGCGCAACGGCGTGATCAGCGACGGTCCGGCGCTGGCGCGCGACTGGCAGAAAGAGCAGCCGCAAGTGCTCTGGCGGCAACCGATCGGCACCGCGTGGTCGGGCTTTGCGATCGTCGGCAACCGCGCGGTCACTCTCGAGCAGCGCGGCGAGCAGGAAACGGTGACCTGCCTGGACGTTCTCACCGGCAAACAGCTCTGGGCCTACGGCTATGCGGCGCGGTTCGACGGCTCCTACTCCGGCGAAGGGCCGCGCGCGACGCCCACGATTGCCGACGGCCGCGTTTACACCCTCGGCGCAACCGGCATGGTGAGCTGCGTGACGCTCGACACCGGCGCGCTGGTCTGGCAGCGCGATCTTTACAAAGACGCGAAAGGCGGCCGGCCCGAGTGGGGTTACGCCGGCTCGCCGCTCGTGCTGGATGGCAAAGTGATCGTCAGCTCCGGGAAATATCGGCGCTCGCTCTTCGCTTACAGCGTGGCCGATGGCAAAATCGTCTGGCGCGACGGCTCACAGCCGGGAAACTACAGCTCCCCTTGCCTGCTGAACCTCGCGGGCGTGCCACAGATCGTGATGTTCAACATGACCAACATCACCGCGCACGAACCGAAAACGGGTGCCGTGCTCTGGGAGTATCCATGGGGCGTCCGCCAGCCGCAGATCGCCCAGCCAGTGCCCGTTGGGCCGAATCGCGTCGCCTTCTCCAGCAGTTACGGCGTCGGGACAGAGTTGCTCGAGATCAAAAAGGACGACGCGGGCAAGCTGAGCGCGCACCGGGTCTGGAAGACGCTCAAGTTCCGCGTGAAGATGTCGAGTTTCATCCATCGCGACGGCTACTTCTACGGCCTCAACGACGGCATCCTCGCGTGCATCGACGCGCGCGACGGCAGCCCCAAATGGAAGGAAGGCCGCTACGGCCACGGGCAGATTTTGCTCGTCGGCGACTTGCTCCTCGTGACCGCGGAAAACGGCGAAATCGTCCTCCTCGCGCCGACGCCCGAGGCGCCGAACGAGCTCACCCGCTTCCGCGTTTTCTCCGGCAAAACCTGGAACCCGCCGGCACTCAGCGGCGATCTGCTTTTGATGCGCACCGACCAGGAAGCCGCCTGCCTGCGCCTGCCGCTGGCGCGGCAGCCTTGAGCCAGGGACACCTCTGGGACATCGTCAAGATGGCCCTCGAAACGTCTGAAGAGCAGAAGCAACCCGATGACTGGAGGGCGGTCTTCTTCCCGTGACAGGATGACCCTGCCTACTGCGACGCGGAGCCGCGAGCACTCACCCAGGAGACGCTTGCCTATTTCGCCGACAAGCCCGGGTTCAGTCTTGGGCAGATGAGCTGGTATCAACGCGCGCGCGACCAATACGGCATGTCTGTAAAGCGCGAGTTCCCCACTCTGCTTGAGGAGTGTTTCCAGACTCCGATCGAGGGAGCCATCTTTGCCGAGATCATCGACCGATTGCGCGCTTGCGGCGGAGCCGAGATTCGCGTCATCGATTGTGATAGCGATTTCGATCTGACGCCGGTTCAGCGGGTGGCCTACATGCTCAATAAGGAGTATTAGGACGATTGGAAGGAATTGGTTCACGATGCGGAAAAAAGGCCGCGCCGGCTCAAAGGGTAAACTTGGCAGACGACCAAGCTTTACACGCGATGAGCTCTGAAATTAAAGGGGCTTCCCTTCAGACAAACCGGCAAAAAAAGACCCGTGTGCATTGCACCTTCATCGGCCTTATTCAATGCTTAAATGCGAACGACACGGTGGGCCGAACAGACACGGCTGGAAGCTTCGAACAAAGCCCGCTGAGAGCATATTTACGCTCCCGGAACGGACGTGGCAGCTACCGATGCAGCTCTCGGCAAATTTGAGATGTGAGAAAAGGTCCGTCCAAAGAAGCCATAGCCGTGGAGATGTATGGGTCTCTGAGTTGCAAGATAATGCCGTACTACAGGTTCCGAGTCTCCGTTGTGCAAGTCCCACGCGGCGTCGTACACTTGCGTCTCGTCGACAGTCATTCGCAGATTTTGACGAAGATGCTCAGCCCATGTGGTTACAGTGTATTCGAGGCGGAAAATGCCGGGCCGCTCAAGACATTCGTCGAGCCGGCATTGGAAGGCGCCGTTGCGCCGAAAAATAGTTTGAACTTCCTGCATTAGGGTCCAAAATCGTTGTCGATCTTCGCTGGCGACCAGGTATTCGATCGTCACCGTGATCGGTCCGTCCTCCTGTTGAGGCGACATGGGGAAGTCATGCAGCGGATTGAGCGGTGCTGCCTCGACACTCGCCTCGGCAGCGAAGTCGATTGAAAATCGTTGCCCGAGGGCCAACACGGCAAGGGCCAGAACCGCGGCCAGAGCGAAGGTTACCGTGGCACCGGAGTGTGCCACCCCTGCGCCCCATACCAGCGCCCCGATTGCAATGCCGCCTTGCCCCAACATGATTTGGAAGGAATTCATCCGTCCGCGAACCCAACCCGGCATCACGCGCTGGCCGGCCACCCAGAGCTCGGACCCCGCCAGCGCCCAAGCCACGCCGGCGAAGGCCGCGCATACCATTAAGGTCGGCACCTGACGCATAAAGGCTAAGGTGGGCAGAACGGCAACCATTATCGTCATGGAGATCGAGGTGATCGCATTCGAGGACGTTTTCTGCCTTAGATAGGGAAGCGCGAATACTGCTCCTGCTAATGACCCGACGCCAACGCATGTAAAGACAACGCCGAGATGGGAAGCGGAGAGATTCATCTCTTTGAGCACGACGACAGGCAGGAGTGCGGGTATGATCGAAATAACAAGCGAGAAGAGCAGATTTCGAAGCAGAATGATCTTCATGCGCTGCGAATGACGGGCGTAGCGCAACGAGCTGATGAACGATTCCGTAAAGTTTTCGCGGAGCGTGGTCGATTCTGCTTGCCGCGGCCTCCATTGCAACACGGAAAAAACAACGACAAGAAACATCAACGCATTGATCGAGATCAGAATCGGTGCACCAAAGCGAGGCAGCAGCAAACCTCCCAGAGCGGGACCCACAATTCCAGACACGTTCAGTTGCACTCCACCCAGCGTGATCGCTGAGGGCAGCTCATCCTTGCTGACGATGTCCGGCACTATGGCTCCCAAAACCGGGGCGCCAAAAGCCAGCCCGATCCCTAAGGCGAAGATGCAAATCAGAATGGAAATCGGGTCAATCACTCGCGTCCAGGCGCCGACCGCGAGGACTGCCCAGCAGCCTCCCTGCCACAAAAGGGCACTCACGACCAGAGCGCGCCGGTTCATGATGTCGGCAACCGCCCCGGCTGGCAGTGTGAATATGAAAAACGGAGCCGCTGCAGAAGAAGCCATCAGGGAGAGCGCAAAGGCGGAAGCACCGAAATTATGCATCAACCAGGTTGCAGCAATGTCTTGTGCCGAGACGAATGTTCCCGACAAGGCGCTAGCGAGCCAGAGACGGCAAAATACCGGGTTCCTAAACGCAAACCAAGTCGAAGCCGATGTTGTATTCATCGCAAGCGGGGTGTTCGAAAAGAGAGGAGGGCGGGATGAAAATGGCGATGTTGCCAGTCGCAGTGTTCTTTGCAGTTATCCCTTGGGTCTACGAGACTTCTCGGGCTGCGGCACGATCGTCGACGTCGGCGGTGGGCACGGCGGGCTGATCGCGTCGATCCTGAAGAAGCACGCGAACCTCAAGGGCGTCGTGTACGACTCGCCGCAGGTTGTCGCTGGCGCGCCGGCGCTGTTCGAGGAACACGGCGTGGTGCAGCGGGCCACCGCCGTCGGTGGCGACTTCTTCAAATCGGTGCCCGCGGACGGTGACACGTACGTCATGTATGTGAAATAAGTTCGGAAGGAAGCAGGACGTTCGTGTCTTTAGTTTTTCTGATCAAAAATTCGCGGCCAAAATATGACGGTAAGGGTCATGACCCCTTGAGCCGGATGGACCGTGACTCCGCCAATGTCTGCCGAGCCGGAAGGCCCGGACATCAGCAGGCTGTAGGCTTTGTCCTGAAAATGAGGATGGGTGTAGGCGTCGTGGATGTTTTCCACGATGACCGTAGGATCGAGCAGGATCACGATGTCGTGAGCCAGGAAGCCGATGGTATTAACGCGGAATTCGTCCTCTGAAAACAGGACGGAACCGGTTTCCGCCACGCCGAGTGGAGAACGCACGACCGTGACGTCGATCTTGCTGGCCTCGGACCACCGGGGAAAGTCCTCGGGCTTGCTGTTGCCGGTATATTCCGGAACCGCGGAGCAGATCGTTTTCGAGTCGGGGAATCGCTCCTTCAGGAAGGCATTAAAATCGGCCGGAGGCTCGGGAATGACTTCCCCGTAGAGCTCTTTCAGCGCTGCCGTAAACTTCTCTTTGAGATCGACCGGCTGCCCGGAATGAAACCTCGGAACCACGGGCAATTCGCGCGCAGTCGGCTGGTTTTTGCGAACATTTTGCAGAATGGTGTCTCGAAAACTCATACGCTTATCTCCTTTCCGTTTTGTTTGCTCCGATGCTTCTTGTACCAGTCATGGAAGGGTCCTTGCGTCGGTCGAGGGATATCCCGCTTCAGCCCCCACGCGTTGAGTTGATTGTAGATCGCGAAGTGGGGCAGGACCTTCAGGGTCGGTTCCAGGGTGGCGCCAGCCATGCGATAGAGGATGGGATTGCTCAACACTTTGCCAGCCACGATCATGGCGCTTTTCTTGACGAGGTTGATTTGGTCCTTTTCCTCCATCACCTCGCGCCAGGCGTAGATCTGCTCGTGAATATTAATTTTTACCGGACAGACATTGGTGCAACTGCCGTTCAAGGTGGATGCATACGGGAGTTCGCTGTAACGCCGAACGTCGAAGGTCGGCATCAAGATGATTCCGATGGGGCCCATGTAGGTCGAGCCGTAGCTGAGCCCGCCACTGCGACGGTAGACCGGACACGTGTTCATGCAGGCAGCGCAACGAATGCACTTGAGTGACGGCCAGAACTTCTCCATGCCCAGGCGGGAAGAGCGTCCGTTATCGACCAAGATGATGTGCATCTCGCCGTTTTGACGCGGCGCACGAAAGTGCGAGGTGTACTGAGTGATGGTATTGCCCGTGGCGCTACGCGTCAGCAGGCGAATGAAGACAGCCAGATCCTCGGTCCTGGGAATAATTTTTTCAATCCCCACTGAACAGATTCGGAGTTCAGGCACGTTGGCGGAAAGATCGGCATTGCCTTCATTCGTCACCGTCACAATGGCACCTGTTTCCGCCACGGCGAAATTGCATCCTGTCATCCCTGCCTTGGCCCTTTCGATCAAGGGCCGGGTGTTCTCGCGCATCACGTGCGCCAGGTAAACAGGATCCGTGTTTTCTTTATCGGAGCCAAAGGCTTTAGCAAAGACATTGGCAACATCTTGCTGTGTCTTGTGCCAGGAAGGACCCACGATATGGCTGGGCGGTTGATCGTCGAGCTGTTGAATGCGTTCGCCAAGATCGGTCTCGGAGACGAGAATGCCGCGCTCCCCAAGAAAGCGCCGGGTATCGCATTCCTCCGTCAACATCGATTTGGATTTGATCAGCTCGTTGATTTTCCTCTCGCTCAAAAGCTGATAGACGATTTGGTTATGCTCGTGCGCATCCTGCGCCCAGTGGACGGTAACGCCGTTGGCCTTGGCGCGGCTCTCGAACATTTCCAGATAATGCGCCAGGTGGGAAAGCGTGTGCTCCTTGATTTGCGAGGCCAGATCACGCAACTGCTCCCATTCGGGGACGCGGCTGGCCGCCTGGTCGCGCTTGACGCGCATCATCCACAGCAAACTGGTCGAGGTGTTTCTCGTGGGTTTGGTCGCCGATGAACACGGCTGCGTTTTTTGCCTGATCGATAGCAGCGCTCATTGTGTGACTCCGTTTAGGATTTGGGCGATATGGAGAACGTTCAGACCTGTGCCGAGGCGACTTGAGCACCCTTGCAGATGCATGAGACATGACATGTCCGATGAGACGAGATACTCAGCACCAGCCTTGCTCATGTATCCGACCTTGTCATATCCCATTTGGGCGGACACCGCTTCCTCCGTGGCCGAGAAAGTCCCGCCAAAGCCGCAGCATTCGTCCGGCCTTTCGAAATCGACGAACTCAATTCCCGGAACACGCTCCAGCAGTTGTTTCGGCTTGGAGAACTTGGGATCGTGAACGCGTTCGCTCATCGATGCCAGGCCGAGGCCGCGGATCGCAGAACAGCTGGTGTGCAAGGCCACTTTGTGTTTGAACTCCGTTCCCGGGAACTCCTGCACTTTCAGAATGTCATGCAGAAATTCCACCAGATCGTAGACACTGGCGGAGACCTTTCGTCGCTCCGGCGAGTCGGGCGCAGCGGTGAATTTACTCCGCAGATGATGGGTGCAGCTGCCGGAGGGAGTCACGATGAGATCAAACGCGGAGAAGTTTTTGATGAAGAGTTCTTCGGTTGCCCGTGCTTCTTCATAACATCCGCTATTGGCCATCGGCTGACCGCAGCATGTCTGGTCTGGGGGATAAACGACATCCACGTTCAGCTTCTCCAGAAGCTCCAGGGTCGCGATGCCGACTTCCGGATAGAGAAGATCGATATAGCAAGGGATCATCAGCGCAACTTGCATATTATTCCTACGACCCAGACTACGACTCATGGCTAATTCTGGATAATGCCAGTTAGCGATTGCGGTGATGCGCCGAAGCATTCAGTGATGCCTTCATCAGCAAGGCGCTGAACAATGTAATCAATGACTGTGCTCGCTTTCATAGTCGTGGCGTTGTTCATCATTTCTTTCTCAAGCTTTCGAAGAGCAACATTTCAGGAATTCGAAAATTTCTCCGAAGGATCTTGCGTTATCGCACAGATAGTGCGGGTAACAGGTTCGAGCCGTTTGCCCCGGTTGCGTTAGGCAAAAAAGGGTATTGGAGCTCGATGAAAGGTGAGCCACACTCAATTCGACACCGCTGTTCGGTGCAGTACCGACGCGTTTCTCTAATTCGGGACGGGCGATCGCAAAAGCGACGCTGGACTTGGACGCAGCCAACAGGCGAAGTTTCCGCTCTTCACGCTCGGGCAATTTCGTTACAAGGGGCTCGTCGAGGAAGCCCTTATTTTGATGAAGAATGTTCCGTCAAAGAAGGAAGCTGCGGAAAGAGTTCGCGAGAGGAGTCGCAAGTATGGTGGAAGTGTGCCATGGGACTATTTTGGAAGCGAATATGCGATACCTATCAGGATGGCTTTTGAAAAGGCTGCCCACCAATAGCCGCGTATGGGGTGAGGGCGCTAACCAAAAAAAGTGGACCGTGCAAGCGCATGGGGAGCAACGGCTGAAACCCACCCAGATTTCGAATGATTCACAATAATTCCAACCCCTGTCCTGCATCGAGCGCGAATTCGGTCGGAGTTGCGGGACCGCTTCTGGGCAATTCAGGAGGAATTCTTCCAGCTGACGAAGGCCTGGGAAACCGCGTAACCAGGGTATTCCCGCGGCAGGGACAGTTCGCGAAGGACCCGAAAAAAGTCGTGGCCGCCTATCCCCGCGCGGCGGACGTGACCGTCGAGCGCATCAGCGACTTGCTATTGTCTGATCTATCTCGTTTGCTAGTCGGACGCACTTTGATGGGCGGCAACACTTGAACACGTTACGAAGGAATTAAGCCATGAAAGCCACCCCAGAACGTCCATGGCCTGGCCGCCAAGTCGTTTTGTCGATTCCTAGAACGAACTCATGGCGGTCATCGCGTCCAAGAACGCCGCGCTCAAGTAATTCGAAAAACAGGAGGATCCACCATGAATGTGCTGGCTATTGATATCGGAGGAACCCACGTCAAGATTCTGGCAACGGGCCAGAAAGAGCGCCGCGAGTTCGAGTCCGGGTCGACTTTGACGCCCGCGATGATGGTCGCCGGAGTGCAGAAACTCACCGGGGACTGGAAGTATGACGCGGTGTCGATTGGCTATCCTGGACCCGTGCTCCGCAATCGGCCCGTCGCCGAACCACACAACCTCGCTAAGGGTTGGGTCGGGTTTGACTTCGAAGCTGCGTTCAAGAGTCCCGTCAAGGTCGTCAACGATGCCGCGATGCAGGCGCTTGGGAGCTACAAGGGCGGCAAGATGCTATTCCTCGGGCTGGGCACGGGTCTTGGCTCCACCCTGATTGCGGATGGCAACGTCGAGCCGATGGAGTTGGGCCACCTGCCTTACAAGAGGGCAACCTACGAGGATTACGTGGGCCTGCGCGGACTGGAGAAGCACGGCAAGAAGAAATGGCGGCAGCACGTCGCGGACGTGGTGGAACGTCTCGTCGCCGCGCTCGAACCCGACGAAGTGGTGCTGGGTGGAGGCAACGTCAAACGGCTGAAAAGGCTTCCCAAGGGTTGCCGGGCCGGCGAAAACGCCAACGCCTTCCTCGGAGGCTTTCGATTGTGGGAGAAGGAAAGCCCGCGGGCGTGAGAAGGCCCTGCCCAGCGCTAAAGAGAAAACCCAGCAGATTGAGAAGAACGCAAGCGACCCGTGCAGAACATGCTGTTCTTCCGGTTGGCCAACAACTTTACCGAGCCCTACTGGAACCGCGAGTTCGTCGAGAGCATCCAGATCACAATGGCGGAGGATTTCGGCGTGCAGGGGCGCGGCGCCTTCTACGACCAAACCGGCACCATCCGCGACGTAATCCAGAATCACCTCTTCCAGGCACAGGCCAAACTCGCCATGGAGCCGCCAGTCCGGAACGACAGCGAATCCATTCGTGACGAGAAGGTGAAGGTTCTCAAGGCGATGCCGCCGCTGGACCCGCAGAACCTCGTCCGCGGTCAGTTCCGCGGTTACCGGGCCGAACCGGGACGGGCACTCTTCGACGTCAAGCGACGCCATAAAACCAAGATTCTTTGAGATTTGGGCGCTGAGAAGCTTGAGAAGGAAATAGAAAAGCAAAACCGAACATTGTCGCAGTCTAATTACATCTCGATGGCGAAAACTGACGCCTGGAAAGCGCGCGCAGCCCGCGTGGTGATTGTGGGTGGGGGCTTCGGCGGACTGGCCGCGGCCAAGGCTCTTCGTAAAGCGCCGGTTAAGGTGATTCTTGTTGATCGGACAAACCACCATGCGCGACGTCAGTGCTCGCGCCACTTACTGGTCGTGTATTGCAATCGCGTCTTTCAGAAAGCTTTTCAGGCGGCGAAGGAGACAGGAACCTCCGCCTCTCAAGATTCGTCTGGAGCCAGACGAGCGTCCGTTTCGCTGACCAATGGAATCGCCAATTTTCCGCGAGCACGCAAATACCCTCCGAGAGCGATGCGGATTGACGGTGTGTTTTCGCAATATGGCGCTCCTTAAAAGGTTCGAGAATAACTCTGGAAGATTACCGGCTCGCCGTCAAAGCCGGATCCCGAAACCGCGAGGCCGCCTTCGAACTAGCTCTCAAGTCCGCAACCCCCTTCTCGGTCGGCGACCGCGTGAGTTATTACATTACCGCTGGCAAGGGTCCTTCCTATGATCGCGCCCGTCATGCGCCTGACTGGAACCAATTCTCGCGCGATGAAGACGTTAGATACTATCTCAAGCAACTCGAAGACGTGGCCAAACTCTTTGACGAGTTCACTCCCGGCCGCTCGCGGCAGGGCAGACTTTTATAACTCACAAAATGTGATTCTGTCTGCGCTCAAGGTTATCGCCGAGGCAGAGGAAGCTGGCATACTGGGTAGCGCAGGTTCAACGCCAAACGTGCATCGACGCCCGGTGAGGTAAACACCGGCCTTCGTAGCAACGCACTCGCTCAACAGGGGCCAAGTATTCTCAATGGGTTCTTCGGCCCGCCGAGGCACAACGTGAAAGTCATCCGCTGAGCAGATGCTGAGCGTCGTCGGTTCGTCAAGCGAACGATTGCGTCGGTCAGCGGCACCGGGCCGGATGTCGGAGTGAAAACGATCGAGCCTGCCGCAAGGCTCTCCGGCGGCGCATGGCCCGGACGTGCCGGATTCCGGAAAGACGGCGGCGCTTACTCCCTCCAGGTCGTCTGGCCGTTCTCCCTCAACGGGGATTGGAGGCTGATCAGTTACACGATTCTGCCGGTGCTCCAAGTGCCCGTGCCCGGCGAAAGTTCCAAGGTGGGATTGGGCGACACGCTGATCAACCTCTTCGCCGCTCCGAAAAAGCCGGGCAAGTAGTCGAACGCAAGCGCCCGCTGGCCGCGAACCGGTGCGCGTTTTACGTTTGGGAATCAGAAGGCCGTTCTCGCCTTCAGCGTTCAGGCGTGACGGACTCCGATGGTTTCGGATCCGCAATTACTCTGCCCTGGACCCTAAAGACGTCAGAGCACGGGCCCGAGTGTGGCAATGAGGTTGTTCCACAGCCGGCGTGAGATCGGCCAGGCCGCCACCGCCTCCTTAGTGACCCGATTCGACTGCAAGATGTATTCCTGCTGGCGCTCGCGCACAGCGCCGGTGAGTGCGGGATCGTGGAACAGAATGTTGTTTTCGTAGTTGAGCTCGAAGCTGCGGCGGTCCATGTTCGCCGATCCGATCAAGGTGACCTCGCCATCCAGGGTCAGGGATTTCGTGTGGAGCAGGCCGCCCTCGTACTCGTAGATCTTGACCCCCGCCGTGAGCAGGTCGGCGTAGTAGCTGCGGCTGGCCGCTCCGACGATCCACGAGTCGTTTCTCGCGGGAAAGATGATCGTCGTGTCCACGCCCCGGTAGGCGGTCGTGCACAGCGCATTCTGCAAGGCCTCGTCGGGTACGTAGTAGGGGGTAGTGATGACGATCTCGCGCCGCGCTGCGAACATCAGGGATTCGAACATCTCGGGCATGGCCGAGTATCGCATCGTCGGGCCCGTGCCAATCACCTGCGCGGTCGCCCCTCCCGCTGTGGGCAAAGGCAGCGGCCTGCTCAGGAGTTCGTCGAGGTTCTCATCCACGTACGTCATCCAGTCGCTCGCGAACAGGAACTGGTTCTGGCGTGCGATGGGACCCTCGAAGCGCATCACGGCGTCCACCCAGGGTGCGTACTTCGCCTTCACTCGGAACTCGGGATCGGCACAGTTCTGGCTGCCGCAGTAGGTGATGCGATCGTCGATGACGACGATCTTGCGATGGTTTCGGAGGTCGATGCGGCCCCCGAACGGCCGCAGCAGGGGGTTGCCTATGGGCAGACCTGAAGCCACGCGCACGCCTGCGGCGCGCATCGCCTGCCAATGCTCGGAGCGGATGATCATGCGCGAGCCGAGGTCATCGGCCATGGCGCGACAGGTCACGCCGCGGGCGGCCGCGCGCTTCAAGGCCTCGACGACCTTGCTGCCGTTATTGTCCGGCAGCCAGATGTAGAACAGCACATGGACGTGATCCGTTGCGGAATCGATGTCGGCCGCCATCGCGTCGATCGTGGCGTTGGAGTTCGGCAGAAGGCGCGCGGTGTTGCCACCCGTTGGATGGAACCCGCTGATCGAGTGGCCCAGCCGAAAGAGATGCCGGTGATGCTCGGGAGCGGCGGCTGCAAAGTCCGCCGCGTCCTCGTCGGGGTGAAATGGAATCGGCGGCATGCGCTTGAGGACCGCGTGCAACCGCTCGACGCGGCGACGGCCGATGTTCACCTCGCCCAGGAGCAGATAGGCGAGTATGCCAAACAGCGGGAGCACGCCAACGACCACCATCCATGCGATTCGGGAAGCAGGGTCGCGATGGGGCCGAAGCAGGATCCGCGCGATAACAGCCAACTCGAGCAACGTGATCAGTGCAATAGCGAGCAGCGAGTGGTGGAGCGTTGCGATCATGGAGAGCAGGGTGTGGGATGCGAGCAGGGAGCCAATTAGGAGGGCTGCGAGCAAATGGTATCCGAACCGGAGCCCGATTGCGGCGCGAGCACGAGGAGAATGGTAGTGGTGAGGATTCCGAAAATGACCGACCTCCCTTCAGCCTGCAAGGTTGCTCTCCAAACGGACGGTGAACATCAACGACAATTTTCTCAACTCGGCTAGCGTACGTTTTGAAACAGATTCTGCGATGACCCTTTATAGAGTTCTCTGTCTTGTGATGAGACCAGCAAGCATCTCCGTAATTGTCGCCTTGTGTTGTTTGTGCACGTTTGACGGTGCAGCCGATATCGCTACCGGCGCGGCGCGAGCGCGCGAACTGGGAGTTCCCTTCGACGGCATAGCGGGTCAGTTCAACGCGATAACCGATGTGCGCGGCGTCGAGGTTGGCCATACGACCATTGTGGAGGGAGGGGGAAAACTCGTGGTTGGAAAAGGCCCGGTCCGGACCGGTGTCACCGCAATTCTACCCCTCGGCAAGAGTCATGGCGACACGCCGGTCCCCGCGGCTGTGTATTCCTTCAACGGCAACGGTGAAATGACTGGCTCCGCATGGGTGGAGGAATCGGGCTTCCTGGAGGGGCCCGTCCTGCTCACCAACACACACAGCGTGGGCGTGGTGCGCGATGCAGTTGTCGAGTGGGGCGCAAGGAACTTTCCAGGAAGGGGAAGCTTTAGCCTGCCGGTGGTCGCCGAGACGTGGGACGGGGGACTCAATGACATCGACGGATTCCATGTGAAAAAGGAGCATGTCTTTCGGGCCCTTGACGGGGCAAAAGGTGGGCTGGTGGCTGAAGGCAACGTGGGTGGGGGAACGGGTGTGCGCGCTTTCGACTTCAAAGCGGGTATCGGCACCGCCTCGCGCTTGCTTGCAATGACCGAGGGGACCTTTTGCGTTGGCGTGCTCGTTCAGGCGAACCTGGGCCGGCGCGAGCAACTTATGGTCTCCGGCGTGCCGGTAGGAAGGGAGATTACCGATCTTCAACCGGTGTTTCACAGAGACTCCGAGAAAGACGGTTCAATTCTCGTGGTTATTGCGACCGATGCGCCCCTCTTGCCGAATCAATTGAAGCGCGTCGCGAAGCGTGCAGCCCCGGGCGTGGCGCGAACCGGCGCCATCAGCGCAAACTCCTCGGGCGATTTGTTCATTGCCTTTTCCACGGCAACTCCAGATCTGGTCGATGGCCGTCAGCGATGGTCCACGCTGGAGAATGAAGAGATCGATCCATTGCTTGCAGCAACCGTTCAGGCGACGGAGGAGGCTATTGTCAACGCCCTGGTAGCAGCGGAAACGATGCGCGGGGTAAATGACAATACATTTTACGCTTTGCCGCACGAGCGTCTGCGCGAGGTGCTAAAGAAATATAATCGCGTAGCGGAGAAGCAGGATTGATAGTGCTGCCCCTGGCTGTCGCTATTAAGGAGATTCAACGCCGCGTCGAGTTCTCAGACACCGAGCGACCGAAGAGCGGCTCCGGTAAGATACTCAAGAGGATTCTGCGTGAGCGTTCTTGGGCCCATCAAGAACGGGTTGTGTATTAACGAATAAATGAAAACATCGTTCGGATGGAGAGAAAAAGATCATGAGTAATACACTACACGTAGTAATTGTCGGGGCAGGATTTGGTGGATTGGGAGTGGCCGAGCAGTTGGCCCACGTCCCTGTCGAGGTGACTTTAATCGACCAGCACGACTACCACACCTTCCAGCCGCTGCTTTATCAGGTAGCTACTTCTTTGCTAAACGCCGAAGATGTGGGGGCTCCGATTCGCGGTCTGTTTCGGCACCAGGACAATGTAACCTTTCACATGGTTACGGTGACTCGGGTTGACATGCCAGGTCACAAAATCCAACTGAGCGATGGCAAACATGTCTCTTACGATTACCTGGTGCTGGCCGGGGGAGCGACCGTAAACTATTTCAACACTCCCGGGGCCGCGGAGCATGCGTTTCCGCTCTACACTCTCATGAATGCGGTCAAGCTCCGCAGCCGAATTTTGGAACGATTTGAAGCGGCCGACCGCGACCCCACTCTGATTGAAAACGGTGCGCTCAATTTTGTTATTGTCGGCGCCGGGCCGACGGGCGTTGAGACCGCGGGCGCACTCTCAGATCTGTTCTACAACCTTCTCCCCCGCGATTACCACCAGCTCGCAACAGAGAAGGCGCGGGTAATCATTGTCGAGATGGGGAAAGAAGTGCTCGCGCCGTTCAAAGACAATTTGCGCTCCTACGCTAAAGAAGAGCTTCAGCGGCGTCGAGTTGAAGTACGTCTCGGAGAAGCGGTCGCTGAGGTTGGACCAACCTTCGTGCGTCTAAAGTCGGGTGAAGAGATTCAAGCTCACACCTTGATCTGGGCTGCCGGTGTTCGGGCCAACCCACTGGCGGATTTACTCGGATTGCCGCAGGGCCGCGGCGGGCGCGTCAAACTCAATTCCGATCTGAGCGTTCCGGACCACCCTGAGATCTTCGTCGTAGGTGACATGGGTGAAGTGGCCTCGGATGGAGAGGTTCTGCCGCAACTCGGGTCGGTGGCGATGCAGTCGGGCGAGCATGTCGGGCGACAGATAGCGCGACGCCTGGCCGGTGAGCCGGGTCAGCCATTCAAGTATTGGGATAAGGGCTTCATGGCTACCATCGGGCGGGGCGCCGCGGTGGTAGAGTTGCCAAACAAGATGACTCTGCATGGTCCATTGGCCTACTTCGCCTGGTTGGGTGTTCACCTGGCCCTACTGAGTGGAATGCGGAACAGGGTCGAAACGCTGTGGAATTGGGGCTGGTCCGCCTTAACGCACGACCGAGCCGCAAGAATTATTATCGAATCTAAGGATGATGAGGTGAAGAACGCGCGATGAACTCGAATCTCTCCGATCCTGTATTTTGGAGCCGGCTTCAGTTGGATAGCGGCAAGGATTCTGATATTCCTGCCAGCGCAAATCTGTGAATGCTGCTACATGGGCTCTGGTGTACGATTGCGGTTGAGGAATAGTTACCAAAGCGATTAGTGTGCTCGGTTTGGCACGGCCCGCGCGAGTGTGAAACCGGTGATTGCCATGACGACCTTCTTCCCAATCATTGTGCGCCAGAGGGCGACAACGGAACTGCCGGCGACGACGCTCCGCGTCATCGCCGCTTGGTGGGGATGGCCCTTCGGATTCGAATTCTTCACGCTTTCCGCTTGTTTCATTCTACTTCTCCTGAGTCCAAGACAGTACCCGTGCGCTTTTTGCCTTGAGTTATCTCTTTAAGTCCAGCCGAATCTCCACCACACGAGCTCCTCAGCTCTTTCAGCCGTGCCGATCACGATCTTTCCCATGCGCTCCTTCGGGTAGGACGCGACACTGCGCTTAGTTGGAGATGCCGAGACGTTTCTGAGGGCATGCAAGGACCCGAAAGGGCATGTGTTACAAAAATGAATGCTTCGAACTGCTCTTCCGAAGGAATAGCCCATGACGAGGTCGCTTTTCCGATTCTAAATGCCGCGGAAATTCACGTCGCCGAGAAATTCGGCCGACGGGAGCGGCTTGAAGCAGGTCGAGTGCTCTTCGAGCCAGGCCAGCAGCTAGTCGAACTTTTCGTCATTCTCGATGGGAGTCTTGAGCTCATTGATACTTCGGGAGACCAGGAGCGCATCCTGGCGGTTCACGGAACTCGAGGTTTGTTGGAGAGATCAGTCTTCTCACGGGTCGTAGAGCGACTTCGTTGTGCCGCGTCAAATCGGTAGCCGAGGTGATTCGAATTCCCGTCGATGCCGTCCGGCGATTACTAGTTTCTTCAGCCTCGTTCGCAGAAAAATGGATGACGTCATTGTTGCGCCGTCGAGAAGTCATTTTAGCCCGCGGGGTCGATGGCTTGCATGTCTTCGGCGACCGTGCGGACGCCGCGACGCTTCGACTGCGTGAGTTCATGCATCGCAACGGCGTGCCGCATCGTTGGGTCGATACGGACGATCAAGACAGTGTCCCGGTCCTGGCAACGCTCGGCGAGGGACCGTTTGAGTTTCCGGTTATCGCTTGGTCGCGCAAGGTGCTTATGCAAAACCCGAGTCTGCCGGTCTTCGCGGACTATCTCGGCGTCCATCGATTGATCCCAAAGGAAGTGTTCGACACGGTCGTCATTGGCGGCGGGCCGGCTGGACTGGGGGCGGCGGTTTACGCGGCGTCCGAAGGGCTGCACACGCTAGTGCTCGACCGATTGGGACCAGGCGGACAAGCGGGATCGAGCTCGCGTATCGAAAACTATGCTGATTTTCCCGCGGGCGTAAGCGGCACGGAACTCGCATAGCGAAGCTATCTGCAAGCGCTGAAATTCGGCGCACACAGTTTTTGGCGCCGTGCGACGTAGCGGAAATTCGTCGTGCTGAGGATGGGCTGCACTCAGTCCATCTACAGGACGGCTCGGTTGCAAACACTAAGACTGTCATCGTCGCCACCGGAGTTAGATATCGAAGTCTGGGTGTCGAAGGGCTAAGCAAGCTCAGCGGCACCGGTGTGTACTATTCCGCGACGCAAGTCGAAGCGCTTTTGTGCGACGAACGGCCATTGCACGTGATCGGAGGAGGAAATTCTGCGGGCCAGGCAGCGATGTTCCTGCCCCGATTCAATGCGAAGGTATATCTCATCGTCCGCGGCGGCGATCTTCGCAAGAGCATGTCGTCCTACCTTGCCGAGCGGGTGACGGCGAATTCTCGCATTCAGGTGCGACTGCATTCAGAACTGCGCGCAGTGACAGAGGCAGATTCTCTCGAACGGGTATCAATTGAAAACGTTGCCATGTCGGAGACGACTGTCGAGGATAGCTGCGCAGTATTCATCTTTATCGGCGCGACGCCCTGCACCGA
>CAVPTR010000021.1:0-70302 GCA_963708595.1 uncultured Verrucomicrobiae bacterium
GATGTTCTGGTCATCGGAGAAGGGCCGGATGTCCGACTCTTCGGCCGGCAATACCTCCTCGCAAAGCTCGGTCGTCACACGGATTTTCCCCGGGTCGGGATTCCATGAGCCACCGTAGCCGGCAGCACGGTAGACATCGCGGACGATCTTCTTGATATCGACGGGCCGTGATCCCGCAGCAATCCTGCCGTCGACGAAGACGCAATCGGTGTGGACAGCTACCTCGACACCGACCAATGCATCAGGCTTCTGCCGCACGGCGGCGGTGACGATCGATTCCGCGATCGCATCGGCCAGCCGGTCGGATGTCCCGGGGAAACGTATTCGGCGTGTTGGTTCATGGTTTAGGGAGTTGGATGATTTCGTGAGTCCACGGTCGCAGGTCGCTGGCGTGCCCGGGATAAGTAAGGCCGGCCACCGCTCGCGTGCGACCCAGCCTGGCAATCAGGTCGCTGCGACCCCGCCCCACGTATCCGTCGGTGGCGATCAGGATGACCTTGGGCCGACGCCTCGCAGGAATCGCAGTGGCGTGCTCGAGCACGGCATTGATGTCGGTTCCCCATGTATTTCGCATCGGGGCCTTGGTCAGATCGTGGCCCTTGAGTTCCGATACGACAGTGGAGAAGGCAAAGATTTTGAGCTCTCCGCGCTTGAAGGGTTCGCGGCACGCGGCCGAGAGATAGGGCAGGCAGGCGGTCATCGATCCGCTGACATCCAGGTAGAGATGCACGATCGGAGCCCGCAGTAGGCCTCGGTCTTCGTTCCGATAACTCGCTTCGGTAGAAGAGCGGAACGTGCCCAAGGAACGAGCGCAGCGCGGGGATCCGCCGGTCGCGGGCGTTTGGCAGCACCGTTTCCACGGTCCGCTGGCTGCTGGTCACCTGCCGGCGGTAAACGGCCGGACCTCGTCCGGCATGGACGCCGCACTTGCGCAGGACGCGCTCGAAAGCCTTTCGGAAGGCGCTGCCGGGCTTGTCGCGGGTCGAAGCCAAAAGTTCTCCGCGCTTCGGCCCTCGTCGCGTCCCGCGATCCGGAAAGGCGGCGGCGGCCAGCCCTCCACGATGCGCCGCACCGCCTCTTTCAGCAGACCTTCCACATTTTGCTCCGGTCCGTGGGAGCCGAGGAGGAGAACGTTCGGGACGTCACGTCCGGAGAGTTCCTTGCACAGGAGCTCGTAGATGTCGAGGTAGGTCATTTCGCTGGATTCTCCTGCACCGTAGAGCAGGTCGATGATGCGCTTTTCCTCCGGAGGAAGCCCGGCAATCGCGCCTTTGAAGTCATCCGGCCAGCCCGGCGGCGGGCGCAGCAGGCGCTCGGGCAGCGAATCGTAGCCGTTGGTCCGGGTGAAGAGCCTTGTGCCGACCGTGCGTCCCACCGTGCGACAGAGCATCGAGTTGATCACCGCGTCGAAGACGATGTTGTCGATCGGGGTGACTCGGGGGAAGAGCCGGGTGTGTCCCAGGATTACGTGGTAGAGCTCGTGCAGGATGAGCAGAAAGAGATCTCCGTCATCCCGGCAGTATTCGTCCAGGAACCCCTTGTTGAGCAGCAACCGGGGAGTCGTGCGGCATTCCACGCAGGCGGTTTCCGTCTCATTGCTGAACTCGATATCGAACAACCCGAAGAGCTTCTCCATCTGATAGCTCGCGGCGGGCAACACATTGAAGATGCGTTCCCGGATGGCCGCTGCCTCCGGTGTGGATGGACGATTGAAGAGGATATTCATGGGAAGAGAGCGCAGATGGCCGGTTCGTCAAAGGCGATCGGGGGCCGAGAGCAGCCTCTCCCAGCTCAGATCGGGGTCGCGGCGGGAGAGGTAGAGATCACCCGAGCAGCGAGCTTGCACTCCGGCAACAATTTGCGGATCGGGGCAGAAGTACCAGGAATTCCGTCGGCCATGATACCGACTCGCCACCCGATCAGGAAATCGGTCGTTATTTGGAGAGGCTTGGGTTCGCCGATTCGGGTGAAAAGGTCGCTAGGTGAAGGCCAGCGCGCTCGGATCGTGACGCGCAGGCCAGAGGAGCTATCCCACGGCGACATCCTGAAGCTCCTGCTTCTTTTGGAGCTTTCCCGGCAGCCCAGGGGATTCGAGAACTCCGCTCACGGTCAGGGCGTAGGCGAGTGAAAAGACGACAATTCGATCCGCGATTCCTCGCTTCTCCGCCCGCACCTCCGTGCGGGGAGGAGCGCTCATGTTGTGGAGCAGCATGCTCACGATCCGTTCTTTGCGCCGGCGATCGTGACACCGAAGCGCTCCCAGAGCTTGGTAAACTCGACCTGCAGCCGCTGCGGGGTGATTTCCGCATAACCACCCGGAAGGAAAGCGTTGAGAAGGTTGCGCGTGTAGTTGTCGCGGGGCGTATCATTTAAGCCGCTGCACAGTGAGGCGACTTCCCGGCAGTTTTGCAGCTCATTCCCGTAAACCGTGTGAGTCGTCGTGAATGGGCGCAAGAACACGCGAGAGCTGGCTGGCAAGAGTCTCCGCCGCCGTGGCGGCGATGCGCCTGGAGGAGCGCAGTGAGAGGTAGAGCACCAGCGAAATCGCGGCTCGCTGCGCTTCGGTGGGTCGCGAAGCCACCGCCTCGAGGATCACGCTCGAAAGATCGGTTTCCGCTAGCGGGAAGCCGGTCTTGCTCGCAACAGCCGCCCGTTCCACCGGGTCGGCAATTTGGAGGAGTTCTTTCCATGGATCATCCTCGTTGAGCCCTGCGATATTCCAGGCCTGCCGGTGCATGGCAAGTAGCGCCCCACGATCCACTGGACCCGACGCCAATCCCGGATGGCCGTGCGCCAGCGCAAGGAACAGCGATTCCTGCCACTCCGGTTTCGGAGATGCTTCTCGGCACTCAAGTGTAAGGGCGATGCGAGAGGCGTGGATGCCAAGCGAAGTTCGCAGGAGCGTCGTCATCCGCCGGCTGGAGAACCGGGTGCCTGCGCCGCGCAGTTGCGATTCAAGGGCCAGGAAGTAGCCACAGAGTTGTGCCGGCGGCCGGACGCAGAGTTCCCGAAAGATCGCGGCGCTTCGCTCCACCAGGGCCGGGACCTGCACAGGGAACTCATGGGGACCGCGAAATTGGTCCAGCAGAACCTCTGTGCGCTCGGCCTCGCTCAAATCGCTCCAGTCAGGCACCTCGATAAGGAAGCCGAAGCGATCTGCCAGGGCCGGATCCAGCGGCTCCGCCCCGAGATACTGCTCTTCGTCGTCTCGGTCGCCATTGGCGGCCGGATTCATGGCGGCCCAGCGATAGCGCAGCTTCTCGAGTTCCACTCCCTGCACGCGCCGCTCGTGGATGATCGGAAAGAGCTTGTTCTGAAGATCCGGCCGGGTGCGGTTAAGTTCATCGACGAAGACGACTTCGGCATCCCAGATCGCTGTCGGCGTGGTGATGTAGCGCAGCGAGGTCTGCGTTTCGTCGGGCAACGGGATGCCCACCAGGTCGTCGTAGTTGATGAGCGAAGCGTTGTAGAACCGGTAGACCAAGCCGAGAGCCCGGGCCAACCGCTCAAGCAGGAAGCTCTTGGCCGTGCCGTGCCTGCCGATCAGGAGAAGCGGCTCCCTGGTCGTGAGGGCCGCCAGCAGCACCGGCTCCAGCCTTTCCCAGCCGAGCAGGCCAAGCGGGCGGGTCAGCAGCGAACGGATCTTGCGGGTTTGACCGCGGGATGGGCGGCGGAACGGGGCTCGGCGGATCTGGCGGGAGTTTTTCGGGTGCTCATTGATTATGCGGGCTACGGATCACGCACCAAGAGCACAAAAAATCCGCCGACTTCATCAGGCGGCGGATTTTTCCGTGGAGATTTTTTTGTTCGGGTGATAGCTCTCCCGCACATCGACCCTTGCGGGTCAAGGCACCTTACCGTCTCCAACGGCAGGTTGCCGGATCCGGTTTCCCGAATCACTCCTGATGCTTAGAGAACTTTAAGCTATCGCAGGCGGCTTGTCAAAAGTAGTACGAAAATCTCGGCGCAAATACCTTTGGCCGGACGCTCCGCACTATCCGATGTACGACTTGCGGAAGATAGCTCCTCCTCCAACTACTGCCTCCCGCGCTCGACGGGTCTCCATCGTATTCCTCAGACGGCAAGGGTGGTGGAGGAGGCAACGCATTCGTCGGCGTGGAACTCCCGCGCATGGATTGCGCGAGTCGGTTGCTCCCTGCCTCCTCTTCAGAATCCGTTCGCAAGCACGAGGCAACCAGATATTTTGATAGACAGATTGACTGATTTCACGATCAGCTCTGAGTAAGACCTGTAGCGTGGGCGAGGACATACCTCGCTCTGGCAGAATACTATTCGACGACCAAGAACATGCCTGAGCTTGAACAACTTCGCGATGCGATCCGAAAGTTCCGTGACGAACGGGATTGGATGCAATTCCACAATCCCAAGAATCTCGCGTGTTCGATAGTCATCGAGGCAGCTGAGTTGCTTGAGCATTTTCAATGGAAGAATGCGACGGAAAGCGAGGTAGCGACGCTAGACAAGCGCGATGAGCTTGCCCAAGAGATCGCCGATGTTGCGATCTACCTGATTGAATTGGCCGATAACCTTGGTATCGACTTAGCCGAAGCGATCCAAGAAAAACTTCGTATCAACAGCGCGAAGTATCCGTCAGACAAGGCAAAAGGCACCGCGAAAAAGTATAGCCTACTCTGAGATATGAAGATTCTAGCTCAGCAATCTGCGAAAATGACACGGCGGTTCTGGGTGGAGAAAACTATCATCAGGAATCGCCCTGATCGCCAACACGGTGATCACGCCTTGGGTAAAGCGCTGTGGTCTCCTCACAAAGCTGAGGATGGCAAGAATATTTACTACAACATGCTTAGCCTGAAGCCGGACGATATAGTATTCCACTTTATCGATAACGAACGCATCGAAGGCTATTCTATCGTGGCTAAGCCAGCGGATTCCTCCTTCATTGGTATTACGGGAACTGACTGGGGCGACCGCCCGGCATATCGCGTTGAGCTGCGCGATCACCACAAGCTTGATCCTCCCATTGAGAGAGATGAGTTTCTGCAGAATTCTACCTATCAGCCGTTGCTGAAAAATCTACTCGAGAGCGAGGAGGGCCTTTTTTTCAACCGCAAGTTCAACGCAAACCAAGGCGCTTACCTCACCCAGGCGCCTCTAAGGTTGGTGCAGATTTGGAATGACATAAACCTCCAGAAAACCGGGCGGCCCATCAACCCAGATTGGAATATTCCACCCCTAGAGTTCTGTAGAACCAAATTTCGGCCTCGCCGACCTCCTCCGCCGCTACAGCGACGAAAAAATCGTCTTTACCAGTTCTGTTCATCAGGTTCGGTACGCAGTAGTTGCCTATGACAAAGACGGTGTGAGCGTCGAACGGCTCGATGGCAACGAGCCAGAGAGGGTGACATTCGCGCACGCTGAGCGGCTGCTGACACGCGTTCAGGAAGCGAGGGCTCTAGATTTCGCAAGCTTGGACAACACGTCTGCGGTGCGCAACACTGTCGTTCAAGCGGAGCAATTTGCCTTAACCGCCGACCGCAAGACGATTCGTTTCTTATCAGACCAGGATGCTCGTCTCCAGAACTTTCTGGAGGTCCTAGAAAAGCTCAAAATGACGAACCCGCTCTACAAACCAGCCATGCTTCTCTGCGTCGTAGACGGGATTGACTCAGGAGAACTGACCGAGAACCGAATTACGTTCGATTGGGTTGCGCCACGCTTTATTGCCAAAATGAAGTCCCTCGGCGTGGAGGTCGGCGAACAGCAAGCAGCGCAACCTTTCTACCACCTTTCGAGTGATCTTTTTTGGATGCATTCCGTCCGCAACTTGAGGGACTTAATGCAGGATGGCGGCGACGGGCCATCCGCAGCACGGAATAGGATCAGATACGCACTGATCAAGGAAACCTACTGGAACCTACTGCAGGATCCAGCGAGTCGCACAGCGGTGCGCAGCAAACTTCAGTCGTTCATGATACCAAAGATCTCACTGGACCAAATTATCCCTGCTGCAGAGACGGCCTTCGAACGCGCTAGATTTTTCCGCGAGGCGGATCTGGTGAGAAGATTTCTCAGCGCTCTTGCTTCAAAGCCCTTCGTCATTCTCACCGGCAACTCTGGTACAGGCAAAACCAAGCTGGCCGAACTGTTCGCGAAGTGGTTGTGCGATGCAGAAAAGAACTTCGCGCTCGTTCCCGTCGGTGCGGATTGGACTGACAACCGCAACGTCCTCGGCTTCGTCAACCACATCCGCGAGACGGTGCCCGCAGGTGGCGGCGATAAAGTGCCAATCTATCAGTCCACGAAGATTCTCGATCTACTGCTCGAAGCCTCCCTCGACACCAATAGTGCGAAGCCGATTTTTCTTGTCTTGGACGAGATGAACCTCTCGCATGTCGAGCGCTATTTTGCGGATTTCCTCAGCGCTCTCGAATCCAGGGACGCTGGACTTCATTTACATAGAGAAGGTAAAGATAAGAGGCTGCCACGCCAGCCCGGCGGTCTAGCTGACGTGCCGGAGACTTTGCGGCTACCCCGTAACGTCTTCGTCGTCGGCACCGTGAACGTAGACGAGACTACGTATATGTTTAGCCCTAAGGTTCTGGATCGCGCCAACGTCATCGAGTTCAGGGTGGCCGAGACAGCACCTCAAGAATTTCTGGAGGCTCGCGGTCAGACGGTAGGTGAAATTGATCCCGCTCCGCCGGGCTACGCCGAAGCGTTTCTCGAACTGCACTACCGCGCGTGCGGATTCAATAACACTCAGCCGCTGACGCTCTTAACCGATCCAGCCAACCTTCCACCAGATGCGAATGTAGCTTTGGGAGAATGTCGCGAGATCATCGCAGAACTGTTTACCTTGATGAAACAGCGGCATCAGGAGTTCGCCTTCCGTTCAATGGCTGAGATCATGCGCTTCCTTGCAGTGGATTACGAGCTGACGTCCAAGGACGAGCCCTGGAAGTGGGAGGTCGCAATGGACTCTCAAATCCTCCAAAAGATTCTTCCAAAATTGCATGGATCGAAGCGCAAGATCGGTTCGCTGCTTGCGGCGCTCGCAAAGTATTGCGAGGTACCGAATAGAGACGAGGCGTTGAAGCTTTTGGCAAACGACGTCGCTGCCGACGCTTACGCTTCCGAATGCCGAAAGGCGGAGAAAACTGCTGTGTTCAAGCAGAGTCACCGTAAACTTTGTGAGATGCTGGTCGCAGTGCATCGTGACCAGTTTGTGAGCTTCATTCAGTAAACTGTGGAAGCCTGCTGCTATGAGATAATGCTGATTCCGCTCGGGGCCGGCGTCTTGCTACGGCTGGAGGAGGAATCATCTGGAGTTAATGTCGCTCCGCCTAAGCACGCTGCTGGACTCCCTGAAGGCTGGCAGGCAAGTCCGAGTCCCCGGAAGCTCGACGCTCTCAATCCGGCCGATCGTCCGCCCCTGCTATTCGATCCGAGTGCTCCTGAGCGCGGACTCAACGCGCTGCGCCTATTCGAGATGCGAGACTATGCATGGGAGCTCATATTCGCCGAACTCCCCGACCGACCCGTCGTTGCGATTACCTCCAGCCTACATCAGTCATCCGACCGTGACTTGTGGAAGCCTCGCGGGAAACATGGACGTTTCCGGTTCGTCAATTACCTCGGCTCGGCATGGATCGAAGCGACCGTTGAAGGTCAGCCGCCCAGGCGCATCCCCTTCGAGGTGGCTTCGCCCAAACTCGATTACGAGCAGGAATACCGCTCAATGGTAGAGGCTATCGGTGAGGAATGCCAGCAGCTCCTCCTTGAATGGGGTAGCCCGGCTTCGCTCAATTTCGTTATAGATCCTGAAAGGCAGGTGCAGACGCTGCTTGAGCAGTTCCTGTTTTTGCGCCACGTGCTTGGCCCGGATAGACTCGAATTATTTCTGGAAACTATTTCGCGCCAAACGCACTCTCGTCTCGAAAGGGAACTAAATTGGAAGCCTGCAAGCGCGTCGGATCCCGCGCTCTTTGCGAGCGATCCTTTGCGTTATGGCCGCGGCTGGCGGCGCGACGCCGGAAGTTTACTTCCTACAGAAATTCAGGAAGAGCGCAAATTCGACTCCAATGATACCCCGCCGAACCGGTTCGTGAAGTTCGCGCTACAGACTTTTCAAGGCCTTTGCCACGCGGTGCTAATCGCGGAACGCAACGGAAAACAAGCTTTCGCAGCGGATGATACGGTAGCACTGGAGGCCGCTTCCCTTGAGCGTTCTTTGGGCGCATTCCTTGCGCTACCACTTCTCGATGAGGTGGGCGAACTCCGCCGAATTCCATTCGAGAGCACGACCCTCCAGCGGCGCGAGGGCTACCGTGAGATTCTCCTCGCATGGCTCATGCTCGATGCCGCTGCACAGCTCGACTGGCCAGGCCGTATCGAAGCCTATGACGGCACCACGCGCGATGTCGCCGCGCTATACGAATACTGGCTCTACTTTCTTCTCGTGCGCGCCTTCCGCGATCAACTCGGCATGATCCCGGAAAAGGATCCGCTCGCCAAGGTGGATGGTGCGCTCCCGTTCTGCTGTCGGGCGGAAAGCGGTCGACTCGTAATTAATCTTAAACAGCGCGAGGCATCTTTCTCTCGCTTCCGCTGGCGGAAAGACGGACGCGAGTTGCGCGTGCATTTTTTTTATAATCGGTCTTTCGGCCGCCGAGCAGTCGACCAACGTGGTAGCTACAGCAAAACGTTCCGTCCTGATTACACGCTGGTAATCATTCCGGAGGAGTTCGATAGCGCCGACTGGCGAGCTGCCGAGAAAGAAGCGGAGCAGTCGGGTCGTATCGCCTATCTGCACTTCGACGCCAAATATCGCGGCGAGAACCTTCCCGGCATTTTTGGGATCGCGGAAAAGGAAGACGAAGAGTTAGAGGACGAACGCTCGCGCGCGGCCGGCACTGTAAAGAACCCGGACCTTTACAAGATGCACACCTATAACGAGGCAATCCGACGAACGGTTGGATCATACGTGTTGTATCCGGGCGTGGCGTCAAAGCCAGAGGACGCAAACACCCGGTTCGAGCGTTACCATGAGATCATCCCGGGCATTGGCGCATTTGCCATCCGCCCGAAGCAGGATGGTCTGTCGCCGGATGGCCTACCGTACATCCTCGGTTTCATCAACGATGTCCTCAGCCATCAACTCAGCAAGTTCACGCAGAGCTACCGCGTTAGCTACTGGACTGAAACTACGCTACGCGAAGCAACGCCTGACTACCGAGCGCGGCTGGTCGATTTCGCGTTCGACGCCAAGCCGCCAACTGATACCCAGGTGCTGCTTGGTTTCGTTCACGACGACGAAGAAGCAAAGGCTTGCTACGACACCAAGACGTTTTTCTGTCACGCGGTGGAGTGGAGCAAAGCGTTTCCGCGGCTTCGGGACGGTTCCGGTAGTTCCGGTGAGCCTTCCAACCTCGATTTTGACCCGTTTCGGTCTGACCTGCTTATTGTATATCACCATGCTCGAAATGCGCCCTGGGTTGCGAAAGTGGTCGAGGTTATGCTTGTCTCGGCCACGGAGCGCGCTGCGGAAGTTGGTAGGAAGTTGAACGAGATGAACGCCGCGTACTACTACCGCTTCCAGCTTGGCGACTTCCGGAAGGCAGAAAGCAGAGATATTTCTTCGATCGTGCAAAGGCGGCCGGGTAAGCCTATTGCGTGCAGGCTAAATGATTTTGCCACTTGTCCGCTTCCATTTTAGCGGTTTTGCTCTCTGCACTGCCCAGGATGGCTATCGTCGGCAGCCCATCATCTGCAGCCATCGTTGGGCACCAGATGAAGATGGGAAAAGTCCGAATGTGATGACACACTCGGATTGACTTAGAAAACACCTCGGATACTCGACCCATTACGTGCCGCATGACTTGAGCCATTTCCACGTACTGGCAAAGGGCATTCTCCAACTGCATTCGCCGGGACTGCGGCACTCGGGTTCCAGCACACGGGGGCTACGACCACAATCACTACTGCCTGAGCACGCGACGTCGCGACATTGAGCCGATTCAAGCTGTAAAGAAATTCCATTCCGCGCGGCGCATCCTCTGGTGATGAGGTCGTCAACGAGTAGATCACCACCGTTGCCTGCTGCCCTGAAATTTATCCACCGTGCCCACTCGCGCGTTCGGAAGACCATTCGACAGATCAGAGACCTGTGCATTGCTTCTGTGAATTTCCCAAATGACGAAGGAGAAGGGAGAAGGGGTCAGACCTTATTACTATGAAATTCTATTCTCTGGCGGCAGAGCAGGTGGAAACCCAGGGTTAGGGGCATGTGGAAGGTGGCGCCCTTGAGGCGGCCCCGGGCTGACCGCCGCCACTCCCTCGACGGTGCGCGGTGGGACTAGTGTGCTTTCCCGGAAATAACATGATACGCGTTGCGCTCAAAACAGCCCGCCGCCAAGGCGCGACGAGGGCGCGATGCCGTTGCGCATCGCAACTGAGGAGCAACGCAGGCGTCGGGTTGTTTTCAGCGCAACCCTTCGGGCCGCAGTCTTTTAAGCGCCGGCCGGCGTTGCTCGCTCGACCAGTATCCGAACCGATACAGGCGCTTCGCTCGCGCCTTGGCCGGCGCCTAAACCCCAAGCGGCGCGCGTCATGCTATTTCCGGGACAGCACACTAGCGCCCGGTGACCGGGCTCAGCGGCTGGTGCGGCGGCGGCACCACCCAGTAGTAGATCGTGTGCTCCTGAAGCAGGGGCGCGTTCAGCGTCTTCAAGATCGTGTTCTCCTGAGGCACGCGCACGTTCAGCGTCTTGAGCGGCGTCCAGTCACCCATGTCGTGGTTGTGGGAGACCACACGGGTGCCCGGCTTCAGATCGCTTAAGAGCTTGGGTCGCAGCCGGCGGTTCACCTCGGGTAGCAGATAGAGGGTGACGACGGTGGCCTCGCGGATGTCGGTCTCGAAGAGATCCTGCTGGAGGAACTTCACCTTGTCGGCCACACCGGCCTTGAGCGCATTCTCGCGCGCCTCCCTAATTAGGGCCGGGTCGATGTCGACGCCGACGCCGCGGGCGCCGAACTCCTTGGCGGCGGTAATGACGATGCGGCCGTCGCCGGAGCCGAGATCGTAGAGGATGTCGTTCTTGCCGACCTTGGCCACCTTCAGCATCTCCGCGACGACCTTCTCGTGCGTGGGCACATAGGGAACTTCCGGCTTCTTTTCGAGAAGCGGTTGCTGCGCCATCGTTGAGACCACGGACAGCAGGACCGCCAGCACGAGAGTCACGACGAGGAGCGGATGGTGAAGCCGCATGTCAGGAATCCTTCTTTGGTCAGGGGCAAGGCCCAGCGTGCTGGCAACCAGCACACCCACGCCGACTAGCGGGCCGGGCGTTGCACCGTCTGCATTGCACTCAAGCATCAGCCGCCGCCTCGTACCGACCAGTACCGGCTCTCCTCCGAGAATCTCGGGATCGCTAGTCACGTATCCGTCAAACTGCTTTTCCACCGCTGCCATGCCTTGATTTTGCCTTGAGCGGCCGGTTTGTCCAGCGAGCGCGCGTGTTTTCGGATCGGAACAGCGGCGACGCAATGTACTGCTACCAAGCACGCTTACGTAGGCTACCTCAGGACGAAGGACTTAGCCACAGATGGACAGGATGGACACAGATTGAAGACCAAGCGCATCGTACATCTCGAACGCTTTTCTGGGGTCTGACTTATCCCGGTTCTCGCCACTGCAGTTCCACATGAAGACGGCGCAGCATGTCGAACGGGGTGATCGACTCGACACCGCTAAGGGGTCAAACCTTGTTAAGTTGTTTTTTCCACAGGTAAACGGCGCAGCTCCGCGTCGGGCAGCGGTTCACCGGTTGCCATAGCGGAGAATCTGATGTAGCGGCCGTGCCCTCCGGTCGAGGGCGGTTCTCACGGCGTTTCGGCGGACCTGTCGGCAGCGGGGCTGCCTAGAGGCGCGCTCTCTGGCACGCCGCCGCTACGCCATCGCTTCAAGCTGCTCCCAAGCGTTGACAGAAGCCCCTGATATGCTGAATTCTGGCACCCATCTGCCGAATCGGCACAGTGGACGAGGCAAAATGGACGAAGCAGAATTGCTCAAACAAACACCGCTCTTCAAGAATCTGGGCGCAGACGACATCGAACGGATGGCGCAATCCACTCGCATACAGAACTACAAGGCCGGCCAGACTATTGTGATCGAGGGCCGCGTGGGAGCCGCGTTCTTCATTGTGGTTTCGGGAAGCGTAGAAGTGTTCAAGCGCAGGAAAGACTCGGACGAGGTGGTATTGGCGACCCTGGGAGCCGGCGAATTTTTTGGTGAGCTTGCGACCATGAGGCATGTGCCGCGATCGGCCAACGTGCGCGCCCTGCAGGATACGACCTGCCTGATTATCCGGCGAGCGGACTTTGAATCCTATATCAGGCAGTTTCCGGATGTCGCCGAGGTAGTGGAGTCAACTCTCATCGCCCGCTTTGGCGAGAGTCAGGATGAAGAGGGGGAAGAAGGGGTCTGACTTTATGAAATTCTATTCTCAGCAGGTGGGAAACATAGGGCCCATGTGCACGGCAACTTCGATCAGTATTCGTGCCAGTTCGTCGACGGCAGCCGAAGCAGAAGCGGTGGCGCCCTCTCGCCGAGCGGCCGGCGCACACCGCCGAGTCCGACGCCCTCAACAAGAATTTCAAACCGCCCGGGTTCAAAACTCGACGGCTCCACGATCATCTCCGCACTCATGCAGGCGACCGGCATGGTGAGCGATCACCAGGTGAGCTATCCTCGCCAGGCAGAGCTGGGCGCGAGCAGTTCGCGAGCGCAAGCTTCAAAGCGTGCCTGAGCTCGCCGAGGTCGAGTATTTCCGCCGGCGCTGGGATGATGGCATCGGCCAGCGCGTCGTACGCGTCGACTTGCACGGCAAGAAGCGCGTCTTCCGCGACAGCGATCCGAATTTGATCGAGAAGACGCTCCGCGGCAAGAAGCTGCTCGGCTCAGAGACGGGCGGGAAGCAGATCGCGTTTCGGTTCTCCAAAGACGCGTGGCTGGGCATTCATCTTGGGATGTCGGGCAAATTACGCGTGGAAGCCGCGGACTTTACGCTACGCAAGCACGATCATCTCGCGCTATTTCAAAAGACGCGGACGTTGGTTTTCTCAGACCCGCGAATGTTCGGACGCGTTCGCTTTCACGTTGGGAAGGAGATGCCGGATTGGTGGGCGAGCCTGCCACCGGCGGTGACCTCGCGCGAGTTCACCGCGGCACGGCTACGCCACATTCTGCAGCGCCGCCGGCGCACTTCGCTGAAGGCGCTGCTTTTGATCCAGGAGTTTTTTCCCGGTGTTGGAAACTGGATGGCCGACGAAATCCTCTGGCAGGCACGCTTGCATCCGCAAGTCGTCGCGGGCGCGCTCGATGCTGCCGCGGCGCGCGAGTTGTTGCGCGTGATGCGTTCAGTCTGCCGCGTCGCGCTTAAGACAATTGGCGTCGATTGGAGCAATCCGCCAGGCGACTGGCTCATCCATCAACGGTGGAAGGAAACCGGGCGCTGCCCGACGCACGGGATCCGGCTGAAACACGCGACTGTCGGGGGACGCACCACCGCCTGGTGCCCGCGTTGTCAAAAGCTGACGCGGAGCCGGCGCGCAAGAGCGGCTCCTTAACGCCACGCGATTCATTTTTGAATAGCAAACTGTCTGGATTTCTCGGCGAGCAGATGCGTAAGGCCGATGACGGGTTCGCGCCGCAAAGAGCCCTCTGCAGACCGAAGATTTCTGCTGAAGCTTGCCTTCAGCGAGGGACTTGGTTCGGCCCTGGCGCCACAGTCAGTTTTTCCTGAGAATCAGGCGCGCACCGGGGGCGTCGACGGTGATGGCGAAGTTCGAAAGGACGCCGGTGCCCAACAGGCCGGCTTCGCCGGGGAAAAACTCCCGCTCGTGAAGGCAGGCTTGCACGCCGCTGACCCGGTATTCGGCAAGATCCACAATCGTCTCGACATAAGCCACTGGCCCACGTGAGAAGCCTACTAAGGCGCCGCGCCGGCCAGAACGGGAGGGACGGAGAGTGACCCAATGAAGGTCATCGTTGCATCCGGTATCCAGTCGCGTCCAGCGAGGCGCGGAGCCAGCCACCGAGACTGGCACGCACATTGCGCCATTCTGAAATCTGATCGGCAGCACTGCGGAGCCGGCGGCGTCCGCGCGATCGAGAAGGCGCACCCGCTTCTTGCGGAAATCGATCTGCACGATCCGACCGCGAAAGAAATCCTGTCCCAGCAAGCCGTCGATGTCTCGAGGAGCCGCAGGATTGATCTGCAGGAAATCGAAGGCGAGTAAATCGCCGATGAGCGGCACGTCGCCAACCGTCGCTGCAAACCCATGGACCCAGCGGGCTTCAGAACCGCCCTCGACTCCGACTACCCAAACTGGCGCGCCCAGCTTCAGCTTCAGCTTGCGAGCTGCGTCCAAATTCAGAGCGCTCATGCCGGCGCCCGAGTCCAGCACGAACCGAAGCGGACTGCTCGTCGAGACCGCTTTGACATTCAGACAAATCAGCCCGTCGCGCAATTCGAACGGAATTTCTGCGCCCGGCTTCGCCCAAGCCGACAACTGCGAAAAAACCGCAGTGAGCGGAAGCAGGAGAAACCAAAAAAACACGCGGGCATTTTGCAACGCTTCCAGCGGAATTTCAACTCGCTGTGCCACAATCCGCGCGTGCCGGATCAATAGCACGCCAAACTTCCGCCGATTAGATTGTTGGCCCAGCGCCCTCAGACGGTCACGAACTCAAGAGCCTGGGGATTCAACTGCGGTGCGCGCTTGGAGAGGTTCAGCATCTCGACGCCAACCACCTGGTTCTGCTCGTTGAAATCCAGCACCACGCCCGGCGAGACTTCTTCCGACTCGATGATGGGCGAATCGTCCAGACGCAGATACAGAGCGTCGGCTTCGCGGTCAACCTTCAGTTTCATAACTCGCCTTTCATCGTCGGTCGAAATATACCCTGACCACCCGTATCGGAGCAAGCGTGGCTTCGCTTGAAGGCGGCGAGGCGCCGGCTCAGGCGGGCGCCCACTCCCGGAACAGCGCCGCCTGCCCATGCGTCACGCCGTCGACCACCACCATCCACACCACCGCGCTCGAGATGCGGAAGCGCCTGCCGTCCTTCGCGATCCGCACACCCTGGTAGTCGTCGATGAAGCCACGGGCGCGCACGCGCGCCAGCAGCCGGTCGCGCTCGGCCTGGGCCAGCGGTTCGGCCGAGAGCCGCGACGGCAGGCGGATGAATTCGTCCCAGGTCAGGCCCCAGAGACCTTGCGCGGTGCGGTTGGCGTAGCAGAACACCGGATCGGCCTCATTACCGTGCATCAGCAGCGCCGCCGGTGCGTCGTAGGGATCGCCGCCCGCATCGGTGCGCAGGTCCCGACCGACCATCGTCCGATAGCTCGCCTCCAGCAGTCGTTCGAGGTCAGGCCGCATCGCAGACCTCGTTGATGTGGTTTGCGCCGCTCTCCATCGTAGCACGGGTCTCCGCTAACGCTCTCTCAGGGTCATCGATATCTCGCAGATTGAGAATGGACACCCCTTGGGCTTTCAGGGGCGCGAGATAGGCGTTTTCATGCGCCATGCCCCGCTCCTGGAGCACCTGGGCATCCGGGGAATGCCACGTCGGGGCAGATCGCGCCCCGAGCGACACAGCAAGATCCAGTGACGTGAGATGATGGCACGCCAGATGATTGCTCAGATCACTTGCTGACAGGCGAATACCTCCGGAAACGAAGCCAATCATTCCAAACCGCTGATTGCGCGGATTTCTCGGATTCTCGAACGCATAAACTGGCTCGTGGCGCCTGCCTTCAATGAGTTCTTTTCTGTTCTGAGTCCGCCGACGGGGACGGCGCGCTCCCCACCGGGATTTTCTGGAAGACCACTTCACCGCCGAATACTCTCTCTCAGCGAAATGAAGGTCGCCAGCTTCGAAGCTATCGTCCGCGTGTTGAACGACGCCGAAGTGCCGTTCATCGTCGTCGGAGGTCTCGCGGTGATTGCGCATGGCTACGGCAGAAGCACCTTCGACGTCGACTTGGTGATCCGGCTTCAAGAGGAATGCATTAAGCGTGCCTTCGAGGCCTTGAACAGCATCGATTACCGCCCTGCCGTTCCCGTCACGGCGGAGGAATTCAGCAAGCCTGAAATCCGAGAACGACTGCGCATCTCGAAACAGATGGAGGTGCTCAAGTTCTGGAGCGACCTCCATCGTGAAACCCCGCTGGACGTTTTCATCAGGGAACCCTTCGACTTTCAGGAGGAACACGACCAAGCCATGAGGCAGGAAACCTCGCCTGGCCACCCCGTGCGCGTTCTGCGCTACGAAACGCTCCTGGCAATGAAACGCGCAGCCGGGCGTCCTCAGGATCTTGCCGACGTCTCGGAGTTACGCTTCATTAAAGAAGGAAAATACTCCGATGACTGAAGATGTCTTCGACAATCCCAACATCGATTGGGAAAGCTGCACCTTCGAGGGCGCGCGGCTGCAAAACCATCGTCAATTTCGGGCGCTTTCCTTTGGCGAAAAACTTGCCGTGATCGAAGGCATGAACGAACTCGCGCTTCGCATCCTCGAACACCGAAAGCGCCAGGGCCTCCCCTACGTCGATCCATACATATCAGAAGCAAGAAGGAAGAGTTAAGCCACCTAAGGCGCGCCCTGGCGGGAGGGAAGAAGGGGAGGTGCGCGCCGTGCCGCAGGACCGAGGCTTCATGCGCTTTATCCGTCTGATCCGCGGTCAAGAACAGCGACAAATCGGCATCAGGCGGAATTCTCAAAACTTCATGGGCTGTTCGAAGTTGCACGCCACTCGGGTTTTCCCTCTCTGCTCGCCTCGGACAGCGCGCGGCGAACACCATCTGCACCCTCATGGGAGTAGGAAGATGCAGTAAGGGAACACGCGGCTCAACAGCCGATGGTAATCGCGATAGACGACTCGATGAACCCCGGCCGTAACCCTTAATCCCTCGATGTCCGCGCGTAGCGAGCCGACGAAATAGTCGCCAAGCCTCGTGTCCTGAGCTTCGTAGAACAGGAACCCCTCGTTGAGATCCTGCAGAGCCCCAAGAGAAATCCGTATCCGGATCACCGCCTGCCGATAGCGGCCTTGACCAAACCAAAAAATCCAGCAGCAACGCGGCATTTTGTAATTTTTTCACAGGTTCTAAGAGCGCGTCGACAAGGCAGATCAGGGAACTAGTGAATCAAAAATAGGTCTTCAGATCTTCTTGATCGAGGAGCGCGTCTCATCTTCGCAGTTTTGATCTCGCGCGGCGGTTTCTAATTTTTCCACAGGTTCCTAGCGATTCTCCTTCTTTGCTTTATAATCGCGCCAGCATTGCTCGGCCGCTGCGGCCTTTCCGCTTGAAATCCAATAGCTCCTCAACGCATCCGAAAGCCTCACGACCGTCTCGAGCGCTTGTTGGTGCTTCTCCGGTCGGACGAACACAGAGATCCAGCACCCGCTCCTTCCCGGCGAGTCACCGCCCCAACTTTCATGATCCACCGAGCAACCATCAACGGCGTTAAATAGTTCGTAGGCGTCACTGGAACCGTGGATCGATTCGAGGTACTCCAACAATTTCCCGGCATCCCTCCAGCCGGAGAGAACCTCTGGCCACGAAATCGGCAGGTCCCAGGTCCCGCTGTCGAGCAGAATTTCACCAATGACCTTCATAGGAGCATCGAAGCCATCGCTGTAGTCTTCGGGCCAGTCGTCTCCCTCCCCGATCAGGATGTTTGTCGTTGCGTCATCTTCCTCTTCTTCAGGGCTCTCGTTCATGTCATACAGCGCATAATCTGTGACTTGAAAAAATCAAATGGATTGGTGCGAGCATATAGCAAGTCCCCCGCATCATCGATCGATTTCGGCCAAGGCGATCGGCGGCGACACCCCGACACTGTCGAATACTTTCCCAAGCGAGAACGTCCGCAGAGCGAGCCGTGCCCGTGGCTGGATTGCGAGACGATCTCGACGTCCTCGAGGCGATCCTCCTGGAAGCCTGATCTCCTGCGGGGCTTTCTCCGCCCAGAGGATCGTAGAGTGGAATCTGTTCCGCCCCAATCGGCACATTAGTTCTTTAGAGCCAATCTCGTTAGAGTGCGATCCGCCAAGCTCGCAAGAACAACGATGAGCCCGACGACCAGGATGTACCATTGAGGCTGGACGCCCAGGAGGATGAGAAAGCTTTGGATGCCGCGGAGCATAAAGGCTCCCAAAAGCGTGCCAATGAGAGAGATTCGACCTCCCGCCAAATGACATCCACCCAAAACTGCGGCGGCGATCGCAGAAAGCTCCATCGTTGCTCCGAAGCTGCCGTCCGCGTAGCCAATGAAAGCAGCGTCCAGGACACCGGCAAACGCTGCCAGCAGGCCGCTGAGGACGAAAACTCCACATTTTATTCTGCTAACCTTTACTCCCCGGGAAAAGCTCGAGATGGCATCGCCGCCGATGGCAAGGATGCGATTTCCGACCGGAGTTTCGAAAACCACCAGTTGAAGCACAACGAGCACGACGAGCGCCCAAATTACTGCGGCGTTGAGGCCGGCGAATTCGCCGCCACCGACAATGTTATAGATAAACTCTCGCCTGACTGCCTTAGTCGCGACAAAAGAAAAACCAGCCGTGACGGCATAAGCAAGACCTTGAAAGAGAAAAAGCGTGCCCAAAGTCACAAGCAGGGACGGTACGCCGAGCAATGCGATAAAAACACCATTGAGCGCGCCGATAGCGATCCCGCAGGCGAGCGCGACAAGGAGCGCAAGACCGCTGCCAACGACCTGAGCCAACCCGAGAAACACCAAGGCCCCGATTCCACAGACTGAACCAACAGATATGTCGATTTCGCCCGTCGCGATGACGATTGCTTCCCCGAACGCAATAATCGCTAGCACCGCCGTAATCTGTGACAACACCTGCACGTTTCCGACCGATAGCCAACTGCCCTGGGTGATGACCGCGAAGGCTAAGGATATCAGGACCACCATGGTGACTGTAGCCGCTTCCGGATGTCTTTGTACAATCTGCCGCAGGCGCTGCCTCATTACGGTCTCGCTCCCTTCGAAGGTGCGCGGCCGCCCTCCCGGATGATTTCCTCCAACGCTTCCGCGCTCATGGCATCCCGCGGGACATCCGCAACCTTGCGGCCGTTCTCCATAATAACAATCCGGTCAGCGATTCGATGAATTTGGAAGATATCGTGAGTGATATAAATCACGAGCAGCCCCTGCTGCTTCAACTGCACAGCCAACTCATTGACACGAGCCCGTTCGCGCACCGAAAGATGATTGGTAGGTTCATCCATGATAATGACGCGATTGCGGAAAGTAACTGCCCGGGCGATTTTGAAGGTTTGCTTTTCGCCTCCCGAGAGCAGCGCGATCTCATCATCCACGTCAATCGTGTCGCGCAACCCAAAGTCATGGATTACCTTCGCGCTGGCTTCCCGGATCTTTTTCTTGTCAAGAAATGGCACGCCAAAGAAGCGTTTTATCGGCTCTCGCCCAAGGAAATAGTTACGCCCAACCGACAGGTTGTCGCATATTCCAATCGTCTGCTGGATGCATTCCAGCCCAAGATCTATGGCTTTCTTGGGGTGGAACTTCGTGATTCTCTCCCCGTCAAAATAAACTTCGCCAGAGCTAGGGGGGATTATGCCTGAAATGATTCGAATCAGAGTGGTCTTGCCTGCTCCATTATCTCCCACCAGACCGACCATCTCTCCTTGATGAAAGTCGACGCTTACATCGGTAAGCGCCTGAAAGTTCCCGTAGGAAAGCGAAACATTCCTGATGCTGATGAGCGGCGGTTTCGAGTCAGTTGCTCCGGCTTCTGTCGCCATTTCGTTTCTCTCCTGTTAACAATTCGTTTTCCCATGGGGCTTCTGAAACGCCCGGCATAAATAGTTAGGAGGCGGATCTAAGTCTTTTCGCCAATAAGGTATTGATGGTCACGACGACGAGTAGAGCAATCCCGACGAAGGAAATGTACCACGAAGGCGGTGCACCCAGTGCGATCATTTGCGAGCGAACTGCAGTGAAGAAGAACGCCCCCAGGATGGCGCCCAGGATGGTTCCTCTACCGCCGGTAAGCAGGGTTCCGCCTACGACTACAGCGGCAATCGACTCCAGTTCCATCCCGGTGCCCAGGGAAACATTGGTCTGGGGTTGATTGGTGAGGGTCACGATCGCCGACAATCCTGCGAAGAATGAACAAAGGCAGAAAGCCAGAGTTCTTACCCGGTTTACCGGAACGCCCTGAGATTCCGCGCTGGCTGGGTCGCCGCCCAACGCCAGCAAATGGTTTCCAAAACGCGTCTGCTCGAGGGTGACAGCGCATAGAAAGGCAAGCAAAAGGAGCAGAAGAAACCCATTCTCAATCCGAAGCCAGTGGCCGCCCAGGAGTTGCGCGAGCCAGTTCTCCCGGGCGGCCTGCGGCACTCCGGTGACCGCGCCATGGGTCGTCACATAAACCAGCCCGCGATAAAAGAAAAGACCACCAAGCGTCACGATCATCGAGGAGAGTTTCCCGCGAATCACGAGGATGGCATTTGCCAGGCCGATCAATAGTGCCAGCAGCATTGCCAAGATGAATGACACAAGAACGCTAACATTATTGTTCTCCAAGCCAGCGAAAGTAATCCCCACGATTCTCGTACACGGATCCGACGGAGAGATCAATTTCGCGAATGAGAATGACGAACGTTTGTCCGATCGCCAGGAGGCCAAGGATTGCGGTGTACTGGCCAATGTTGCCAATATTACTCCAACTGAACCATTGCTCGGGATTCCAGAGGCTGAACAGAACGAATACGAAAACGCAGCCGATAATTATCCCAATATCTGTGCGTCTAAGTAGTTTCCGCATTTGGCGCGTCGGTCGACGTCGGACTATCTTACGGCCACACTCGCCCCCGGTGATTTTTTACCAGGTGATCTGCTTCTTGTAGGCCTCTTCGCCAATGACGTTTTTGACGAATTTTATCCATTGATCAACGTTACTCGCATTGATGACAACCGGCCCGGTTATGACGTCGGTGAGGGGGTGCATCCCCATCTTCTTGTTGAAGTAAAGGATCTCCATCGGAAGATAGCCCTGGAGCCAGAAACCTTGACTGTGTGAAGCGAGGATTTTTCCCTCCTTGATGCCTTCGAGGGAGTTGGGGCTATCGTCCACACTGACAATTGTCATCCCCTTGTCAGAGAGCTTCGGTTTCAATCCCATCTCATCCGCGACACTGTAGGCCCAAGGACAGGACAGCGTGCCCAACGTGAAGATGTAATTCACATCCTTATGAGTGCCCAAGTAAGACTGCATGATACTGCGCGCTCGGGCAGGATCGGCGCCGATGACAAGTTCATCGACACTCACGTCAATTTTCTTCATGGCATCCGTCATTCCCTTGCACCGCGCCTTCAGGCCCTGATGGGTGGCATCGTGGTTTGCACACATCATCTTGGTTGGCTTTGGAATCTTGCCCGCGTTCGCCTGTTCGATGACGTCACTCCCCGAGCTTCAAGCCCGTGAGATACTCGTCTCCACCCACGTAGGTAAGATAAGGGATCCGCTGATCTGGAGGGCGTGGATCAGCAATGTTGAAGGCCACCACCGGAATGCCGCTGCTGATCGCCTTGTCCAGGACCGGTTCTAGAGCTTCGCTATTCAGGATCGGGACAGCGATACCGTCGGGACGTGTCGCGATCGCCTGGTTCAAGATCGCAATGAAGCTTTGCAGGCTGTATTCGTTTGTTGAGAGATATTCCGTCTTCACCCCGGGGTACTTCTCATCGAAGGTCTTCATCGAGGTTGTCAACCAATTCATGTTCGGGTCGTTGGAACCGATGTGGGACACCATGACGAACCGGTATTGATCCTGGGCGAATACCGTCTCGCCAAACGGTAAGGATAGGGACAACAAGAGCGAGAGAGTGGCTAGGAAACGCTTCATTTTGCGAGCCTTTCAATTATCTGCATAGTGTTGCAGCTTAGTCGCTAAGCCGCAATCTGACGGGGATGCCTTAAACTACATACACTCAATAGCAGAAGACGGGCTAGAAATCAATTGAATTGACCGTGGATCCAAGACCTTATCGCAGTGTCCGGACCCACTCGGCCACAGAGAAAATTTGGAAAAATCCGGACAGGTTCTCCGCGTCTGGTTGTGCGAAACTGCATAGCGCGGGAGCTTATGCGCTTTGAGCGCAAACAAATGACCTGCAACGGGTTAGAATTATCTCAACGCCGTCGGCGACCGAGGTTCCGGCCAGATGAGCGCCCCGCTCCCGGAACAGCGCCGCATGCTCATGCGTCGCGCCTTCGACCACTACCATCCACACCACCGCGCTCGAGATGCGGAAGCGCGTGCCGTCCTTCGCGATCCGCACGTCCTGGTAGTCGTCGATGAAGCCATGGGCGCGCACGCGCGCCAGCAGCCGGTCGCGCTCGGCCTGGACCAGCGGTTCGGCCGAGAGCCGCGACGGCAGGCGGATGAATTCGTCCCAGGTCAGGCCACACAGACCCTGCGCGGTGCGGTTGGCGTAGCAGAACACCGGATCGGCCTCATTACCGCGCATCAGCAGCGCCGCCGGTGCGTCGTAGGGATCGCCGCCCGCATCGGTGCGCAGGTCCCGACCGACCACCGTCCGATAGCTCGCCTCCAGCAGTCGTTCGAGGTCAGGCCGCATCGCAGACCTCGTTGATGTGGTTTGCGCCGCTCTCCATCGCAGCACGCGTTTCCGCCAGTGCACTCTCCGCGTCATCGATCTCTCGCGGGTAAAGAATAGCCACAGCCCGGGCCTCCCAGATGAACGAGACAGGCATTTCCGTGCGCTGTGCCGCACTCCTGGAGCACCTGGGCATCCGGGGAATGCCAGAGCGGCGCTGATCTCGCCCCGAGCGACACAGCAATATCCAGTGACGTGAGATGATGGCACGCCAGATGATTGCTAAGATCACTGGCCGACAGGCGAATATTTCCGATAACGGCCTTCATACGGTCGAGGTCTCGCTCTGTCCTCGCTAAATCGACTTCTCTTCATGTTCTGCTCTTTTTTGAGCGGAAGTCCAGCTGCCCACCTTTCCGGGGTCGCGCCCTGAGCCTTTTGGAAGTGGTGGGTTTGGAATGCGAAGATTCATGAAATGCCTTACTATATTGACCACGCTTCCGTATTCACTCTCAAACTTGTTAAAGTCCCTAATATCTATTTCAATTATAAACATTGAATTGCCTAAAGGAGATACGGACTTCACTATCTCGTCATTGTTAATTGTTTCCCTAACGATCTTCTGAAATTCCCCTGGCGAACAGCAAGATCGTTTCCTTGAAATTGATAGGGCTATGCACGGCAATTTGTAGACTTCCAGAATTTCGCCCTCTTGCCTCCAGTGGCGAACCACCAACTTATACCCGATAAAACAGACAAACAAAACTGCTGCTGTATATCCAATAGTATACAAGACTGCGGAAAGAGTCATAAAGTTCCAATTTAGGAATCTACTACTGAGATGCGCATAAATCAAATTACAGCGTTGTGCTTCAATACCTTATAATCGCCTAATATAACATTAGTGGATATGTGCACAACAAATCCTAAGGTTTGCACGATTCCACCAAACCGAATGCCTGCCAAATACATGCGGCAGCGCGGCGTGAAAACCGTTATTCGCGCTGGTCACCGTGGCAATCATGTTATTGGGTCCCGGGGTGAAGGAGCCGAAGAAGACTTGTGCCCTCATCATGCCGGCGAAGCGCAAACTCAGAACCGGATTGCGGGACGAGGCACCGCTCCTGGGCGCGCACGTGTCGACAGCGGACGGGGTTGCGTCCGCCATCGACCGCGCTTGCGCGCTGAGGTGTTGGTGGACAACACTGGCACGAGCGCGTGAAGGCCGCGTGACAACACCAAAAAGTCGCTCGCCATCGCCCACTGCTGGCTTGACCCTTGAGCCGAGAAACATAATACTGAACATAATGAAGACTTCACGAAAGGCGGGAGCGACCGATACCATCTCCACCCATCAGATGCGGTTCGAGTTCGAACGTGTTCTGCGAGCGGTCAAAGCTGGCCGATCTCTGACGCTCACATACCGCAGCAAGCCGCTGGCTCGCATCGTTCCGCTAAAGGAGGAGCAGGCGCTCCCGGAAGACGATCCGATTTTCCGCCTCGACGAATTGGCTGAGCCAATCGGGCCGCTGACGAACGCCCAGATCGACGCGCTTGTGTATGGCCAATGAGGTCTTCTTCGACACCAGCGGCTTTTTTACCGTGATCGATGAGCACGACGACCTGCACCAGAAAGCGGTGGAATGGCTGCGCTTACGTCGAGGACAGGTGCGCCCAGTGACCACTGAGTGGGTGGTGGGCGAAACCTGCACATTGCTCGTGGCCCGCAAGCGTCCCCACCTTGTGGCGATGTTTCTCGACTATGTCGACCGCAGCGCGGCGTTGCTGCTGATCAATCCCGACGACACGCTACTCCGCTCGGCCAAGGCGATGATCCGCCGGCAGGCGGACCAGGGATATTCGTTTGTGGACTGCCTGAGCTTTTGTCTGATGAAGGAACGGAAAATCGCCATGGCATTGACCACGGATGCGCATTTTCGAAAGGCCGGCTTCACGACCGTGCTGGTGTGAAGCCGGTTCTCGCAGGACTGGGGTAAGAATCCCTTTCGATCCCCCACGCGCAGGGATGATTTCCGACAAAGTTCGTGCATGCTGAGCCACCGTGCGCGACCGCGACTTTGTCGTCGGGTTGTTGCAAGGCGAAAACGCAGGGATTTTTCGGATCTTCTCAGGGATGACCTGGCTCGGGTCCGCCGGCGGGGACGCCGGCGCGTGCACGCGGGGACGCGTGCACTCCCCGGACCTCTCGCCGCGCCAGCCATTTGGAAACGAGTTGGCGTGATCCCATCCCGGGAGGAGAGGAATGCCCGCCGCTGAGGTAATTCTGGACAGTAATGTCCTCGTCTATGCGCTCTCGGATGCGCCGTCCGAGCGGAAGAAGCGCAATACAGCCGCAGCTTAGGAAGAAGGGATTTTATCCGCTTTATCCGTCTGATCCGCGGTCAAGAACAGCGACGAGCGGGGGTATCGGTCAAAGAAAAGCACGCCACTCGGGTTTTCGCTCTCTGCTCGCCTCGGATAGCGCGCGGCGAACACCATCTGCATCGAAGTCTTTTGCGTAAACCGGCGTACCAGGTTGTTGGCGCCACGACTCATCGAGGCTACCGGCATCAACACCATCGAATCCAAGCTCGTCAACAAGCTGCATTACGACGGCTTTAGCTGCGCCGTCATCGCCCGCTACGGGCAAGGCGATCCGCCCAGGTGTGCCTTTGGGCCGCCCCAACTCCATCAGATGCCGGGCATAGATATTGTTGAAAGCCTTGACCACAGGCCGGTTCAACTGCTGCGCAACCCATCCGCTCTCCGTCATACCGGCCTCGATCGCATCGATAAGGCCATCGCGCTGGCGCGGGTAATAATTGCCAGTGTCCACGATCACTACATTGTCGAGCGTTGCCGCGAACAAATCGCGAGGCAACTTTGGGATATTCTTCTCGGGAATTGTCACGATGACCACTCCTCCGCTTCGAGCCGCTTCGGCAACCGACACTGGCTTTGCGCCGGTTTCTGCGGCCAAGTCGGCGAGCGTTTCAGGACCTCGTGAGTTGGCCACTGAAACCTGGTGCCCGAGGGCGGTCAGGCGACGAGTAAGCGTGCCACCAATTTGTCCTGCGCCAATAATGCCGATCTTCATATTGCTCCTCTCAAATTTAAGAGGCTCATAAGATAATTTAATCTCTGACGCAACTTGTGGAGGATCAACCCCGCAGTCTTGTAGCTTCGTCCCTCGGCGACGAGCCTGAGGTGGCGGGGAATTTTCGCCTCTTACTGTTTTAGTGGCCAGACGATTGGAACCAGTGCGATGGAAATCCCGTAGATCAGCAGCGTGAGCACCGAGCCGAACTTGAAGAAGTCCATGAACCGGTAACGGCCCGGGCCATAGACCATCATGCACGCGGGCTCGAGCGGTGTGAGATAGGAGGTACTCGCGGCGACGGCGATCATCATCGCGAAGGTGCGCGGGTTGAGGCCTGCCTGCTGCGCGGTCTGGATCGCCACCGGCAGCAGAACAATCGCCGCGGCCTGATTGGACATCGGCTGGGTAAGGAGCACCGCGAGGACAAAGAAACCGGTCAGCAGCCAGAGCGGATTGGCTTCGCCAGTGAGTGATACGATTAGTCCAGCGAGGTATTTCGCCGTGCCGGTATGATCCATCGCGGCGCCCAGCCCGAGCATGGAGCCGATGAGGATGATCGCCTTCCATTCCACCGCGCGATAGGCTTCGCCAGGAGTGATGCAGCCGGTCGCGAAGACGAGCAGCACTCCAGCCATGGCGGCCAGCGGCAGCGATACGCCACAGGTGGTCGCCACGAGCACCGCGACGAATATGCCGATCGCGAGCGGCGCGCGCCTGCGTTTGGGAAGCTTTTCCTCCATCGCCTCCATCTCGCCGAGGATCTGAAAAATATTTTGGCCATGCAAGCGGGCGATATCTTCGGGCCGGCCCTGGAACAGCAGCACGTCGCCGAGTTGGAGCGGCACCTGGCTGAGCTTTCGGATGACGTTCTTGCCGCGATGGTTAATCCCGAGCACTTGCAAGCCGTAGCGCTGGCGAAAACGTGACTGGTTCAGCGTCCGGCCGATCAAGGGCGAGCCCGGCAGAAGCGCGGCCTCCACGAGCGCAATGTCCTCGGTAGCAAGGTCTGGGTCGGAGAGATGCACGTCGGCTTTGATCTCGATGCCGGCGGTGTCCTTGATTTTGAGCAGATCATCCTGGCTGGCCTCGATCATCAGCAGGTCTCCGGCTTGCAACTTGATCTTCGCGGTCGCCGGCAACGAGCGTTTGTCGCGGAGAATGCGCAGCACATTCAGCCCAAGCTCCTGGCCGAGGCGCGCCTCGGCGAGCGTTTTGCCGGCCAGCGGAGAGTTCTCAACAATAACCGCTTCGCTCAGGTAGTCGCCGAGGCCGAACTCCTCGGTCAGCTTTTCCGGCGGCTCCCGCTCCGGGATGAACCTGCGCGCCAAGTAAATGTAAATCAGGCCGACGACGGCGATGGGGATGCCGACCGGGGCCAGCTCGAACATTCCCATCTCCGGCATCCCATATTTCTTAATCACCCCGCTGACCACCATATTGCTCGAAGTGCTCACCAGGGTGACGGAGCTGGTGAGGATGCCGGAAAATGCCAGCGGCATGAGGAGTTTCGAGGCGCTGATTTCCGCCTTTTTTGCAAGGCCGAAGACAATCGGCAGAAAAAATGCGGTGGAGGCCGTGTTGCTGATGACGGATCCCAGGCCGGCGGAGACCACGATCACGATCCGATACAGACGGTCGGGGTCCTTGCCGGTGTGGCGGAGCACGGCGCGTCCGGCCAGCTCGACGACGCCGGTCCGTTCGAGGGCTGCGGTGAGGATGAGCAGCCCGAGGATCATGATCACTGCGTCGCTGCCAAAACCATCGAAGGCCTTGTCCTTTGGCAGCAGTCCTGTGAACACCAACGCCAGCAGCACACCGAGTGCAACTACATCGGCCGCGATGCGCTCCCAGGAGAATAACGCGAGAGCGGCGGCCAGGATGCAGAGCAGCAGTGCGATCTGGAAGTTCATGCCCGGGAAAACCAACGCCAGCCCGATTACTTATCGAAACTAGAGCAAATCCCGAAAGAAATTTCCAAATGGCCGAGGCGAAATGGCCTGTCTGCCAGGAAGAGGCAAAGGCCAATGTCCGTAGACCTTGGCCTTGTGCCGATGACGCCGCAGACAGGCCATTGCGCCCGGGCCGCCTCCCAAGCGATTCTTTCAGAACTGCTTGGGAAAGGGCTGGCGCGGCACAGTATCCCAGTGAGGGTGATGAAGACGTGAGCGATTCGCAGCGGTTGTGCCAACCGCGTGTCTATCCACAGGCCCTTGGTACAAGGGCCTCTACAACTAAGTCCGTCAGCTTGTCCCTTTCTCCATCTGCGAACAATCTGCGTCAATCTGCGGATTCTTGTTACGGTTTTTCACAATTGAAGTTAGAAAATTCCTGAGTTCCCTGTTCCAACATAGAGCGCGCGATGACCCCCGATTTGAACGATTTCCCCTCGAGCCGGGAGGTTTGCTAAAACATATCCCTGGTTCGTCAGGGGAAGCAGGGTCGATCGATCGACAAGCAGAACACAAAAAAGCTTGAAGGACTGGCCTCTCCGCTGGACGTAGGCGCTTGATGAAGTTTGCGAACGACCCAATTTTATCCAGAGATCCTGAACTTCGCTCGGAAAGACAGAATCGGCTATCACGGCAAGGAAACGCGCCTCAGTGGCGGAGTTGGGATGGCGGGAGAGGTAGTTTCGTGCTCGCTTCTGAACGAGTTCTATTCCTTGTGGCTTGGCTTCGCACCTCGTGATCGCGTAATCACGCGAATCTGACGAGCGTGAACCTGGCGCAACGCAACCCAACAGCAGGCAGGAGAACAACAGGAGGAAAGCAGGCTTCATTCTTCATTTGTATCTACGTCGCTCACATTGACTCCGATCCTTTGGATCTAGCAGATATCGGTGGAGGGACGAAGGAGCTATGGCGTCTCGACGACTTGAGCCATTTCCACGTACCGGCAAAGCGCATTCGCCAATTGCATTTGCCGCGGACTGCGGCACTCGGGTTCCAAAAGACGGGGGCTACCGACCACAACCACTACTGCTTGAGCGCGCGAGGTCGCGACATTGAGCCGATTCAAGCTGTAGAGAAATTCCATTCCGCGCGGCGCATCCTCTGGCGATGAGGTCGTCATCGAGTAGATCACCACCGGTGCCTGCTGCCCCTGAAATTTGTCCACCGTGCCTACTCGCGCGTTCGGAAGACGATTCGACAGGTCAGAAACCTGTGCATTGTAAGGAGCGACAATGAGCACGTCGTCCAACCTCAGCGGCTGGCTTCGCCCCTTGTCGTCGATCCAATTCACACCCGATTGCAAAAGACCCTCCATAAGACCGGCGATACACTCGACCTCTTCCGCCGAAGCGTTCCGATTGCCCTCGTGACGGACCGTAACGAACCGGAGACCCGATTCGCCCAGCCACGGATGCCCTTCGATCTTCTGATGCTCGAGTCCCTCGCGCGGATGAAGCCGCCCCTCGTAGAATACCTCCGAAGTGAAATCGCAGAGCTTCGGGTGCAGGCGCCACGTCTTTTCCAAGAACAAGCCTTTGTCGGCGGAGATTGTCTTCGCCCCGGTTAGTAAATGTTCAAGTGCAGAGACAGCGGCACCATCGGGATGGCTGCCCTTCACGGGCTGCTCCAATTGCTGAGGGTCACCGAGGAGAACGAGGTTTTTCGCGGCTTGAGAGATGGCCAGCACATCGGCCAGTGACATTTGCCCCGCCTCATCAACGAAGAGAACGTCGACAGCTTCGAAATACTCTTCCCGCGACCAAAGCCAGGCGGTGCCAGCGGCAACATGAGCGCCGCCGCGCAGAGCCGCAAGCGGCTCCGCGTTATCTGTCGTCAGCGTAATGCCGGGCGGAGCGACTTCAGATTGGTCCTTGACCTTCTGTATGCAGTTTACCTCGAGACCCGCTTCATTGGCAGCCCGGATCACCTCGACGAGCAGGTTTCGGATGACCTTGTGGCTCAGCGCCGTGATACCCACTTTCTTTCCCTGCCGCACCAGTTCGCAGATCATGCGCGCACCGGTGAATGTTTTCCCCGATCCGGGAGGTCCCTGAATCGGCAGAACCGAATTGGCCAGCAATGTCCCTATACGCTTCCCGGCGTCCACGGTGGATTCATCGGGGCGGATGATGGTATCAGTCCCATCCGCTAGACGCGGCGCCCGGCGCAACAAGAGGTCGCGCGCCGCCCGGTAGGGTCCCCGGTCATCGACTCCATTGCTGTTGACCCATGCACCGAGACGAAACAGAGCATCCGCCGGGACATCGCTGTTTAGAGCTGTCGCGTCCACGAATACGGACGTTGGGTGAATCTCGCCGGTCTTCCTCGTCTTCTTGATGTCGATTGTACGCGCCACAATGTCTATTGCGAGGACCTCACCAACCCTCTCGCCCCTCTCGCACACCTTATCTCCAGCCCGGAGGTCTGTTTCCTGCTTTTCGAAGGAATAGCGATCTGTCGGTATATTCCTTTGCGCCCCGATGCGCTCAATCCAGCGTAAACCCGACACGGCGCATCTCTCATCCAAGAGGTCCTCATCCGTCAGGTCCTTCAAACGGAAATACTCCCACCAATCCGCCTTGGACTCTCGCCGATGCCAACCGAGAAGATTCGCCAACAACCAGCGCGCGGAATGCTCCTCGTTTCGCAGCTCTGGATCAGCCGAAATGCCTCTCATTAACCCCTCCGCCAACGCCGCAGTTTGTCGCTGGCGCTCGCCAATAACTTCGGGAGGAGCGCCGTCTGACATTGGTGGGCGGGGTATGCGGTGTCCCGCTTGCTCGAGTGCCTGCCGTTCGCGCTCCAGCCAGTTGCGCAATGACCGAGTCGAAAAACAATCGTCAGCGTTGTACAGCGCGATCGTATTTCGGATCTGCTCGCCTAGTTCCGCCGTATGCTCGAGTTCCAGAGCGTGCTGCATCTGACGCATTGCGCTGCCGGCTTCTTCCAACGCTACCGCGCGCTGAAAGCCGTGAAACACTTCAAGCGCCTTCAGCGAGTATTGCTCTACACTGGCGCGAAGGGCTCGTTTCAGGATTGTGTGAAGATCGACGAATAATGCCGCTCGCAGCATTCGGTCGATTTCGTCCTCGCGTGTTGCATACCTGCCCATGAGCCTTTTCAGAGCGGAGGGCTCGTAGGGTGTGAAATGGTAGATATGCATCGCCGGATATTCTGACCAGCGTGCCATGATCAGATCTACAAACCATTCGAACGCCTGCTTTTCTTCGTCCGCGGTTGTCGCCCATCGGCAGTCGTACGCCTGCTGGCCTGTCTGATCTTCTCGCGCGAGGCCGAACAGGTATTCCCGTCCACTCACGCCCACAAACGGATCACCTTCCAGGTCAAAGAAAACATCTCCGGCAGAAGGTTCCGGCAGCAGCGAGAGACCATGCTCATCACTGACTTCGAATACCTCATGAACAGGATGGCCCCGATTGCGTCCGGTTACTTGCACTCGCGCTTGTTCGCGGACCCTGGTGTATCCCTCTCTTGATCCATGCTCAGGACGATTCGGGATCGGCAGGGGGAGAACAGCCAATTGCTCGACGGTTTTTACTTCCCAGGTCGACAATTGCTTGCGCTGCAGTCTGTTGATGCCTGCTACCAGCGACAAGTGATCCTGCTTGCGCCATTCCGCGTCGCACTCTGACCACCAACGGCATATCTCACAGTGAGCTACGGGCTCTGCAAGAGTCGTGATGCCGTTTCGGTTTTGCTCGACCGCTCTTTCCAGGCGCGCCTTGACGCAGCGATAGTAGGCCGCAAAATCCAGCACCCGATATTGCTCCGGCCGAAAATCCACTCCCGGGGGTATAACGTACATCGACTCTGGCAGAATTCCCTGAATGACGGCCAAGAGCTCGGAATACAGCGACAGTTGAAGGATTGTTGCCGCCTTTGTTTCACGGGCGAGCTTGCAGTCATAAACTTCATACGACCAGCTGCCGAGCTTGCTAGCCCGCTCAACTCGCCGCAGCACATCGGACCGCCCGAACCATCGCCCGTTTGCGAGGGTTGCCTGGGCGATTGCATCAATGCCCCGTTCCATCGCGGCACGGGTTTTCGCGATTGCTCTCTCATCGTCATCGATATCCCGAAGATTGAAAATGGACACTCCCTGGGCCTCCAAATGTGCGAGATAGGCATTTTCATGCGCCATGCCGCGCTCCTGGAGCACCCGGGCATCAGGAGAATGCCAAGCTGGCGCAGATCTCGCCCCGACCGACACCGCCAAATCCAGCGATGTTAGATGATGGCACGCCAGATGGTTGCTAAGATCAGTGGCTGACAGGCGAATAGTTCCGGAACTGGCCTTCATTTGGTTAGGGTCTCTCCCTCCACGTGTTAGATGAGGCTATCGGTTCCCGCCTTCCGCTGCTCCGGGCCGAAAACGGCGCCAGGTCGCGTCATTCCGCTGTAAAGCTTTGGGGAGCACGCTGGATTTCATGGTGTGGGTGCATCGTCCACTTCTTCCAGATATCTTCAAGGTATCGCCGCAGGATTCCAGCGGCTTGCGGGCGGTCCAATCAAAAAAGATAGACAATGCTTGGCGAACTAAAGACAGTCCTCAAGCTCAACGCTGTCCTCTATAAACCTTTACCCCGTGAAATCAATCGCTGTGATTCCAAAGAACACGACACACGTGTATTGGAAGGCGGTCGAAGCGGGAGCACGTGAAGGCGCAAAAGAAGCTGGCGTGGAGATGATATGGAAGGGCTCTCTCAAGGAAGACGACCCTGCGCAGCAGATCCAATTCGTTGAGCAGTTCGTTTCCGAAGGAGTGGGCGGCATTGTTCTGGCGCCGATTGATGACACAGCGCTCAAGCGCCCAGTCGCCGCTGCCATGCAGAAAGGAATTCCTGTGGTGATCATGGACTCGGCACTCAAGGGCGAGCCCGTCAAGGACTTTGTCAGCATGGTATCGACCAACAACCACCGTGGTGGAGAACTGGCTGGCGAGCAGTTGGCAAAGCTTTTAGACGGCAAAGGCAAGGTGGTGCTCTTCCGCTTTAAACAAGGTTCAGCAAGCGCGGGTCAGCGGGAGGCGGGCTTCCTCGAAGCAATCAAGAAATTTCCCGAAATTCGGGTTATTCTCGACAATCGCTACTCCGGCACGACCGCCAGAGAAGCTCAATCGGCCGCGCTGGGCATGCTGGACAAGCTTAGGGAGGCGGACGGAATTTTCTGTTCAACCGAACCGAGCACTTTCGGCATGTTGTCTGCGCTCAAGCGGAATAACCTTTCGGGCAGCAAGAAGCTCGTCGGCTTCGACACGTCGCAGGGACTTATGGAAGGCTTAAAAAAAGGTGAGATTCAAGCGCTCGTCGCCCAAAATCCCAAGAAGATGGGCCATGAAGCTGTGAAGGCCCTGGTCGCCAAAATGAAGGGAGAAACGGTCCCCACCTTTATCGATACTGGCGCCGCTGTTATCACTAAGGAAAATCTGGACACTCCGGAAATTCAAGCGCTCTTAGCATGTTTTTTCGCCGTTTTCGCTTAGAGCAATTGCAGGAAGAAATTTTTGCAAATGGTGGCTGCGCTGCGGGGTCTGGGGAGCATATCGCGAGACCGCGTTGACGCGTCAATCATGATTCCCCGTCATTGCTTTGTTACGCCTTCGACGGTGAGTTCAGCGCGAGCTGCATACTCGGCGCCTGCGTCAGCCGGAGCCTGCGCGACTGCGCGCCAGTAATTTTTCCCGGGTGGGAGGTCCTAACGCATCGTCCATTCGTATACTTTACACAAGCGTATGTTTCTCTCACTCGATTATCTCTACGTGCCGGCCAAGGACATCGAAGCATCCGTGCGATATTACACTGAGCAATTGGGCGGCGAACTGGTTTGGAAGATTCACGCGTTCAACGCCTGGGTCGCTGCCATCCGCTTGTCTCCAACCGGGCCGATGGTCCTGTTGGCCGATCATCTTCACGGCGACACACCCATTTTGATATACCGTGTCGAGCGGCTTGAAGGCACCATCTCTGCGTTGCGCGCTCGAGGCTGGACGCCAGAGAGCGGTCCCTTCGAGGTTCCGAATGGCCCTTGCTACACCTTTCGCGATCCAACGGGGGTGCGGCTGGCCATTTACGAAAACCAGCGGCCGGAAGTGGACCAAGAGTTTGCCGGTCGCATTGACAGTAGCAACGGAGGAAGTGCGTGATCGGGGCGATTTCTGGCGACGTGATAGGGTCAGTGCACGAAGGCGCGCCCGCGAAGGCCAAGGGTTTTCCGCTCTTTGTTGCCGATTCGACATTCACGGATGACACGGTACTTACCGTTGCCGTCGCCAGCGCTATTCGCGAGGGCGTGGATTACTGGTACTTCGATTCGACGATGGGGACGCCGCTACCCGCACGCGGGGTACGGCGGCTGGTTCCGCGACTGGCTCTTTCGCGAAGACGCAGCGCCTTACAACAGTTTTGGGAACGGGTCGGCGATGCGGGTCGCAGCGATAGGGTGGGCATTCGAGGATCTTAATGTTGTATTACGCGAGGCGGCCAAGAGCGCAGAGGTTACCCACAACCATCCGGAAGGAATCAAGGGTGCCCAAGCGGTCGCCGCGGCGATACTCGTCGCGCGTACCTGCCATGGGAAGGACCAGATTGCCGCCTTGCTATCCGACCGCTTCGGCTACGATTGCACCATGGAGTTGAGGGTTCTGCAACGCCGAGGGGGCTTCGATGTGACTTGCCAAGGCACAGTTCCCGCTGCGGCTGTGGCATTCCTCCAATCGACCGACTTCGAGGATGCCGTGCGCAACGCCGTCTCGTTCGGTGGTGATGCTGACACCCTGGCGTGCATTGCCGGCGCGATGGCCGAAGCGCACTACGGCGGAGTGCCGACCGAGATCCAGGCGGAAGTACTCGGTCGCCTGGACAATGCCTTGCGTGCTGAAGTCATGGCCTTTGCCAGACAGTACGGCGTTCCGCTTTGCTCTAGCGAAGCTGCGCCTCAAACCGACGCGGATTGATTGAAGAATCCGCAGAGCCGAGGACAATCGCCAGAACGACGAGCGGCTCGATCAACGTGACGCCCCCGACGCGGCACGCTCGCGAGCGTCGCGCACCCAGGTGCGCATTCGCTCTCCCAAGTCGGCAATGAACGCGTAGAGCGCGTCGTCCTGAATCGGCTTCGGGATGTGATCTGAAAGGCGAAACGGTTCGTGCACGCGCGCGACGAGCGTTGTCCGTGTGATCTTGCGGTCGAAATTCGCCACGACGACCGGAACGATCAGCGGCTCCGGTTCGACGAACGCCGCCAGTCGGAAGACGCCCGCTTTGAGCGGCAGCGGAGACCGTTCGGTCACTGTGCATGTTCCTTCGGGACATATCACGAGGTTCTTGCCGTCGCGAAGACAACGCGCCGCCGTGTCGAAAAACGCCCGCCGCCGGTGTTCCGCCAGCAGCTTCGGGTTCCGTTCGTCTTCATCCACGTGTTTCGCATAGACATAGATGTATCCCAGCCGGTCGAAATACTTCTGGTGCCCGTATTCATCGGGATGCGATTTTCGGACGACGCGGACCGGCGGCTCGCCATATTTCCGGCTCAGCAACATGCACGAGACGAAATGAGTGTCGAGCGTGAGCTGGAAATCGTTCGGCAACATGTTCTCCGGATGACTCGCGAGGTGGTTCATGATGAAAATGTGCCCGGATTTCGGGGGAAGATTCTCCTCGCCCTCGATGATGTGATCCACCTGCTTAAACAGCTTGCGGAATTCGACGCAGCACCGTCCGCGAACCTCCTCCGGTGTCGCGTCGGCCGGCGCCTCGCTCACCGTTTCGTAGATTTGCTGGAGCCGGCGATAAACTTTCAGCTCCTTGCGGACATTCTCCAGAATTTCGAGACACATTCGCGCGAGACTCGCCTCGAAAGGATCGCCATGTTTTCGCAGGAGCTCGAGTGTCTGAAAGGCATCGGAAAGGGTGAGCCGGCTCTCGAGATAGATGGGCAGCTTGTGCAGCGGCGATTTGACGCTGAGCTGCGACGCGCTCTGTTCCAGAAGGGCGCGAATGGAGAGCGCCTCCTTCTCGTAACGGCTCGCCACCAGCCGGATCCGCGCCTCGCGCAGCCGGTTTCCAAGCACCCACAGGATTCGTGTCATCAGCTCGACGCCGAACTCGGGATTTTCCTCCGCGCGGCGCTCGAGCCACTGCCGTTCGAAAACGAGCAGACGCGTGTCCTCGATCGCGGTGGCCGTGTCGCGATAATGATAGGGCTCGACGACGGCCGACCACCCAATGACCCGGCCCGGTTCCGTCAGAGTTCGGATCAGAACCTGGTCGTCGCCGGGCGTTCCAGGCTTCAGAAAAGCCTCGGACGTTTCGAATGACAGTCGCACCTTCCCGGCCACAATCATGAAGAGCGCCTCGGCTGGCTCATTCTCCCGCAGGATCACCTCCCCGGCAGAGATGGTGCGCATCGCGGCGTGCCCGGCGAGCGCATCGATGTCATCCGGCGCGAATGTTTCGAAAAACGGCGATTCCCGGAGGAGTTCTCTGGTCGATTTCATCAGGCGCCTGAGCTTGGCATCTCGCCCGCCGCCGGCGGCCGGACGAGAATGTCGCGCGTCTGTTCCAATCTGTTTGCGAGGGTCGCCGCGACGCGCTTGAGCAACAGATACCCGAGACGCGGCTGCGTCTCCACCAGCTTCATTATAACCTCGCGAGGCAGTCGCAGCACCTGGCATTCCTCGTCGCATCGGACCGTCACGGTATAGCGATGGGGCTGGCGAAAAACCGACCAGCCGAGCAGCGCCCCCGGCTCGCGTATTGTGCCCACCAGCAAATCGTCAACGCCGTGAAAACGATTGTAACACTGCACAGAGCCGGAGATCAAAAAAAACACATGCTCGGCGGCGTCGTTCTGAGAAACGAGGGTTCCCCCGCGCTCCAGCGCAAGCACGGTCGATTCGGCGGCGAGCTCCCGCAATGCTTCCGCCGGAAGTCCCTGAAAAAACGGAATCTGGACTACCTGTTCAACGGGGGTCATGCTCGGATAAGCTAGATGAGCCGCAAGGGCGGGGCAACCGGCGATCCGCCCAGCGCATCGTATGGAACGCGATCTACGCCCAACACTCACTCGCCCCCCTGACTTCGAATGGTTCTGGGCGAAAACGTACGAGAAGCTGAGTGCCGTCGAACCGGACGTCCGCCGGACGCCAGTTACCAGCGAGTGCCGCCCGTCGCTCGAACTTTCGCGGCTCACATTTCGTTCGCTCGGCGGCGTCGAGGTCACCGGCTACAGCATCGGGTGGCAGGACGACGAACTGCGGCCGCTCGTAGTCCACAGCCACGGTTACTGCTCGCGGTGCGACATCCAATGGAATTGGGCGAAAGCAGGATACAACGTCGTGGGCATCGACATTCGCGGTTTCGGCAGATCGGCCGCGGCCGCGCCCACGCAATCGCGCTGGGGCTACGTGCTCACCGGGATCGCGTCGCCCGAGACGTCCGTCCTTCGTGGCGCAGTCTGCGATTACCTCCGCACGATGGAGATAGCGCGCGACCTCTTCAAGGGGCGAACAACCCGGCACCTCACCTATGGGTTCAGCTTTGCGGGCGGCATCGCCCTCATGGCGGAGGCGCTATTCGGTGCGTCGGATCTCCTCGTTGTGGGTGTCCCGACGTTTGGATGGGCGGAGGGGCGGTATTTCCTAGTGAAATCGGGCTCCGGCGCGGAGATCGCTCGCTACCTCGACGCGCGCCCGGAGCACTCTGAGGATGTCATGCTGGTGCTCCGCTATTTCGACGCGATGAACTTCGCCGGGATGATTCGCTGCGGCACGCTGATCGGCCTTGGGCTTCAGGATCCGGTGGTTCCGGCGGAAACCGTTTATTCTATCGCGAACCATCTCTCCGCGCCGTGCGAGATCATGGAGTTCCCCGTGAGCCACACCGAGCTGCCCGAGGAAAAACGATGGGAGGAATTCGAGGCCCGCTGGCTCGCCCTCGGGCGCGGCGAGGCGGAGCTGCGTCCGTCCATCACGCCGACGCAGGGCTGACCGCCCAATCGTTTCCTCCGACGGATGGGAGCAAAATATCGGGTCACACCTTTCACTTATGAATGAAATGAACACGAGAGCAGGAGAACGCGCCTTGCCGACCTCCTGGGCGCGCGAAAGAAGCTTGCGGCCCGATCTCGATGGTCTGCAAGGAAGGGTGTCCTGAAAGTCGTCCACCGTTCGTCTTATCGTTGAAACAATCCTGAGGAACGCCATGACTACTTACACGACTCCCGAAAGCCTGGAACTTCACACCGTCGTTTCCAACGAGCGATGGCTAATCGCCCGGAAGGAACTCCTGAGGAAGGAGAAAGAACTTACCCGGTTGCGGGATGAGATTAGCGCTCGGCGGCGCGAACTGCCCTGGGTCCGCGTCCAGAAGAACTACGTCTTCCAAGGCCCGAACGGCCGGGAAACGCTGCCCAATCTTTTCGAGGGCCGCAGCCAGTTGTTCATTCAGCATTTCATGCTCGGTCCCGGCTGGGAGGAAGGCTGCACTGGCTGCTCCTTCCTGGCGGACCACAATGACGCCGCGAATCTGCACCTCGCCCACCACGATGTCACGCTGGTCGCCGTATCCCGCGGAACATGGTGGGACATCGAGCGTTTCAAAACGCGGATGGACTGGCGGTTCAAGTGGGTGTCCTCCTACGGAAGCGACTTCAACTACGACTTCCATGTCTCATTCACGGAAGACCAGATCGCCAAAGGCGAGGTCTATTACAACTACGAGCGATTGGAGGACGCCTGCGAAGAGCTCCCGGGCTTCAGTGTCTTTTACAAGGACGCGGCGGGCCAGATCTTCCATACCTACTCCGGCTACGCCCGCGCCGGTGACATCCTGATCGGCGCCTACAATTACCTCGATCATACCCCAAAAGGTCGCAACGAGCAGCGGACCATGGACTGGGTGCGGCACCACGATAGTTACGAACGTCAATCCGCCGGCCTCCACAGTCATTCCGAGCCGGTCTTAACCCCTTCGGCGGCAGCCGCGCTGACTCCCTAATTACATAACCCGACTCATCCGACATGGCCCGCAAAATATTCGTCAATCTACCCGTCAAAGATCTCGGCAAGTCCATGGAGTTCTTTAAGAAACTCGGCTTCAGTTTTAATGCCCAGTTTACGGACGAAACGGCCGCTTGCATGGTTGTGAGCGACGACATCTACGCGATGCTGCTCACCCACGAAAAGTTCAAGGAGTTCACTCCGAAAGTCATTTGTGATGCGACGAAGAGCACAGAAGTCCTCGTGTGCCTGTCGTGCGAGAGTCGAGCAAACGTCGATAAACTGGTCCGCAAGGCCGTCGCCGCCGGGGGAACCACCTACAACGACCCGCAAGACCACGGGTTCATGTATGGACACGGGTTCCAGGACCCGGACGGGCACATCTGGGAGCTCATCTATATGGAATCGATCCCGGCAGAGCAGGGCTGAGAGGTTTCTTCATCACAACACATTCTCAATTCGGTGCTCAATCGATCGTTGAGGCATCGAATAAGCAATCCGACCAACCGCGAAAATAGAATCAGAACAAAATCATGAGCTCAAACACAACGACGACAGAATACGTCGCCACCGAAAACTCCACATTGAAACTCACTACTCCCACCGACCGCGAGATCGCGATGACGCGCGTCTTCGACGCGTCGCGCAGTCTGGTCTTCGACGCCTCGACCAAGCCCGAAATGCTCAAGGGCTGGTTCGCGCCGCCCGGCTGGTCGCTGGCGCTCTGCGAGATCGACCTGAGGGAGGGTGGCGCCTATCGCTACGTGTGGCGTGGCGACGACGGAGCCGAAATGGGGATGGGCGGCGTTTTTCGCGAGATCGTGGCGCCCGAGCGGATCGTCAACACCGAGTCGTTCGACGAACCTTGGTACCCAGGCGAGGCGCTGGACACGACTGTCCTGGTCGAGCAGGGCGGCAAGACCACGCTCACGCTAACCGTGTTCTACGAGTCGCAGGAGGCCCGCGACGCTGTCCTCAAAACCGGCATGGAGCGCGGTGTGGCTGCAATGTACGACCGGCTTGCCGAGCTCTTGGCCTCGACACCGGCTTAGAGAGTTTCATGAAATACGCTTCCACCATCGCCGGCGCCCTGCTTGGCTTTCTCTTCGTCGCATTCTCCCTGATGGTCCTCCTGAAGCTTGTTCCGATCCCGCCTCCCCCTGCTGACGGCTCACCCATCGCCCTCTTCATGGGAGCGTTCGTGCCAACCGGATACGTCACCTTCGTGAAGGTCTTCGAATTGATCGGCGGCATCCTCGTCGCGATTCCCCTCACGCGGAATTTCGGCCTTCTGGTGCTCGGCCCGATCATCATAAACATCCTCGCCTTCCACACCTTCATCGCCAAAGGCGCCGGCCTGTTCAGCCCACCGCTCGTGCTCATCGTCCTGCTCGCCGCCTTTCTTGTCTGGTCGGAGCGCAAAGCCTTTGCCCAGCTGCTTCGCTGAATGAGATCCCGCCGCTACGAATCGTCCGACGTGATCTGACTCCATCGCCGTCTATGATTTCACTCAACAGCTTGATTTCCGTCCTGACGCTCGTCACGGCGCTTGGCTGTGGAACGATAGCGGGCGTCTTCTTTGCATTCTCGACCTTTGTTATGAAGGCCCTGGCTCGACTTCCCGCAAACGAGGGCATCGCCGCAATGCAGTCCATCAATGTCGCTGCCGTAAATTCCTGGTTCTTGGCGGCTTTCCTGGGCACGTCCGCTGCCTGCCTCCTGGTTATCGTTGCGGCACTCAGTCGATGGAGCGATCCTTCCGCCGTATTCTTACTTGGGGGCGCAGTGGCTTATTTGGTAGGATGCTTCTTGGTGACGATGGTCTTCAATGTCCCCATGAACGACGCGCTGGCTTCGCTCTCACCGACCGCACCTGACCGGGCTGCCCGATGGGCCAGCTATCTCGCCGATTGGACAACTTGGAACCATGTCCGGACATTGGCGTCGCTCGCAGCGGCGGCACTCCTGATAATGGGCCTAGGCCAAATGCCGAGATGAATTTCCAAAACGCCGGGTGGTATCGACTGAGATCAAATTTTCGCGCAAAAAACGTCTCAATGTGTCCGAATAGCACCCGCTCATTCGTTGCTTCATCGGACGGTCAATAAAACCAGCCGGCAGAAATCTTAAACAACCAAACCAAAAATCTATGAACACGACAACTGCAACCGAAACCACAGGAACCAACCCCGCGACGAAATCGAAAGTGAAACCGATTCCAGAAGGGATGCACGCGGTGACGCCGCACTTGATTTGTGCGGGCGCGGCGGACGCCATTGAGTTTTACAAAAAGGCGTTCGATGCCGTGGAAGTTGAACGGATCCCGGGCCCGGACGGCAAACTCATCCATGCTGCCATCCGAATTGGCGATTCGGTGGTGATGCTCGTCGACGAATTTCCCGAATGGGGCTCCGTTGGACCGAAATCACTCAAGACCTCGCCGGTTACCATCCACCTCTATGTCAACGATGCCGACGCGGTCGCCGCAAAGGCGGTGCGTGCGGGGGCGAAAATCACGATGCCGCTGGAGGACACTTTCTGGGGTGATCGTTACGGCAAGCTGGAGGATCCCTTTGGCCATCATTGGTCGGTTGCGACGCACATTCGCGACGTGAGCGCTGAAGAACTGCAGGAGGCAGCCCGGCAAATGTGCGGGTAGCAAGGAAAGAAAGGTACACGAATGGCTCCCCTCTAGCCCGCTTATCTCACACTCGGGTGGTTCAGATTGCGTAATGCTTTGGTCGCCATGGGATGAGGACGACCAAGGCATATCCAGGGTGATATGGTGCGGGAGGACGAATCCGCTGCCGGCCAAACGATTAGCAAGATCCGCCGGCAGAGTGGTGGAGTCGAGGAGTGGCGCGGTTGCGGCTAGTGAACCGCTGAGGGTATCAGATATTTTGTGTGTGGGTCATAACCTGAGATAAAGGAAAATGACCAAAGAGAAGAAAGAGACGAGCAGCGACGATTTGATCGATGCGTTGTTGGAGAAGCATGGGATCAGCCCGGAGGCGGTCCTTGGAGAAAACGGGCTGATCGCGCAGTTCAAGAAACGCGTGGTGGAAAGAGCGCTGGCCGGAGAGCTCACTCACCATCTCGGCTATGCCAAAGGGGAAGCGCCCGAGGAGGTCGATAACCATCGTAACGGCTATAGCAAGAAGACGGTGGTAGGAGAAGAGGGAGCGATGGAGATCGAAGTTCCGCGAGATCGGAGCGGGAGCTTTGAGCCCTTGTTGATCGCCAAAGGACAGAAGCGCTTTGAAGGCTTCGATGAGAAGATCATCGCGATGTATGCGCGCGGGATGACGGTGCGCGAGATCCAGGGCTTTCTGCTTGATCAATACAAGGTGGAAGTGAGCGCCGACTTCATCAGCACAGTGACCGATTCGGTGTTGGAGGCAGTGGTGGAATGGCAAAATCGGCCGCTGGAGCGCAGCTATCCGGTGGTCTATTTCGATGCGCTGCGGGTGAAGATCCGCGATGAAGGAAGCGTGAGAAACAAAGCGGTGTATCTGGCGCTCGGCATCGCCCCGGACGGAACCAAGGACGTGCTGGGCATTTGGATCGAGCAGAACGAAGGGGCCAAATTCTGGTTAAAGGTCATGAATGAACTACGCAATCGCGCAGTGGAGGACATCCTGATCGCGGTGGTCGATGGGCTCAAGGGCTTTCCCGAAGCCATTACCGCGGTCTTCCCGCTGACAAGCGTGCAGACCTGCATCGTGCATCTAAGCCGCTATTGCCTCTCCTTTTGCGGCTGGAAAGAGCGCCAGGCGGTCGCTCGCGAACTGAAGGCCATTTACCGGGCCGAAACGGCCGAGTCCGCCGCCAAGCGGCTTGAGGAGTTCGAAGCCGGTCCCTGGGGCAAAAAATACCCGATGATCGCCCAGAGTTGGCGGCGCAACTGGGAACAGATCGTTCCCTTTTACAGTTTTGCCCCGGAGGTGCGAAAAATCATCTACACTACCAATGCCATCGAAAGCTTGCATATGCAGCTGCGCAAGGTGCTTAAGAACCGGGGGCACCTCCCCCAGCGATGAAGCGGCAACTAAGCTCATTTATCTGGCCTTGCGAAACATCACTAAACAGTGGAAAAACCCACCGGTGACCTGGAGGCTGGCTGCGAACCAATTCGCTATCCAATTCGGGGAGAGATTTAACAAATGAGGCTGACGCCTTTACAATGGGGGCTACGCGCCCCCAATAACCCCGCGGCTCGGGGGGAACGGCTGCGGCGCCCACCGCGCCTTGGCAGCCAATCGAGCAAAGAACAAACCGACCCTAAACACAAAACTTCGGATACTTCCGAACCGCTCCGTTTCCACTCCCCGCTCATCAAACCGGACGTGCGGATTTCCCGCATCCGGCTTCCGGACCAAGGTGATTTCATGCGTTCGCCCACGGGAAGTTGGGTGTAGTAGCCGCCAGCCGTACCAGCCCCAACGTCCCGTAAAGGTATTCGTCAGGATAACGGCCAGTTCCGGCACCTCGGAGTTTATGTTTCCGACACAACCACTGACGCAGCCGATAAGAGCAATGAGCGTCCACTGCGCGATAGACTTTGCTCACAGGCCCAAGGCAAAAGTAATTGCCCCAGCCTCTAAGCAGCGCATTGAGTTCTTCTACTTTCTCGGCCGCTTCGCAGCACAGTGTCCCGCGCTGCGTCTTCTGGCTAATTCGCTGGATAATCCCGGTAATCTTCTTCGTGCTGGGTTGCGTACCGATATATTCCCGTCCGTTCTTGGTCGAGTAGCATCGCCCAAAGCGGTATCCCAGGAAGTCGAAGGACTCCTCGGGCACTTTACACAGGCGGGTCTTCTCAGTGTTGACCCTTAATCCCAGCTGTCCCATCAAGGCGCTCATCGCCGCGTAGGCCTGCTCTCCGCTTTTCCTACAGAGGATGACGAAGTCGTCGGCGTAGTTGACGATGCGCGCCTGTAGCCGCTCTCCGTAACCGAGGCTTTTCCACCCAGCACGAAGCGTCTCATGTAGAGGTTGCTTAACAGCGGGGAGATCGGCGCCCCTTGCGGAGTGCCCCGTTTGTGACGCCGGGCCGGATTGCTCCGCCGTTTGCCTCCCCTTCCATCGCTTTCCTCCACCGGCATCTGCAACCACTGCTTGAGAAGCCTCAAAAGGCTCCCGTCGCTAATGCGCCGAGCCAGACTCTTGAGCAGTTGAGGGTGTGGGATGGTATCGAAGTAGCCGCTTAAGTCGGCGTCCACTACCTCTTTCAACCCACGGTTCAACCACCGATGAACTTCCCGCACAGCATCGTGCGCGTTGCGCTTGGCCCGGTATGCCTATTGTTCGTCTTGCAGATCGGCCTCGAAGATTGGTTCCAATATCAGAACCGCCGCCATCTGAACCACTCGATCCCGGATGACGGGAATTCCCAACGGTCTTTGTTTCCCATCGGGCTTCGGAATATACACCCGGCGAACCGCCCCGGGACGATAACTCCTCTCCCGCAGCTCTTGCGCCAGTTCTTCAAGCCATCGGCTCACTCCATAGGCCTCGATCTTCTCGAAGCTGACTCCATCGACTCCGGCTACCCCGCCGTTGGCGAGGCATCTGCGCCACGCCTCGGCCAGAACATCCAGCCGACAGAGTTTGTCATAGAGCGCGTAAAACCGATAACTCGGATTTCCCTTCGCTTTGGCATGCAACGCTTCTTGCGGCTCCCAGAGCTTAATTGGAGGCGGTAGGCTCTCGCCAATCTCCGCTCTCTTGCCACTTGTCACGTCGCCTTGGAACTGAGGCTCCTTCGCTCCACGCTCGTTACGCGCTTCCTCGCTATTATGAACCTCTCCGACTCCCGTCTTGGCCCGGCCTCCCCCTCGCGGGTCTCCGGTTGAGTTCTTTTTCCCTCGCCAAGCCGGGTCTCCCGTGTTCCTTCGGGTTTCCTCTGCACACTTGCCATCACCACTACTCCGGCGGACTCCCGCGGTGCTCTTCTCGCTCTTTACGTCCTGTTTCCCCGGACTCGGGCTCTTCTTCCCGCAGGATGCCAGGCCTTCCCCCAATCTCAACGGGGTCGGCGTCCGCATTACCCTTTTCGAAGCTTTCTCGGTGTTCACTCATGTTATGGCCTGCGCGCTCCCTGACCCCTGCGGGGCCTTTTCCTGAAGTGCTTGAGCGATTTCGTTACCTCCATCACCCCTCCAGGTGGTTCCGGGCGGAGCGAATAGTTCCCGGGTGGGTTTGCTTTGTCTCTCCCACTGGAGACCCGTGGCTTTTCACGGCGCACTGAGATATGCAGGCTAGGCCGCGTCGGGACTGCAAGATCAGCCCTGGCAGTGAGGAGAGCAATGCCAAAGACTACGAGAACAGTAGCAGCAACCAATTGCAGGCTGCTCATGGTGGGCCTCCTCTCCGGACTGCAAGCGCATCCTATTCGGCAGTTTCAGCTGCTCTCATTCCGGCGCAATTCGTTGAGAACATCCAGCGTCGCCTGGACATTTCGCTCAATCGAGTAATCTTCTGCCAGGATGCGGCAGGCGTCGGAGGTTTTCGCAGCGTCTCGGCTCTTCCATGCTTCAAGGGCTTGAGCAAGGGCTGTCACATCGCCCGGCTCGACAACGTCACCATGCACTCCGCGCGTAAGAATTTCCGAGAAGCCATTCGCTGTGGTTGTGACGACGGGCAGGCCTGCGGCTATGGCCTCGAGGCAGGCATTGGAGAAGGGATCGTAAATCGTAGGCAACGTGAAAACATCCGCAGCGGAAAAGAGGACCGGAAGATCCTCCACGGGGCCTAGAAATCTCGCGCGAGAAGATCGATGGCGGCTCGCGTTTCCGCGGCCGGCGACCAGCAGCAGCGCATCGCGGCCAAGAGACTCAACGGCTTCAATGGCAAATCGCAGTCCCTTTCGTTCCCATCCAGTACCCACAAAAAGGACGCAAAAAGCCCGTTCCGGAATTGCGAGGCGCCGCCGGGCCTCCTGGCGGGAGATTCGAGGAATGCTGCCTCCAATTCCATTGGGCACAACGTGGATTTTTTCTGCTGGAAAGTCGTGCCAATGGCCGATTTCCTCGGCAACCATTCGTGAATTTACGATCACCACCCTGGCGGTCTTGAAAACCTGGCGTTCCAGCGCGAGAAGCGCCGCGTGTTTCAAATTGAAGAACCGCAATCGGCGCCTCCAACTGGATTCAAAGCGCGATCTTCTCTCTAGCCATGCGGCGTGAACACCGTCTCCTGCGCGAAAAACGTCGCAACCTGGAACTCGATCGAGGCTGAGCACGGTCTGCCCCGGTTTGCGCAGGCGCTGAAAGGCTCTGGCAAATTCCAGCGGTTGGTTGGCATCCAAGCGGACGAGTTCGCCGAACGGCCAGCGGTCTTCCGGCCAGTCGTTGGTCGCATAAAGCGTCGGTCGGTACCCGCGCGCATGCAAGCCGGACGCGAGACGGAGCAGGTAGGCTTCAGCCCCACCGCTTCTTGAATATCCTCGGCGGACCAGACCGATATCGTCGGGAATGGCAGGTTCGATCATTGCGAGAGGAATTTGCTTTGTGGAACTTGGAGGATTCCGTATCAGAGAACAGCGCATGGCAGAGGAAGAAGCAAGCAGGCGGGCAGCGCAGGACATCTCGTCACCGAAGCATATCCTGCAGTTCGGCCGAGCTGCGCGCCATCGGGCAGAAACCGGGTCGACGTGGGACCATATTCGCGAACGGCTGGCCCAGGCCTACGATCTGGTGCTGCGCGGACACGGCAGACGGTGAAAATTCTCCTGCTTCAGCTCAAGCGAATCGGCGATTTGATTTTGACGACACCAGCGATTCGGTGTTTGAGGGAGGAGTTTCCACAGGCGCGTCTTGCGTTGATTGCCGATTCCTCTTGCGCTGGCTTGCTCGACTCCATTGCGGTGGATGAACGCTGGATTTATAAGAAGGGCGGCGGCCTCCGAGGACTGGCCGGCTGGGGGCCCAATGCGTGGCTCAAGCACAGCCTGCTCGCGTTCGGTGCGGATTGGGCGTTGGATTTCACGGGGACCGACCGCTCCGCTTATCTTTCGAGGTTTTCATTCTCCCGGCGGAGGGTGACGTTCCAAAGCTTCAGGAAAAAGCCGCTGCGCAAATACTTATACACGGATTTTGTGAAGTCTTCAGTCAGCGAGCGCCATACGGCCGATCACTATACCGATCTGCTCGGACCCTTGGGCGTCCAGCGTGAGAACGTCCGATTGGATTTGCGGCTTCGGGCAGAAGATTTCGACAGCGCCCGCGCCCTTCTTGCAAATGCCGGGGTCGCAGACACCTACGTTGTCGTCCACGCCGGCACTGCGCGCCCGGAGAAGTATTGGCTGCCGGAACGCTGGGCGGATGTCGTTGGCTTTTTGCACGCCGAGTTTGGCCTCGTGAGCGTTCTGACAGGTTCACAGGACCCAAATGAGCGCGAGCACCTTTCGAGAATCAAATCAGCTCTTCGGTGCAATTACATTGACGTTTCAGGAAAAACCGATTTGGTCGGCTTGGCGGCCGTCATTAAGGGCGCAAAATTGCTTTGCGGTGTCGATACGGCAGCGATTCACCTGGCCGACGCGATGAACACACCTTCATTGGCTCTCTTTGGGCCGACCAACCCTTATCATTGGCGCCCGCGCCATGCCAGATCGGTGATCTTGCGCGCAAGAACCCGACCGCCATTTATCCCGCAACAGAAGGGCGGGCCCATGGAGGATATTTCGCTCGCCTCGGTCATCGCGGGGGTGAAAGAGCTCCTTGTTTAAGAGTCGCGCGTTAACCGTCGAAGGCCGCCCGGGTAAGCTCTACGTCTTGGTGTTGTTTCTTCGCGTCCTCAGGCCGACATCTGATCCACAGGCCCTTGGCACAAGGGCCTCTACAACCTGCCATGCGTCCACACTTTGGAAGCGATCCTCAACGGACTGGCACTGCAGCGACGCTGGATCTATTGTTTGGGAGAAGTCGTAGATTTTAAACTCCTGCATAACAATGAAAGATGAGCTGTACAATGCCAAGGGAGATCGGCCCGATGGGGAGAGGGAACTGTCTGACTACCGGCACCAAGCAGATCAGCTTGCCCTTGAAAATAAAATGCTGCGCGCGGTACTCGATTCGATGCCGGACAATATCTCCATTAAGGACCTGAAGGGGCGCTATATTTTCGACAACGCTTCGCATTGCCACTTCCTAGGAGCGAAAACTACCGCGGATGTGGTCGGTAAGACCGTGTTCGATTTTCTTCCCGTGGAATTTGCATCGACATTTCACGCCGAGGATCTTCGCGTCCTATCGGGCGAGACAATCCTTCGGTCTGTGGACCAGACAGTCGACTTCTCCGGCAACAAGTTCTGGATGTCGGTTTCAAAGACACCTCTGCGCGGTGAGAAGGGCGAAGTGATCGGATTGGTGTCCACCACGCGCGACATTACAGCACGGAAGAAAGCTGAGGAGCAACTTGCCAAATATGCGGAGGAGTTGCGGAAGAAGAACGCCCAGTTGGAGGAGGACCTGATGACGGCGCGTGAACTGCAAAACGCGTTGCTGCCGCAGCGATACCCGCGATTTCCCAGTTCTGCCTCGCCAGAGGCGAGCGCCTTACGATTTCACCATTTCTTCCGCCCGTCCTCCGGAGTCGGCGGTGACTTCTTCCAGGTCTTTCAAATCTCCGACTCGGTAGCAGGAGTGTTCATTTGCGACGTAATGGGGCACGGTGTGTGCGCGGCACTTGTTGCCGCGATCTTGCGAGCACTACTTGACGATTTGCGCGCCTACGAGACCGAGCCGGCGAGATTCCTTCAAGAACTGAACAGGAGAATTTCCGCCATTCTGAAAAGCACCCATCTTCCGATGTTTGTGTCGGCGTGTTATCTGGTGGCGGACATTGCACGAGGGGAGTTGCACTATGCCAATGCGGGCCATCCGACGCCGCTCTGGGTTCACCGTGCACGCGTAAGCGCCGAGCCGCTTCCTTTTCGCGGCTCGAAGCGCGACCCGGTACTCGGCATCTTCGATGATGCAGAATACCACGGTTCGTCCTGCGAACTGAGCGAGGGAGACACGCTACTTCTTTTTACCGACGGACTTTTTGAGGTCGAAGGCGTCGACGCACAATATTACGATCAGATCCGGCTGTTGGAATCAGTGAGTCAGCGAGCCGGCCTTGGCGCCGGCGAGCTCTGTGATCAAGTTCTTGCCGAGATCAAACGATTCGCCGTTGCCAAGGACTTCGCGGATGATGTCTGCCTGGTTGCAGTAGAGATTGAACAGCTGATGAAGCAGCGGTTTGGGGAATGAAGCGAAGGTTTCAGCTCATAACGCGCGGTAATCTGCGATCGGTCTGAGCGGCCGCGAGGCCCAGCGGCTTCATTGTCAGAGCTCCATCTCGAAGCCCTCTCTTGCGAGCAACACCGCCGGCAGAGAGGCTGCATTCTGTTTGAATGGACCAAATATTCTCTCCAGGGATGCATCTGAATGATCAGGGTCATGATGGCTTAAAAGAAGTTGTTTCACCGCAGCCACCGACGCAAACATAACTGCGTCATCTATGGAGCAATGGCCCCAGCCTCTTCTTTGCATGTATTCCTCACGGGTAAATTGCGAATCATGCAAAAGCACATCGGCTCCTTCTGCGATGTCAAATCCGGAAATCCATTTTGCATCGCTTGCTATTCTGTGACCTCCAAGGGCCGGCTCATGGTCGGGTATATAAGCAAAGACGGCATTCTTTTCCATAACGCGGTAGCCGACGGTTGGCCCGGGATGAATAATATAGGCAGATTGAACTTCGAAAGACCCTGCTTGAAAACGGCTGTTGCCAATTTCATGTAAGTGCGGTTTGCAGGGGAGATCACGCAGCAGCACCGGAAACAAGGGTGGAGAAAGATATCGGCTGAGGCGTGAAAACAAAGACTGGGAAGCGCTCCGCGGACCCCAGATATGAATTTCTTTGGAAGCATCAAACAACGGACTGAAAAAGCCAAGCCCCTGAATATGGTCCAGATGAAGATGTGTAAGCAGTATATCAATTCTCTTGTTTGACGGTGGGACGCTGCTCCCGAGTTGCCTTATGCCAGTGCCGCCGTCAAGGACCAGCAGAGAATCATCGCGCCACACCGCAGCACAGGAGGTATTGCCACCGTAGTATTCCGTATCCGGGCCGGTAGTGGGAATGGAACCACGCACCCCCCATAATCTTATTTTCATGCCTGCCTCCTTTTCCAGAAAATAGCAACAGCTCCAAGAACGTCACCAGACCGGCTGATGATCGGATAAGACGTAACCGAAATATCATGTATTACGCCGTTCAAACTTTCGATCCGTAAACTCTTATGATAGGGATATACTTCCTTTAACGTTTTCACTAATGGCAACTCCTCGGGCGGTAACGGGTTGCCATGATCATCCAACGGTTTGAAGGCCGTGGACCATTCTTCCTTCGGCATTTCCCCGGTCTCTTCAAACCGCTTGCCCAGGATTTGCTCTGCTGGTTCATTGTAAAAGATAAGATCTCCGGCGGTATCGGTAAGAAAAACGGGAATGGAAAGACAGTCGGCCAGCTGCCGGTTCAGGATGATTTCTATTTCATAAGAGCCCATATCGAATTCTAGTGCTATCGTTTGCATAAACTCTAGGAGAGAGTGATGCGAGCCTTTTGAAGAGGACCGGAGCCCGCTGCAGCACCGGGGATTGGAAGACTTGACTCATGCGGCACAGCGATGCGTTTCTTCAGATCCATGCAACGCAGAGCCTCACTCCGGCCTCCTATTTACTGGGGCGGCGCAGCAACGGTGACCGGGGATCTTCCTCGCCACTCGGGAGGGGACATCGAGCGGAGACATCGGCCTGCTTTGGGTTTTCGCAGCGCGTGCCCTCCGCTTGGGCGGCAATCAAGAGTTCGCGGAAGGCCAATTCAACCGGAGACGAGATCCCGGCTCGGACGCGGGAATGGGCTTTCTGGGAATATCGTCCCAAAATATGATCAGATAGTCCTAGTCGATCTGCGTCCATCCGAGCTAACGTTTTCTTTGTTATTCCCATGGACCACCCTCTACGAATAGCTGTGATAGGCGCCGGTTTCTGGAGCCAGTTTCAAATTCCTGCCTGGTTGGAATTGCCGGATCTTGAATGCGTGGCTGTTTGCGACATACAAGCCGACAAGGCAAACGCCGTTGCCGAACGCTTCGACGTGCGGAGGCATTTTCAGGATCCGGAGGAAATGCTTCGTGTCGCGCATCCTGACCTCGTGGACGTGATCACGAGCCCGGAGACCCATCGCGACATGGTCGCACTTGCTGCGAGGCATCAGAATTCCTGTGATTTGCCAGAAGCCACTGGCGAATGATTTTGAGACGGCACAGGAAATGGTGAAGCTGTGCCGCGAATCCAGCGTGCCGTTGTTCGTTCACGAGAACTGGCGTTGGCAGCGTCCGCTGCGCGAAGTGAAGAAGCTCCTCAACTCAGGCGTGATAGGAAAGCCTTTCAGGGCGCACGTTGATTTCAGTTCGAGTTTCCCGGTCTTCGACAATCAACCGTTTCTCCGAGAGTTGGAGCAGTTCATTCTTTCCGACATGGGAACCCACATTCTGGATGTGATTCGGTTTTTCTTCGGAGAAGCGGAGTGGCTTATTTCGCAATATGCAGCGAATCAACCCGAGATTCGTGGAGAAGACGTTGCGACGGTGCTCTTGCAGCATGACCGGCGATGTGACGGTTACGTGTACCTTAAGCTATGCCAGCCGATTGGAGCACGAACGGTTTCCAGAAGCATTTGTCGTTATCGAAGGCGATCGAGGATCGATCGAGCTTGCACCGGATTTCTGGATTCGGGTGACCGATCGAGGAAGGAACGAAATCGAGACGCTGTCCTCCACGAATACTACTCATGGGCCGATCCCAGCTATGCCTTGATTCATTCCAGTATCGTAGATTGCCATCGAAATCTCGTCGAGGGGTTGCTCGGGAAAGGCAACGCTGAGACAACCGGTGAAGACAATCTTCGCACCCTGCAACTCGTGTTTGGCTCCTACGAAAGCGCTCGCCTGGGACAGCCGATCAAGTTCACAAAATGAGTCAGCCCCCCTCCGCTTCAACGTCACATCCTCGATCGCCATCCGGGCGTTGGTTCTGGCTGGGCGGCGGTATCGCGTTGCTCCTGGTGTTGCTGGTTATTAAGCCGCCTTTCGTCATCAAACCGTTGGCCCGCCCAGGATCGAGTTCACAACCCGTTCAGTCCAAAGGTGTGCAGTTGCTGACAAGGTCTGGGAAAGCAAAGTTCTGCCTACCATTCAGGAAAAGGCTCAATGACATAGCAACAATTCTTCCGGAAATTCGCGCCGATCCCGGAAGCGCAGGACAAAAGTATGGGCGTCGCGAATCCACAAATCCGTACAGCTACATGGTTAAGGGAACCGGCAAAGTTATTGAAGTGCACACCGAGTCCCAGGCTGGCACTGTCATTCTCGAAGTTCCCGGATTGGAGGAGAAGATCGCTCTGCAGATTGGACCCGTGGTGCGCGGGACGGCATTGCGCGATGCTACGGGAGCCGCGCCGTTCGATCAATTCGCCAACCAGCTGGACTATGCGGATGTCTCCAAAGAAATGAACAGCCGGGCAGTAAAGACTGCATTTGCGGGAATCGATCCTGGCTCATTGTCCGGCAAGACGATAACGTTTTTCGGCGCGTTCACTTTCGACCCGCGTTCAAAGGGACCGGTGCTGATAACTCCGGTCAAGGTCAACCAGTAGCTGCAGACCATGACGACGAGCGACCCTGTCGAACAGACCTCGCCAAACGCTTCCGACGTTGTACTGTTCGCGGAGAAAGTCACCAAGCGTTATCCGGGCACACTGGCGCTCGACGAGGTCGATTTCACGGTGCACAAGGGTGCGTCAACGTGCTGATTGGCGAAAATGGAGCGGGCAAGTCGACTTTGATGAAAATCTTGGCTGGCGCGGAGCAACAGACTTCCGGTCGAATCCTGCTCGACGGAGCTCCCGTCGGAATTCAAGTCGACGCGCGAGGCTGCGCACGCCGGGATCGGCATTATTTTTCAGGAGCTGGAACTTTTTCCGAATCTCAGCATTTCGGAGAACATCTTCGTCGCTCGCGAAATCACGCGAGGCGGCGTCGTCCAGCATGCGGAGCAGGAAAAGATTACGCGTGAGCTCCTGGACCGACTCGAACAGCCGTTGGATCCGGCCGCTTTGGTGAGGGACTTGCGCATCGGCCAGCAGCAAATCGTCGAGATCGCGAAAGCGCTTTCGCATAACGTTCGCGTTCTGATCATGGATGAGCCCACCTCAGCGCTGACAGCCGCCGAGACCGAAGCGCTCTTTCGGGTTATTGCAGACCTGAAAGCACATGGGGTGGCGATCATCTACATCTCACATAAGATGGAGGAACTGCTTACGATTGGGGACTACGTGACGATATTGCGCGACGGCAAACTCGCCGCCTCAGCCCCGGCACGTTCTGTGAACGTTGCATGGATCGTCGAGAAAATGGTCGGACGTAACGTGCGCGCGCCGCGTCACCGCACTCAAATGTTGACCGCCGGCACGCAGGAAACAGTCCTAGAGGTCAGAGACCTGCGCCTGCCGCGCATTGGCGGTGGTTTCACCTTGGAAAACGTTAGTTTCAAACTTCAGCGCGGCGAAATCCTTGCCATTTTTGGTCTCATGGGCGCTGGCAGAACGGAACTTTTCGAATGCCTCATGGGATTACATCCGGAGGCGACCGGCGAGATCAAGGTTTCCAATCGAACGATTCGATCGGAGACGATCCGAGAGCGAATCGATCTTGGATTGATGCTAGTACCCGAGGATCGGCAGCGCCTGGGTTTGGTCCAGAAGCTTTCGGTCGCCCACAATATAGCACTCGCGAGCCTAAAGAGCTTCGTGACCAGGTTCTGGCTTGATGAGCGCAGGGAAAAGGAATCAATCGTTAAGTTGATGCGAGACTTGGCCATCAAGGCTCGCAGTCCGGAGCATCCGGTTACGTCGCTGAGCGGCGGCAACCAGCAGAAAGTGGTCTTCGCCAAGAGCCTGCTCACTCAGCCCCAGGTCCTGCTTTTGGACGAGCCGACCCGCGGCATCGATGTCGGAGCCAAGGCGGAGATTTTTGAGATCATGAACCGGCTCGCCGAGCAAGGTCTTGCTGTGCTCTTTGTTTCCTCGGAGCTTCTGGAGATGTTGACTGTCCCGGACCGGATACTTGTCTTGTCGAAAGGCAAGGTCACTGGCGAGTTCCTTCACGACAACGTGACCGAAGAAGCGTTAGTTCTCGCCGCGGGTGCGCGACAGCAAACCGATCATCCCAGCCGGCCAGATGTAAAAAACGGTCAATAGTCTCTACCAGATGAACAAGCCTTCTGCCAACGCTCCCGCCCCCGCTGGTCCTAGCAAACCTGCCGAAACGTCAGGCCTTTCATTAGGTGTCCTTCTCTTCCGGCTGAGGGCATTGATCGCCTTGTTTGTGCTGATCGGAATATTTTCGGTTTTGTCACCGTCGTTTTTCACCCAGCAGAATCTGATTATTCTCGTCGGCCAGACCGCCATTAACGCGATCATGGCCGTCGGAATGACGTACGTTATTCTGACCGGGGGCATTGATTTGTCGGTAGGTTCCACCGTTGGGCTCTCGGCGATGATGGCCGGTCTCCTTATCGATCGCGGGGTTCAAATCGCGCCGCTGGGGTTCTCAATTTACTTCAATATCCCGGCAATCCTTATAATCGTTCTCAGTCTTGGCGTTTTGGTGGGAGCATTCAACGGAGTGTTAATCACGCGGTTCAACGTTGCTCCGTTCATCGCCACACTTGGGACGCTTTATGTTGCAAGAGGCGTAGCGCAGTTGAGCAACAACGGCGCAACTTTCCCGAATCTGGTCGGAAGCCCGGAACTTGGCAACACCGGCTTCCCCATTCTTGGCGCCGGGAACCTCCTTGGGATTCCGATCGTCATCTGGATTATGATTCTCTTCGCAGGCGTGGGCGCCTTTGTCGCGGGCAAGACACCTTTCGGACGCCAGGTCTACGCTGTGGGGGGCAACGAACGCGCCGCAGAGCTGTCCGGTATCTACGTTACGCGCATCAAGATGGCAGTTTACATGATCTGCGGGCTCTGTGGCGCGATGACGGGCCTGATTACCGCTTCGCAGTTGGTGGCCGCACATCCTGCCACCGGCGAAAGTTACGAACTGAACGCGATTGCGGCCGTCGTCTTGGGCGGAACGTCGCTCGCGGGTGGACGCGGGACGATCTGGGGAACGATTGTCGGCGCGCTCGTCATTGGCGTTCTCACCAATGGGCTCGTGTTGCTTGGCGTTCAGGAATTCTGGAAAAAGGTGATTACGGGTCTGGTGATCATCCTCGCCGTCGTTTTGGATCAACTCCAGGAGCGCCTTCAGCAGCGTCTCGCCCTCAAACGTGCATAGTCGCCATTACCCCATCAGCCGATTCGACCCCCTTCCGTAATAGAAACGCCGACCTCAACCCCCAACTTAATCCCAAAACAATGAAAACCCCTATGTTCAAGCATATCAATACCACCCTTCCCCAACCTCATCTCAATATCACAATTCCTATGCGTATCCCAAAAAGACCGAAATTCCTGCTCGTCCTGCTAACGCTGTTCTCGATACTGCTCGTGGCTGAAGCGATCATCCCGTCTGCGGTGGCTGCGGACAAAAAGCTTGTCGCGATCATCGTGCCTTCTCCGGAGAATCCGTTTTTCAAGGCCCTCGCCGATGCGGCAGCTGAAAAAGCGAAATCACTCGGCTACGATACGCTTATCCTCGTGCACAACGACGATCCGGTAAAACAAGCTCAGCTTTTCGAAACCGCTATGGCACGCAAAGCCGCTGCGATAATCATCGACAATGCCGGCGCCGATGCCACGGTTGCTGCTGTCAAAAAGGCAAAAACAGCCGGTATCCCCTCGTTCCTGGCCGATAGGGAGATCAACACCACTGGAGACGCAGCCGCGCAAATTGTTTCCAACAACTATCAAGGGGCCGTTCTCGGCGCCGAGGAGTTCGTAAGACTCATGGGCGAGGAAGGCGATTATGTCGAGTTGCTCGGCAAGGAAACTGACACAAATGCGCACATTCGCTCCAAGGGCTACAATGATACTATCAGCCAGTATCCTAAGCTTAAGAAGGTAGCGGAGCAAAGTGCAAATTGGAACCAGACTGAAGCATTCCAAAAGATGCAGACGATCATTCAGCAGTTTCCGAATATAAAGGGCGTTATCGCCGGCAACGACACGATGGCACTTGGCGCCTACTCCGCATTGAAAGCAGCTGGAAAAGGCAAGGTTATTGTCGTAGGATTTGACGGAAGTCCGGATGTTGCCGAATCGATCAAGGCGGGCGAAATTCGTGCGACGGTTCTTCAACCCGTTGTTCAACTCGCCGAAATGGCCGCGGAACAGGCGCATCAATACATTACCAGTGGAAAAACCGGAGCGGATGAGAAGCAGACAGTCGATTGCATCCTGATCACTCCGGAAAATGTTAAAAACTACACATCTTTTGGTTTGAAAGAATAGCGCTTTGGCCGAGGCGGGTGAGTATTGGTCCTTGCCGCTGAAACCTCAGATTGGCATTTCCTCTGCTCCCTGCCTCCGGCAGGTGGCAAACACGCCTAGGGCGACGGCCGGCGGTTTGTGCTGGAGGTCTTGGAGGACAACAGTCCCAGCGATTTCACTGCCTTAGTTTGAGCTGCCTCCATCTGAGTTTCGAGCACGTATGATAAGTCGTCGACCACCCACGAATCAAAGGAAGAATGTCCAAAAGATAGATCAGATTCTTCTAGGCGCAATTCTATCACAAAGATAGTTTAAACGCCGGCACTAAAGCAAACAATATACAATGACTAAGACTATTAACATAACCCTTCTGGGTGCTGGAGGAAAAATGGGCGGTCGTGTGACTGCAAACCTTCGAAATCTCTCGCGATATAAGGTCGACTATGTTGAGGCCAGCGAGCAACGTAGCAAAGAAATGGCTGCAGGAGGGATTGAGACAACGCCGCTCCAGGACGCCCTTGACAGAGCAGAGGCTGTGATTCTCGCCGTTCCAGATCGCCTGATAGGGAAGATTACTCACGACGTCGTTCCGAAATTGAAGCCGGGAACGATCGTGGTCGGTTTGGATCCGGCCGCCGCGTATGCGGAGATCATGCCGAAGCGGGGGGACATAACCTATTTCGTCGCCCATCCGTGCCACCCGCCTCTCTTTTCAGACTCCGCGCCGGCTTCGGCCGACACAGATTGGTTCGGTGGGAGAGGAGCGCTGGCACAAAGCGTGGTTTGCGCGCTGCATCAGGGACCCGAGGAACACTACATGATCGGCGAAACCCTTGCAGCAGACATGTTCGCGCCGATCCTCAGACGGCATAGGATAACAGTCGAGCAGATGGCTGTCCTCGAACCGGCCGTGGTCGAGTCCACGTTTGCAGGTTGTATAACGGTCTTGCGGGATGCCATGGAAACTGCAATCGGCATGGGTGTGCCAAAACAGGCGGCGTGGGACTTTTGCCTCGGACATATCCGAACTGAACTGGCGGTCATTTTTGGGTTCGCCGGATTTCCGCTTTCCGACGGCGCCATGAAGGCGATCGAGCAGAATCGACCGCGCATCTTCCGCGACAACTGGAAAGACGTTATTACGATACCCGCTGTGCGCCAGAGCGTTCGCGATATTTGTACCGAGTAACGTGAGCGCCAAGGAACTAGGCAAGATTGGAGTGGGTTCCTGGACGTTCCCGTGGGCGACGGGAACCGTTCAGGATTGCCGGCCGGAATCTATCCTGGACCCGGTGGGCGTTGTCCAGAGGACAATCGATATCGGTGTCCACGTGGTGCATTTTTTGGATAACCTTCCCTTGGATGCTTTCGATGGAAAGATTCTCGATCGCGCGCGCGACCTGGCTCGGAAACACAGCATCGAGGTGGAGGTTGGAACGCGCGGCACCGAACCGGCGCATCTGCTAAGATATCTTGAAATTGCTCAAAGAATGGGCGCACGCCTGATTAGGACCATGGGGGGTTGGCACAAGGCACCGGCCCCAGTCGATCAAATAAAGGCCAACTTTCGGAAGGTGTTGCCGCAATTCGACGGCGCAGGCGTGAGGATGGCTTTGGAAAACTATGAGGCGTACAGCACATCCGATATTGCGGCCATTGTGCGGGAAGTTGACAGCCCCTCGCTTGGCGTTTGCCTGGATCTCACCAATTCCTTCGCGGCAATGGAGAGCGCAGACGAAATCCTGGAGAATCTCGCGCCGTTCACAATTAGCGTTCATCTTAAGGAGTTCACAGTCGAGCGGCTTGAATATCTGATGGGGTTTGCATTTCGCGGCAAACCGACCGGGCAGGGCGTGCTTCCGCTCACGAAGATCTTCGACACGTTGTTGGCAAACAATCGCAGAGCCAATGTCATCGTGGAGCAATGGCCTCCCTTTTACGAGAACTTACAGAAAACCATTGAACTGGAGTTCGAATGGGCGAGGCAAGGCGTTGAGTACCTTGCCGGGACGGGATATTTGACCAAGTAGCAAAGTCTACTTTATGCGGTATCCGGCTGACTGCACGACGAGGACAGTGAACCAGGAGGATCCCTCTTTCCTTGCACCTCGGGTTATCAAACTCGAGTAATGCAAGAGACCACGCCAAACCGTTCCCCTAGTCATGACAAACCAGATGTTTCCCGAGGCGATTCCGCTGCGGACGCGGAAGTTCAGCTGCCTTTTTGAGCCCACTACAGGATTCTTGCGCCGCGTCAAGTCGTCGGGTGTCGAAGTCATCCGGTCCATCTACGGTACGGTTCGCGACAAGAACTGGGATACTGTCGAGCCTCGTTTGAAGATTGAGCGAGTGGAATCAGACGACGATTCTTTCTGCCTGGAGTTCTCTGCACAGCACGAGGACGAACCGGTTTGCTTTTCCTGGAAAGGCACAATTCAGGGGCAAGGCGGCACGCTGGAATTTCGTTTTGATGGCCGTGCCGAGAACGCCTTTCTACGCAATCGGATCGGCCTTTGCACGCTTCATCCTATCGCCGAGTGCGCGGGCAAAGCCTGCCGGGTTCAGCACTCGGACGGCGTGTGGGAAGAGGGAGAGTTTCCGCTCTTCATATCGCCCCATCAGCCGTTCAAAGATATCCGAGCACTTTCCTGGAATCCGTCAGATCGTGTCTATGCCAGTATTCAGTTTGATGGCGACGTCTTCGAAATGGAGGACCAGCGAAATTGGACAGACGCTTCGTATAAGACCTATAGCACACCTCTTGAGTTGCCCTTTCCGGTCGAGCTTGCCGCCGATGAAGAGATTCACCAGCGCGTTGTTCTCACCCTGGTCGCCGAGGAGCAGAGGATTTCCACCGCCGAGCAGCACTCCGTGAAGATCGTTATTTCGCCCGATTTAGAGGCCAAACGCGTGCCAAAGATCGGACTGTGCGCAGCGGGTTCGCCCCTCTCCTCCTTGCAGCGGCAGCGTTTGGCGCTGCTTCGCTTGAATCATCTGAGGGTGGATATCCATTTTTCGCGATCCTCCTGGAAAACTGTTCTTCGTCGAGCTCAAGACGAGGCGCTTGCAATCAATGCTCGCTTGCAGTGCGCTCTTTTCCTCAATGACTTGGCGGAGCAGAATCTTTCGGATTTTGTAGAGGCCATCAAACCGGACTCCGTGAATGTCTGCCTCGTGTTCCATGAAGCGGAGAAGTCCACGGCGGTGCGCTGGTTCGAACTCGCGGAGCGGCATCTTACCCCAAAGGGTTTCCGCGTAGCCACAGGGACAAATGCATACTTCGCGGAACTGAATCGCCAGCGACCCCCAAAGGGAGCAGTTGCGTGCTATTCGATCAATCCGCAAGTTCATACTTTTGATGACTTGAGTCTGGTTGAAACGCTTGAAGCGCAACCCGCCACGGTCGAAAGCGCACTCCAATTTTGCGATCGCGACCTGATAGTGTCACCCATCACTCTCCGCCCTCGCTTCAATCCGAACGCGACGGACCCTGCGAAGCAGGGTGAGGATCCTTCATCGGCGGCCGATCCTCGCCAAAGCACGTTATTCTGTGCAGCGTGGACCGTTGGCGGCTTGGCGCGGCTGCTACCCCTCGATCGCGTCCAGAGCCTCACCTTCTATGAAACGTCTGGTCCCCGCGGCGTAATGACCTCGGAACCGGACTCGGCGGATCCGAAAGCGCACGGGAAGATATTCCCCGTATATTATGTATTCGAAGCAATTGCCGGAATTCGCGATCTGCTGCCGGTTTCAATTTCTGACCAAACGCTCGTGACGGCATTTGCTCTTAGGAACGAGCAGGGGCAGTCGATCGGTCTCATCGCGAATCTGACAAATGATCCCAAGGACGTCGAACTCGAAGTTCCCGCTTCGGCGTTGAATGTCCTTAGCATAGATGAGACCGGTATTTCGCAGGCCGCCGAGGGGCGTTTGCCGTCGATGGATCGCATAGTAACGGACCGTGGACGGACGAAGGTTACTCTGCCGCAGCAAGGCTTGATCAAGCTTCTGTTTTGATGAAGAGACAACCTAAGGAAAGCGATCTGCTCAAAGTCGCAGACAAGCTGAACTTCGAGCCCCATCGCCTTCGGCTCGATCAAAGTGGGCGTTACGATGAGGCGCTAGACCACGAGTTCCCTTTCCTTATTAAGCTGTTCCGGTTTTGTCACAATGACTTCACTCCGATTCATAGCTGGCACGAAAGGCTAGAGCTGTTCATTCCGCTCGATGGAACGGTGTCGATGCTGATGGGAGAGCGCCAAGTCGACATAGGTCCTGGAGAACTCCTGATTGTCGAGAACATGAAACTGCACAGAATATTGGATATCCCGGGGCTGAATACTCGTGTAGTAGTCATCAGTTTTATGTCTAACTTTGTTTACAGCTTGGGATCACCTTCGCACGACTATTTCTTTCTACTTCCATTCTATACAAATGTCGGTAATCGACTGCACATTGTTCGTGATGCGGCGTTGCTAGCTGACATTCATCACATCTTCTCACGCTTAGTTAAGTGCTACTTCGATCGCACGACATACTTCCAAATCGGCTGTAAGGCGTATTTTCTTGAGTTGCTATATATTCTTGCCGAGTTTTTTCGCGCCGCGGATTTTCGATACTCCGAGCTAATTCGCCAGCAAGAGCGATCGGCCAAGCTAAAGCCGGTGCTTGAGTTTGTGGATCAGCATTTCGCCGAGCGGATAGCGCTTAAGGAGGCGGCTTCTTTGGCAAAGATGAGCGTTCCGCAATTCATAAAATTATTCAAGAGGGTGGCCGGGACGACGTTCGTCAGCTACGTAACTCATGTTCGCCTGTCCCATGCGGTGCGTTTGCTGAAGGGGAGTTCGCTGACCATTGCTGAAGTGGCAAGCGAGGTTGGATTTACTGACCAAAGTTATTTTGATCGTCGTTTTAAAAAGGCGTTTCAGCGAACGCCCAGGGATTTCCGACCGAAAGAGCCATCTCGGGCGTAACATCAGAGAAGGAGTCCTCGCTTGGGGCTTTTCGAATTTCCGCGGCACGTCCGAGAGACGAGGTCGCTGATGGGCAATTCGTCCAAAAACAATCGTGAACCGGTTCACAATCCAAACACCGTTCCGCTCGATGGAGCGGTGTTAGTAGCCAGATATCAGCATGTTGTGGATGTGTGTCAAAGAGCTGACTGAGGAGCACAGTTTGGGCGCAGCTATCAGAAGGTGAAAATCGTCCAAGAAATGCATGCGATCATTCTAGGCGCCTTTTCGGGTGCGGCTACCGTGTGCGCCGTATCAACCAATGAAGTTCCAACATGCTTCTCCCCAGCGCCCTCGGACCCGGTTAGACCAAGCGGATCCGTTCGATTGCAGCATACTCATTTTGCAGCCGCGAGGGCGGCAGAGCGGAGGCATTGCGTCTACGACCGTCCGGAAAGTGGGAACAATGGCTCCCTCACACACGAGACGCTGGATAGCGCCAACGCAGTCGGAACAATCCGCTGCCCCTACCTTTGGGACGGATCTATGAAGGTCGGCTATCTCCACATGAAGAGAACGAGTCAGACGAATGCTCTGTGCGAAATAGCAGGGCGGCTGCCGATCAAGCACCTTCACATGCCATCCGCTGATCAAAGCTATTTCGACCGCCGATTCAAGGCTGCCTTTGGCCAGACACCGCGCAACTTTCTGCTATTGCGCGAAGAGGCGGGGGGCCCATCTTCGGGAAGCGCAGCGCGATCTTTTCGGCGAGCAGATGCTATCAAGGAATTGGCTATTCCCGACGGCGAGTGCTTTTGCATCGAGTGGCTCGCATTTCGCAGGAACCCGCGCGAGACGCGAAGGTCGCGCGGGAAGCGAAACTCTTATCTCCAAGGAGGCAGCGTGAGCACGGCGTCACTTTACCTGGGTATCCTCGGCAAGAGGTCTTTACATTCTCCGGCTCCTTCTCGGCATCGCTGGGACAAGTCGTTGCTGCCGCGGGATTCCTTCCAAGAGTCATCGAAAAGCAACTTGCCACCGCATGAACTTGCTTGACGCTGAGATCGTCGCAGTCTTTTCGGTGCGCGGGATGCAGATCGGAATGGTCCGGGTGGGTGGCGCCGGGAAGTCAAAGAGCCTGCGAGATTCTTGGTCTCGACTCACTGTATGTCGCCAACGAAGGCAAGCTCCCGGCCATTGTCCGGCCCAGCGAGGCCAGCGCTGTTCTGGCCGCGATCCGATACACTCGCGCAGAGGCCACCATCATCGGCGAAGTGACCGCCGAGCATCCCAGCTTCGTGCTGATGAAGACCCGAATCGGAGGCAACCCGGGTCGTCAATAGGCTTTCCGGCGAGCAACTGCATTTGCTAAAGTTTTTCTGGAGTGCCAAGCTGGCAAGGCCGATAGTTTGGCAAATCCCCAAAAAGAGAGGAGAAATGATGGAAATTACAACAACCATCGGATCAATCCTGAATCGAAAAGGTTTCAGTGTTTGGTCCGTCTCACCAACTAACACCGTCTTCGAGGCCATCTCGATGATGGCAGAAAAAAATGTCGGCGCTCTGCCAGTTCTGGAGGGAGGCCGTCTGGTTGGCATGGTTTCCGAACGTGATTATGCAAGGAAAGTGATCCTGCTCGGTCGCGGCTCGCGAGAAACGACGGTCGCCGAAATTATGACAAGCAATGTCAGGACGGTACGCTTGGATGACTCCGTTCAAGCCTGTCTGCAGCTGATGACTGAGAATAGAATCCGGCATCTTCCCGTGATGGAGGAAGGTAAGCTGTCGGGCCTCATTTCGATTGGAGATTGCGTCAACTGGATCATAAGCGCCCAGACCGCTGCGATTGATGATCTCGAGCGATTTGTTACCGGCGCCTATCCCGGCTAAGCTATCACACTGAGATCCCGAGCCGGACAGCGGAAATATCGTACCCGGCGTTAATGGCGAACATTTCGCACGGTTTGAAATACCCGAGCCGGCACCCTGTCGGACTTGGAAGATCCGCGTCGAATTGCCTTGAAGGAATTCCGTACGCAGCGAGCGCCAGAGGACCGAAATCCGCCCAGACGATCAAATGTTTGCTCATCGCACCGTCGCGTCATGCTGGGTAGGCCTGACAGGCTCACTTTGGCCCCAAATCGGACCCGAGAGATAGTCGTGCAATGAGCTTGAAAGGGAGCACCCTCACCGATATGTACAACGGCTGTTTTCCCCAGCTCGAGAGTGAGCCACTATGCCTTACGCGAATGTGTCATTAAAGCGCCGCTCGTTTGGCGAGACCATGCGGCGTGACGCGTGGTGGGCGCAACCGTTATTCGTATTTCTGGGGCTTTCGACTTTCCTTGTGTACTCTACTTGGGCGGCACTTCAGGGGAACCACTATTGGCACCATCAAAATGGCGCAAATTATCTTTCACCGCTTTATTCACCGGAAATCTTCGGCAGCTCGCCGCACGCAATTTTTGGTCCGGAGCGTGACTGGTGGCCATCGTGGCTGTTATTTTCACCGGCCCTTTTGGTTCTGTGGGCGCCTGCGGGTTTTCGGCTCACCTGTTACTACTACCGCGGCGCTTACTACAAAGCGTTTTGGGCCGACCCACCCGCCTGCGCTGTCGGCGAGCCGCGAAAGGAATATTTGGGCGAAAATTCCTTTCCGCTCATCATGCAAAACATTCACCGCTACTTCCTTTACCTCGCGCTAGTGTTCATTCTTATTCTCGCGCACGACGTGTGGAAAGCGATGTGGTTCACGGAAGCGTCTGGTTCCACGCATTTCGGCATTGGCGTTGGAACGATTGTGCTCACGCTGAACGTCATTTCCGAAAATTGACATTGCATTAGATATTTATCATGAGGGCGTTATGAATGAGATGTACTTGAAAGAAGTGAGTCATAACGCCTCTTCGTAACAAGTCCCTAGATATCCGCCAGTGTTTGCGGATGTCCCGCGGACCTGCCTCCCGCAGATCGCGCGGTTTAGGAAGAGAGGGCTTTGTCTGCGAGAAACCATGACCTCATATTTCAATCAGGGATTTCCCCTAGTAGCTAAAACTGGACTCGAAACGAGCGACGGCTCATGACGGATTTGAGCGCTGGTGCTACGAGTTTATTGATTTTGCCAAATGAAAAAATTGACAATTTCGTCGGATTCGGAATAGGAAGACACATTTCAAGATGACGAAAAATGAAGACGAAGACATCAGATTGCTGAACTTGGAGCGAAAGAGTCACTTCCATCCCGCCCAATAGCGTCCTTCGCGATCTCTATTGGTAAAGCATCGAACTTCGTCGCTGGATGTTCCCCTCGAACAACAGATAGAGCAACGGAAAGGTCTTTGGCGTTCTAGTTGACACCAAAAGCTGGTCTCGCGGTCGAATGCGATTGACCATAGGCGGCAGCTTATCCCGAATACCGGGTCAGAATGCGTTTAAGAAATCTCCCCCACGATTCCCTTTTCGAAGCCAGCACCAGATCTGGTTTCGCAGCATGACTTGGCTTCATGAATCCGCGCCACACATCGGCTCCCTCGCGGGCCAGTTCTTCACACACCTCATCGAGAGCTTGGCGAGCCATTTGCATGAAACCGATCGAAGACGATCTCGGCCTGCGGAAAGAAACGTCTCGCTCCGCTCTGATAGGCCAGACACATGGTCCATACTAATTGAAATCGAGTCCCTTCGGCTTTTCCCCCGTGGGCCACTGACGCCTGGGCAAAGGCTTCCAGAGCCTCAGCGCTGCGGCCTTCGACGATCAAGAGAAGATCATTTCGCGCAGTCGTTCCGATCCTAACCACGATCCGTCAAACTATGTATCAGCAAGAAGAAAACTCATCGGCGCGCGGCCTGCCGGGGCCGCGCACGCTTCATTTTGCCGGAGAAATCATCGATTTCCAGCGACTCATTCACGTCCTGCGCGCAAAGGCTTGGGTAATTGGGGCAATAGCATTCGTCATCGTTGCCGCCGCCGCTGCCTACATCGTTTGGACACCAAAGATATATGAATCGAGAGCCGTCATTCAGGTGCACCAGGAGGCGCAAAAGATCGTGAATATTGCCGGCGTGTCTGAGGACAAACCGGAAACCGACGACTATCTGAACACTGTCGCTCAGGCCTTTAAAAGCAGGAAACTCATGCTGCGGGTAATTCGAGCAACAGGACTCGACAAGGATCCTGTCTTTGCACCCCCGAAGGACGACGGCTCGCCATACACCGAGATCGAACTCGCCAACCTCATGTCCGGGAAAGTGGATGTTTCGCTGCGGCGCAATACACGACTTTTGGATATCACAGCGTCAGACACCGATCCCAAAATGGCCCAAACGCTTGCCAGAACTTTAGTCAAGGAATTTCTACGGGAGACTTTCGAGCAACGGCGGGCTATCTCGGATGTCGCAAATAACGTTCTCCAGGACGAGGCGAACGAACTTCAAAGGAAACTGGAAGAGGCCGAGCGCAAGTTGCAGGCTTACAAAGAAGAGAAGAAAGCCGTTTCGCTTGAAGAACGCCAGAACATTACTGTTGAAAAACTTCGTGAGCTGAATACGGCGGCCACAGAGGCCAAGAACGCACGGCTCCGTATCGAAGCGGATCTCGGTCAGGTCAAAAGCATCGGTCCGAAGAATGTTGAAGGCCTTTTGCGCGTCAGCAGTGTCAGCAAGATCCCGCAGGTTGCCCTTATTAGGGAACAATTGCTGAAGGCCGAAAACCAGTTCGCTGCCATGAAGAAGAGCTATTTGCCACAGCATCCTAAATACATCGCCGCGAAGACGGCAATTGGCAACTTCAAGGAAGCTCTCTCTGAGGCTGTTTCGAAGGCACGCGATACTCTGGCACGCGACCACGGGGCGGCTAAGGAGGCTGAGGACAAAATCGCTCAATCCCTGCAGGAGCAGGAGCAAAGGGCGATGGAGCTGAACAAAATCGCCATTCCATACAATGTGCTCCAACGGGATGTCGCCTCGGATCGCGCTCTTTTTGAATCGGTCACGCTTCGCCTGAAGGAGACTCATATCACGGGCGGCATTGACAATCCCGTTTTCCGGGTGATTGAGGAGCCGTTGGTCGCGAGCGGTCCGAGCAAACCGAGAAAGAAGTTCATCCTCGCGCTTGCTGTTGTGCTGGGACTCACGCTTGGCGCTGGCGCGGTTGTCGGTTTGGACGCTGTTGACAGCTCGCTGCGTACAGTGGACGAGGCCGAGTCATACCTGGAACTGCCCGCTCTAGCTTCCATTCCGAAACGACCCGGGGGGCTCATTGATGCCGCCAAGGGAAAAGGAAAGGATGAACTTCATCCGCTCGTCTTGGCTGAGGACTGCGGCTCAGAACGGGCCGAGGCCTTTCGCACGCTCCGTGCATCGATCTCTCTCCTTGGCAAGCAATCCGAATACCGCAGCTTTCTCTTCACAAGCGCGATTCCTTCCGAAGGCAAGACGTTTACTTCCCTCAACTTTGCTTTGTCCCTCGCTCAGCAGGGCTTCAACACGGTGATCATTGACGCCGACCTCCGCGAGCCACAGCTTAAGCAAGATTTGCTGGCTGAAGCAGGCGACGTTCCGGGCCTCACCGACCTCTTGAGCGGCCAGATTCGTTTAAGAGACGCTCTGAAGTCAACGGACCACAACAATCTTGTCCTGCTTCCCGCCGGCCGTACCGCTGCTGATCCCGCCCAGCTCCTCGATAATAAAGAGTTCAGCCGCATCCTCGAACAATTGCTTTGTGACTTCGACCGCGTTGTCATTGACTCGCCTCCGGTCAACGCTGTGAGCGACGTGCTCTTGATCGCCGCGTATGCTCACGCCACGCTTCTCGTGGTTCGAGCGGGCAAGACGCCGAAAAATGTCGTCCTTAGGGCGATTTATCAATTGCAGCAGGCCCGGGCAAGGATTGCCGGTTTCGTCTTCAACCGTCTACCTGTCGCAGGAGGCAGCGCGGGCTACTACTATTACTATTACGGCGACCGCTATGCGAAGAACGGCGCACACAAAGAATCTGAACCTCACTACTCCAGCTAGCGGAGCTTCCACGCGATGATCCCCGTTTGACCTCTGGCGGAATAATGTTCCGCGGCGGTTGAATTAAACAGGTTACTTGCATTCGAAGGCAATTCTTTAGCCAGGCGAGGCTTTTCAGCCTTTCGCAATTTCGACTCCCAGTTTCTCGAATGCCCTGCACGCCCCTGGCGCGAAATTCGGTTTTGTTCGTTCAGCTCTTTCCTTGATGCCTTCCTCCGTTGCTGCTCCCCATGTCGCCGCCTTCGACAACGAAGGTGCTAACGTGCTTCCGAAGGAAATGCGATATCGCGCGGAGGATTTCTGCCGACTGGGATTAGTGTTTTCCGATTTGATTACGATCTTTAGCGCACTGGTCCTGGCTTATTATGTGAGGTTCGATGTTCTCGCCCGGCTGCTCCCCCCGGAATCCTTCTTTGCTCCGTCTGGTGGAAATGGCATCGAGAACTATGCTGCGAGCATCCTTCTTGGAGCCACGCTCCTTCTATTCATTCTCTTTCTGAACGGAGCATATGAAAACCGAACGCTTCTGCGCTTCCGTCGTTTCTTCTTTCTGCTTTGCAAATCTTTGCTTACCTGGTTAATCGCTTTTGCCGGCTTATCGCTGATCTTAGAATTTGATGAACGGCTTAGCAGAGTTTATGTGCTCATCTCTTTTGGCCTGCTCCTAGCTTTTCTAGCCGTCTCGCGCTTTGCAGTACAACGAGCTTTATTAAAGACGGGCATCACCTCAACTCTCCGGCAGCGCATTTTATTCGTCGATTGGACTGACAAGACCGCCAGAATCGCGCAAGCCGCACTACGCGATAGATGGAACCCGTATGAGCTGGTTGCTTGCGCTCCGAATACAAGGAATCGCTTCAGCCGCCAGCCCCCGGCAGAGATTCCCCTTCTCGGCAGCTACGAAGAAGTCAGTACTCTCTGTGAGAAGGGGCTAATCGACATTGTAGTGCTTGCCGATGGACGTCGCGGCGAGGACGACGTGTTTACCCTGGCGCGCGAATGCGAAAAGACAATGGTGGATTTCATGGTTATTCCCTCGGGCTTTCAAATTCTGCTCTCCGGCTTAGAGCTTACGACGATCAGCGGCGTGCCGCTCCTTGGAGTCACCCAACTGCCCCTCAATAATCCTGTGAATTGGATGCTGAAACGGGCACTCGACATCGTTGGGGCGTTGGTGGGAATCGTTTTGAGCGCGCCTGCAATCGCACTCTTCGGTCTGTTGGTTTATCTAGAGTCCCCCGGACCAATTTTCTATAAACAACTTCGAGTCGGTCGACGAGGCAGGCACTTTCAGATCATTAAGATCCGCAGCATGAAGCTGAATGCAGAGAAGGAATGCGGACCCCGCTGGGCCACCAGAAATGATAATCGTACGCTAAGAATCGGCGCTTTCATGCGGCGCTGGAATATCGATGAATTCCCACAGTTCTGGAATGTCCTCAAGGGTGACCTCAGTCTCGTCGGACCGCGTCCCGAGCGCCCGGAACTCATCAAGAGATTTCGAGAACAAATTCTCTACTACAATGCCCGTCATAATATCGTCCCTGGCATGACAGGTTGGGCTCAAGTCAACGGCTTTCGCGGTGACACCGACCTGAGCGAACGCATTCGATGCGATATCTATTACATCGAGAATTGGAATCCGATCCTCGACATCCAGATTATGCTTATGACGTTTTTCCGTTGGGAAGGAGCGCACTGAGGTGCTTGCACTCCTGGCCAATCCTCGTCTTAAAGGACTGACGAAGGTCGTATTTGGCTTCAATGGTGCGTCTCTGCGGCATCTGATGAACTCAGGTCCAACGCATTTTCTTCGAGCGTGCAGGAGAGCCGCTACCGCGGCTTGGCATACCGAGAGCCGAAGCTTGAGCGAGATTCCAGAAATTTGCCTCACGAGCATTCTTGACAATAAGGTGCCGCTTGTTTGCGTTTCAGTGACGCCTTACGAGGACGGCATGCTACCGACCGAGCAAGCAATAACGCTTCTCTCAATTCTTGTTGCTGACGGTCCAGCTGAGGTATTGGAGATCGGAACGTACATTGGTTACACAACGAAATTAATGGCGCAGAACCTGCCTATGGCGACAGTTCACACGGTGGATCTGCCCGAGTCGTATTCACTCGAGGATAATTCGGCAGAGACCCTTCCGAAGGACGACTTTTCCTTGATCAAGGGCCGTACGGTCGGCAGAGAATTCAAGGGTTATTTCTGCGAAGACCGGATCAAACAGCATTTCGCTGACACAGCGACCTGGAACTTCCATCAAGCAAAGCGTGCGACATTCTTCTTTATTGACGGTTCGCATACCTATGAGTATTGTAAGAATGACTCCGAGAAATGTTTTGCCCTTTGCGATGGTCGTGGAGTCTTTGTCTGGCATGACTGTGACGATAATCATCCCGGAGTATTAGCCCTCCTCCTTGAATGGAGGCGTCTTGGACGGGATGTAAGACGGATTTCTGGAACTCCATTGGCCTACTGGAGTGGAAAGCGGCCTGAGTTCTCCGTGTGAGACCCTCTGCCGAACTAAACGAGCTCGCAGTTATGGCCTTGCCCCAATTGAAGAAGCCGGTATTGTTAGTCGCCTTCCGACGCCCTGATCTTACGCGTCAGGCGCTCGATGTGTTGCGACGTATGCGGCCCCCGGTCCTTTACATCGCAATCGATGCGCCTCGTCCCGATCTTCCCTGTGAGGCTGCAGCATGCGCTGAAGTGAAGAGCGTTCTAGAAAACATTGACTGGCCGTGTATAGTTCATCGGAACTATGCTGAAGTCAATCTTGGCTCAGGAGGCCGCGTTCCCAGCGCGATTACATGGATGTTCGAGCAAGAAGAGGAGTGCATCATCCTTGAGGACGATATCCTGCCTAATGAAAGCTTCTTCTATTACTGCCAGGAACTCCTGGATTATTACCGAAATGAGCCGCGCGTAATGACCATTTCGGGTCATCTCGGACACCCCAGACACGAATTGAAAGAATACAGCTATTTTTTTTCAAAATACACTCGAAACTGGGGATGGGCAACATGGCGACGAGCCTGGAAACTCTATGATCATGAATTAACCGCATTGCAGGATTTTGAGGCGAGCGGAGCACTGCGTAGGCGCTGCTTTAATC
>CAVPTR010000022.1:0-48943 GCA_963708595.1 uncultured Verrucomicrobiae bacterium
TATCGTGAGCTCGGCGGCGAAAGAGCATGAGGCCGACGACCAGGTAGGCGGCCGTAGGCGAGCAGCACGGGCGTCGCGGTGGTCACGGCGCTCGACGTCTGGCGGCGGATCATCAGATCGTTGAACGCGTCCATCGCCCAGGTGGTGGGGAAGGCGAGCGCGACGGTGCGCATCCAGCGCGGCTCGAGATCGATCGGCCACCAGCAGCCGCCGACGGCCGCCATCGTGACGATCACGATCGAGCCGACCGGCAGCACGCCTCGCGGCTCGGCGCGACGGCGGCGACCACGAGCCCGAAGGCGGCGCCGGCAGCACGATGCCGACGGTCGGCAGCAGCAGCGCCCACGGCTCGGGGCCGAGCGAGATCGCCGAAGGCGAGCGGCCCGACCGCGAGCAGGAGCACCATCTGCACGACGCCGACCAGGAAGCGCGCCGCGAGCTTGGCGCCGAGCACGGTCGGCGAGGCGCGATCGGCAGTCGCCCGCAGGCGGTCGAACGTGCCCCAGTCGCGCTCGTCGAGGAGCGCCGAGCGAGACGCCGAGCAGCATGCCGAGCAGCAGAAAGGTGACGCTGAACCCCGGCACGTTCTGGTCGAAGGTGTTGAACGTGCGCGGCGCCGCCGGTGACGCTCGGTCTCCTCGATGGCGAGCGTCCCGGGCAGGCGCGCCGCGGGCGGCTCGGGCAGCTCCGGGAGGTGAGACCGCCGGCGTGCCGGAAGCGCGGGCAGCTCGACGGTCGGAAGCGGAGGCAGCGACACCGGGCAGGCACCGAGACGGGCGACGAGCGCCGCGGCTCGGCGCGCGCGAGCTCGCAAGCGCCGGCGGCACGGTCGGCGGATTGCGGCGGCGGGGGAATGCCGATCCGCGAAGCGCCCCGCCCGCGCGCGCGCGGCGCTCCGCCCACGCCGTGAAGGCGCGCCCACGCGCGTCCAGGTCGGCGAGGAAGCTCCGCAGCGGGTCCAGAAGCGAACCGAGCGTGGCGCGAGCCGCCGCTTTCTGCTCGGCTCGCAGGCGCGTCAGGCTCGCGGAGAGCGCGAGCTCGCCTTCGCGGCGGGCGCGCGACGCATCGCTCCGCGCCGCCGCGAGCCGCGTCGCGGCGTCGTCGAGCTCGCGACGGAGATCGGCGGCCGCGCGGTCGAGCGCGGCGCGTGCCGTCGAGCGCGCGGTGCCGCGTCGCTTCGAGCTCGGCCACCGCCTCGTCCGGGCCGCGACCTCGACCTCGTGCCGGATCTCCTGCACGAGGTCGCGCACGACGTCGAGCTCGATCTCCTTGACGGGGTCGGTGTAGAGGATGAGTTGGCTCGGCTGGCCGGCGGCGAGCGCCGCCGAGGTGCCCGCGGGCACGACCAGCGCTGCGCCCGCCTGCTTGGCGCGCACGAGGGCGCGCGCCGCGCCGCGCTCGGCGACCAAGGTCACGTGCACGGCCCGATCGTCACGCAGCCGCTCGGCGAGCGCGCGCCCGACGCGGCCGCCGTCCTCGTCGACCACCGGCAGCAGGAAGGCGGAGGTCCGGCCGGGTCGCGCCGTAGAGGTTCGCGAGCGAGAGCCCGGCAACGGTGATGACGACCACCGGCGCGAGGGTCATGAAGACGAGCCCGACCCGGTCGCGGAGGAGCAAACGGAAGTCCTTGCCGAGGGCAGCGACGAAGCTGGAGAGCATCAGTCGAGGGCGTCGTCGCGGAGCGCGCGGCCCGTGAGCGCAAAGAACGCGTCGTTCAGGTTCGGGCGGGTGAGCGCGAACTCGATCACCTCGCCGCCTCCCCGCACGGCCGCCGCGAGCACCGGCGGCACGACGGTCGCGTCGCGGACGGCGACGGTGGCGAGTTGCGCGGGGGACGCGAGCGGTGCGGCGCCCGCCACGTCGCCGAGCCAGCCGTCGGGGAGCGGGCGGGCGGTCCGCAGCCGGACCTGGGGCTGGAGGCCGGTACCGGCGACGAGCGCAGCCGGTGTGCCCGTGGCCAGCAGTTGGCCGTGGTCGAGGAGCAGAAGGCGGTCGCAGAGGCGTTCGGCCTCGTCCATCTGGTGCGTGCTGTAGAGCACGGCGGCGCCAGCGCGCGCGAGGCCGAGCACCGCCGCAAACATGCGCTCGCGCGACTGCGGATCTACCCCCGCGGTCGGCTCGTCCAGCAGAACGACCTCGGGCCCGTGCAGGATGCCGACCGCGAGGCTTAGCCGGCGACTCATGCCGATCGAGAACTGCGACACGGGCTCGTGGGCGCGGTCGGCGATGCCGATCAGGTCGAGCGCATGGCCGACCGCCGCGGGCGCATCCTGCGCCGCGACGCCCTGCGCGCGAGCGAAGAAGTGGAGGTTCTCGGTCGCCGTCAGGGCGGGATAGAGCGCCACCTGCTGGGGCACGAGCCCGAGCACACGGCGCGCGGCGGCCGCCTCGGCGGGCAGACTGTGCCCTCTGATCGACACGGTGCCGGCGTCGAATCGGAGCAGGGTGGCGAGGATGCCGAGCGTCGTCGATTTGCCGGCGCCGTTCGGGCCGAGCAGTCCGACGATCTCGCCCGGTGCGACGGTGAACGAGAGCTGCGAGAGGGCGACCCGCTCGCGGTAGCGCTTGGTGAGCTGATCAACCGCGATCGCTGGTGTCATCCCGGTATTCGTCCCAATGGGCTAGTTTTTACAGGGTACCGTCGTTGTGGACGTGAAGACGCACCGCGTCGAGGCGCTCCACTCGAAGCGCTTCGGCCGCGGGTCGCCTTCGCCCTCCGCTTCAGGAGTCCATCCAACCGTGCACGAAATAATGCTTTCTCGGCGCCTTGACCACCTTCGGGGTCTCGGCCTTCTCGATCACGCCTCGCTCGGTCGTGGTTTTTGCCGGCTGAGCGGCGATGGCGCCAAGCGGAAACGCTGCACCGATGGCCAGTGAGGCGACGATTTTTATGAGCATTCATGTTTTCATTGTGTTTTCCTTTTTCGGCCCCGCGCTTACTGGGCACAGTGCCTGCCTGCTCGTTTAGCTTCGCCTGTGCCAGTTTCGGCGTGTGAAAATAAGCGGTTGAAGATCAACCACATCCAACGTGAACGCACCTGTTGCAATTCGAACGATTATTTGAACGTCCGAAATTTCGTCCCGAGACAGTGACGAGCGTGGGGCGGAAAAGGATCGGATCTATCGCGCGCTGGACCGGATCATCGGGCAAGCAAGCCTTAGAGGAGCACCTGGCTGACCGGTGGAAAGATCTCATCGGCGCCAGCTTCGATCTGTTGCTTTACGATCTGACGAGCACGTATTTTGGATATCTCGCTTGGAAAGCAATTAGAAAATTCCCGACCTCCCTGTTCCAATATAGAGCGCGCGATGACCTCCGATTTGAACGATTGCCCCTCGTGCCGGGGTGTTTGCTAAAACATATCCCTGGTTCGTCAGGGGAAGCCGGGTCGATCGATCGACAAGCAGAACACACCAGAGCTTGGGCGACTGGTCTCTCCACTGGGCGTAGGCGCTTGTTGAAGTTTGCGAACGACCCAATTTAATCCAGAGATCCTGAACTTCGCTCGGAAAGACAGAATCGGCTGTCACCGCAAGGAGACGCACCTCACCGGCGGCGCTGGGATGGCGGGAGAGATAGTTTCGTGCTCGCTTCTGAACGAGCTCTATTTCCTGTGGCTTGGCTTCGCACGTCGTGATCGCGTAATCACGTGAATCGGACGTGCGTGAACCTGGCGTAACGCAACCGGACAGCGGCCAAGCGGACAACAGGAGGAAAGCAGGTTTCATGGGACTTCCTCATCAAGGTGCGAACTGCACCCCTCTGGATCGCAAAGTAGAAGGCGTTGCTCCACTCGCTGATTTGCACGCTGACATAGACGTTGCCGACTCTGCCATCAGCCGATTCGCAGCGCTCTCAGCGTGGCGGAATCGATCTCGCCGGTAACCGGTAGGCTATCAACGGACTGAAACCAGCGGATGGCCTTTTCCGTTTGCGGACCGACTACACCGTCGACTGGGCCATGATAATAGCCCAATTGAGCTAGCGCCCGCTGGACCGCGAGGATAACGACGAGGAAGCGGTATAATTGTCGTAGGGATGCCCCAATCATAGGCCCGATAGTATGGCTCGTAATACCCGGGCCAGGCGCTACCGAACACAAAAGGATGACCGAAGAAGCGGTCATGATCATGACGAAACCCACGCCCAAAACGGAATGATCGGTCCGATACAAAACCGTGGTGCGCAAAGCCACGCCGCCGTGAAAGCCACCGCCGCCGTGAAAGCCATCGCCGCCGTGAAAGCCACCGCCTCCGTGAAAGCCGCCGCCTCCGTGAAAGCCGCCCCCTCCGTGAGAGCCGCCCCCTCCGTGAGAGCCACCCCTCCTCCGCCGCGGGCCAAAGCAACACCCGGCGCGATGGCCAGGGCGGCGGCTACGAGTAAACCAGCTAAGAATCTTTGTTTTCATATAACTGATAGAGAGCTCAGCTTTCGTGCCAACAAACGCACATTGGATTAAGACGCTGTACCACAGCATATTACTGAATCGAGTCAGGCGTGGGAGCAGGGACGAAATTTCGGACGTTCAAAGATTCGTCCGAAATTAGCATGAAACCTCGGCTGACACAGACGCCTAGCGATTATCACCCATCCGAGCCAAGCTGCGATTCGGACCAAATCGGCGAGGCAAGAGGCTTCCATCGCATCACGTTTCCGCGCTGAATTTTGACGGTGATCTCGCTCGTGCCGAGTTCCCCGGCCACCTGCTTGTTGAGCAACCCTTTGACGACCAGCCGCATCACTTCGAGTTCGCGGGTCATTCAAAGGCGCTCCTCCCATCGCGATGATATCGGCGAGCGGGTTCGTCCACTCAGTTCACAAACAAGCCAGAAATGATGTTGATGCTTAGAGCGAGGATCACTGTGTTGAAGGCAAAGGAGAGAAGGCCGTGCAGTAGGGCCAGACGCCGCATGGAGCGTGAGGTGACATTCACATCTGACACCTGGCAGGTCATTCCGACGACGAAGGAAAAATACGCGAAATCTTGGTAGTCGGGATTCTGCCCGCCCGGAAAGATCAGTCCTCCGCCGGGCCCTTCCACGTCAGTCTCCCGCTCAGATCGGTAGTAAACGTGGGCGTAGCGCAGAGTAAACACCGTGTGAATCAGAAGCCATGACTCAATCACCGCCAGCGCCGCCATAAACAAATGCAGTCCGCCGGTCGTTTGCAGCGCCTTGTGTTCCCGGAGAACCAGAATCACGGCAAGCAAGCTCATGCATGCGGCGACGATGATGAAGGCGAAAATGAGGGTCCTGCTTGAATCCTGCAATCTGGCTCTCCGCTGGATAGTCCGAGGATTCGCCGTGCAGATCGTTACCCATGCCATCAGCACGACCACGATCGCGTAAACGTCCCAAATCGCGATGAAGTGGGTGATGGGAGATCGGCCATGCTGGATGAAAAACAGAAAAGTGACGACAGCGACAACGAGGGCAACGACCTGCCGGACATGGGAATCCAAGCGCCCTATGTGACGCAAAAGGGCCAGTAGCCCAGTGCTTATGACCATCAGATGAGAAGTTGAATGAGCCGCGTTAAGGTGTCCCAGCCGCCTTTGAGCGGCATGTTCAAATCGAGCAGCACAATGTCGATGGGTTGCTGGCGAAACTTTTGAACAGCCTCGTGACCGTCGGCGGTGCCGAGCGCATCGAGCACCGAGCAGCAATCATCATCGACGAGGAGGGCCCGGGTTTGTTCATGGCGGTGGTTTGGCAGGCGCCCGCGGGAGCTGGCGCTCCCACAGGGCCAATGTTTGCGAGCCTGAGCCGTTTTGCCGCGCGGCGAGATCGCGATTCTGGTCGCGATCTCGCCGCTTGCCGTAGCGGGCGTAGTTCACAGTGGCGCTCCCCCTTCCTCAGCTCGAGGCTGCAGCGGCTTGCCGTTTTCGACAAACCGCGTCGAGGTGCTCCACTCGAAGGTCGCCGCCCGCTTCAGGATTCCATCCAACCGTGCACGAACTCTTTTTTCGGGGCCTTGACCGTCGGGGCGCCGACCTTCTCGATCACGCCTCGCTGGGTCATCGTCTTCGCCGGCTGAGCGGCGATGGCGCCAAGCGGAAACGCTGCACCGATGGCCAGCGCAGCGACGATTTTCATGAGCATTGATGTTTTCATTGTGTCTTTCTTTCCGGCCTCGCGCTTACTGGGCACGTGGCCTGCCTGCACCTTTAGCTTCGCCTGTGCCAGTTTCCGCATGCGACAATAAGCGGTTGAAGATCAACCACATCCCGCGCAGAACGCACCTGCCGCGATCGAACGATTATTTGAACGTTCGAAATTTCGTCGCGCGCCCGACCCAAAACAAATCCATAAGACACTGTGGATCAGCATTTAATCTAATGTGCTTTTGGTGGCACAAAAGCTTTGAAACTTGATTCCCATCCAGCCGTGACACACAGTGTCGGCGAAGGCAAAAAACGCGGTGTGGCGCCGCGGGCGCCGCCCAGCCGTTCAGTATTCAACTCGAGTTCCCGGTCGAGCATTGCCTGGAGTCTGCCTTTCGACACATAGCGCTCGCTGCTACACATTCGCCTTTGCCGCAGCCATGCCGCCTGATTTGCTCGCAGTGAGAATGCCGAAAAAAGTTCCTCTAATTGAAGCGAGTGGGCAATGACGGGGTCAGAGAGAACCGCCACGCCTCTTCAATGTCCGAAGCACTGGATCGGTGAGGATCAAGCTCCGGAAGAGCGCCGAGGGGAAAAAAAGCAACTTCCGTGGTTTCGTGACTCACCCGCGGCGTGCCACCGCGGAGATCGCAAAGAAAGAAGATTTTGTAGATCGCGTGGGGATTCGCCGGGTAGCCGGCGCGATCGCGATCCACGATGGCGGTGATCAGGCGGGCTTTCACTTCGTATCCGCTTTCCTCGAGGCACTCCTTCTCGACATTCTCCGCGGGGGTCAGGTTTACGTCGGCCCATCCGCCGGGCAACGTCCATTTTCCAGAGGACGCCTCTTTGATCAGCAGCACCTCACCGTTCCGAAATACTGCGCCCCGAACATCGACTTTCGGTGTGGTATAGCCGATCTCTGCCGGCCACTCGAAATCTGTCTGACCCGCATGGCACAGAACCTCGCTCGCAATCTCACGGAGACGATGGAACCGCTCTTTATCGAAGGGATCCATCGAATATGTGATCCCGGCTTGCGCAATCGCAACCAGCTCACGAGAAATTTCCAACATTGTGCGACTTGCCATCTGCGGACATTAGCAGCTCGCCGGACTTAGCGAAGGCAGATTTTCACGGTTTCGTGCAGCAGGCTGGTTCATGCGCAAGCCGCTCAATCTTCTCCGCGGCGCAGCTCTCATGCAGTTGGTCCCGATGGCGCGATTGGTTCCGCCCGTAGCGTGCGCGCCCCGTAAAGTTTCATAAAGCTTTCCTCGGATTCAGGGGTGCCGATCAAGATGATCTCGGCGCCGCTCTTGAGTATGGTGGACGGATCAGGGTTGATTGTCATTCCCGTCTCGGAGCGAAGAGCCACAACGTTGCACCCCGTCTTGCTCGGGATCGCCGCCTCAGCGAGCGTCATTCCGGCCAGGGCATCTGGCACACGTGTCTCGGCGAGGTGGAGTCCTTCGGCGATCACCACAACGCCGGTGCGACGCAAATAGTTAAATATCGTGGTCGCCCCCATGGACGCGTATGAAAGGACAAAATCCGCTCCCGCCCTATGCAGTGTGGAGACGTTTCGCTCGCGTGTCGCCCGGCTTATGATCTGAATATCGGGCCTAAGGCGACGGCAATAGATCGTCAGATAAACGTTCATGTCATCATCGTGCGTTGTGATGACGACAGCGGGTGCCTGATCAATTCCCGCACGGTCAAGCGTATCCCGGTCTGCCGCACTGCCTTCAATGTATGTCGCCCGGTCGAGAATCCTCACCGGATTGGACTCCACGATGCGGTAATGCAGATCGTGTTCCTTGAGAGCGCGCGCTATCGCTCGGCCAACGCGTCCGCCACCGACAATGATCACTGAGCCGGAACTCACGTGATAGATGCAGAAAAGTTCGTCGTAGCTTCGCAACTGCTGCGCAGAACCTGCCAGAACCAGCACGGAGGTCGCGTCAATACGTGTTGCGGCGCTGGCAATTTCGAACTGCCCGCGTTTCCAGATTCCAACGACGTTCAATCCGGTGTGCTTGCGAAGATTGCTCTCGGCAAGCGTCCTCCCCGCAAGCGGGGTTCCCGCCGCCGTCGCCTCCGCAATCAACAGTTCGCCGAACTCTCCAATGACATGAGCCCGCGCATCGACACCGATGATCCGCCGGGCAAGCGCTTGTCCCATCATGTCGCCAAGCTGAATCACATACGAACTTCCGGCCAGCTGCAGGATGTCCACAGAATCCTCCGAGTTTGCAGTGGTGACGATGGGAACGTCTTGGCTCATTTCTCGAACGGTAAAGGCCACGTTGGTATTCGCCAGGTCGTTCCCTGTCGCGGCGACCAGCGCGGCCTGTTCCGCCCGAACCAGCCTGTAGGTCTCCGGACGGTCGCTTTCTGCCAGAACGACTTGAAATCCCAGATCATGAAGGCGAAGCGCCTCGTCAAGATCGTTGACCAACAGCGCATAAGGATAGCCGTAATGCGTAAGCTTCTGCATGAGCGCGTTGGAAACCGGATCGAAGTTCGTGAGAATGACATGCCCGCTCGCCGACTCTGGCAGTTGACGCGGTGCCCTCGCCTCAGCCTGGGCCTTCATCCACGGCGCATAGAAAAACTCGATAAATGTGAACGGCAGTAGAATGAGCAGGAACACCATTCCGGAAAGAAGCACGAGGATCGTGAACGCGCGCCCAGCGTCGCTTGTGAACGTGATGTCCCCGAACCCCAACGTGGACATCACCGTCAAGGTCCAATAGACCCCCGCCAGCCAACTGTGCTGTCTTCCTTCAAACACCATCAGGACGTGAAAAAGGATGCTGTAGACCGTCACCAAGATTGCCAGAACGAGCAAGAAACGCAGCAAGAGGCGAATGTTGCGGCGACTTGTTGCCGGCTTCAGAAAGTAAGTGAGCTGCGAGGTGAGAAACTTCACGCGCGAGGTCTCCAATCCCTAGTAGCGTGTCGGACTTCGCCAACACTGTCGAGGTTCGATAGAGACGAGCGTGGCCACCCGTTTTCATTGCCGTTGATAACGACACGCTGCTACTACCGGATATGCAACAGTGGGTACCTATGAATCCGCCGTGGCGGATGCATCTCATCATGGGACGCGGTGGGAGAGCTGGATTCAAGTGAGGCCAAGTCAATGAACGGATATCCTCCGCTATGAGTCCGGGCGCAATAGCCTGCCTGCGGTGTCATCGACAAATTCCAAGGTCTATGGACATTGGCCTTTGCCTCTTCGTGGCAGACAGGCCAATCGCCTCGGCCATTTGGAAATTTCTTTCGGCATTTGCAATCATGAGATGATCCTTCCTCCCTTCACCGAGATCTGCCCAAAAAGAGCTCACGCGTGACATGCGCAGGTTTTTCAACAGTCTCTCTAGGGCGTGTCTTCAGTCAGGCGCAGGTCGTCGGATAGGATTGTGCCGGATGCTTTCGCTGGCATGCTCGCAATTCCCGCACGAAATCTCAATAACTCGACCCCGGCCGTATCCCAATCGAGGCGCAGTGCTTCTTCTGAATCGAGGAAAAGTACCGCGGTTGTCTCGCGTGTGCCGAGCCGGAGCAGGTGAAAATCCCACTTGCGCCAAACTCCGAGTTTGATTTCAGCCTTGCTGTTTCTGGACTTCAAGGTGCCATCGGGCTTTCTCACAGTGATTCCTGCCCAGAACTTATCCCTTCCTTTATTTATGTGCGCGGCGGCGATCAGGTGTTCTCCATCGGTGAAGCGCAACAGGAGAACAGATTGGGAAGTTTTTAGCGCCAGTGCCTCTGGATTGAACCACATTTGGGCAAGCCATTCAAAGCGACCTGGCGGAAGAGGACGCTCGATGCCGGCACGCTGGGAGGTCGTCTCCGCTGTAGACGCGTCGAGGCAGCGCATTCCGAGCGGGGAGATAGACAAGGTAAACCTTCTCGCCAGAGGCATCTTCGGTCTCGATCAGAACATGACGCGAGTGGAAGCCTTTGAGGTTCTTATCAGGCTCACCCGGCCCGGCGCGGAATATCTTTCCGGCTCGCATCGCAAAAACCGGAGTCCCTATAGGCGCGGGAAGATCGATTCCATCATGAAAATCCCATTTGTCCGCATCGATTCGCGGCCCGAACGACGTGTTCATCTCGTCTGGCGTGGGGCTTTTGCTGAGGGGCCAGATGAAGTGAGCGTCGCTTTGCGCGCTAGAAGATACTTTTTTTTCGCGAGAGTCTCTTGTTTCGTTAGTCATCTTTCACTTCCTTTTGATGAAGGCTATGTCCTAGGCCGGCGCGATAATCGTCACCGTGCCATTCGAACCCCGATACTTGAGCTCCCCACCCTCGACATACAAAATCCCGGCGCCGGCGATATTCACTGAAGGAGCGACGGAGGCATTCGCGATCACGATGACACCCTTTCCTCCTCCAAACTTTTTGTAGTTGGCTTCCGGGAATCCGATACCGATATTGCCACCCGCTGCCGGCCGCGTAAATACGACAATGGTTTCGAAGCCTTTGTTGGGGCCAACATCGGCTTTGCGGCCATTGATCTGGAGTTGGTCTGCCTGAACGGCAATCTCGAACTTCCCGGCGTTTGGATCGGTACCCGGCAAACCAGTCTCGACAAACTCGATATCGGGATTCGGGTCATCGATCCTGAGCGAGGCCGCCCCTCCGCGTTGACCAGCTTGTCTAATACGCAGCGCGGGCTGATTGTATTCTGGGTTTGTGGCAGTCACCTCGAGGACAGCTGATGCTGCGCCAAGGGCACCATCGTTTGATGTGATAGACATAGTAGCCATCTCTTATTTCTCCTGTAGTTGGTTTGTTACGACAAGATCCACCCCGAGATGCGGAATACCGCCGGGGCGGACAGTGAAGGCGATCGTTCGATGCATTCCCTCTGTTGTTGGATGCATTAGCGGAGCTCTATGCTTTGGTCTTCTGAGCGACGACAATAATCCGCGGCGGGCAAAGCATCGCAGCCGATTTGTCAATGGCGTAAACTGGCACACCCAGCACAGGTTTAGATAACACGCGAACAATCCTGTGCCGCACCCAATGTGAGCCGCCGAGCAAAACCGGATACCATATCGCCGCACGAGTTTCTCGAATGCATTGCGCACGCGTAGGAAAAATGGGACGCCGACGGTGCAGTCGTACACTGGCGCGATCTGAGTGTATGACAACATGGCGATCCGCTCCTATCTTCGTTAGACCGGGTTAACAACAGTTGGTTTGTTGATGAAAAATTCAATAACAACCGAGCGATTATTGGCGCGTGCGGCTACCGTCGAATTGTCGGTTAGAAACGTATCGGCAGGGGCAGGTTGCACGGATATGACACGGGAACGGGCGCTGGGACCCAGTAGTCGAAAAACGTTTTGAGCTCTGCCTTTCCGCAGAAAGAGATTATTCCCTTCCGGACCGACGCAATCGCTGTAGCCGACTATTCGGAAGAGCAAGGTTTTGTCAGACTCGAACCTCGCCAGCCACGCATTGAAAAGCGGATCGCTTTTTGGCGCGGCCTTCACGTGTCTCCAACTTACACCGAAATCGCGAATAACGAGATATCTGCATGAGATCACGACGCCAGGAGCGGGCATTCCTGATGGTATAATAACGACGTCAGGTGTCAGATGGCCGGCTTCGGTATGAGAGATTCGGATTTCGGACGGCTCATAGGCAAAGCAGCTCGCGCTTTGAATCTTGCGCAGCTCAGGACACCAGTCCTTCTCAGGGGTAATCCTAATACCAGGATCTATTTTCGGCGGAGTAATCTTAATGCCAGGGTCGATATCGCGTGGCTTTATGGTCTCACCCAAGCGTGTCGTCAGACGTCCCGGAATTCTGCCCGTTCTATTCCAGACCAGAAACTCCCAGCGGGCGCGGCTCAACTGACACCGCGCTCTCGCCACTTCGTCAGCAGCCGATCCAATGGCGTACCCACTCGGAAAAGGAAACCTGCTTACCTCCGGAAACGCGTGAAGGACACCCTGAATTGCCGCTCTGAATTGCGCGTCCGACAGTTTTCCGGTCAGTCGCTTTGTGCGCAGGTCTTTGATCAGTTTGTGACCTTGGACGATTCTCGGCATCGCAGCGAGCTTCCGTTCAAGCAACTCCACTCTTTCTCTGGGTGAAAGATACTGTCGCTCCAGAGTCTCCAGAACGTGGACGTTTGCACAGTCGCGCTCATATGCTTCGCGCTGCTTTCTTTCCGTCTCTTCGAGGGCTTCACGATACGGCAGAGTGCTGGAGCCCGGACCCGCCGATGTGCCGCTCCCTGATGTTACTGATTGGTCTTCTTCAAGCCCAAGCCGTTGAGGTGGTATGCCCAAATACACAATTTCCTCCTTTTCGTCGAAGTAGTTCTCAGGGTAGCTTGCGTCCCTGAAAAACGATCTCTCCTTGTTGTGTGCAGAAGTAATTGTAGTGCCAGACGGGCCCCCACGTAAGTCGCATTCGGGCGGTAGCTACGAACCCTTTCGCGAAGATCACAGCGGCTACCATGTCATTCGGAAAGTCGCTAAGGTACATAGTTACTCCTGATCGTGAAGCGGATTGCCCGGCGCAGTGGCCTTCCTCGCTGCTGCGGGCGCGGGCTTTTCCAGATTGCCGAATGACTGCAGCGCTTCAGCGGCGTTGACCTTTGCCTGCGAGGGCAACGCCAGACAACGAAGGTCCTGCTGCAAAAAGCAGGCGCCCGCGCTCGGACAATTGCGACTCGCCTGGCGCAACATTTCCAGCGAACGATCGACCCCGTAGACCGGCACGACCCAGCAGTTATTCAAGTAGCACGCAAACAGCCCTGTCCCGCATCCGATGTCGGCAGCCGAGCAGAACCTGATTCCGTACCGTGGCACCAGTTTGGAAAACGCCTGTCGCACTCGCAGGAAAAACGCCATCCCGACGGTGCAATCATAGACCGGCGCGTTTAGCAGAGCGTTTCCAGCCGGGAATCCCAGCCGCTGCAAGTTACCGGCCATGATCGCACGCGCCTGCGCAGGCAGCATCCTGCCGGATCGGACGCGCTCCGCGAGAGTTTGTTTCAGTCGAAACAACACGGGCACAAGCTTGAGCACCTGTTCTGCGCACCGCACTCGCTCCACTGGCGAGAGCCCAACACGCTCAAGCGTTTCAATCAGGCGGATGCCCCGGCAGTCGCGATCATATTCCTCGCGCTGTCGCCGCTCGGTCTCCGCCATCGCTTCGCGGTAAGGCAGCGTGTCCCTCGGTCGGATCTCGCCCGGCTCTTGCTCTCCAAGGTTAGCTGGGCCTGTCAGATACATAGCGACTCCTTGGCAAAGGCTGCCGTTTCATCGCTGGCGCAAACTTCCCTTGAACTCATGTCCACGCCGCCGATCGCCATCTGAAAAACGTCGTTAAGGCCTTGGTGCACGTCGCCAGCGAGGGTGATTGTTCTACGAGCTTTCACTAAGTCTATTCCACATCTTCAAACCGGATGACGACGGCTTGATCGTACTTGTTGGGATCAAAAAACCGCTGCAACCACTGCCTCACATCGAATAAACGCGGCAGATTCCGCATCCACGCGCCGTAAGAGCGCACATCGAACTTGGGAATGGCAAGAGAGCCCAAAGGATCTTTTAGGATATTTACTACAGTTGCCGCCCGATCCTTAGCCAACCTTACATTGGATTCGGAGTATTCCCCCCCCGGACGGCTTGCAAAACCTTCGATGGTGATCGTAATCTCACCTCTGGCGATTTTCTCTCGGGTCGTAGCCGGCCAACTCTTTATCCATTCGCGTATTCGTTGTCTCTCGTTTGGCGAAACCGTGGCTTTGTTGAACGGAAATAGAATGGGTGGGCTTAGCGAGAAGGATTTTCGGACCGGCGTCTTGGGCGGAGGAGGTAGATAGTAAGGTAGCATTGGACAAAGCTTGCGGCCGATTAGGGCGTCATCGACCCACACCATATCCTTTTCGGAGAAGGTGACGATTGCTCCGACGTGGCCATTTGCCCATGCCACTACGAAGCCTCTAAAGGAAAAAGGTGTGCGGCTCGCGAAAGGTTGCCACGAACCACCGAAGCTAAATCTGACCTTAGCAACCCGAGCAAATTTTGGATCGTCGATTTCGTACTCTGAACCTTCAAACGTGATCTTAAATTGCCCTCCCGGTTTCCCGGTCCGATCAAAGAGCGGAATGATCTGGGCTTCTTGCAAGTCATTCCCGTTGTATCGGTAGAAAAGTTGAAACCAAAAATTCTGTTTTTGTGGCGGAAACCCAAGAGGCAAGGGTACACGAGCGGTCAGTGGAAACACTACAACACAGTCCCGTAATCCCGGAGCGTTTGGGCGAGAAACGCTTACTTTATTTGATAGGGAAGCAAAGTCACCCTCAGGAGTCTTTAACCAATCACCGACTATCTTCTCCACCACTTGTTCGATCACCACCTCACCCACTTTCTTGGCAACCGGCGCTATGCCGAGCCCTTGTCCGGGTTCAATCTCTGTTCGTAGGTACATGTCTATCTCCTCAGCTCGAAGTTCGGAGTGATGCTTTCGACGCTAATGGCACAGAATTCGAGATCGGGTTTACTGCGCGGTAAACCATAAGCGCCTCTCTATTCCTTCTTGCTCTTCGCCGCTGCGGCCGACGCGGGCTTTTCCAGCTCGCCCAGCAATTTCGTCAAACTCTCGATCTGTTTTTCAATCAGCTCTGCCTTGTCCTTCTCCACCTCAGCCTCCTTTTGCAGTTGATCGAGCTTGCGGCGAATGACGGCTTTCAGAGCCTCCGCCTGCATCTCTTTCAATTCGTTGATGCGCTCGTCGATGATTGGCCGCAGCTCTTCAGCGGTCTTTATCTTTGCTGCGAGCGCGTCGTCTCTTGCCTTCCAGGCTTTGTGTTTCTCAACTGCGCTGTCCACGTTCAGCGGGCCGGCAGCGAGATCCTTGGCGAGTGATTGAGCTAGCTCAGCTTGGGCATCGGCGCGTTTTTTTTCCAAGTCTTCGATCGCCTCCGATAATCTGCGGGGCGCGTCCAAGGTGTTCTCGATTTCTTTCTCGGTCTGGGCGTCGGGAACGACGCTCAAGGCGACTGGTGCGGGTTGGGCTGACATAGTATTTCTTCCTTTCTGCCGATGTTTGGAATGTCTGTTCAAAATGGCCTGATCGCTTCTTGAAGGCGCTTAAAATCACGTGATAGGGGCTTCCATCTCCGCGCGCACGGTCGCGCTGACCGCCTCGCGCGCTTCGCCGGTGAGGTTCGCGGCATCGAGCACGCGATCGAAAAGCTCCTGCGCTCCCCGCCTGATCGCGGCGCGCGCGGCATCGCGCAGCGGACCGCGGAGCGACTCAGGCACGCCGACGCGCCTCATCGTCGAGTTGAGGTTTTCATCGACGCGCCGCCAGAACACCTGGTTGAAGGGGCGGCGCGGCGGCGGCGCGGGCGGCAGCGTTTTTAGAATGCGGTTGATCCTTTGCTCCGGCGTCTCCGGGCGGTAAACGCTGCGCGCAGCCTCTTCGGGCGTGGGAATTCGCACCGGCGGCCCAACGCGAATCCTCGGCACCCGCCAGGGCGACGGATGCACTGACGGCGCAAAGGGCGTACCAAGCCCGACCCACAAAAGAATCTCAACGCACCGGACGACGCCGCCGGAAGCGGGGGCCGGACCTCCATCCTCGGCGCTGAATTGAATGCCGCGTAGAACGCCGGGATTGAGCCGGCCGATTGCATCCGTGAGTGCCGCGCGCGCGCCAATTGCCCGCTGCAATCCGGCCTGTGCCTCCGGTGGCTCGGCGAATCCGATGAGGCGGACCCCGGTAACGGGCGAGGCCGTCGTCCACGCGCGGACGATGTGCTCGGCAAGGCGCTGAATCCGCGCTAGCTGCGCCTGGTTCAGCCGCCACTGTCCTGGCGCATATCCGGTGAGAACTTCAAACGGCGGCATCCGCAGTTGCCCCGGCATGACAGAAACGCGCGGCCGGCGAAGTGGCGGCTCACCAAACCAGCCTCCCATCTTCGCCGCTGTTCGCGGCTGCGCAGGCGGCGCGATTTCCTCCTTTTCGTAAACTTCTCCAACATTCGCCGCGGAGCGGCAGTTCTTGCACGAACAGTCCGCACCGCAGCCAAATTCGCCCAAACCGCCCGGATCTGTGGAGAAGTAAGCCATTAAATTGACGGCTGGCGATTTTACACGCCTTTGCGCCTCCAGAAGATATGCCACTCGGTGAGCATGTTGCGCGGATCGTACCCAGCGAGCTGGAGCGCGTTTTGCGCCCACGCCAGAATGAAACGATGCGTTAGCCCGCCGCGAGGCGGCCGCACGCTCCAGAGTTGTTCGTCGGGGCTTTTGCCGTTAAGCAGCACCTGCCATTTGCGGAACTCGCGCCGGAACGCCAGCCAGTGCACGAGCCGCCGCAGTGCCCCGCCGAGCGCGCCCATAAACGTGGAATCCGAGCTGAGATCGTAGAGCGCTTCCTCCCGGCTGATCTGGAATTCCCACGGCTTGATAAAGCGCTCCGGAATGCTCGTCTTTAGCGCTGGATGTGAGATCAGCGCTTGCGTTGCGGCAGCCGGCGGCTCTGGGTTCTCTTCGGCAGTGGGATCGCCAGCCAGCTGTAGACAAAAGAGGCGTTCGCCTGGCAGGACTACGCCCGATTCGCGCTCCGCCTGGCGCGGAATGCGCGGCGGCGCCGGCAAAAGGGGACCCAGTTGCAAATGCATCACTACGTCGTGAGTCAGTGGCTGCAGCCGACCCGATGGCCCGGCGCTGCCGAAGATCGCAGCTGAAACCGCTTCAAATTTCTCAGGCGCAGCCATCTCGTACACTTGCACGTGACACGGCAACCGGTGCGCATCGCGCAAACGCTCCGGATGCGCGAGCTGCGGCGCCAGCAGCTGTCTGTATTCTCCGAAACAGACGATGCGCCGTGGACCCGGGCCGGGTAGAAGCTTGCGAATGGGCGGCGCTTGTTGTTGCTGCTGCACAGGCGGGTCTTCCTGGGTTGGTCCGGTCGAAGCCGCTCGCTCGGCGACGACATCCAGAATCTCGCCGCGCGGCCCGGAAACCAGCCGGCGCAAACGGCGTATGCGCCCGCCGATCTTTTCGTAAAGCTCGTCATTCTCGCCGCGCAGGATTTCCCCCTGGACCAGTCGCGGTTGAAGCGCCAGGTGGTGCGGCGGCCCGGGCAATTGCGGCAGCACTTCCGGCAGCGAATCGTCGCCGCCGGCATCAGCGAGATCCATGGCTTCACCGGGCTCCACCAGAATCACGCGCATCCGCTGGAGCCGATTCTGGCCGAACACGAGCGGCGGCGCGATTTCCCGCTGGATGCCGACAAAAAACATCGGTGCTCGCATCTGCATTCGCGGTTCGTCAAAGCCCGCGATCCCGCGGGGCTCGAACATTGAGATCCTACTCGTGACTTGTTGTCTCATTGCTATTCCTCCGTCATTTGGCCAGGTGGATGTGGTCGCGGTGCGCGCGCAGCAGGAAATCGCTGATGTGCTTCCATGGCCCCTCGGTGCGCGTCCACGGACTGAAAAGCTGCACGGGATAGCCGTAAGGCTGCGCCCATTGGCCGTATCGCTGGAGCGCCTTGTAAAGCCGCCAGCCGAGATTTTCCTTTTCCTCTTTTTCCGCGATCAGCCGGCGCTCGAGCGGCGTCGCAGCGCCGGCGGCGCGCTGCATAGCTTCGTCCCAGCGGCGTTTCCACTGGTCGAGTCCGAGGCCGTTGACGGCATAAACATCCGCGGCGCGGCCGACCTGGTGATGGCCAAAAATCCCGGGTTTAAAGAAAATCCGCACCGGCTGGAGCTCGCCGGCTCCGGCCTCGACGGCAAACCGCTCGAGCACGCGACGCAGTTCGGCGGCAAGCTCCGGCGTGACCAGCGCGTTGGCCGAAGGCGAATCGACGCGGAACGCCGAGCCTGAGCGCACCGGCACGGTGCCGTTACTTAAAATGGCAGGCGCGTGGAGTGGCATCGCCGTAAGCGGGGTTGTACCAGAAGCGGCCAACAATTCGTCCGCCGATCCTCTTGATCTCAGGCTCGTCCAGGGGGGTGATCTCAGCGGGGTCCGGGGGAGGGGGGTAACCGACGTTGCGGACCGCGAACTCGACCGTTGCGTTTTCGTCGAGCCGGATCGAGACGCCAAAGCTGCCGTATCCCCACGGATTCACGATGTGCTCGAGCAGCACGTAAGGATAAAGCGGCCGCTTGTTAACCGAGATGATCCATTGCAGACCGGGCGTCACGACCTGGGCGCAGATCGTGTCCAAGCTGATCGGTGTACTGTGAGAAATTTTCCAGCAGCCCGCAGTATTGCGGTGGCAATTCAAAGCGCGCCACCGCGACCTGCCGGCCGCGGGCGGGCGTGTCGGGCGAAGCCGGATTCGTCGAAATGTTCGTAATCGCGCGGCAGCCCGCAGTTGGGACAAAGAGCCGACACGCGCATCACGTCGAGCTGCTGCATCGCACCGACAATCCCACCGTTCATCAGCGGGTCCTCCTTCGGCCCTGAAGTCGCGGGCCGGTCGGCGTCCCTGGCGTCCCGAGGGTCTTGTAGCCCAGGAGGGAAACGTGCAGTTCGCACTTGAACTCGGAAACTTCGGTGATCTGCATCCGAATGATCGAGCGCGGCGCGAACTCGATTGGGCGCGGAAAATACCGAAATGGACGTTTGCCATCGGCCGAGCCGAGGCCCGCGATGTTCAGGATCGGCTCGCTCTGGAATTCGCGTCCGCTGCCCTGATCAAATAGCGCGTATTTAAAGGACACCCGCTCCGGCGGCGCTCCGACGGATTGGAATGCGTTATTAAGTATTCGTTCATCAAGCCCGGTCCCGCCAGCGAGTAAAATGCGCTCGGCGAACTCCGGATTAAACCGCAGCCCGTCTTTGAGAACCGCCGCGGTGCGCGGGCCGATCTTCCCGCTCATCGTTCCGCCTTCGAACTTGACAGCTTCGGCAAGCGCCTTTGAGAGCGATTCAAGAAGCTCGCCGATAGTCCTGCCGAGAAGTGATTGCCCGTTGGCCGCCAGCTCAATCACAATTTCCGGCTGCGGTAGGCCGAACGTGATAGGATCCACCTTCGGCACAACGCCGTAGCCGATTGAGACCGCCGTGAACGCGGCCTCGATGCTCACCTCGACTGTTTTGTTCTGCACCAGGCCCGGCTGGCCTTTGAGCTCCTCGAAACGAAAGACGTAGTCGAACGGAATCGTGCGCCGCTGCGCGGGTGGGGCGGCCACGCTTTCGCCAAATCCGTTCACTTGCGCCCCGTTGTTCATCGCACGGCTCCCGCGCCTGGCGCGCTGAGAATTTTATATCCCTGCAACACGATGAAAAGCGTGCCGCGGCCGAAGCGTTCTTCGACCCGCACGCGGATTGTCGAGCGTGGATGAAAGATCATCGAGCGCGCCAATTTCTTAAAAGGCCGGTCGCCGTCGGCAATGCCAAGGCCTGCGATGTTGTGCAGCGGCTGGTTCTGCAATTCGCGGCCCCGGCCGCTGTCGAAGATCGTGTAGAGGAACGACACGTCCTCGGGGCGATTGAGCCGCTCGAAGAGTTGATTGGCAGCCGCGAACGGCAAGTTGTGCGAAAGCTCGCCACTGTTTTCAAACGCCAGCCGCACCAATTGCGGCTTGATGCGCAGACCATCCAGAAGCGCGTCGGGCAGAAGCCATCGCAACGGCAGTTGCTCAAGATCGATGTCCAGCGGGACAGGTTCACGCAGCTTAATTTTTCTTTCACCATTCTCCAAAGAAACTTCCACCCTGCTGACCCGGCCGGGCTCCACGCGAACGGTTGCAGTGAGATTACCGTAGGTGATCTTGTAGTCGCCCGGTTCTAGCGGAGAGATCGAGAATTGGCCGCAATACCGGTCAGAATTGTTCTCAAAAAATCAGTCCTGATGTTCTGAATCGAGACCTTTGACGGCAGCGTGTTGAACTGCTCGCCGGAGATGCCGCCCATTGCGCGAAGCGGCACAGCACGTTCCTCGACAAGAAGACCGTAGCCGATTGAAGTCGCAACGAATCCTCCCTCGGCATTGACGACGACCTCGGTTTCGATTGGATTGAGCGGCCGTCCCGTGAGCTGAAACGTGGTCACGTAGTCAAAGGGGATCACGCGCGCCGACGGACTGCCGATGGTCTCGGTGCGGCACATCGGAGGTCCCGTGATGCTTCGGCCGAGTAGCTCCGGACAGGCCGATGAGCCGATGACCTGGTATCCGTAAAGGACGATGAATAAAGTGCCATGTATGTCCCGTGAGCGCTCGATGATCTGCAGACGCATCGTCGAGCGAGGCTGAAACGTGATCGGCTGCGCGAGCAGGCGGAATGGACGTTCGCCGTTGCTCTTTCCAAGCGACGCCAGGTTGTGAGTCGGCTCGTCCTGCAGCTCGCGCCCGGTTCCGCTGTCGAGCATGCTGAAGAGAAACGAGATCTCCGCTGGCGATTTGACTTGCTGGAAAACCCGCTCAAGCAGTTCGACTGAGATGGGCTGATCGGAAAAATCGAGCTCGCCTCGGCGCACCGCGCCGTTCTCTTCAGATCCGCTCGCACCGAAAACGACCGACTCCAGTCGCGGGTCGATGCGGAACCCTTCAATCAGCGCATCGGGCGGCAACTCACCAAGCGTCACCTCGCCAAGCCGCACGGTCCGCACCTCGGAATCGCCGAGCGCGAGTCGGAGCGGCCGGCCGCGTTCCTCTTCGAACCCGTATCCGATCGCCACGGCGACAAAGAGGCTGTCGGGCGCGGTGTTGATCACGCTCTGCACGACGTTTCCGGGCTGTCCGATGATTTCGAAGGCGGCGCCGTAATCGTACGGGATCACGTCGCCGGCTCGCGTGCCCGGCCCCGCAACCGGGTGGGGCCGGGTTAATATTTGTCGTCTCTGCGCTCTTGCAGCGATCATGATCGGAACGCTCCAGCGTTGTTTGCGGCTTACTGCACGTCGCGGGTCATGTATCCATCGAGCACCACCCAAACAAACAGCGGGCCGTAGATTTGCTGGATCTGTTTGAGGACGTCGGTGTCGGGAATGGAGATCTCGACCCGGAAGTTCTGCTGCTTGTCGATGAAGATCGGCTCTGCGAACCGGAAGGTCGCCGTAGGCGACGGCTCGCCGTGGCTGATCGCCCTGGTGCTCAGCGAATACGGTCCCGCGCCGCTCGGGAAAAACCAGGTCGGCATCTCCATCATGATTTTTTCCCCGACGAAAAGCGTCGTAACCGTGTTGTAAATGAATTTGCTGATCACGCCGTCGTTCGGACGGATCTGCTCCGGAGGTGGCGCTTCTTTCTCGAGACTCTCGATCAGTGCTTCAATGTCCGCCTCGCTCAGCAAAAATAATGCACCGGATCGGCGTCAGACTTGTCGTGGGGCGGGTCGGGTCGGCTTGAGTTCGACGTCCCATCTCCGGCTAATCCGATCTCCACGTCTTCCTCGGTCTTGTCGTGCTTCAGCCAGCAGTTCCATCAGCCGCTTCAGATCGAGCCTTCACCGTTGCGTGAAATGTGGTCGTCCTGTGTCGGCTACGACGCATGCGTCCTTTCGTACGCACATCGAATTCTTCGTCGCTCTTGGATTTGGCGTCTTCCGAGATACTCCGGCGGCAGATCGCTGATGACGACGCGCATCGCGCGAGCCTCGAAGGTGTTGTAGTGCGGCAGCAGCGAGGCCGACTGCAGGTTGGTTTCGAGTTTCGTCTTGCCTTGAACGTTGACGAAAAACTTCAACGTGCTGCCAGGCTCGCTGTCGCGGAGCTGTGTTTCCGGCTTCACGGAAAGCGAGTCGTAGATGGGCAGATGGACTTTTTCTCTTATGCCTTGGACGGTTGCCATATTGGTTCTCCTTTAAATTGCGGGTTTGAGGTTGCGGGTGCTCACCAGAGCGGTCTGAAAGTTTCGGGCACTGATTCGCTCACGCCGGGTTGAGGCGTAAACTGGCCGCACGACGGGTTCACCGTGCCGGGACGTTGATAGCCTGCGAACGGTTCGGCTTCGGCGTACGGTTCAGCTTCGCCAAACCCGGCGACGTTGGTCGCTATCGGGCAGCCAGGATTGAACGGCGGCTCGGCCGTTTCGCGCACGTAACCCGACACGTCGGGTTCGGCATAGTAGCCGGTGTTCTCGGGATATTCGGAGAGCGGCTCGTATTCGTGGTAGCCCACCATCTCTGGCGCCTGGGCGTATCCGCCCATGGGCTGTTCTTCGGCGTAGTAACCGACGGGCGGCTCGTATTCGCCCACCTCCGGCTGTTCGCCGTAGTAACCGTAGCCCGGCGGCTCCGCGTAATAGCCGTAGCCAGCAGGCGCGGCGGCGGAGTAGCCGTCGCCGCAATCAGCGAACTCCTGCGGCTCGCCGTAGTAAGCCATTTCCGGCGGTTCGCCGTAGTAGCCGTATTCCGGTTCTGCGTAGTAGCCATACCCGGGCGGCGCGGCGTAGTAACCGTATTCGGGAGGCTCCGCGTAGTAGCCGTACTCCGGGGGCTCGGCGTAGTAGGCATACCCGGGCGGCTGCGCGTAGTAACCCATTTCAGGTGGTTCGGCGTAGTAGCCCCATTGAGGTGATTGGTGGAATCTCATAAGTTTGATCTGCTGGTTGCCGGATCGCGGGTCGTACGGGTTGACGATCATGACCTCGTCGTATCCGCGGTTGGAATTCATGGTCGGTTCGGGTTTGTCTTAGCTTGGAGCGAAAATGCCATGCAGCCGTGGTCCTCTCCATTCGATGGGAAGAGGTAGGCAGGCTGCTCGCGCTTTGATTGGCCGAGCATTTTCAGCCCTCGAGGCCGCGGGGTGTGACGCGGTAGTTCCCACCCAGGATGTAAAGCTGTTTGCCATGGGCATCGCAGGTGAGTTGCGGGCGAAGTTTGAAGAGGTGGACAAAAGTGCGCGGCTGGCCGCGCTGCCCCCGATCGGAGCGATAGATCAACCCGCGCAATTCGCCGACGTGCGCGAGCACTTCGGGAATCGCTCGCTCGTGCGGCAAGCGGGTCGTCTGACGGGACGGGAAGCAGTGGAATTGCCGGAAAAGCTGCTGCGCGCGTTGCAGGGATTCGGGAAGTTGCGAGCGGGGCGCCGCCGTGTTCGTGACCGATAGCGTGATCAGGTAACTCACTTGTCAGGCTCCTGCGCATAGAGTTGTCTCCGCAAGTTGAGCGCCGCACTAGCGCCGGCGGCGGCGAGCAAATCGTCGTCCCATCGCCACCGGCCGCAGCGGGACTGGTTGGGGTTGGGAAATGACTGCCGGCGCCGGTGGCGCCTGCGCTGCAGACGCGGGGACCAAGCCCTTTGGACCTCGCCAGGAGACGCATCGCAAATACATGCGACGCCCCTTCGTGCCCTGATAAGGCGATGGGCGGGGAATCCATCCTGGCGGGAGCGGACGCATGAGCTGGCCGGGTACGGCTTCCCCGTAGAAGCCTTCGAAGTCTTCGGGTAGCGCTGGTGCCGGCACTGCCTGCTGAAATGCTTGTGCCACAGGGGCAAACTGCTGCACCACTCCTGGCGGAAGGACGCGTTGCAGCCTCCGTGCCGCCGGGGCCAATTGGCGTATTATCCCCGGAAGCGCCCGTTGGGCCACCTGGGTGAGGAGACCGGCTCCGGGCACCGGCAAGAGAGATGCGAGCGGGGCGAGCTTTGAAGCCGCGCGAAACGCCTTTTTTAGAAATGAAAAGCCGACCGGATTGCCGAGGCCGTCATAGAGAATCTGGCCTTCCGCCATCTGTTCCGGGCTTTCCGCGTAATCGGCCTCGTAGAGCTGGCTCTCGGGAACTTCGTGTACGGCTCCTGTTAATGTGTCTTGAACGAGCATAGGTTTGTTCCTTGTGTGTTTTGATGATGTGTCGTGACTCCCTGTGATGAGTAGCAACCGAGGTAAGGACGCTCTGAGAAGCGTCGAACGGCAAAAAGTTCAGCTACCAATTTGATCAGAGCCTCGCCACGGCGGCTGCTCTTCGTGAAGCATGCTTTCATACCGGGCAGATTTGCTTCCACAGCGCGGGAGGCGCCCAGCCAATTGGCCGGTTCATGGTGGCGTCCAGAGCAACCCATTTTCCCCGCACGTTGACCTCGAGGTAAATGTGGCTGTATGAGTGCGGCCGTTTCCTCCGAAAACCGGTCAACACAAGCCGTACTGGATGTCCGGTTGAGAGCAGCATTGCGCCAAGCAAGATCGTCATGTCGTCGCAGTCCCCCGCGCTCAATTCGAGCATCCGGCGGGCGGTGTGAAGCAGTTCGACCCGGAAAATGTCGCGTGTATAGCGGACGTTGTTGCGGACCCAGTGAAAGAGCGCGCATACCTCCGCCCAGCGGTCTTTCGGCGGCGCGCCGGCTTCGCGAAAAATCTGGATCGCCCTCTGCCGCACATAGAAATCTCGCGAGCCCTCGCGAATCAGATTCGCGATCAGCCCAGCGCTGACAATTGTGCCGCGCCGGCCACTCGGCACCCGCACGATGCGGATGCGCGGTGTCACGAAACGGGAACAAAATTGAATCATTCACAGACAGAGCCTCTGATGCGGTTCATTGGGACGACGACCGGTTGCGCGAGCCCCTCGACTTCGACGACGGCAAAAGCTTCCTGCTGCGCTCCACTGTCTGACACGTCGATGATTTTTCCCTGCAGGAGGTCGCTTCCATGGAGCTCCCTGAGAATTTGGGAAGGATCGGGGACATACACGTCACTTATTCGAAAATTGACCCATCGGTTTCGCACATTTGGGAAGGCTGTCGTCGAGAGCGCGGGGAGCGCTGCAAGTTTCTGCGAGGCGTTTAGCATCGCCTATGCCAGGGCACGTCGCGGCGCGCTCTGGCTGCTCTCAACAGAGAAAAATGGCCTCCCCTCTCCCTCCTACCATCCGCCTCTTTGCATCGCGGATACCGCGGGCAGAAAGATCGTTCCGGATCACGTCTTTTCTTTTCCGGAACGCTCTTTCGCACTACCGCTAGCAGCCCGTCGGACTTAGCAACCGAGCGAAGATTTCCTGCGAAGGGATTCTGGAAAAATGCAATGGCCCCTCAACGGGCTGCTAAGACTGCGCTGCGCGCAGGAAAGAGTGGACCTGCCGGGACCAAAACGGAAAGCTTTCGTGGAAAACGCGTTTGTCACTCCTTCACAACGATCCCGTCACTCGGGAATGCTCGTTCTTGTCACTACGCTACGATATTTCCGCATCTTGTTGTAAACGCTGCGCGGCGTAATCCCAAGCAGGCGAGCCGACTCGCTCTGGTTGCCGTGAGCCCGCTGCATCGCCGCTTCGACTGCTTCCCGCTCGCAATGTGCCAAGGAGCGGGAGAGATTCCAGCCATTTGCGTCCAGCAAGACGCGAACGTACTTCGCAATGACGTGCGGATCCAGTTCGCCGATCCCTTCACTTTCGCGCTGCGGCGCCGTCGGAGACATCTGAACCTTGCGACAATTGCTGCCAGGCTTCCACCGGTAAATCGTAAAGCCCCAAAGGGATATCAGTCCGTCGTCGGACGAGTGCTTGCCGAATGAGATTCTCCAACTGCCGCACGTTCCCGGGAAGCACGACTTGCCGCAACGCATCCAAAAAGTCGGCGCCCACTTCAGGCGGCACACCAAAACAAAGCGAGCGATATTTTTCCAGAAAATGCTGCGTCAATGGCCCGAGGTCATCGGCCCGTTCGCGCAACGGGGGGCACTCGGATGGATAACACATTGAGGCGGTGAAACAGATCCGCACGAAACCGGCTCTGCTGGCCCAATTGATCAAGATCGCGATTGGTTGCCGCAACCACGCGGACATTCACTTGGATCTCGCGATCTTCGCCGACACCGAGCACGCGGTTTTCTTGCAAGACGCGCAGGAGCTTCGCCTGAAGCGACGCGTCCAGTTCTCCGATTTCGTCGAGAAAGAGCACCCCGCCCTCCGCAGAACGAATTAAACCCTTGCGGTCACGGTCGGCGCCCGTGAACGCGCCTCGGCGGTGTCCGAAGAATTCACTCTCCGCCAGGGATGCCGCGATCGCACCACAATTGATTGCAACAAATGGCCCTCCGCTTCGCTTCGGGTCCAGCTGGTGGAGAGAGCGCGCAAGACCTTCTTTTCCCGTCCCGGTCTCGCCAGCGATCAGCACAGGCAGATCGCTCAACGCGCTGAAACGAATGATGGAGCGAAAAACACCCATCATCGCCACGCTGCTCCCGACCATTCCCATGTCGCGCATCACTGACGTAATCTGTTGGGCTTCTTCGTGATTCCTCGACTCAACGCGAAGAATTTGCATCAAGGCGTCCTGCAGTCGGTGATCAAAATTCGCGGAGCCGCTGTCAAGCAATTGTGCTGCGCCGGCAAGCAGGGACAAGCATCTGAGCTTTACGCTCCACGATTCACTGCCGTCCTCATACGCGACAATCTCGAAACCTTGTCGCTTCAAATCGCGAATGGCGCACATTCCTGCGCCGTCAGGCTCACTGCCGGCTCCCACCACGGCTACGCAGCATGCGGAGGAAAACATAACGCGCTGCACGTCGAAAACCTCGATCGCGCACGCGCCAAGAGCGTTAACTAATTGACGGATTCTGGCGCGTCGCTGAGGCTGCCGGTCCCAAAGAATGACGCGCCACTGACGCACGGATACCTTGGCCCCGAGTTGATCGGAACTGCCGGCGTCTGGCTCGTTGTTTTCCACAGGGCTCTTGCACGAAATATCCTCGCGACCCTTAACTAGAAAAAGTGGCCTCTCATGACACCTTTAAGACCGTTCGTCAATCTGAAACTCTACCGTTCGCTCTTGGCTGGCCCCAAGAAAGCCTCTGCTCTGCGAGCGAATCTAACACAATCGCAAACCACACATCGACAATATGTTAGTTTGGCAGGGAGAAGCGACTACGGTCTAATTCGTTTTTCGACTCCGATCAAGCCGCAGCGAAGAGCATAAACGCTTGAGGACAAACGCAACAACTCGCCCTCATCCGATCTCAAGAAATCCCGGTCAGGGCTCCGCTGATCCAATCAAACAAGCTGAAGCCCTCAACGACGCAGCGGCCGCCGCGTCTCCAAAGGAACTCGCTGCCGTGGTGCTAACCGAAGCCGCGGCTCAAATTGCCGCTTCGCCTCTCGAGGCCGGGCAACGCTGGACGAAGCCGTTGCGGACGCGTCCGGCGAACCGCCCCTAAAGAAGAGTCGCCGCAGTTCAGGCGCGGTCGCTCGCAACACCAGGGTCAGTAACCCATCTTTGAACCGCGTTGAACCTCGCGGCGAGAATTTGCAAAGGAGCGTCGAAATAACCTTCATCAGCTCAGCCCTGTTTTTCTCCGCTTTTCCGGTTGCTCGAGGTTTGCACTGGAGAACCGCCTTCTGGCTGCGTCGTCTTCAATTCCTCGATACGCTCTTCAATGAACGTCCGCAGCTCCTCACAGGCTTTGATCTTCGCCGCCAGTCCCTCGTCTCTTGCGAGCCACGCTTTGTGTTTCGTAATTGCACTCTCGACGTCGAACGGGCCAGCAGCCAGGTCTTCGCTGAGTGACTGGGCCAACTCGGCTTCCCCCTCGGCGCGTTTCTTTTCGAGATCTCTGACGAACATGCAAAGCAGAAACCGCCGACGCGAGGCGAACACTTCGGCTATTGCACGTGCGATTTCTCCTTGAAATTTCTCCCGGGCTTCAAACGACTGTTCGAGGTGAATGCCGCTCGTGGCAAGCCGATTGATGATGTTCTCCGCGCTGAACCCCTGAAATTTTGGGTCGTCGTAGCAAGTACTGATTTTGACTTTGATGGGCAAATACAAGTCATTCAATGCCCTCTCAATGGCCACCTTTAGTGGCTGCGAAGCTCCTCCACCAATATAAACATCAGCTTCGTCCTCCTTGCGTTGGAAGCCATGAAAGGCGACCCCGTAGCAGAATTGCTGCGAAATGAGTGATTGGAGCAGTGGGAAGCACGCCGGCTGAAGATCCGTGGAGGTGATGTGCCAGCGGTCAAAGGCGCCTTTTGCCGCATCACCGTCACCTTTGCAGAGCCACAACGACGCCGGAAAATTGGCAGCGACCAGTTCCTTAAACGCCTCTACTGCCTGTTCATCGGTGTGTGGTTCGATCTCCCCCCCATGCGGCGCAATGGCGATGAAGTAAGCTTGCCCCCCATCGTCCTTGGCCACTTCAAAGAAACCGACAGGTCCGGGCTGGGGCGCGGCATCGACAACTTTGGCCTGGACAACTGCTCCCATTTCCTCAGTGGTGCCGAGGCGCTCCCGACCCGTTTGGCCAGTGCGAACGACGTTGGCTCGCTCCGGATCGCTCAAGTCGGCGTCCGGATTGGCCTGTTTCACCGTATAAAGTGCAACGAAACCAGATCCATCGCTTCGTTTGATTCGAACCTGTTGGCCGAGAGCACGGCCGATGGACTCCAGCATAGCCGGGTCAGCCGAGCAGCGTTCCGACTCGTTCCTCAGCTCGTCCTGCTCAGGCAGACGGAGTCTTAGTATCTGTGCGGTGTATTCAGTTGGCATGATAGTTTTGGGCTCAGGCTACGCGTTCGAGACGCATTTATCGCTTCTTGATCTTCCGTGGGCAGACGGCGGCTACCAACACATCGTCCACCAAAGTTCGCGGCGATGCTGTCGAGGAGTTGCATGATCGAAGCTGCCGGCGTCTGGCTTATTGTTTTCCACAGGGCTCTTGCACGAAATATTCCTCGCGACCCACTACCTAGAAAGAGTGGCCTCTGGTGACACATTTAAGACCGTTCGTCAATTCTGAAATTCTTACAGCTCGCTTTTCGCAGGCTCCAAAAAATCCTCTGCTCTGCGAGCGAATCTAACACATCCGCAAATCACACATCGACAATATGTTAGTTGGCAAGGGAAGCGAGTAGGACATTATTCGGCTTTCGACTCTGCTCAAGCCGCAACGACTGAGGACAAGCGCAGCAACCCGCCGTCATCCGATCTCAAGAGAACAATAGAAAGCAATCAGGATGCACGAGACGAATGCGAAGGATGAGAAATCGCGCGTAGCGGTGAAGCAAGCCGGAAAGGCGTTGGAGGAGGGATTTGCCGAGGTCAAGACGCCGGCTCAGGCGTCTGACGTTCTCGACAAACTCGATAATGCCGCCGGCGACATCAAGGAACGGGATCTCGCACCCGGTCAGGGCTCTGCTGATCCAATCAAACAAGCTGAAGCCGTCAACGACGCAGCTGCCGCCGCTTCTCCAAAGGAACGCGCTGCCGTGGTGCTAACTGAAGCCGCGGCTCAAATTGCCGCTTCGCCTCTCGAGAGCCGGGAAACGCTGGACGAGGCCGTTGCAGAAGCATCCGGCGAACATTCCTCCAAAGGAGACTCGCCGCAGGTCAAGCGCGGTCGAGACCTGCTAAGGAAGGAATTGATAAACCGGCTCAAGCCGTACGACGCAATCGATGCGGCCCTCTTTATCCGCATTAATCATCTTCCTCATCCGAAGTGGCTGGATGGGTTGATTGCTCGCTTCAGTTGGATGATGACTGGTGGCCACGCATGGATTCTCGTGGTGCTGGCCGACGCGCTCTGCCAGCGCCGCCGAGCGCTGAAGAACGCTCTGGCTGTGCTTCCCGCGCTCTATCTAGCTACATATACAGTTGAGGTTCCCATAAAGAAATATTTCCGCCGCCGCCGGCCGTTCATCTCCATCGTTCGCGCCATTGTTGTAGGGCGTAAACCGGGCAGCCATTCCTTCCCTTCGGGCCACACTGCGGCTGCCTTTGGAGGAGCGACTTTGCTCCAAACTTGCTATCCACGCGGCGGGCGGCTCTTTTTTGCAATCGCGCTTCTCGTTGCATTTTCGCGCATCTATTTGGGCGCGCATTATCCAGGCGATGTCCTTAGCGGAGGCCTGGCCGGCACCGCGCTGGCCAAACTTTATCGAAGCTTGTTCAAAAACATGCGATGGCCTTCAACGAACTGAATCTCCACTCGACGCGACGTTTGATAGACGATTCAGCGCGGCCAACCTGGGCAGTTTCTGTTTGAGTTCAAGAACCGCAGCAAATAGGTCTCCCATCTTTTTCACCCTCGCCAGAACATCGTCGTAATTAAAAGAAAGAACACCAGAATCCTTTCGTTTCAAGGTCTCGGACACCTCATTCCATGTCACGGGAGTAGAAACACTAGGATGACTTTTCGCGCGCAGCGAATACACATTGACCGTTGTCTTATGGTCGTCGTTCTGGCTCCAATCCACGAGCACCTTGCCGCGCCGAAGGTTCTTTTGCATTTTCGAAACAATCGTTTCAGGGAATTCCCGTTCCAGGAGCTGCGCAACAGCATGAGCAAACGCTTTGGTTCTCTCGTAAGTGACCGGGGTGTTCAGAGGAACGTAGATCTGAAGCCCTTTCGAACCGGATGTCTTGGCGAAACTCTCCATCCCAAGAGCATCGAAGATGGTTTTCAGCCTTAGGCCGACCTGGCAGCACGCGACAATGTCCGCGGGCGGACCTGGATCCAAGTCAAACGCGATGCTCGTCGGGCGCGCAATCGCCGTCGCCCTGTGCAAGAACGTATGCAACTCCAGATCCGCAAGGTTGGCTGCCCACACCAACGTAGGAAGATCGTTCATCATGCAATAGTTGATTGCGCCGCCTTCTGACTTCGAAACCTTTGTGGTCGCCACCCACTTGGGGCGATGCGAGGGACATTTCTTCTCGTAAAAGTAGAGCCCATCAACGCCATCCGGGTAGCGTTTCAATGTGATTGGCCGGTCTTTCAAATGGGGCAATAGAACCGGCGAAATACGGATATAATAGTTGATCAAGTCGCCTTTGGTAAATCCGGTCTCCGGATAGAGCACCTTGTCGAGATTTGTGACGTTAACCGTCCTTCCTCCCACGTCGAGCTGTGATCCGGTAGCCATCCTGAGCGTGATTTTTTAACCGCTCATGGTCGCCAAGTCTCGCTAAAGATCAGCGAAAACGAGTACGGAACGCAAAAACCAACATTGCAAAGGCTCTGCGAGGAAACGTGAACGGAAACCAGCGCTCGTTTCCGACTCGCTCTCATCAGGCTGGGCTTCCTCCCCCGGGAGACTCAGTTCTTGCCTTTGCCCTCTTTGTTGCCGTCCCCTTTTTTGCCGGACTTGTGTCCTCCTGCTCCACCAACGCCCTTGCCAGTGGCGCCTGCGGATTGCGATTTGCTCGGCTTGGAATAGGACGCTCCAGAGTTTTGGGAGCCTCTCTTAGAACTTTCAACCCGGGCACTCTGCGAATGTTTGTTCGCTTTGGAATGGGACGCTCCAGAGTTTTGGGAGCCTCCCCGAGACCTTTCCATCCGGGCACTCTGCGAATGTTTGTTCGCTTTGGAATAGGACGCTCCAGAGTTTTGGGAGCCTCCCTTAGACCGTTCAACCCGGGCACTCTGTGAATGTTTGTTCGCTTTGGAATAGGACGGAGTCGTATTCTGGGCATCGAAGGATTTTGATCGCCCTGTCTTGAATTGTTGAGAGGAAGCGTTTGCGTTGGAATGAACGGATTTCGAACGATGTGATCGAGATTGGTCCCAATTCGCAGAGGGCGACAAACCCGTTGATTTCACGGACGAAGAGTCCGCACGCCATTTGCGAGCTTGGGAATTATCCCCTTGCCAACCGTTTGATTGATAACCTTCCTTTCCTCTTCCCTTCCCCTTCCATTCGCGATTGCCGTCTCCCCGACTCAGTTGTTCCGATTGACCCGGTAATTGGCCGCGGAATGCCCTTGGCTGGCGTATCTCGCCCGGCAGATTGCGAGCCAAATTTGACACGTCGGAATTGGAGCGACGCCAAGCACGACGATCCCCATCGCCAGCTCGGCCGTTGAAGTCCAGCCGTGACGGTCTTGCTACCGCTGCGAAACGCCGCCCCGGATCATTGCCGTCGCCCCGTCGGCCGCGGGCATTCAGATTGTAGTAGGCTGTCGCGTTGTCGTTGTAATTGCGCTCGCGTTGCCACTGCCTGCGCTGGATCCTCGCGCTAGGCTGCCAGATCCGCGCAGTGTCGCGGTTAATACTCACGACATTGATCCCATCGAAATTGCCGCCGCGATTCCTTTTCCATCTATGTTTCCATCCTGGATTCCAGTCGTTCCACCATCCTGGATTCCAGTCGTTCCTCCATCGTGGATTCCAGTCGCCTACGCACACCCTGCGCCCTGGCCAATCACAATCGTAATTCAGCCATGAGCCGACGGCAAACCCGACACCAAAGGTCAACGCTGGTCCGAGATACGGGTCGTACGGCTGCACATACACAACTTCCGGATCGTATTGCGGCACATAGATCATCTCGGATTCTGCCGGCACGATCCGAATGCAGCTTTCTTCCTTCACGATCCTCTGCTGCGGACAATCGGTGAGGTTGCCCGCGGCGATTGCCTGGGCCCTGAGCTGCTGAATGGTATTCATCACGTCAGCCGGTTGGTCAAGAAAGGCCTCGCCGACCTGTGTCGTCCACTCCAGGTTTTGATCCATCCATTTTACGACGTCCGGATAACGGGCGAGCGACTTGACGCTGTCGTCCCACGGTTGGTTTGCCACCTGCGCTGGATCGCCGCTTGACGAAATAAAACGCGCGGCAAGCACGACATCGGACGGAACCGTCGAGGCAGGCAGGATCAATGCGATGAGAGCATCCGGATAAAGCGCGATGGGAGCAAGCAGCTGATTGAGCGCTTCCGACGGGAGCTTCGGCGGAGCGTTCTCGGGTGCTACCGGTGGCGGTGCGGGTGGTGATGGGGCTTGCGCCCGCAGGGAACCGGAGAACAGAAAACAACTCAGCAGGATGATCGCGGAGACTTTCCAATGCGCTCTTGGTACTGAGGTTGTACCTGAGAAACATTATAACACAGTCTAACTACTGAAACGCATGAGCGCCAGAGGTATTCACCCCTTAATTTGGCATCAGGGAGGCGACTGATGAAGGGGGTAAATCTCTCCAGGTACCTCTCATTTTAAAAAGGCTGCGGCGAGGAACCACACGATCATCAAAACGCCGATGGTGAATTTCCCGATGATCCCAGCCGTTGTTCCCAGCACCGTGCCCCACGAAGAACGTCCTGCCGGAAGGAGACCTTTTCCGCCAAGCAATTCTCCAGCGAGTGCGCCAATGAGCGGCCCGACAAAAATCCCAATTAAACCAAAAAACAATCCCACGACGGCTCCAAGAATTCCGCCGATTGCACCCCAGCGCGTTGCCCCAAACCACTTCGCACCGAGCGAACCGCTCACAATATCCAGGACCTGTGCAGTGATCATCATCACTGTGAGAACAACCAAGGTGGGCCAGCCAATCGACTGCAGCGCAAAATGATTGAGGACGGCACCACACAGGATGAGGACGGTTCCGGGCACCAACGGCACGACAGTCCCAATGAGGCCAACAAGCATAAGCCCCAGCGTAAGAGACCACCACAGAGCTTCCACGGTCCTTTACTCTGCAACTACGACCGCGACGTCGAGCATAATGCGACAACGCCCTTCGGCCGGCCTTCGCGACTTTCCGACGCCAGAGGAACACGCGCGCGGTGAACACCAGTGACGATTCGCCGAATAGAAACTCACCACCCATGAAAACCATTCTTTCTTTGGCGCTGCTTTTAATCGCATTGACAACATCAGGTTGTGTCGTCTACGAGCGGCGCACCGTGCCCAACCGCGTCGTTGTCCACGAGACAACAGTGAGCCCCGCCCCACGAAGGGTCGTTACCGTTTTGCCAACAGGCTACCGCACCCGCGTTTATCGCGGCGCCAACTATTACTACTACGACAATGTGTATTACCGCACCTATCCGGACGGCGGCTACGAGGTCGTTCGGCGTCCTTGGTGACGGACATGTTTGCAGGGGCAGGAGCGCGAGTTTCTGGGGGCGAAAGGACATCGAGCTTTCAAAATGCGGAGAAGAAATGAATCCTAACTCCGATCCACGCTATACTTTCCGGCGCCAATGAAAATGAGGCTGAAGAAGAGGATCAACATCTCCGCGGGCCGTGACCATTGAAGAAACTGATCGCTAGTCTTGTAAATCAGAACCGTTGCGACAATGAAATTGAAAGTCATGAGAATCGTCACCGGCCGGAAGCAACAACCGATAACGATCAGCACGCCGCCTAATGTTTCCACCATGGCCGCGGAGAAACCCCAGAAGACCGGAAAGAAGTTGATGCCGAGCGCACCCATCGCCTTGCCCAGTTTTTCCCACTCGTGAATACCACCGGCAAGTTTCGGCCAACCGTGGAACACCGTCATCGTCCCAATGCCAAGACGCAGAAAGAGCAATCCGATATCTCGATACTGGGAAAGCCAAGTCAGAATCATGGGAAAAGTGATAGGCGACGCGTGTGCAGTGACAAGCGGAATCCTTGCACGCCAAGAGCGGCGATTGGCGCCTCATGAAGGTTCAATGATTTCTGGAACTCCAATCCCAAAATCGTTGACGAGCCTCGAAAGTATGGTAGCGTGCCCGAACTTGCTGCTCGCGAGTTCCGGCGCTCAACGACCGAATGCCGGTAAGTGGGCCGTTTATAGGTGCCACCTTTTCCGCTCCGGCGTAATAGCCTCGGGATGATAGCCCCGTCCGGTGAAAGTCCGGGGGGGCGGAAAAGATGGCATCCCCTGGGTCGAGCTCTGTTGTTTCGCTGGCCTCAGCGGGTTTCGGGGTCATTCCCTTTTATGCTGTCCGAATGAGCTTCAACCCCTCTTGGGATACCTTTGTCTGAACTCTTTCGCTCTTGTTGTTCTCTATTAGCAAGAACGGGCTGGAGGTTTGTCAATGTCTTCAGCATGTTGAACCAGAAAGGCGCTCCAAGACTCAGGAGCGCGGCGCTTGCCAGAGTTCCCCATAGATGCAACCAACTCGGAGTCCAGTAGTTGTACCATGGGGTTGGATAGGGATCGGGTATGATTTGGAACGTCAGTTTGTCTTTCCATATCGAACGAAGATTGTCTGCCGCCTTCAAGAGCGCGGCCTGAGGCACGAGCAGCTCATACTCTTGCTGCCATTTTTCTGCATCCTGAATCTTGGCAGTCTCTAGGCGGGTCGACAACCACTCTCGGCCGCCGACCAAGTCCGTGAATCCAGACGGTTCCCCGAGCGCGGCGAGCTCGGCCTGATGCGAGTCGATCAAACGCTTCATGGCTTGCACATAGGAGGAGCCGTTTGCCGGGGCCACAATGATCTCATCTGCCCTCTTTGCCAGAGCGTCGGCACTCGCAACCAGCCGCGAGCGCATTTCGGCATCGGTGGAGAGTTGCGTCAGGAGCTTCAGGGCATCCAAATGAAGAGAAAAAGCAATTAAGACTGAGAAAATGATCGTCCAGATTCGCGTATGCGTGACAAACCGTTGAGAGACCCGATCCATCATCGAGTCAAACCATCGGTTGACGATGCTAGGGAGTTGCTCAACCGACTTCATCACCTGCGCATTGATCTGCTCGGCCCTCGCCGGATCGTCCGGGAACAGTTTCTTGATCTCGGTCGCCGCCAACTTGAGGTCTGCGGCGGCTTTCTGATCAAGCTGCTCAAGCGAGTTGAAGAGAGCCGTTCGCCAGGGGTCAGGCGCTCGCCGCAATGAGTTGCGTTCCGCCGCGTGAGGCCACGTTGCCGCGTGGCCAACGCGGCTCACAGTGGCGCCAACGCGGTCTCGCGATCCGCTCTCCCGGGAGGGCTCCGCCAGCATTCGCAGGATCTCGATCAATTCGTCTTTGCGAATCGCAGAGGCCAATTTCCATCGCTTCAACATTTTGAAGCCAAACCGTGATAACGTGGAATCTGAGATCAAGGGATGGTGCAGCACTTCCTGGGTGATCGTTGCGGCGTGGGCGTTGAGACTCGGATCGAGTTCTTTCAGCAAGGTTTCGATTCCCCAGCAAAGGTTGGTACCGCGCAATCCAAACAGCGCAGAGACGGTCTGCGTGAGTACGGTGACAAGCAGACTAACGCCCGCAAGAATCACCACGAAGGCAATTGTGGTATCAAGATGCTCGAGTATCATAGGACGCTTCCATTCGTTTCAGCTAGTGCCACGCCTTGCACGCTAGCCGGGTCGCGGCGTGAGATCCAGAACACTCGGATCCGATCTGCGCAGCGGAGCCTCCGAGTCTCTGACTTGAAACCTGCATCCGCTCTGCCATGGGCGGTGAAAGAATTTCCAATTGGCGTTCGCAAGCGGCGGTGAACATGTTGGTGGACATCACCGAACGCAAGCAAGCCGAGCAGTCGCTGCGCGAGAGCGAGGAGAGATTTCGCCAGGTGGTCGAGAACATCGAGGAGGTCTTTTGGATGACCGACTTGGAGAAGAACAAGATGCTCTTCATTAGCTCAGGGTACGAAAAGATATGGTGCGAGACGCGCGAGTCTCTGTATTCGTCGCCACGGAGGTGGATTGAGGCCATCCATCCGGAGGACCGCGACAGGGTTCTTCGGAACGCGCTCCTTAAGCAAACTCGTGGCGACTACGACGAAGAGTATAGAATCATCCGTCCCGACGAAACGCTGAGATGGATCCACGACCGGGCCTTTCCCATTCGCAACGCTGACGGCACCATCGACCGGATCGCGGGAATCGCCGAGGACGTCACCGAACGTAAGCAGGCGGACGAAGCGCTGAAACTCCGAAGCCAACAGCAGGGAGCTCTTGCCGGCTTGGGACGGCGCGCTCTTGAGCGCAGAGACCTCGGCCAGTTGCTCGACGACGCGGCCGCACTCGTGCCGCATATTCTCGGCATCGAATTTTGCTGCGTACTCGAATTGCTGCCGGACCGCGAGGCTCTGCTGCTACGAGCTCGCGTCTACCACGGAGCAGCTTTTCAAAATCTCATGCCGCTTCGACTGCAAAAAGCCCGTGCTGATCGAGGACAACGGCATCACCACGCACCTTTATCGCATTGCACAGGAAGCCATCCATAACGCGATCAAACACGGCCAGGCCACGCACGTGACGGTCACACTCGCCAGCTCCGACGACCACGCCACGCTGACCATCTCCGATGATGGCTTGGGTTTTCCCACCGAATTCGCCAGCGGCCAGGGAATGGGATTACGCATAATGAATCATCGCGCAGGAATGATCGGCGGACGGCTTTCGATCGGAGCGGGACAGCTAAACGGGACCGAGGTCGCCTGCACCTGGAAACTATGACCGCGACCGAATCACCACGCCCCGCGCAAGGAACCGCGCTGGCATGTAGGGGATTCTCCTATCCGAATCGAGAAGGTTGACTAGGCGCCTCGCGGGGACCGCCCTATTGTTTGGCCCTCTGGCGAGGACTAGGATCAATCTCAAGACTCACAACCGCTTCGAACACGCTTAAGGCCAGTTTTGAAAGTGATTTTCATTTACGAAGACGCTGAAACAAGCGGCGAACGCTTTTGCGAAGGGAGCACGCTCCGGAGACGAGGTCACGCTGACCGTTTCCAATGATCGCTTGGGTTTACCCACCGAATTCAGCAACGGGCGGGGAATGGGATTGGGCATCATGAACCATCGCGCGGGAGTGATCGGCGGACTTTTGATCGGAGGCGGACAACGCAACGGGACCAAGGTCGCCTGCACCTGGAGACTATGACCGCGACCGAATCACCACGCCCCGCGCAGAAGCGCATAGTGATTGTGGACGATCACCCGATGACGCGAAACGGGATCGCCGACTGGATTCGCCGCGAACTGGATCTAAGCGTCTGTGCGGAGGCTCAAAATGCCGAGCAGGCGCTCGACGCCGTGTCGAAGAGCAAACCCGATCTCGTCTTGACCGATATTGCGCTGCCAGGAAAAAGTGGGCCTCGAACTCATCAAAGACCTGCGCGCAATGCAGCCTGATCTGCCCATACTGGTGATCTCGATGCACGACGAGTCCCTTTACGCGGAGCGCGTACTGCGCGCAGGTGCCCGCGGTTACGTCATGAAACACGAAGGCGGCGACGATGTAATTCGGGCAATTCGCCGTGTACTGAGCGGCAAGGTCTACTTTAGCGAGCAAATGTCGGCAAGGATACTAGAGGGAGTTTCCGGCAGGCAACCGGCGACCCAATTCTCCGTCATCAACCAGCTTAGCGATCGTGAGCTCGAAATTTTCCATTTGATCGGCCAGGGACTCTCGACGCAACAGATCGCAAGCAAGCTCCATCTCAGCGCAAAGACGGTTGACGCCCACCGCGCGAGTATCAAGGACAAACTCGAAATCAAAAGTGTGACCGAGCTGATTTCCTACGCCGCTCGATGGACGGTGCAAGAAGGCGCCGATGCCGGAAAGGGACCGCGCTGACATCTGGGAGATTCTCCTACCCAAGTCGAGAAGGTTGACTAACTGCCTCGCGGAGACCGCCCTATTGCTCGGAGGCCTAGCTAGGACTAAGATAAATTAGATGCAACACCGATTGACGAAGGGACTTAGAACGGCCGGGCAAAAGTTCCCTTTTTCTGTGCCCCTAATTCGGGGTCAGGCGGAGGCCAGTTCGGTAGTGTCGCCCATCTCCGTAAGGACACCGTAGCTTATCGATGCAAACCTGAAAAAGTGGTTTTAAGATCTTATAACCGGGACTTGCCTAATAAAGGATTCGTTCCGGGGATTGCGGAACAGGAGCGGGCAGCCTGTGAACGCGACGGGCGGCCAGCGCACGTAGGCGAACGGATCGCGGATCGGGGGAAAATGGAATGAAAGAACAAGACTTTGTCGGCAACGGAATCGTTCAAGGTCCACAAACTGCGCTTTCCGCCTCGTTGGAGCCTGCGCTGCTGATGCTACACGGGGCGTTAACAATCGAAGAGCTGTGGCAGGCTGCAGTAATGGCGTTGCGTACCGCAATGGCGACTCATGATCTGTCAATGGCGCTGTTTCCTGCGGAAAATAGTGCCGGCACCCTACGAGTAAGCAATCCGCTGCCGGATCTGAAGATTCATGCCGCGAAAATTGACTCCATGTCACCGGTGCATGCGGTCCTGGCCCGGCACTCGGACGCATGCGTGCTTCGGATCAGCGATGATGTTACGGAGGGATCGTTGATTGAGACGCCTTTCTACAAGAATTTCATGGAACCGAAAGGCTGGCGGTTCGCTGTGTCAATGATCTTCCGCGAGAATGTGCGAACCCTGGGATGGCTGTGGCTAAATCGCGGAGCGGCACAGGGCGACTTTACCGGCAAGAGATGACTCTCCTGAATGCACTGCACGTCCACTTTAACGTCGCTGCGCAGCGAGTCTGCCGTTTCGAGAGGGAGCGAAGAGCGAACAGAATTCAGGTGCAAAAGGGAAGTGACGATCCTGCGACGTTAGTGCTGGATGAGCGGTGCGCACCGGTCTTCCATAACCGAGCCGCGGTAAGAATTTGCGCTCTTTGGAGCCTGGGTCCGGAACAGGCGCGCATTCTCAAACCGGAATTCTATTTGCCCGCAGAAATCCGCTCCGCTTGCGAGGATCTCGGCGAGGAATGGCAGAAATGCCGGCGAAGGGGTCGGCTGTCAGAGACCGATGTGACGCGAATTGTGGCGGACGCCCGTGGACTCTCGGCGAATGTGCAACTTCTCCGCATGGGTCACTCCAATACGGCCAAGACGCATTTCCTGGTGCATCTTTCGCACAGCGGTACGCGAGAGCCGGACTTATCGGTGCTGGCACTCCTGCGCCGGCTCACTGCGACGGAGCACGCGGTCGCAAAGCTGGTCGCTTGGGGCTTCGACAATCAAGAAATCGCAACCGAGCTTTGGATCAGTGTGAATACTGTGCGCGCGCATCTTCATAATATTTTTCACAAGCTTGGCGTCAATTCACGCGGAAAGCTCGCGGTTCTACCGCGACTGGCAGTGCTATATCGTTGATGTCCTCGTCGCCGCCCGCGGAGACACGTTCGTTACCGCTCCGGCATTCATCGCGCGAAATCTTGTTCGGTGGATCGAATCTCGGTGGCAGTTTTTGCCACAAACTTCTCCTCGCATTGCAGGGAATTTGCGGCGAAAAACTCCGACCGGTGAGCTTTGAGTTACAGCTCTTCTTTCACGGCGGCCTGGCGGGGTTTTTTCTCCCGTCGCAACTACGCGGAAAAGTTCCCATCCTCCGGAAATTACGCGAGAAGACATCCGTCAAGGATGTGATCGAGGCATGCGGAGTTCCACATCCGGAGGTCGATCTAATTGCCGTCTCCTCCCCAAATGGAGAAGTTTGTTTTGATGTTGATTTGCGCTGGCAAGTGGAGGCTCCGATTCGACTTGATCTCTACGGCTTCCCCGCTCCACCGAATGTTCTTCCGTGCGCCCCTCGACTTCAGACGCGGCGTTTCCATCGCTTTGTGGCCGACGGTCATCTGGGAAAGCTTGCGCGTAACCTTCGCCTGTTGGGATTGGATACGTTTTACGCTCGCAAGGACGATGATCGCCTCCTCCTGCAGACTATGGCCGCGGAAGATCGTGCCCTTCTCACGCGGGATAGACGGCTGCTCATGCATTCGGTCGTTCAGCATGGATTTTGTCCGCGCTCCGCCGACCCCGAGGAACAGACAACGGAAGTTCTGCGCCGCTTTGGACTGCTCGATTCGCCCAGCCCTCTCGCCCCGTTCACGCGCTGTCTGGAATGCAATGGGTTGTTGAAATCTGTGCCAAAGGCAGAGGTTTTAGAGCGATTGGCCGGGGAGCCGCTTACTTTGCGCTACTATGATCAATATCGGATGTGCTCAACGTGTGGCCGAATTTACTGGGCGGGAACCCATTTCAACAAACTCGTCAGCCGCGTCTCAAAATTCATTCAGCATTGACGGGGAGCGCACGCGGCTCGCGTGCCCGGCTCGGCGGCTCGCCGAGCCAATTTCTTCGGCGAGCCGCCGAAGAAACCACACCCGGGGACGGGCGTGCTCCCCGAAGCGCAAAAGCGCGAAGTTTCACTCGCCCGAATTCCCATCCGCTATGACTGTCTGCAATGCGCGTCGCTCTCAATTCGCTGCCTCGTGTCTACCTTGCAGGCCCGGACGTTTTCTTTCCCGAAGCCCTAAAGATCGCCCGGGAACGGAAGAACTTTCTTGCCGGACTGGGCATGCAAGGAGTCTTCCCTCTCGATTCCCAGAATGAAGGGGAAAGTTTCTCAAAGAGCGCGTTTGTCATCTTCGAAACGAACCGCGAATTCATCGATTCCTGCCAGGCCTTGCTCGCCAACGTCACTCCCTTTCGGGGCCCCTCGGCAGACGTTGGTACCGCATGGGAGATCGGCTATGCCTGCGGCCAACGAAAGCCTGTCGTCGCGTACACCGAGGATCTTTCCGTCTATCGAGACAAGGTCTTCCGGGGCGGGTGGTCCGGCGCTCCCGGCGAAGCACGGGACAGGGACGGGAACGAGGTTGAGGATTTCGGAGGCGTCGATAACCTCATGATCACCCAGTCTGTCATCGCGATTTGCCCGACATTTGAAATGGCTGCCGCTGCCCTGAGACGTTTCTTCGATCAAATACCCGAACGCAAGGATTGACAACAGCCGCGGAATGTTGTGTTAGGAAAGCACGACGTCCAAATCGCGGGCATTGTCGTGATCATGGCCGCCTTTTCCTCGATCTTATCCCCTGGTTCTTTGTTCGCGAGCAAGCTGGCATGAACGCACTGCTGGGCATCGACTTGGGGACCTCGAGCGTAAAGGTGGTGGTTTGCTCGCTGGAGGGCGCCCCTGAAGGCATCGGCTCCGCGGAGTATCCCATCCTCACGCCGCAGCCGGGCCATGCCGAGCAGGACCCTGCCGACTGGTGGAGAGCAACAGTGAGCGCCGTGCGGCAAGCCTTACAGGAGGCGGGGACGCCGCAAGTGCTTGGGATTGGATTCTCTGGCCAGATGCATGGTTTTGTGGCGATGGGGCCTGACGAAACCGAGCTGCGGCCGGCCATCATTTGGGCCGACCAGCGCAGCGCGCCGTTGTTGCCCGAGATCATGGAGCGGGTAGGCACGGAGCTGCTGGCCACCACCTGCGGTACCGCACCCGCTGCAGGCTTCTTGATATCCACGTTGTTTTGGCTTCAGAAGAATGAGCCCCAGACGCTGGAGCGCACGAAGGCGCTGTTGATGCCAAAAGATTACCTTCGCTTCAAGCTGACCGGCGAACTCGGCACCGACGCAAGCGACGCGGCGGCCAGCGGGATCTTCAACGTTGGAGAGTGTGTTTGGGCCGATGAAGTGATCGAGCGGCTCCAGTTTCCAAGGTCGATCTTCCCAAGAGTGCATCCCTCGGCTCAAATCGTCGGCGCGCTGAGCGGCAGCGCCGCGCAAGAGTTGGGATTGACTGCGGGTGTCCCGGTGTCCGCCGGATGCGCCGATCAGCCCGCACAGGCCGTCGGCAACGGTCTGATCGATCCCCCGCTTGGCTCGGTGACTATCGGCACCGGCGGTCAAGTCTTCGTGCCGCTGGCGACCCCTTTGTTCGACCCGCAACTCAGGCTGCACACCTTCTGCCACGCGCCCGAAGCGAGATGGTACCTCCTGGGCGCAATGCTCTCGGCCGGAATGGCGCTGCGCTGGTTGCGCGAGACCCTGGGTAGCGAACGGTGGTCCTATTCGCAATTGGACCAAATCGCGGCTCAAGTGGAGCCTGGGTCGGAAGGTTTGGTCTTCTTGCCTTATTTGGTTGGCGAACGATCGCCCCTCATGGACCCGCGGGCCAAAGGGAGCTTTGTCGGCTTGACGCTACGGCACGGTCCGGGGCACATGGTCCGGGCTCTTCTGGAGGGGGTGGCCTTCGCCCTGCGGCAGATCATCGACGTCATGGGAGGCTGCGGCGCCGATCTAAACCGGCTGGTTGCCTCCGGCAACGGGTTGGCAAGTCCGTTGTGGCGCCAGATGCTGGCGGACGTCCTGAACCGGCCGCTTTACCAAGGCAAGGACAAACACGCCACCGAACGGGCGGGCGTCGGCGCCGCACTGATCGCGGGCATTGGGATCGGCGCGATCAACGGATATGCCGACGCCCGGAGATTCGCCCCGACATTCGACGTCATGACCGCACCAAACCCGGACAACGCCGAGATCTACGAATCCCTTTATCGTCGCTTCCTGGATCTCTACCCCCGGTTGAAGAGCTGGTTCTAACTCAGGAAGCACGGTGTGCCCGATAGGCGCGCCGCCCTCAATCCAATGCTACCAACGCTGGTTTGCCTGGCACCTCCATTAAATCAGAGCTTTCTCAGAGCGATTGGGCTCGGCACCACCTTCATTGATAACGGCATCACTCTGGGAGTCGGCTCGCGCCGCAGTCGACCTGATCGTCGTGGGCATACGCTCTTTCGCCGCACGAAAGGCCGCTTGAAAGACGCCGATTCGCGCTCGATGTAATAATGACAGCGGCGTCAAATTATACATGTCAAACGGCATTTTTATCCTTTGCTCAATTAGCATTTGCGCTTTAAGAGTTTCATTCATCACCACCCAGACATGAATACTTACGCAGGCACTCCTCGTTTATAGTGTATGCAGGCGCCCCACTATCCACACTAAGGCGCCCAATTCACTTAGGGTTCACTAATTCTCATTTCACACCCTTGAACACGGACCGGTAAAGCCTATGTCCTTTCCAAACCAAAATCCCCTTCGCGTCGGCCTTTTTGGCATCGGACTGGACACTTACTGGCCACAATTTCCCGGACTGCGCGAACGTCTGACTGGCTATATCGAGGAGGTCGCTGCCAAACTCAGGCGACCCGGCGTCGAGATCGTGAATCTCGGGCTTAGCGACACACCGGAAAAGGCGCAAGACGCGGGGCATCGATTTCGCCAGGCAGACGTGGATTTGATTTTTCTGCATGTTACGACCTATGCGCTTTCCTCGACCGTGCTGCCAGTGGTGCGCCGCGCAAAAGTGCCGGTGATCATCCTCAATCTCCAGCCTGAGGCTGCCATCAACTATCAAAGTTTCAATAGCATGGGTGATCGCACGGCAATGACCGGCGAATGGCTCGCATACTGCGCGGCCTGTCCGATGCCCGAAATTGCCAACGTCTTCAATCGCTGCGGCATCGCATTTCACCAGATCACTGGGTTGCTCGGCGACGATCCAGAATGCTGGCGCGAGGTTGACGAGTGGATCGAATCTGCACGCGTGGCAAGCGTCATGGAGCACAACCGGCTGGGCGTCATGGGCCATTACTACAATGGCATGCTCGATATCTACTCCGACCTAACCATGCACTGCGCCACCTTTGGCGGGCATATTGAAATTTTTGAGGTAGACGAATTGGCTGCCCTTCGTCGCGATGTGACGGCGGACCAGATACCCGCGCGCGTAGCGCAGTTCCGGGAAACGTTTGACGTGCAGGCTGATTGCTCACAGGCGGAACTTGAGCGGGCTGCACGCACGTCGGTTGCGCTCGACCTCCTCGTTGAAAAACACCAACTCGGCTCGCTTGCTTACTATTATCAAGGGACCGGTAACGCGGAAAACGAGGACACTATTAGCTCAATTATTATCGGCAATTCCCTGCTTACGGCTCGTGGAATCCCTGCGGCCGGCGAGATGGAGATCAAGAATGTTCAGGCAATGAAAATAATGGACAGCTTTGGCGTCGGCGGGTCGTTTACGGAGTACTACGCGATCGACTTCAACGATGATGTGGTGCTTATGGGACATGATGGACCTGGCCATCTCGCGATTGCGGAGGGCAAAACGAAAGTCCGCCCGCTGACTGTGTATCACGGCAAAGTTGGGCGCGGTCTATCTGTGGAAATGTCGGTCAAACACGGGCCGGTGACGCTCCTCTCCGTAGTGGAAACCCGTGACGGTCGCCTGAAACTGCTTGCCGCGGAGGGAGACTCTGTTGCGGGTCCGATTCTCGAAATCGGCAACACGAACAGCCGGTATCGCTTTTCCATTGGCGCGCGTCGATTTGTGAACGATTGGAATGCTCACGGCCCGGCCCACCATTGTGCGATCGGAGTTGGCCACATCATGGGCAAACTCAGGAAGCTCGCGGCCTTGCTCGGCATCGAGATCGCAACCGTGTGCTGAAAGACCACGCCCTTGCTGATGCAAACCATCGATTGATCATGAGTGCCCCCACGATCGAACTTCTCGACATCCACAAGTCATTCGGCAGCACGCCGGTTCTTGAAGGCGTGAGCCTGCAGCTCTTTCCGGGCGAAGTGCATTCGCTAATGGGTGAGAACGGCGCGGGCAAGAGCACCCTTGTGAAGATCATGGCCGGTCTGCACCAACCCGATAAAGGCATCCTTCGCGTTGAGGGCCGCGACACCTTTTTTCATTCCACTGCTCAGGCACAACATGCCGGAGTCGCCGTCATCTATCAGGAGCCAACCCTGTTTCCGGATCTTTCCATCGCCGAAAACATCTTCATGGGTCGGCAGCCCACTGGTCGTTGGGGCTCGATCGACTACGCCAAAATGAGCCGCGCGGTTTCACAGCAGCTTGCTCAGCTCGGCGTGTCCCTCCGACCGGAGGATCCCGTCTTGGGACTCAGTATAGCCGACCAGCAGATCGTGGAAATTACTAAGGCACTCACGTTTGACGCAAAGGTGCTGATTATGGACGAACCGACCGCCGCGCTTTCAGCGGAAGAAGTGAGGCGCCTATTCCAGGTCGTCGAACGCCTGCGGAAAAAGGGCGTAGCGCTGATGTTTGTGTCGCATCGTTTGGAAGAGGTTTTTGAAATCTCGCAACGCATTACGGTAATGAGGGACGGGCATGTCGTTTCCTCTGCGCCCGCCGATCAATTCACTCCGGATGACGTCGTTCGGAAGATGGTCGGCCGTTCGCTCGATGCGCTCTATCCAAAAGAGGACGTCAAACCCGGAGAAGTCGTCCTGAGTGTCAAAAACCTTCGGCGGGCCGGCGTTTTCAAGGATATCTCTTTCAATGTGCGGCGAGGAGAGATTGTCGGGCTCGCTGGTCTCGTTGGCGCCGGCCGAAGCGAAGTTGCTCGTGCGATATTTGGAATTGATCGTTTGGATAGTGGCGAAATCTCCGTTGAGGGACGTCCTCTTAGCCAGCAAAGTCCGCAAATGGCGATGGACGCCGGGATCGGATTTGTCCCGGAAGATCGTCAGCAGCAAGGGCTCGTGATGGAGCTATCCGTGCTGCACAACGCTACCCTGACGGTGTTGGGGCGACTCAAACGTTTCGGTCTGATTTCCCAACAGCAGGAAAAACAGATCGCTGCAGAATGGACCAGTCGCATGCGACTCAAGGGACACATTGAGGAACCGGTCAACATCCTGTCGGGCGGCAACCAGCAAAAGGTCGTGCTGGCGAAATGGCTTGCGACCCAACCGAAATTTCTCATCGTCGACGAGCCGACTCGAGGCATTGATGTCGGCGCAAAATCTGAAGTCCATCGCACTCTAAGCCATCTTGCCAAGGCGGGAATGGGAATCTTGATGATTTCCAGCGACATGCCGGAAGTGATCGGAATGGCGGACCGCGTCCTCGTCATGCACGAGGGTAAACTGACCGCCGAATTGTCGCGGTCTGAAGCAACAGAGGAGGCGATCATGTTCGCCGCAGCCGGGCAGACAGCCTCGAGATCATGACAACGAAAAACACGGACACATCAGGCGCACAATGGCTGCGCGTGCTGTTACAAAGTCGCGAGATCAGTTTATTGATCCTGCTGGCTGCCCTAACGGTCATAACCACTGCGCTTAATCCAAGATTCCTGAGCGGCCAGAGCATCAAAGACATGCTGCTCAACGTCTCGATCATTGCGCTGTTGACGATCGGCCAAAGCATAGTGATTCTGATGCGCCAAATCGATCTTTCGATCAGTTCAATTGTTGGCATCACCGCGTTCCTGTCCGGAACGATCTTCATCAATCATCCCGGCACGCCCACTGTGGTAGTGATTGGCGCCAGCATTCTTGTCGGCCTGCTCCTGGGAGGGATCAACGCGGCCCTGATCGTTTGGGGTCGTATTCCCGCCCTGATCACCACCCTTGGCACTCTTTACATATTTCGTGGCGCCAATTACGCCTGGGTTCACGGAAGGCAAATCAACGCGGCAGATATTCCAAGCTCATTTCTCTCGATCGGCACTGGCGTCTTTTTAGGAATTCCAATCCTGACCTGGATTGTCGTGGTCCTCTTAGTCTTTTTCTCCATCAGTCTGCGCCAATATCGAGGTGGCCGTGAATACTATGCCATCGGCAGTAACCCTAACGCGGCAATTCTTGCGGGAGTTAACGTGAACCGCCGCATCGCGACCGGGTTTCTGCTCTCCGGCATGATCGCTGGGTTGGCTGGCGCGCTGTGGCTTGCCCGCTTTGGAACGGTTGACGCGACTGCAGGCGCCGGCATCGAACTACAGGTTATAACTTCAACCGTCGTCGGAGGCGTTGCAATCACGGGTGGCGTAGGAACAGTGGCCGGCGCCGCCCTTGGAGCGCTCCTGATGAGTGTGTTTAGCAGCACTCTGGTGTTTCTTCGAGTGCCCTCCTTCTGGCAGCAGGCATTCCAGGGCGCGATGCTTTTGGTCGCGATTGCGCTAGATGCATACATGGCACATCGCCATGCGGAGCGCTTGCGCGTCAAAAGGAGTCATGTATGAGCGAACCCTCCACGCGCCGTCTCACTGGAAAGGTTAGTTGGGAAACACTGCTCGGCGTCCTGCTGATTGTCGGAGTCGCCGCCGGGGCTATTCTAAACAAGGATTTCCTCACTGCCGCAAACTGGACGAACCTGCTGGCCAATTTCGTTGAAATTGCGCTGATGGCTCTGCCGCTTTGCCTTATTGTAATCGCAAAGGAAATCGATCTCTCTGTTGCATCCGTTCTGGGCTTATCGAGCGCTCTGCTGGGAGTGCTCTGGCAAACTCGGGTTGCAATGCCGATCGCTATCTTGCTTTGCCTGCTCGCCGGCGCAGTAGCGGGAGCGATCAACGGCTACTTGATCGTAAAGTTTCGCCTTCCTTCCCTTGCCGTAACGATCGGCACTCTTGGACTATACCGCGGTCTGGCGTTTGTTCTGCTCGGCGATCAAGCGATAGCCGACTTTCCTCCTGAGTATACCGAGTTCGGATATGGGGTCCTGCCCTTCACTTTTCTCCCGACTCCTTTCGCGCTGTTTTTGGTACCTGCCGTTGTTTTCTGGATCCTGGTCCACCACACGGCGTTCGGCCGAAGTCTCTACGCTATCGGAGGAAACCAAACGGCGGCACGCTTTTCAGGAATCAATATCAGCCGCGTCAAGATGCAGCTATTTATTGCCTCGGGAGTCATCAGCGCGCTGGCTGGCATTATCTTTACCTTTCGCTTTGCCAGCGCCCGGGCGGATAACGGAACCGGCTTTGAATTGAGCGCCGTGGCGGCAGTGCTGCTGGGCGGCGTGACTGTGCAGGGTGGCAAAGGAACTGTAATAGGCGTCGTTCTCTCGCTGTTGCTGATCGGAGTCATCAATAACGCGCTGACTTTGGTGGATGTCTCAAACGAGATCCTGACCATCGTTACCGGATCACTGGTCATACTTAGCGTGCTTCTTCCCAACCTTATCACGACGACCCGCGAACAGCTGACAAAGCTAAAGCGCCAGTGGGGGTCCGCCAAATCACAAGCACAACCCTGAGCCCCGGCATCTCCTTTCCCCTCTAACATCGTAACCACGCATAACCTTATGAAAATAAAGACATCAATTACAAAGGCGCTAGCCATAGCCCTCTCCCTAACTGTCACCGCAACGCTCAGCCACGGCGAGGATAAGCCGATCAAAAAGGGCCTAAAACTCGCGTTTCTTCCCAAGAATATTAACAACCCTTATAATGTCATCGAAACGAAAGGGTCACTGGAGGCATGCAAGGAGATCGGCGCTGAAGGCAAGGTCGTCGGCCCTTCGGAAGCTGGCGCTTCCTCTCAAGTCCCCTACATCAACACATTGATCACGCAACGGCAGGATGCGATCGTTCTCGCCGCGAACGATCCGAATGCACTCATTCCCTATCTCAAACGGGCGCTGTCTCAGAAGATCAA
>CAVPTR010000023.1:0-49189 GCA_963708595.1 uncultured Verrucomicrobiae bacterium
GCCGGAATTGATTTCGTCGTACCACTTGCTCCCTTGCGGCGTCGCGAGCAGTCCGGGATCGCCACCTATCAATTGCGGAAAGAAACCGAAACCGTCCGAGTGGTCGCTTACGACGATGAAATCGAGTGGGCGCGACAACTTCACGCGTTGGCCGGTGGAAGCCATGATCTCCTCGCCTTTTCCAAAGCGATAGGCGTCCCTCGGCGTGAGTCGGCAGCCGAACGCGCCCGCGTCCATCGAGAACGACGTGTGCAGGTGGGTGTCGCCAAAGAACGGCCGCGTGGGGAAGTTCCGTCCCGCGTATGGCGAATACGGCGGCTTGGCAGGAAAGACTTTCTCCGCCGTCGCCTCGTCGAGCGTGCCGACGTCCGTGGTGGTCGCTGTTTCCTGCGCAAATGTAATCGGGCTGAGACAGCCCAGGGCCAACGCGATTGTGATTATCGTATTTGATTTCATGATTTTCCCGAGAGTTGGAATTTAAACAGGAGGAAATAGGATAGCGGCAAGCATTCTGGTCAAAAATCCCGAAACTTGGCGGAATGCAGCTTTCAGAGCGGGTAGTTCGCACAGAACAACGGTTCCACCCAAGGGAAAAGTAGGCTGGCGAGGGCTAGCGGCTTGGAGTAGCCTATGGACATGAGTTTAAGCGAGATGATCGACGAGCTTCCCCGCCTGAGCCATCAAGAACGGCGTGAGTTGTGCCGCCGTGTGATCGACTTGGAATCCGAGCATGACGATATGATGCTTTGCGACCACATCGCCCGCGAAGGCTTCGCCATGCTGGACAGGATGGAGGCGGAGGAAGGGGCCGGTGGCCAGAGCACAACGCGGTTGACGTCTGGCAGGTGGACATGGGCATTGCGGGCAGAGTGCGCCCGTGTCTGCTCCTGACCGATTATCCCGTGGATGACGAGTTGGCGATGGTCACGGTCCTGCCGCATACTACTGCGGTCAAAGGCAACCGTTGGGAGTTAAACATTCCCAAAGCGTTCCTTAAGCCCGGAGCGTTCCACCTCCAGCAAATCCATCAGCATAGCTTACCTCATGCGGCGGCTCGGTGCGCTTACCGCCGAGGAAATGGATCGGGTCGCTGACATGCTTTGCCAACGGCTGGGCTGTTAACCAGCCCGGAAAATCCTCGCCCCTCGGGAGCCGCGAGGCTTGCGGCAATCCAACTTCTGGAGGATCCGCGGGTTTCACTCCAGAGCCTGGCTGAGCGCTTCTGCCGTCTGCCGGGTCTGCTCATATCCGACGAGGGTGGGGGTTTTTGCCTGATCGAGTTTCTGCGCACGAGCCTGGGCCTGCCCGAAGGCGGCCCCGGCATCGTCATGGCCATTCACAGCTTCGGCGAGTATCTGGATTCCACCTTCACCTGCCAACTTCGCGGCTTGAGCCTGCGTTGACGGATCCGCGCACAGTTGAGAACCTGCGCCATCACTCGCTGAGCGTGCTCGTCGCGGAGGTGACCGTAAGTCCGCATCGCCAAGGCACCGCCGTCCTTATGACCCATTAAGCGCGCCACGGTTGGGATGTCGATCCCATGCTCGATGAGCGTGTTCGCAAACAAGTGTCGCAAATCGTGATGCGTGAGGCGAGGGATGCCGGCCTTTCTTGCTGCACTATCGATCGACTTCTGCGCTTCGTTGACCGCAAGCACTGGCGAGCCAGCAGTGTCAAAGGGACGCGATGCCTTGATAGTTTTGAGCAGAGTTCGTAGCTCAGAAATCATCGGCACGCGCCGAGGTCCGCCGTTCTTGGTTTCGCGTAACAAGATCACGTTGCGGTCGAAATCAACGTCCGACCAAAGAACGTGGGCTGCCTCATTCTTGCGAGCACCGGAATAGGCGAGGAATTCACAGAGATCCGCCGCAAGCATCGACTTCCCTTTGACGGCCCTCATCGTTGCAATCAGCCTCGGGAAGTCGGAACGATTGGGGAGGGTAAGAGCCTTGGGTTTTTGTGCCGGGCGTGTGATCGAGTCGTGCCTTGCTACATTCGAGAATGCCGCGCCTTCACGAACGGCCACGTCGAGAGCCATGCGGAGGATATCCAGCATCGAATTGTGTTTGCTCGTGCTACAACCCTTTGAAGTCCTCATCGGCCTCCGTGCTCCATGCGGGACATGGGGAGGGGTTATTGTCCGGACGCAGTGACTTCATTTCTTAACTTGGTGAGAAGTCAGTTTTCGAGGATCAAGCTTCTGCAGTTCCGGCCACGATTTTAGCAAGGCTCTGGATGCCTTTCTCCGGAAGTGCTTGGTCGCCGGTTTCAAGTCCGGGCTCTGGTCAACCTCCTGCAGGGCAAGCTCGATCGCTTGCCCGATGGTCAACTTTCCTGTCTTCGCCGCGATAATGGTTTTCTCAGCAGATCTGACGGCACGGTGCTTTTCGGCGGCTCGGGCTTCGGCAACGCTCTTCAGTTTCGTATGCAGGCTTTCCCATATCTGCTTGCGTCCAACTGTGACCCGGAAGTAATATCCTCCGTTCCGATGTACGTAGAGATTTGCAACATTCGTCTTGCGCCACGCCTTGCTTTGGTTTGCGGGGATTTGCATGCGTTTTCCGTCGTTTCAGTCGGAGATGTAGAAAACGGATGTGAAATCGTCAAACGCAATCGGTCATTTTACTCTGTAAATGCATCGCTAGCTCAATGGTAGAGCAGGAGACTCTTAATCTCTTGGTTGTAGGTTCGAGTCCTACGCGATGCACTTTTTTACGTATAGAGAGTTTACTCTGAAAAACCAGCGAAACCGCATGAATAAAGGATCCTCGGTCGATTGCCTTTCATGCATGGAAATGCACGGAAAGGCCTGTAAGTGCCAAACATGGTACTTTTTGGCACCAAATTGGCACCGAAAATGGACCACTCGATCCCTTTCTTTCGGCTGAACGTCGCTACAGACGGTGAGTCCAGGCGTTGTGGGAATATCTCGAAGAGAGGCCTTCGCATGCCCAGCTCGCGCTGTGCGGCAAGAGCGATGCTTCACCGACGGGAGGGTTGTTGCTGATGGGCGATTGAGAATTGCTCAAGCTTCGCCACCTTCTGAGCGGGGAAGTGCTTTCCGAAGCTTCTTCGTTTTCTTTTTCCTCTCCTCAAGCGCCCACCTCGCAGGAGTAATCTCGCCCTTGGTGCTCCATCATCGCTCGCTGGTCCACCCAGCATTCTTGTTCCGTCAGCAAGCCAGACCCGGACAGCTCTGTGCGGTTCTGGTTTAACGTCATCATATTTCATATTGAACCCCAGCACATTGGGATGCCTAGAAACGCTGACGAGTGTCCAGGGTTACAGCGAATAGCATATCGTGATATTTCACGATGATGCACCGCGACACGGCGGTCCGGCATGATATCCGCAAATGGCAGAATCACTTTGACTAATTCCGGCAGGCTATGCGAAGGAAGAGCGTGAGCGGGTCACAGCTGACTCCTGAACAACAGGCCATGGAGAAGCTCTGGGAAGAACATCTGGCTAGCGAGTTCAAATCCAAGAGCGCTGAGGCCGCCATCAACACGATGGTCGAACGGCCCTCGGTCAACCACGTGCCGGTCATGACTGGCGGGGTCGGTCGCAAGCAGTTGACACACTTTTACGATAATTACTTCATCCCGCAAATGCCTCCGGACACCCAGATCACCCCCATCTCTCGCACGATCGGCCACGACCGCCTTATCGATGAGTTTGTGATCAAGTTTACCCATACCTTGCAAATGGATTGGTTGCTGCCTGGAGTTTCCCCGACTAATAAGCCGGTTGAAGTCGCGACGGTGACCGTGGTCCAGTTCCAGGAAGGCAAGATGGCCTCGGAGCGCATTTACTTTGACCAGGCCTCGGTCCTGGTCCAGTTAGGCCTGTTGGACCCAGGAAAACTTCCCGTCGCCGGAGCAGCAACTGCCCGGAAGGTGCTTGACGACCAATTACCGTCGAATGAATTGATGAAACGAACCCTCAGGGACGACGATTTGTAGCGGCCGAACCGGGCGCCGCAGCAATTCGCCGCTCATCTCTACCGGTCGCGGCGGGAATACCGGTCAGCTTGCGATCGCGCCGGAAAGAGCGGCAAGCAGATTGAGCGCTGCGTCATCTCATCGTTCCAAGTCGCCGAGAGCATGGGCTGTGAGATCCACGGACCTTGACAGGATCTGGGATGTCCGGCAGACCCGCAAGCCTCCGTCGCTACCACTGTTCTCCACGTGTGCGGCCTGATGGCGCGGCGGCCCGAAAAGCCATCGTGCCGCCGCGCCATTTTTTTGAAACCGATCAAGCCCGCTGACGCGGTGGCTCGATGTTGGGAAGAAATGCGGTCAGCAAGCCGATCAGCGGCAAGAAGGCGCAAACGGCAAAGACGAATTCAATGCTGGTATGATCCGCCAGCTGGCCCAGCGCGGCGGAGCCGACGCCCGCCGAGCCGAAAGCCAGCCCAAAGAACAAGCCTGCGATCATTCCCACTTTGCCGGGGACCAGCTCCTGGGCGTACACAATGATCGCCGAGAAGGCCGAGGCGAGAATCATGCCGATAAAAACCGTCAGCACCGCCGTGGCCACGAGCCCCACATGCGGCAAGGCGAGGGAAAACGGCGCCACCCCCAGGATCGAGAACCAGATTACCCGCTTGCGTCCAATCCGGTCCCCGACCGGACCGCCGACAATCGTGCCCAGCGCCACCGAGAAGAGGAAGACGAAGAGAAAGAGCTGCGACGTCCGAATCGAAACGCTGAAGCGATCGATCAGATAAAACGTGTAGTAGCTCGTGAGGCTCGTCAGATAGACGTATTTCGAGAAGACGAGGGCGACCAGGACGCCGAGAGACAAGATCACCTTGCTGCGGGGAAGCGCGAGGTGGCGGTGGCCCGCCGGATGCGCCTTGTGGACGATCCGGTGGTAGTTGTTCCTCTGCCACGTACCGATCTTCCACAGCACGATCACGCCGACCAACGCCAGCAGGGAAAACCACGCAATGTGCCCGAGGCCGCGCGACACGATGATGATCGCGGCCAGCAGCGGCCCGAGCGCCGTACCCGCATTTCCACCCAGCTGAAAGAGCGACTGGGCAAACCCGCGCCGCATGCCGGCGGCCATGTGCGCCACGCGCGAGGCTTCTGGATGGAAAATCGCCGAACCCAATCCCACCATCGCGGCGGAAAGCAGAATCAGTCCAAAGTTATTCGCGACGGATAAGGCCAGCAGGCCGATCAGGGACAATCCCATGCCGACGGCCAGGGAGTGCGGCAGGGGCTTCCGGTCGAGCGTCCACCCGACCAGTGGCTGAAAGAGCGAGGCCGTGCATTGAAAGGTAAAGGTGATCCACCCGAGCTGGGCGAAGGTCAGATGGTATGATTCCCTGAGCAACGGATAGATCGATGGGATGAGCGCCTGGATCGTATCATTCAGCAAATGGGAAAAACTAATGGCCAGCAGCACGGCGATGACCGTTGGCTGCACCCAAGATGCTGCTCTGGAGGGAGCTTCTTCGAGCGTGGCACTAGCTTGCATAGCCACCAGCCTCGAACTTCATCCGGCGGCCTTCAACCCGCCGAAACGGCACTAACCGCCCTTTGAATGGTACTTTTCTCGGATTTCCTCACGAAATGCCGCAGGAGAACAGCCGGTGCCCTTGCGGAAAAACCGGCCGAAATACGAGGGGTCGTGAAAGCCCAGCCGGTATCCGATCTCGGAAACGCTGAGCTCGGAGTGGGAAAGAAGCCTCTTGGCATCGAGCAACCTCCGCTGCCGGATGATGCCGCCCGCCGACTGCTTGGTTTCCGCACGGATGACATCATTCAGGTGATTCGCGCTCACGCCCAGCTCGCGCGCGTAAATTTCGAGCGTGCGTTCCTCCCGGAAATGCGCTTCGACGGCCAGGTGAAACTCGCGCACCAGCCGGGCACGGGCGGACAACTCGACCACCGGGCGCTGCTGGGTATGAAGGCGCATCGTGCGGGCAAAGAGAATTCGCAGCCAGGCTCGCAGGCTTTCAGCAGCCAGGGCGTCTGCCATTTCAAACTCGCGCTGAATCTCCGCGAAGGCCTGGCCGATCCGGAAAACGTCTCCATGGGGGATCGGCAGAATCGGCGCCGAGTCCACCGGGAAGAAAAAGGGCAGGTCGAGCAGTTCGCTGGGCGGAGGCGACTTGTGGTCGAAGAAACTCTGGCTGAAGGAAATGATGATCCCTCCGAATCCTCCGGTTGGCTGGATCGAGTGTATCTGGCCGGGAGTCAGGAACAGCAACGTGCTGCCCCGCACCCGATAGTCGCGGAAGTCATGCATCACCTCTCCGTGCCCCTGCAAAAGCATCAGCTGGAAAAAATCGTGATAATGCGGCTGGAGCCGGCGCGGATCGTTGAGTACCGAATAGGCCAGCGTGGTGACGACGACGCCTTCCCGGCGCAACGACTCCCGACCAATCTCGCTCATCGCGAAGGACGGAATCGCCTGCCTGCTCATAGCGGGGATTCTGATCGAAAACCAGCCGACCGCCAAGCGCCAGCGATACCGCTTACCCGTGTCTCAAAATCAATCCCTCGACCAAAGAGCTCAATGAGCTTTACTCCCCGACAGTATACAAGCTGGCTTTTGCCCGAGAACGGGCCCCGCCAACCCGTGAGCTGGCCTTGGCGTCGTATGCTTGGTTCGACTCAGTTCTGGAATGGTATACGCCCCCGAGCGACTTCGCCACGGCACCTATTTCGGCCTGGGACGCTGGGGGGACGCCGAGGAAAGGCTATGTTTCCACCCAGGACTTCCACGAGGGATTTCGGGAAAGAGAATTCCCGATCGAGGAGTTGTGGGCGCTTGAAAAGACCCTCAAGGTAATCTCGATTCCGCTGGGATCAAGCGTGGGTGCCTTCCATGGCGGTTCCGGACTGACTCGCATTTACCACGTGCGCGAAGGCTGGATCGACTTTTTCTATCGCAATATCGAGCAGCCGCAATGGAATCCGCTTCTCGAGTTTACCAACGGCCGGAAGATGGGCAGCAATCGTTCTGCCCTTTCAAAGACTCCCTTCAAAAGGCCGCAAATCAGGACCTCCACTCCAAGACTGGCAAGATATCGAAAAAGCGGCCAAAATGGCAAGAAGGGCCGCGGGATTGGAAAGAAAGAAATGAAGCTTCCTCTAAGGTCAATGTCAGTCTAGCGCTCGTCAACCAGAGGATCTTGCCCTAAATGCGACGATGCCGCCGAACGCTCCGGTGCGCTTGGCCATTCCATGGCCATGAGAATGCAAAGGATGAGGCAATGCAGAAAATCTCAAGCACCGCCAGGAGCCAATCAAATGCAACAGAATTACACAGTTGATCCGAAAACAGAGGAGGATCGTTTCGCTAAAGAGTATGACAAAACCTCAACAGAAATGACCCAGTTGCCGTCGCTGCGCTTTGCACGGAAGGTGCCGTTTCAGATTAGAGCTTGTAAAATCGCACCAGCCGTTGAAGTAACACGGCTACTCGTCTGCGTGCTTTTCATCTGGTTCCGGAGTTTTGCCTCCCCTAGAATCGGCTGGAGTTTCCTCGGACTTCACTTCAAGTAATCTTAGGAAGAATCGCTCCGAGAATCCAGAAAGAAAAGCAAAGAATACGTATGAGCCGCTATTTTCAATCTTTATGCCCGGCACAATCTGCCAAGAAAGCAATACAAAAACGATCAATGCAACTAAAGCGCCCACGATCGGTCTGAGTTGGGCCTTCAACTCACTCTCGAGGTACTCGGGCAGGCTAACCCGGGAACCCCGGACCTGAAGAAGTGCACTTAGGAAACCACCGAGAGCACCGATAGCTGCGATGCCCAACGCAGAAAGCCAGGGTGCGTACAAAGCTTCACGCGTTCCGTTTACACCAGCGAGGAGCGGCGCGCCAGGGAGGGCCAGCGCACTCACGTTGGCTACGAGGGGCGAGAGTGCGAGAAAAAGAGCAAGAGCAACGAGACCATAAGTGCGCAGGGCGGTGAGGCGTTTTATTTGTAATCCGCGACTTATCTGCTCAAGGAGAATCTCTTTGTTGATGATCCCGATCGCCTCATCAAGAAGCGAGCGCGTCCGCACAGAGTAGTTCTCCTTCTCTCCCTTGGCTAAGCGGGCCAAGTGTTCAATCAGCAGCTTTCGACCCTCCGTGCTATCGTGCAAGCTGCTGAGCTGTACGAGTACGCCGTTGGCTCTTGCCACAGCGACGTGTGGGGGATAGAGCCAAACCATGTATCTTTTAACGAGATCAAGGGCACCGGACGCTTTCAAAGGGTCCACCATGTCCGCCTCGAGCATTCGTCGAGTAGAATGCAAGATGTCAACGATTCTTTCGGCCGTAACCATGTCTGCATACATGGCTCCGAAGTTGCCAAATACTGAACGAAAGTCGTTCTCGAGTTCTGTGTACCGAGTCTGAAGTCGATGCGCATAAAACTCCTGATACGTACGTATTTCCCCTAGTGGTTTTTTCGCGTCATACCATTTCGGAGTTGGCCATGTTGCTGGTTTTAGCCAATTCGTTGAAAGATTTTCGTCTGTGCTTTTAGGGGCGTTCGAACTTAACCCGATCATAACTGAGATTCCTCCACCAGCGACCGACTCCGCCCACTAACGACCACGGCTGATGCGTATCCGCTTTGCCGCCTCGTGTTGGATCTGTTCTGCGCGCCGAAGCGCCGCAAGAACGAGCCTAATCTATCCGCCTCAACTCGGCTGTGAGAGTCATCGTTCATCGACCGAAGGAGTATATTGGCCATGGTGCTCGAAGGCAAGCCTCTGCGGGCTCGAAGCGCTTTAGGAGACTGTTGAAGGACCTCGTAGTTTCACGCAGCAGTTGAGATTCTGAGATTATGAAAAAAATAGGCTGAAAGTCCTAGTTCTTGCGTAAAGGCTGCGAAACCGCAAACCAAGCAGGGAGGGAATGCAACTCCACGTTGTCACAAATCCCTTTTTTACTAGCAGGTCCCTGTCGATAAGGGCATAGTTTAGCAGCTGGATCGCAGTGAACCCGCAAAGAACGAGGAGGCGAATTCAATGAAAAATTTAGCATCGCGAAAGGTGCTTGGATGAAGTGTAAGGATACCACTGAAATTTTTGCGAAGTATGGTTAAAAAAGGTGAAAAGTAATGCGTAATTGTTCAGTCATCATCGGCGCCCTTCGGGCGCTCCTGCTTGTCACCTTCGGACTGCCAGTCCGCGGGGAAGATGCGCCGAATGCACCCGGCGTCCGCTCCGTCTGGGCACCCGCCCGCAAAGACTTTCTTGGAACTTCCGCCTCGCCAACCTCGCGGGTGTATTTCACGGGTGCGGAGGGCATTCTCACGGAAATCTTCTATCCCGTGTTGGACCAAGTGCAGAATGTCGATATGCAACTGCTGGTGCGCGACCATGCCGGCACCTTCGAGGCGAGGGACGCTGAGGAGCGACGTCAGCCGACGACAGAAGTTTCCCTCGTGAACAAGCGTGCCTTGGTGTGGAAAGTAGTGACCACCGGCGCAAACGGCAAATGGCGGACCACGAAGAAATTCTTCTGCGATCCTTCACACAATAGCGTCATTGAGCGCGTCCTTTTCGAAACTCTCGAGCCGGGAAAGAGCGTGAGCGACTACGATGTTTACCTGCTGAACAACCCCGCGATCAACAACTCGGGCGGCGGTCAGAATTCCGGCGGAAATGATAATTCGCGAACCCTCTCGGCGGGGGGACGCACCTTCCTCGCGGCCTCCGAGCCGGGCTCCACATCTTCAGTCATCGGAGTCTCCCTTCCTTGGAAGCAAAACGCCGGCGAGCCTATGGTTTCAAACGGTTTCGTTGGCACGAACGACGGCTTCACCGATCTTTTCGGCGGAGCGAATGATAAACGGATGGACTGGCGTTTCTCTGCCGCGTTTGGAGGCAACGTCGCACAAATAGGCTGGATCGATTTTGGCGGAAGCACTGGCACCGGCATCGCATTCGATATCGTGCTCGCTTTCGGCAACAATGAAGCTGTGGCGGCAAACGAGGCCAACGCGACGTTGAGCTCGGATCTCGATGCCTTGGAGAAAACCTATACCAGCCAGTGGGAAACCTATAACGGCAGTTTGAAGAACTTAAATGCGACGGCAGACGACCAGTATTATTTGGCCGCGATGTGCTTAAAGACTGCCCAAGACAAGTCCAACGGCGCAATGATCGCCGCGCTAGGCACTCCGTGGGGCGAAACGAACGATGATCGCAACTCGGGCGGGTATCACCTCGTTTGGTCGCGGGACCTCTTCAAGTTTGCAAGCGCGCTGCTGGCCGCCGGCGATATCATTGCGGCTACAGAGGCCGTGGATTTCCTATTCAACATTCAGATGCAGACGGTCGATTCCGATGAAGGTGCCTTTTCCCGCCGCGGACGATTTCCGCAAAACTCACAGGTGAGCGGCCAACCCTATTTCAAAAGCACGCAAATGGACGAGGCCTCCATGCCGATCATTCTCGCGTGGAGACTCCACGAGCTTGGCAAACTGCCGAACCTCAATACCCTGTGGCCGAAGATCAAAATGGCCGCCGAGTTCGTCTCGCACGAAGGGCCGCGCACAGATCAGGAGCGTTGGGAAGAAATGGGCGGCTACTCGCCCTCGACGATCGCCGCTGAGATCGCCGGCCTGGTCTGCGCTGGCGCGCTCGCCGAGGCCGTGGGCGACGCCGGCGCGGCTGCCTTCTATCGACAAAAAGCTGACGAGTGGCGCAACAGCGTTCGCGACTGGACGTTCACGACCAATGGTTTCCATGGCAACGGCAAGTATTACATTCGCATCACTGAGAACCAGAACGCGAATGACGACGTCAGCTTGGTCCTCGGCAACGGTGTCGGCAGTCACGGCGAGCGTTACATTATCGACGGTGGATTTCTGGAACTCGTACGAATGGGCGTCTTAAGCCCGTCGGATTGGAGCATCCTCGAAACCCTGCCCGAATACGATGGTATTCTCAAGCAAACCATTCCCGCGAAGGGCGATGCCTTCTTTCGTTATAACTACGATGGCTACGGCGAGAATAACGGAGGCCAAGACTTCGATGGACGCACCGGTCGCGGGCGCCTCTGGCCCATTTTCACTGCCGAACGCGGCATCTACGAGATCTCGAGATCGCGCGAAGGCATAAAGGGGAAGCCTTATCTGGACGCGCTCAAGAAGTTCGCTTCGCCGGCAGGTCTCATTCCGGAGCAGGTCTTCAACATTACGGCGACCATCACCGGGTGGCCTACCGACACGCCCGCGCCCTTTGCTCCCGGCGAAGCTACAAAATCTATCCGTCCGCTCAATTGGGCCATGGGCGAATACATCAATCTCCTCGTTGCTATGGATGCGGGCCGCGGCGACGCTCCAACCGTCGTGACGGGCCGCTATTCCACCGATAAGCCCCAGACAATCCTCACCTTTGAGACAAGAGCTGAAACCGTTTTCGGTGAAGAAGTCTATCTTGTTGGAGAGAGTCCGCTGCTTGGGGCGTGGATTCCACAATCCGCTGTGAAAATGTCCACCACGGCTGCCACGTACCCGCACTGGACGGTCACCCTCTCCCTCCCTGCGAATACAAGTCTGAATTACCGCTACGTGAAGCGGAAGGGCGATCAGGTGCTATGGGAGGGCGGGACGTCGCCCCGGACGATTGCCACCGGCGTAGAAAATGCCAATGCCACGCTGATCGATACCTTCCAATAGCTCATCGAAGTTCCGCCGCCCCTTCCGTCCTACCACTTCGAATGAGCTCACGAATCGACTTGGCGTGCCCCAAGTCTGATCCAAAACCGGGGACAACTCGCCCGCTTGCGCCACGATCCGGTCGAGGAACTCCTTCTCCTCTTTTTCAGACAACTCAAAGGTTGGGTTCGGCACTCCGGAGAACACGTCAATCTCAACTTGCAACATTCTAAGCAGAAGACTGATATGTCGCTTCCCGACGGACCAAGAACACCGGCAACCTTGCAATTGATCCAGTGGATCGCAAGACCGCTTTCATTCATGCGGAGCTGTGCCGAACGGTATGGCGACTGCTTCGCAATACACCTCGGCCAGAAAATTTCACGCACCGTGGTCTTCAGCCATCCTCAAGCCATGCAGATCATCTTGAGTAATGATGATTCCAAAGATTTCGATGCTTCTGGAGAGCTAAATGTCATTTTTGAACCATTCCTTGGATTGCAATCGGTGATTGGGTTGAGCGGCGATCGCCATCGCAGAATGCGTAAGTTAATGATGCCTCCGTTTCATGGAGAACGGATGCGTTCTTACGGACAACTCATAACCAACATCACTGATGAGGTGATGCGAGGGCGCATCGTTGGAAAGCCTTTCTCGCTGAGGAAGTGTATGCAAGCGATTTCAATGCGTGTGATCTTGAGGGCCGTCTTTGGTTTGGATGAGGGAGTCCGCTATCAGCAAATGGAGAGGCTTCTTGGAGGCTTGCTTGATGACATGAGCAATCCACTGAGTGTAACTCTTCTCTATTTTCCAATCCTGCGACAAAATTTAGGGCCGTTAAGTCCATGGGGTAGGTTTGTTCGTGAACGGGAACGAATAGACCAACTAATTTACGCTGAGATTGCGGAGCGTCGAATGCGACTAAATGCTTCTCGCAACGATATCCTCACTTTGCTGATGTCGGCACGCGATGAGGCGGGCGAAGCCCTGACCGATGTGGAGCTACGCGACGAATTGATGACCCTTTTGATAGCCGGCCATGAGACGACTGCCACCGCTCTCACCTGGGCTCTGTACTGGATTCATAAATTTCCCAAAGTGCGCGAGCGCATGTTGGCGGAACTTCAGGCAAGCGACCCGGCAGATCCGGGCGTTCTTTCTCGACATCCCTATCTGAATGCGGTTTGCTGCGAAACACTACGGATCTACCCCGTAGGTATGCTCACATTTCCACGAGTCGCCACTTCGACCGTCGAGGTGATGGGTTACTCGCTTGAGCCTGGCACGGTGGTCGTTGGTTCTATTTACCTGACCCACCACCGTAAAGAGATCTATTCGGACCCGGATCATTTCAAGCCGGAGCGGTTCTTAGAGCGGCGATTCTCCGCCTTTGAGTATCTGCCATTTGGTGGGGGCGCTCGACGTTGCATCGGTATGGCCTTTGCACAATTTGAAATGAAATTGGTGATCAGCAGGATTCTGTCGAGCTTTGAATTGGCGCTAGTTGATAAGCGTTCAGTGCGACCAGTGCGGCGCGGCTTAACCGCAGGACTATCTCCGGTTCGACTGGTCGTCCAAAAAAGCAAACTCGCGCCTTAAATCGTTAGGAGATTGATCGATACTCCACACCCAGGCAAGATGCTCGACATCATGATGCCCGTCGGACGAGGAGGGCAAGAACGGACGCAACAGGAATACGGCACGCTGTTCAGCAAGGCGGTCTACGCCTCATATAAGCGCTTTGCTTGACGGCTGGGCCACCGGGATTGGCTCGCCTGCTCTTTTCGCAATATTGACCGTTGTGGGAAATCCCGCCATATTCCTTGCTATGCCAATGGCCAAAAAGCATATCGGGCTGCGTGGCGCAAAAACGAAGCATTTTCAAGTCAAGGCGCGTATCGAAGGTCAGGTCGCCGGAACTGCATGCCGTCTCGGCCCGTTCTCTCAAAATGCTGGAGAAGTCCGTTGCAAATCTTAAGAAGGGCGCGGCTTCGAAGCCCGTCGATCTGCTCCGTTCCTGAAAGACGAAACCGCGGTGATGGGCATCCAGTGAGACGGTCCCGCGAGAACACCGCCACCTCGAAGTCGAAGGGCCGCGAGCTAGCTAGCGATCGTGAGCGATCCCCGATCGTCAGGCGGGCTTCAGCGTCGCCAAATCCCCCTCGCCGTGCTGGCTCGTAAACGTGACCTTTCTGCCACTGCCGCTCTGGTGTTGCTGCACGCCGGAGATGCGATGATCACCGGTGTCATACAGTTGGACTTTGCCGTCGCCGGTATCGACCGCCAGCCGCTTCTGATCGCCGAAAAATGCGTAGCGCGTCTCATTCTGACCGCCGGCGGAGTTCGGATGTTCGCCAAGTTCTTCTGGCCACCAGCGCTGTGGCGCTTTCATGGGCGCCATTGGTTTCATTTTCGGCATGGGTTCCATACGTTTCAAGCGAGCCGTCGCTCAGTGAGAAATTTCCAGCGTTCGGTTACCCGCGTAACGTCTTTGCGAAGAACTCGACCGTGCGCGACCAGGCGAGTTTTGGGACACCTCAAGAAAGGGAATATTATGTGTGTTAAGAGCGCTAGAAAGCCAGAGGTCTTGGAGCATCGGAGATGCCATTTCAGGCAGGTTTCTCGTGTCCTTGTCAATCCCTTTCAATTAAGGGGTCATCGCAGCAGGGGAATCCTGGATCGCGGTCTTAATAATTAGATGGATAGCCACCAGACCCGAAGCCTCGATATTCGTCTTTATGATGTAGGCGCATCAACTCCGGGGAAACCATGCGGCGCTGGCCCTCATGATGCCCAGAGGTAAATGCGGGATCTTTTCCGCTGTTGAAGAATAGGCCCGGACTGTCCGAGGTGCGCCAGCGTTATTTGCTCGAATGAGATGATGAAGCAGACGCTCCGGAAACGCGTGTCGGTATAGCTGCGCAGCGGATCATCGAAAGCCAGAAGCAGGATGCGTTTGGATCGCACAAGACGAGCTCAACGTATCGCGAACCACTGTGCGGCAGTTTAATCTTTGCGTGCTACGCCACCGTGACAGGCTGTTTCGAAGATGCAAAAGAAAAGCCCCGGCGTGCGATTCGCTCTTGATAAAGACATTTTTGTGAGCCAACCGCAACAACGGGGAGATCCGCAGATACCGGTCGACGGAGCGACGAACCAACTCGTCGCCAAGATCTCGCGTCTCTACGCCCAAGCTGCCCCAGAGGACCAACTTGCGCTCCGAGTCTGGATGCGAGACATCATCCTAGCCGACTTCTAAGTCTCACACGTCGATAGCGCCGAGTCATAGGTCTTGCCGGGGTGACATTAAATGCGGCTATCGCCGCCTAAAAATATTACCGATTGAATTCACTATCCAAGGTAGCCCAGAGCTATCGACAGATATTTGCACTCCGCCTCCCTCGATGCCTTGCCAATTACTTCCCGTCCATCTATGAATCCGAAGTCGTGTGCCGTTCCGCTCGGGTTAGTTCCAATAATCCATAGTGAGCCGTCCCCACCTACACCTATATCTTTTGCAAAGCCAGGCAGTTGAACCCACGTCTTACCAGATTGTGCGTAACTCGCTTCAGCCAGAAGAAACAATGTAGCAAGCAGGACACTCGTTACTCTTCTCATCACAAGACTGTTTTTCTTGATGTCACCGATATTGCTTTGCTCATTGTGCACCAGCCATCCACGGCTCGCCGAAGCCGCGGCGTCGGGAGTTGCCTGATCGCTCGCAATCTGAAACCCGGCCAAGTGGTTTGAGATCAAGAAAAAAGGGCGCGGAGGGTCCCGCCGCGGTGAAACCGGCATCGTGCCCTCGGCGTGGATGCGGATCGTGTAAACACCCGCGACGGGCGCGGTAAACTCCACTTCGTAAACGCCATCTCCTCGTGGCGCGAGCGGCAGAATCGAAGCGGCGCCGTCGGGGAATGTGATTCGCGCCAGCACCCGCGCGCCGTCTACTGGAATCGACTCGTATTGGGACAAGCGCGCCCGCGCCGTGACCTTCGCGCCCGACGTGAGGCGGTCCTGCGCTACGGTCGCCGCCATCTCCAAATCCGAGCGGGCGTGCACCAGCGCGTCGTATCGAATCGCCTTTCGCGTCACTCCCACCGTGGCGGCGCGTGCGCGGCTTACCCGGTCCCAGGTGCGTTGGCGCACTACCCTTCCAGTCCAGGAGGATCTCCCAGCAGCCCGGCCCCTCCGCTGACCAGTCCCCCGGAACCGGCAGCGGAAGCCGTTTCGATTTCATCGACGTTATGCCACATGTCCCCCCCTCTCTAAACCGCGCGCAACCGGTAGCGATCCGTCGGCGTAGCGATTGGTACGGGAAACCTGTTTGGCGGATTCCGCGGCCTCCGCGCCGGCGTCGGCCAGCACCTCCACGTTTACGGTCCGCTTACGCCGGAGCTTCTTGAGAGTATCGCCAGACACGACCGCCACTATTTCGATCGTTCCATCCTCGCGTTTACGGCGGGGCATGCAAGCATGGTCGACCTCAAGCCCGGCAATCGACCGCAGGTCCTTCAACTGAAGTTGAACACGAAAACGTTCTTGTGCCATCGGGTCACTGGTAACCGAATCGGTTCTTAGCGAACGTTTCCAATGACGCGACGGTATTGAAACGCGACGGCACCAAAATGGAAAAGTGACCAATGGGCTCAGGCGGTGATAGGTAGCCCAGTGCGAGGGGGACCGGCACGGCAGGAGTTGGGCAATGGTAATTCGACTGCAGCACCCTCCGCAGAAATGTGGGGGAAAGGGTTGCTCACAACCACAACCTTTTTGCTTAATGGCAGAAGATCAACAGCTAATAGGCCGCTATCGGTCGTGGGTGAATGTGTTAACCGCTTTTCATGAGCGGTTGACTAGTCCGGGAGTGTGATTGCACCCCTCGACAATCTTGACCCGCCGCATACTTCGGGATTAGATCGCTCTCTTGAAACAAACGAAAAGGGCCTGCCTTGCGGCGGGCCCTTCTTTCATTTCTGCAAACGCTAAACCTGCTGCACGGACAAAAACAGCGGCTCGATATAATTCGCGGTGCCCGCTTCAAAATTCAGTTCGGAATATGCGCCGCCGCCGCGGGCCGATGCCTTGATTACAACTTTCACGGTGACCACCACGGGATCGCCCGCCTTGAGCACGGTTGTGTAGTCAAAAAACTGCGTGCGGTCATAGGTGGTTACTTCTTCCGCGTTCGATTCGTTGCGGTCGATGAGCGCCGGGAAATCCCTCCAGCCGATATCCACAAATTGATTCGCATTCATGGAAGCGGTAAGTTTGACGCCGGCTTCACGGCAGTTGTACCAGCTATCGTCGGAGCGGAGAATGTAGAATCCGTGAAAAACAATCACTGCGGTCATCTCATAGGTTGCAGTGGTGGCGGGCACGAATGTGAAATGGAACTGGCCTTCGGGAGGATTACCGCCAGCGCCCGCTTGAAAACAGATGATGGGGAAGTGAGCGGTATCCTTGATTTTCAGTTTGCCCGGCTGATCGGGAAACACCCAGCCGCTGTTGATCGCGCCATCGCCGGTGACGCCTGATATGCCGTCCAGCGTGGCCTTGTCGGCGGCATAGATAGAGGACGCAAACACGGGAAGCACCAGGCTTTTCGTCTCACCGAGAACGGAACGGCGGAGCGATGCTTCTTTGGCATCTACCGCGCCCAAGCTTGGACGCTTTTCGGCTCTGGGTTTGAACTCGGCGAGATATTCCTTAAGCTCTTTCTCTTGCACTTTCAGGTCCTTGGCCTGCTCGGCGTCCATGTTCTTGAGATTGTTTCCAATGCTCTGCAGGAATTCGCGGCGACGCTTCTCGCGGCCCGCTTCGAACTTGGCGGCGCGATCGCTCATGGATTTCAGCCGGACAACTTCGGTCTCAAACTCCTTAAAGCGTGCGTTATGCAGTTCCTGGATGCGCTTGTCGAGTGCGTCTAAAGTCGCCATATACAGACAAGTATGACAATTTGTCTGGGGACGATCAAGAGTTTATAGGGCTATTCACAAGGACGCGTTGTGATCTGCTCGCATTGCGACGACCCGACCTACTTTGCGGGTACAACTCAAGAATACCCGAGGCCGCGCTACGGCGACCCGGTCGAGGTGGCTCCCATTGTCGAAATTCGCCCTTGAATCCCATGCTTTCGGCGACCTGAAACGTCGAGATGATGCAGCGCTCGATTTGCTTGCCTCCCTTGCCTCCGCGTTCGTAGACTAACCGGTATTCCCTGCGGGACTGATAAAGGTGCGCCGCAAACCGGTCTCGTTCACCGGATTCCAGCAAGGCTAGAAGATTCGCGAGAGTCTGTTGGGTCTCCTTCAGTTGCTCGATGACGGCCGCGGGGTTCATTATCGTGTAATATCCATCATACGTGCAAAACTGCCAAAGCTTGACTGACCTCGCGTTTCGCCCTTCGCTCTTCGGGACAGTGGGTAAAGCAACCATCTCCGAGCACGCGGTCGATGATCCTAAACCCAAACCTCGCAAGGCCGTTGCGTTTGGCTCTCCGACGGCACTAGAAGGTTGGGAATGTGGACAGGCACAAAATGGTGGAGTTCCAAAGGCGAGATTGCCCCTGTGAAGTGGGAGCTTGAGGAAAGGCGAAAAAAGACCAAAAAGCTTCGAAAAACACTCCCTGACTCAGAAGACACGGCTTGACAGTCCGGTCCACTTCTTAGCGCCCCGCTCAGGCAGCCCGCCTATGATTTCTCACGTGCTCTCCTGTTTGCCCGGTTTTGCACCCTTGCAGACTTTAGGTCACGACTTCTGGCGGTGTGTAATCTGCCGGGACTGAGACGAACGTTGGCTGCTTGCCGCGTAAATCTATCAAAAGGGCGTCTCCGACAAGAACCCGAGTCTGATGTTCACCGTATTGTTCGCAGAGCTTCGTCCACTGCTCTTCAGGTATAGGCTTCGGGGCCACAAAGATGAATCTGTCGAGTTCGAACTCGACTTTCTTGCACCACATCCCGGTTTCGCTTTTCGTTGGCAACACGCTATTCATCTCAGGCTGCAAATATACAACGTGCGACGCTCGTTTGAAATCGGGGTCGTCCCTGGTCTTTACCTCGGGCTGGAGATGCTTGACAGCTTCCCAGGATTCTGCGTGCTCGACCCGAAAATAAAGCAGCCCGCCAACCGTAGAATGGCTTTCCATACTTTGAAGGCGGGCTGCTTCGAAACACTAACCTGTTATCACAGCGGCTCCTGGTTGGAAATCGGGATGGTCCCTGGTTTGCGCGTCAGGAGAACTTCTTGACACCCTCCCGCGTTTCTGCGCAATCTCGGCGGGTTCACTGCAATATTGGGATCTATGAGGGAATTTAGCCACGATAAGGCGCTGAATCGTGAGCATGATCAGTTTTTGTCCGTTACCGTTGCGGTCTACCTCGGAGGAGGGCTATTTTTCCTTGTAGCCATTGCTCTAATTCTGCGCCTCGAGTATCCATTCGAGAGTCTCACGAAACTCGGACGGATTGAGTTTTTCCTCTGGCTCGTCGCGTTGCTATATTGGGCTCGTTGCGCCAACAGTGGGAAAGGCATTTTCCGACTCCTTGACCAGTGGGAACAGTCTTTATTGCGCCGCAAGAAGGATTTGGAGGCCTTCGCATATCGTGAAGGCGAGATCCATTACAAGCTAAGCGCTGATGGGATTTTACGACCAGTCCAGGAACGTGATGGTGTTCTGGTCACGAAGATCCTTAATGGAAAAGAACGCACAGCATCGCGACCGGACTAGTCGGCTCGGGACGCGTATTTCAGTCGTAAGGTAAAACCAACCCTGGCTGTTAGAGCGCGGGGCTACGCAGCTGGGGCGGGGTTTTATTTTGCGCCCTCAGGTGTGGCGTTGTCGTAGTCTTCGGGTGCGCCGTCGATCCATCCATAGATCCGAGTGAGACCCCGCAGGAGCGTGCGCAAAGGGAGCGTCAGCAGCGCGCGGAACGTGTAAATTTGGGTCGCATTGGTGAACTTGATCGCGCTCCCCGGAATACTCCTTGGATGCGTCAACGGGGGTCAAATCCAAACGCACTAGATTGAATTATTCGCATCTGCGCCGATCACGCGGTCGAAGGGGGTGCCCGCGTCAGGCAAAGCGGTCCGGCTACAACCTGTCCAACGGCGTGACTATCGTGGTCGAGGCCACCAAGAGCGAGACCGCCACCACCGACGCGTCCGCCTTCGACATTCTCCGCGAGGTCATCAAGTACGTGACCCCGGCCACGCCTCTCAACTTCTAGCGCAGGATTCCGATCCTCGTGACCCCGGCTTTGGGGGGACGAGCTCCACCGACTTCAGCACATAGTAGCGGCCGGCTTTACCCCGCTCGACCAGAGCCAGGAACTGGGTATCGTGTTTTGATTTTTTCGTCTTTCGGCCTTTGAATTGTTATGCATATTCCACTCGTTACAATAACTAGCCATAACATGACTGACAATTTTGGCATTTTACTTTATGAAAATGCACAACCCATGGATATTATCGGACCTTGGGAAGTACTCGCCTTTTGGCAAAGTATTTTAAACGCGCCAATTAATTTATATCTTATTTCAGAAAATGATCTGTACAGTCTCTTGCGCGAACGACATTGTTATGAAAGCGCATGCGCACTTTCACAACTCACCAAAGTTAGATTATCTCATTATTCCTGGCGGTCCAGGCAGATTCGTACAAACTGACAATGAGAAACTCATTACCTACCTTAAGGAACAAGCTAAGCATTGCAAGTATATTTTATCGGTTTGCACGGGTATGTTTTTATTGGAAAAGACAGGATTACTGAGGGGCAAATCCGCCACCACTTATTGGCGCGCACTACCAGAATTAAAATCTCTTCCCGATGTGCAAGTGGTTGAAGAACGTTTGGTGAAGTGTGGAAATATTTGGACTGCCGGGGGTGTCTCAAGTGGAATTGATTTGGCACTTGCGCTTATCGAAGCCATAGCAGGCAAAGAAGCAGCAGGACAAGTGCAATTGTTATTCGAATATTTTCCTAAAAATACCTTATATTGCGCGGAAAATACGCTCCATACTTTACCGGCTTATTCTGTGAGTGCAGATAATGTAAATCCTTATTTACCACATTACATAAATGAATATATAGAAAATTGTAACCGTTTTATTCGGCCCTGTCACTGATAGGAAATCGCTTTGGCCCTCCGGGGCGTTGGCCGGGAGTCTGAAGCCGAAGGCGTGCGTTTCTACGGGAGCAGAGTGACAAAAGTGGGCTCGGACGCCGGAGGGGTGGGGGCCGCTGAACAACGGGTGCGAGAGGCGCACTCGGGTGCTGCCGGACGTTTCAGGTGGCGGAGAACGCCATGATCGGTTCGGCGTCGTAGTCGGGAAAGTGGTCCGTCGAGCCACGGATCGAGGGCCCTGCGGGTCGGTGCCGGAATGCACGTGCACCCCTCTTGCCAGAGCGCGAGATAGCGCAGGATGCGATGTTTCGACTGATACCCGGGCGGAGCGTGAAGGGCGATAAGATAGCGCTGCCTCGGGCCGCCGGACGTCAAAATGGGACGAGCCGGGGATCCGACCGGGGTTCTGCTCTAACGGCTTGGTTATCTCCGGATTGTTGGTTTCCTGCGCGCGTTGAGTTCTGCAATTCAAGAACTGCAGAGGTTCTGGAATTCGAGGGCAGCCGACAGATGAACTTCAAGGAACCGATCGGTTGTAAGTGTGTTCAGTGCTCGATATTCAGAAGCATGCCCAGCCTCAGAGACGAGAATTTACTCTGTAAACCCGTGACTCCGCATAAACTAGGGTTTCAGCGATCGATCTGCCGGTTCTCGTTGAAAGGCTTGGTGGAGTAGTTCCCAAATGTGCGTCGCGAAGGCCGAGAAAGGAACCGTTTACTCGAAAGAATTTCCGTTCACCCTTGCCCTTGATCGGCGCATGAACTAGGTAAGCCGCTTTGTCATGATTGCTGGTAATCAATATGTTCGACCACGGCACCGGCTTGCCGAGCTTTGCGCCAATGAGCAAGATTTGGCAGCTAGTGTGCCTACGCAGCGCAAAGTAGAAGGCGGCAAACCACGAGCGCTTGGATAGCCCTCATATCACGCGAGACGCATGGATTGGTATTGGTGGGCATTTTTTTTGTTTGTCGTAGCCGTGCTGCTGGGCATGGATCTCGGGCTTTTCCAGCGCAAGGCTCACGAGGTCAAACTCCCTGAGGCCATTCAATCGACGACTCTGCGTGTCGCTCTCGCTTTGCTTTTCTGCCTGGGCATTTATTGGGGATGGATTGGCGGCTACGAGACGCCGGCTTTGCGGACAGAGGCGGGAGTGGAGTTTCTCACAGGATATCTGGTCGAGATCGCTCTGAGCATTGATAACGTGTTCGTTTTTGCCTTGGTCTTCCAGTACTTCCGTGTTTCGCCCGTCTATCAGCACAGGATTCTGTTTTGGGGCATCTTAGGGGCGCTCGTCATGCGCGCCATTTTGATTTTCGCCGGAATCGCGCTCATCGAGGCCTTCCATTGGGTCACTTACGTTTTTGGCGTCATTCTGATTTATGGCGGATTCAAGATGATCCGCAATGACATTGAGGATACCGATCCCTCGAAAAATCCTGTGCTCAAGCTTTTTCGCCGGTTTGTGCCGGTGACGTCCAAGCTTCACGGGCAGAAATTCTTCGTCAGAGAGGGAGGACGTCTAATGGCAACGCCACTGTGCGTTGTTCTCGTGGCGATTGAAACGACCGATTTGATTTTCGCCGTGGACTCGATTCCTGCGGTGCTGGCAGTGACGCGCGATCCGTTCATCGTTTTCACCTCAAACGTCTTCGCCATACTCGGCTTGAGAGCCATGTACTTCGCATTGGCGGGGATTTTAAAGCTCTTTCGATTTCTGCACTACGGCTTGTCGGCCATTCTCGTTTTCATCGGGGTGAAAATGCTCCTTTCGCAAACCCCTTACGCTATTGAAACGGTTCAATCGCTGTTCGTGGTATTGTCCCTCTTGACCGTCTCCGTAGCTGCGTCGCTTCTGATGCGAGAGAAGAAAGAGATCGGACGATAGGATTCGAGCGGCTGGATTGGGCAGCGGAAAAGAAATCGTCAGATAGCCGACGATAAGAGAAAGGATTCCGCCTGGGATGAGCCAGCCCCGGCTTTTCGAAAGCGCCTCGATTGCTGAATGGCCAATGGCGGTTGACATTGCTTCGTCTCACGAATCAACCGCCGGCCCTACCGTCAAGGAGATTCCCAGCTAGCGGGGCTTGACCAGGCTTTTCCCCGCCCGCAGGATGCCCGGCCTTGAGTGATAAGTTCCTGCCTCAACTCCGTTGGGATCTTGCCTTTGTTGCGGACAACGAAACGGTCCGCTCGAAACGCTTCGGTATCCCGCCGGAGGCGAAGTCTGTTCGATACCCGATTCGTTTGCTCCGTTACTGGTTCGGATATCACCTGCTCTGCGAGGAAGCCGGGCGGAGTACCCGGCCGCTCGAAGTCGCCGAGATCGGGGTGCATACCGGCCAGATGCTTGAGTTCCTTCGATCAGTGCCGGGACACCCGGCTTTTGCGAAATGGACGGCTGTTGATGCCGTCATGTTGACCGAAAAGTTGCGCAAGGCGGGATACAACGATTTTTTAGAAGCCAATCTCGAAGACCCGTTTTTCGATTTGCCGGCCGACTATGATGTCGCCGTCCTCTTACACATTCTGGAACATTTGTTCGAACCGGAGGCCGCCCTGCAAAAGGTTGCACGCCGGATTCGGCCGGGGGGAGCGCTGATTGGAGGTTTTCCTGTGGTGCCCGCACCCTTGGCAAGGTTACGCGAGAGCAAAGTGAGAAGGACCGCTGCGCCTATGGGACATGTGAGTGTCTTTTCTCCGGCGCGCGTGCGGCGCATGGCGGGGATCTGTGGGTTACGGGTAGAGTTCTTGAGCGGGGCTTTTTTTGTTCGGAGCAAGGGAAGCGGGCTTGAAAACTCTGCGCTTTGGGTGCGCTTCAATCTGCTCTGGGGAGCGATTTTTCCCGGGTGGCCGGGAGAAATTTACTGGTTGATGCGAAAGCCGGCCCAGCCGGACGCAGCCCCTCGGACTTGACAGAAATGACGGGTCCTACTCTTCCTCGTCCTTCGTCCTCAAACCTCCCTGGAAATCGAGGACGATGGACGAGGACGAATTTTCGATTGGTCCGTCTAAAGGACAATGCCTTTGCCGGATTCGGGAATGATGACTTCCGTTTCGGGCAGTTCCCGATAGAGCTTGAGCTGGAACCACTCGATCGCCGGCCGATCGCCGTGCACAAGAATGATTTTCTTTGGGCGCAAGGCAATCGCATATGTTAGCAGGCTCTCACGATTGGCATGAGAGCTGAAGTTGAATTCTTCGATGTGGCAACGCAGCTTTATCGGTGGCTGTTTGGGATCGAGAAGGACTTCATCGCCCGGGTTCGCGGATCGGATGCGGCCGGCCGGTGACTCGGGGTCGGAGTAGCCGACAAAGAACAGGCTCTGATTCTCATCGCCCAGGACGCGGCGGGCGAAGAGATTGGACAGCGTGTTCTCGGTCATCATGCCGCTGGAGAGCGCGAAGATACATTTTTTCCGCGGCGCGATGCTATAGACCTCGTTTCCGGAGAGAACATAGGGAGCGAGTTCCTGGAGAAGTTGCAACTCGGGATGGGCGCGCTGTGCGTCATGGGACATCGCGTCATAAAGTCCGCTGAGCTTTGTGCTTAGTCCCCCAATGTAGATGGGGACGGGCGCAAGCAGGCCGCGCAGTCGCATTCGCCAAAGAATCGCGAGCAGTTCCTGCGTTTTTCCGAGCGCGAAAACTGGAATGGTGACGCTGCCGCCTCGCTCGAAAGCGCCGCGAATAGCGCGTGTTAGGCGCTCCTCCTCATCTGCACGGGTGTATCCGGGAAGAATGGGAGAGTCCCCTCGCGTGGTTTCCATCAGGAGCACGTCCACACTTTGCTCGGGAAACTCCGCGCCGCGTATAAGGGTCTGGTTCTCGAAGTTCACATCGCCGGTATAAAAGACAGTCTTGCCTTCGCCGCGGATCATCACTCCGACGGCGCCCAGGATATGGCCGGAATGAAAAAACTCGAAGGTCAACCCGTTGCTGCCGCCGCGTTCACCGCCCAAGGTGTAGCGGCGTTTGACGACACAAGGTTGCCAGGATTGTCGCGAAAACTCCACCCCACGGTGTGTGAAAAGCGGGTAATCTGCGATACCGTGTTCTTCCTTTTGCCGCAGCATGACGTTGACCGAATTGTGCAGCATGACATCGGCGATGCGCGTCGTGGACTCTGTCATGAACACGCGCGCCTTTGGTTCGCGCCGTGTGAGGAAGGGCAACGAGCCGATATGGTCTTGATGGGCGTGTGTGACGATAATGGAGTCAACACCTCCTTCGGCAACTGGTCGGAAATCCGGGGTTGCTGCGACGCCCTCTTTCTTCGGATGCATCCCGCTATCGAGGATAATCGACTTCCCCTTTGTCCGGAGAAGGTAGGAATTCGCCCCGATTTCCACATCCCTCGTCAGATTCCAGAACTCCATTTGACTCACGCTATGCACAGAAAACTACGTCAGGGAGCGCAAAATTCATCTTTTACAAAACTTCATTCACCCGCCGACGGCTTCAAGCCGGCCCTAAACGAAGCGGCCCAAAGCTGTCTTGCTTGAGGCGCCTGCGCAGCTATGTTGTTCGTCTTTTCCCATGAGCACGAAGCCTGTCTCTCTCTACGACACGACTCTGCGTGACGGAACGCAGGGCACCGGAATCTCTTTCTCGGTGCTTGATAAGATTCGTGTGGCCGAGAAGTTGGATGCCTTCGGGATCGATTATATTGAGGGGGGCTGGCCGGGATCGAACCCGAAGGACGCGGCGTTTTTCGATGAAGCGGCGCAGCGTGAATGGACGCATGCGAAGATCGCGGCCTTTGGGATGACACGCCGCGGTCGAATGAGTGTAGAAGACGATTCCCAGGTGCAGATGCTCCTCGACGCGAAGACCCCTGTCGTGACAATCGTCGGAAAGACCTGGCCGCTGCACGTCACGGAGGTCTTCGGCGTTAGCCTCGAAGAAAACCTTTCCATGATCGCCGACACCGTTCGTTTTCTGAAACAGCATGGACGGGAAGTCTTCTATGACGCGGAGCATTTTTTCGACAGTTTTCACGAGAATCCGGATTACTCGCTGGCAACGATCAAGGCGGCGAACAATGCGGGCGCTGATCTCGTTGTGCTCTGTGACACGAATGGTGGTTCACTGCCGGAGTTCGTGGGCGAGGTGACTGAGAGGGCCATAGCGCATCTTGGAACGCCCGTCGGAATTCATACGCACAACGATAGCGGTTTTGGCGTCGCCAATGCTCTTATCGCGATCAAGGCAGGCGCGGTGCAGGCGCAGGGAACAATAAATGGCTACGGCGAAAGAGTGGGCAACTGCAATCTCACCACCCTGATCCCAACCTTGCAGCTGAAGCTTGGAATGCACGTGGTTCCGAACATGGAGATGTTGCGTGAAGTTTCTGTTTTTGTGGACGAATTGGCGAATGTTCCTCACGACATTCGCGCGCCTTATGTTGGATCGGCAGCGTTCACGCATAAAGGAGGTTTGCACGTACACGCTGTGCAAAAGCTGGCCCGTACCTACGAGCATGTGGACCCCTCGCTCGTCGGCAATCGACAGACTATCGTGGTTTCCGACATGTCCGGGCAGACGAACATCTTGATGAAGGCGCGGGATCTAGGGTTCGAATTGGACAAGGGGTCGCCGGAGGTCGCACGCATTCTGCGCCAGATCAAGGATTCCGAGGCGCAAGGCTACGAATACGAGGCGGCGGAAGGCTCCTTTGAGTTGCTGGTTCGCAAAGCCCTTGGGGTATACCAGCCTCTCTTCGATCTGAAGGAATATCATTGCCACTACCGCTATACGGGACGCGGTGGCTCTGATCCCTGCGAAGCGACGGTGAAGCTGCTCGTCGGCGGCGTTGCGGAATACACCGTTGCGGAAGGTGACGGGCCAGTGAACGCTCTGGACGCAGCGCTGAGGAAGGCACTCAAGCCGTTCTACGCGTGGACGGACGCAGTGCGTCTCGTCGACTACAAGGTGCGTATCGTCGATGGCGCTCGCGGCACCGCGGCGCGCACGCGCGTGTTAATTGTCTCGACAAATGGTCGTGAGACTTGGGGGACCGTGGGTGTGTCCGATAACATTATCGAAGCAAGCTGGCGTGCTTTGGTGGACAGTTTCGAGCTATACGGATTGAGGATTCCGGGATGACGTAGTCGGTTCAGGTTTCATTTATCGGGCGCACTCGCGATAGAAGCGCGCATAGAAGTCCGGATCGAGTCGATGGGCCTGGAACACGGCCGACAGGGAATCGTCCGTGGCGCTCGTGGACGTAGCGGCAGTAGGCAATCGTGGCGTCGATGGCCTTGGTAGAGATCCATGTCTCGAAGCACGCGGCCGTAGGCGGGATTGTCGTGGGGTACGGAGATTAAGGCCTGGCCCCGAATGGCTCCGCAATGAACCGACCTCAGCCGGGAAAACTATGACTTGGCAAGGGATTCGGGCAGGTCCTTTGGGTCGTGAGGCTTTTCAGGATTGGTCAACGCTGGGGGCAGTCCTTCGACCGGTTCATGTTTGGCGAAATATGTCTTCAAACTCCGCCGGGCAATCTTCGTCGTAAACACAGTGACTGCGAGCGTCGCAACAAGCCCAAGGCAGTAAAACGTCCATATAACGGGGTCATGCGGCGCTGCACCAGCGCTCGTACGCAATGCCTTGCCTACCACGGCTCCGATATAGGTATAGGCCGCGCTTGGGGGGAGGAAGCCGACGAAGGATGCGAGCGTGAACCTCCAGAACGAGATCCGGATGAGTCCGGCCGCATAGCTGACAAGGCTATGCGGAACGACCGGCGACATGCGGCTGATCAGGATCATGCGCGCGCCTTCCGCGCTAACAGCTCTCTCCAAGGCGCGGAATTTTGCGCTGTGACCCAGCTTCCGCTGCATCCACTTTCGTGCCAGATATCGGCTTGTAAGAAAATTGACCATGGCTCCGACGGTCGAACTGATGGTGACCAAGGCCGTACCTGAACCAGAAGCCGTAAACGGCGCCCGCGCCAACTGTAAGTACCGAACCCGGCAAAAAGAATACACAAGTCAGCGTGTAAAGAACAATGAACCACACGACCCCGATCCACCCGCTCTGCGCGATCCACTCCATAGAGTGGTGGAGTAAGTGTGTGAGACCCATTTCTGATGTTTCGCGATAAAGTCGCCCGGTCGATCGTCCTTTCGATCAGATCCTGCGTTGACAAGCAGGAGTTCGTCTTTCGAGGGGCATCAGAGTTGCGCGGGGAATTCCTGAGGAGTCACAGAGCGACGATTGGCCAAAGCGACGGAGAGATCCATATCGGGCATGTCTATCGTAAGTCGGATTCCACGTCGATATAAGAGGCTGAGAAAAAATGGATAGGTCGGATGTTCATTTGTTCTGAATGAACGTCGACGGAGCGCCCTGGTTGCGCATTGTAATCTCCTCAGAAAAGCAAAGGGCGGACGGTTACCCGTCCGCCTTCGCACGTTATTTCCGGCGAGGAAAACATTCTATTGTTCCGGCTTTGCTGATTTGTCCTCTTTAGCCGGTTTGGGAGCTTTTTTTGTGCCTTTCTTTTCAGCTTCGGTGGCGGATGGTTCGGCCGCGATGAGATCGACCCATTCGATAAAGGCCATCGGAGCAGAGTCGCTGGGACGTGGCCCCAGCTTGACAACGCGCGTGTAGCCGCCATTGCGGTTGGCACTCCGAGGAGCGATTTCCGAGAACAGCTTTCCGACGGCCTTGACGGTGCGAGTGCTGTTGTTGTGGAGCAACGCAAGAGCCCGTCGGCGGGCATGGAGACCACCGCGCTTGGCCAGAGTGACCATTTTTTCGGCCAGGGGCCGAACAGCCTTTGCCTTCGCGAGGGTCGTCTTGATGCGCCCATGCTCGATAAGACTGCACGCCTGGTTGGCGAGCAGAGCGTTTCGATGCTCGGCCGTGCGGCCTAGCTTAATCGTTCTTTTGCGATGACGCATGATGTGGGTTACTTGATTTCGCCGGCTGGATCGACGAGGCCGGTTTCAAACTTCATACCGAGGCCCAAGCCGAGTTGTTGCAATTTGTCCTTGATTTCGTTCAAGGATTTCTTGCCGAAATTCCGATACTTGAGCATTTCGGCTTCTGTCTTCATGGCAAGCTGGCCAACGGTGGTGATGTTGGCGTTGTTAAGGCAATTCGCCGCGCGCACTGATAGCTCGATCTCGTTGACACTCATGTTCAAGAGCTTCTTAAGCCGGGTGTTTTCCTGGCTGACCTCCTCCGGCGTCTCATCGAATTCCACCTTCTTGTCGTCGTATCCAACGAATACGTCGAGATGGTGTCGAAGGATGGCCGAGGCCTGAAGCAGCGCCTCGTCGGGTGTGATGCGTCCGTCTGTCCAGACGTCGAGGATCAACTTGTCGTAGTCGGTGCGCTGGCCAACCCGCGTGTTCTCAACCGCGTACTTGACGCGGGTAACAGGCGAGAAAATCGAGTCGATGGCAATGACGCCGATCGGCTGGTCCGCATGCTTGTTTTCGTCGCCGGTTGCGAAGCCGCGTCCCACCTTGATCTCGAGCTCAGCGTCGAATTTTTGCTTCCGATCGAGCGTGCAAATGTGCTGCTCGGGATTCACAACGTCAACGCCCTGCACGCATTGAATATCGGCCGCGGTGACGGCGCCCTCCTTGATGACCGAGATGGTCGCGGTGCGGGCATCGTGGTCGGGCGCCTTGAATTTGACCTTTTTGAGATTAAGGATGATGTCTACCACATCTTCAACCACGCCGGGCAGGCTGGTGAATTCGTGGGGGGCACCTTCAATGCGCACGGAGGTAATCGCGGCACCTTCCAGGGAGGAGAGGAGCACGCGGCGCAGAGAGTTGCCCAAGGTGTGACCGTAACCGGCTTCGAAGGGCTCGGCGACGAATTTTGCGTAGATATCTGTGGCCGTGGCCTCGTCTTTTGCGAGGGTCTTCGGCATCTCGAATCTTCCGAGACGAACTGGCATATTTTTTTTGATCTATTCGCCGGGTTTCCCTGGGCGCTTACGGCGGAACATCGAAGATGCCCACTCCAGGACCAACGGCGCGGGTTTTTTCAAGCGCGGGTGAGCACCAGTAGTGCCAGGCTTAAAAATGTCAAGGCAAATCAGGCGGAGGAGCGTTCGCTGGCGTCCTTTTGCAAGGCCTTCCAAAGGCGGTCGAGTGAGGCGCTGACACGAGCTTTGATGGGCTCAAGCTCGCCGGAAGCGATCGTCTTGCCTTCGGCGAGCGGCTCGGCAGCAAAGATGTAGTATTTGATTTTTGGCTCGGTGCCCGAGGGGCGCACCGCAATGCGCCGGTTGTCGGCGAGGGTGATCATGAGCATGGCTTCGGCCGGAATGCGATCGCCCTCAACGTCGAATATGGCTTCCGTGGCGAAATTAATCGTGGAAGTTCACGCCGGCGCCGTCGATTTCGGTCGGGGGTTTCGAGGCGTAAGAATCCACGAGCTTTTTGATCTGTGCGGCCCCCTCGGCGCCTTCCATGGTCAGGAACTCTCCGCGCTCAAGATAGAAACCGAACTCGCAAAAGATTCGGTCCATGAGGCCGATAAGGGTGGTTTCTTCAGCCTTGGCATAGGCTGCCACCTCGGCAATCATCACTGTGGCGCTGTTGCCGTCCTTGTCACGCACGAAATCCGAGCCGCTGTAGCCATAGCTTTCCTCGCCACCGAAGACGTAGAGTGAAGAATGCTCGAGACGGAGTTTGCGGGTAACATCCTCGGGCAATTCGGCGTAGTTCTTCCGCAGATCGGCTGGAATCGCCTCCTCATACTTCCGCAGTTTCTCGCCGATGTATTTGAATCCTGTAAGCGTTTCGACGCAGCGAATTCCAGACTTCTCGGCTATGGCCTTTTGCAGATCCGTGGTGACAAATGTTTTGATAATGACGCCGCGAGACTTGTTTGCTTCGGTAAGGATGCCTTTTTCGAAGTGTTTCATCGCGCGGTACCATGCTATAAGCGAACCGATCTGATTGCCGGTGAGAAGGGTCATCTTGCCCGAGGTGTCCCGGGCCGCGATGCCCATGCGATCGCAATCCGGGTCTGTGGCGACGACGAGGTCGGCGTCCGTTTCGTCGGCAAGTTTCATGGCCATCGAGAGCGCTTCGGTGTTTTCAGGATTCGGGGATTTGACAGTTGGGAAGCGGCCATCGGGAACGTCCTGCTCAGCCACTGTCTCGCAGTGGAAGCCAAGGCGGGAAAGCATCGGCTTGATGATTACGCCGCCAACGCCGTGGAGCGCAGTAAATACAACCTTGAAAGAATTTTGGCCGCGGATGAGCTCCGGATCAAGCGGAAGGGTTTCCAGCCGCTTCATGTACGCTTCGTCAATATCGGCGCCCATCGGAATCACTTGGCCCTGCTCTGCGGCGGGAACTGGCGTATACACGTCGCTTTCTATCGCGTTGACTTTCGCGATGATTCCGGAGGCGTACGGCTCGACGACCTGGCCACCATCTTCAAAGTAGACCTTGTAGCCATTGTATTCGGGGGGATTATGGCTTGCGGTAATGTTGATTCCGGCCTGCGATTTTGTATAGCGCACCGAAAACGACAGCTCCGGCGTTGAGCGAGGACCTTCAAAAAGATAGGCATTACAGCCATTTTCGACCATCACCTTGGCGGCAAGTTCCGCGAATTCGCGCGAGAAAAAGCGGGTGTCATGGCTGATGCAGATCGAGGGTTTTCCGCTGCGACCGGATTGGCTGAAATATTCCTTCACATAGGCGACGAGACCCTGCGTGGCACGGCTGATGTTGTAGTAATTCATCGCGTTCGTACCGACACACGGGAATTCCGGACGGTCGAGCGCTTGAGGCGTCCCCCCCTCGGCGCGCGTCAGGATGGCGCCAATGGTCTTGCCGCGGAGGCCGCCAGTCCCGAAGGCGAGAGTCCGGAAAAAGCGGTTGTCGATCTCTTTCCAGTCGCCTTCGTCAACGAGCTGGCGGATAGAAGCTTCGTCGATCGGCGACGAAGTTTTCGCGAGGAGGGCAAGGAGGTTTTTCGCGGAGGATTCGAGGAGTTGCCCGCCGGCGGCGGCAGCTTGGATTTTGGCGGTAAGATCACTCATTTAGGGGAGGGAGTTCCTCTTCGGATAACATCCGCACAGCCGCATGCAAGGTTGATTTCGATAAACACGTGGCCCCGCGAGGCGCATGATTACACGTCTATGTCGCTCATTGGCGTCATTGGCCTTCTGACTTATTGTCATGCTTCGTGAGCACGTGGCACCAGCGGCACCAGAGCCTGAAGCACATCCATGGACACCGCCAATTTCCCCTACTGGCCGGCACATGCTTCTTAATCAAAAGGCGGCGTAAACTGGTTAGTAACTTCAAAATTCTCCAGCACGGCGGGAATGCCCTTGGGAAGCCAGTGGTGGGTGTAAGTCTCTTATGTGCAATTATATGGGAAATCGGTGGGGAACTGTCCCTATTTTCTATCCAGCGATCGTCTCAAAACACTCGAATTGGTCGTCTTCAAAATCTATCATCGTGCCAATACCAGTCACGTTTGTCCTTTGATGTTTTCTTCAGCACGACCATTCTTAAATCGGTATCTTCGAAGATCGAGCGATAAGCCCTCCGCGAGAAAAGCTCCGCTTGCATTCTGGCAGGCATGAGAGACAAGACAGTCCGAGCTCCGGCTCTCTTCCAGGATTTGGATTTGGCTCTGCCTAGCGATCGAAAAAGCTCGTAACATGGGTAGTTGCTCAAAAAGTCAACGACGCGCCGCACAGCGTCGAAAATGACATCATCGATCGCGAGATAGCCACCCACTCGCAAAAGCCGTGTGGCATAGAAACAATCCACAAGCGTATGGTCGAAAGTATGCCAGCCGTCTACGAAAATGAAGTCGAACTTGCCTTCAGCTTGTTCTAAAATTCGTGGAAGTGCGAACTCAGACCTAAGTTCAACGAGATTGAAGAATCTGATACCGGCTTCTTCCAGGTTTTTGACGCCAGCACCGTCCCACTGTGTCATTTGGAATGGATCAATGATGGTGTGCGAGGCTTTTGTGCGGCCGTGAAGGGCCTTGCATATGTGCAGCGATGACAATCCAAAGCCACATCCCACTTCCAGAGTCTCGACGATATTAGGATCGTCCCGGATGGTGCTGAAAAGGAGAGCACCTTCCTCATGATCGACCTCCGAATGGAGGTAATGAGCTTCTCCGCTACGGCCCACGACGGAGCGAGTCTCATAAATTCGATGGATAAGTTCGTCCGGGCTCATCAAGCTTAAACGGCCTGGCTATACTCCCTGATGATGCGTCAAAAGCATGCTTTTTCTGAAACGCTGTCCGCGCCACGGGGGGCCGGGTTTTGCCGGGGGCGTCTCTTCCCATTATAGATCAATCGGGTTGTTCGAGAAAAATTTTGCAGAAATTCTGGAAGATTCGGAATTTGTCTGGCACGGATGCTGCCACGGTGCAGTGGGCGGCGTCTTCTGCGATGCGACAAACCAGGAACTCTCCAAAAGCTCTTGCGCCAAACCTCGCTACCGGCCAGGCACCAGTATGGACTGCAAATAGCGGAAGGCATGGTAACATTCTTTGAGAGCTATGAGCGGGAACTCGAAAAATACTGGACAAAAACGCTCTTCTTCCAACTCAGCTGAGGAATACCGCCGTTACCTGATTCGAGTGATGCGCACAAGGGCCGGCGACATCAGTCCGCACGATGAGGTGTGCCAGTCTCGCAAGCAAATAACCGGCGACGTGCGTCACGGTTCGATCAAGCGCGTTGCCTCCGCTGTGGGCGAGGGTTCTATTGCCATCGAGCTTGTGCATCAATACCTGGATCGATTTTGACTACCATCGCACAAATGACGGACAGCGAGGCGGTGATGAACCTGCTCCGCAAGGTTCCCCTCTTTGCGAACCTTAAGGATGAAGATAAGGTTTGCATCGAGGAGACGGAAGAATGGCGGCTTCCCGCGGGCGAAATGCTCGTTCGAGGAGGGGAAGCACGCGGAGCATTTCTTTGTGCTCCTCGAGGGAGAGATCGTTGTCTGGAAAAAACACGGTGACCAAGAAATCGTTGTCGCTCGCAACAGACCCGGTGCGTTTTTCGGCGAAGTTCCGCTCTTACTCGGCACGCCTTACATGCTGTCCGCACGCGCCGAGTGCGATTGCCGGCTAATCGTCTTTCCGGAGGAGGCGTTCTGGAAGCTGTTGCGGCTCTGCCCGGCGATTTCGGGTGAGATTTTCCGCGCGATGGTGACGCGTCTTCGCAACATCGAGGGTTCAGCGCAACAGCAGGAAAAGCTGGAGGCGCTCGGAACAATGTCCGCCGGCCTTGCGCATGAATTGAACAATCCGTCCGCCGCCGCACAGCGCATCGCGGTGCATCTTGGAGAGGTGATTCAGACGATCCAATCGGTCGCCCATCGGTTGCACCACACGCTTGAGCATGAGCACTGGGATCGGTTGATCGCACTCGTGGGCGAGGTTTTGAAGAACCCTTCGGCTGGCAAGCAGTATCACTCGATCGAGCAGAGCGATTCGGAGGATGCGCTCACAGCCTGGCTGCGAGAAGGAGGGGTGACTGACGCCTGGAAAATCGCTCCCGTGCTCGTCGGCGCGGGATTGGACATGAGTGCACTGGTTTCGCTGCGTGAAGATTTGCCAAAGAACGCTTTCGGCGACGCGGTGCGATGGATCGCTTTGCGGATGAAGCTTAAAACGCTGCTGGACGACGCAGAACAGTCCACCGGGCGAATCGCGAGCTTGGTGGAAGCCGTGCGTTCCATCGCGCGACAGGAGCGCGCGGAGGCCGCGGATATTGACGTGCATGAGCAACTCCGAAGCGCGCTCGGCGTGCTAGATCACAAGCTCAAGAACGTTCGTGTCGCCCAGAATTTTTCGAGCGAATCCGGTCACGTGCGCGGCTATCCGAGCGAACTCGCGCAGGTGTGGGTCAACCTGCTCGATAACGCAGCGGATGCCGTAAATGGCGGTGGTGAAATCGTCTATCCAAACCCGACGCGACGACAACCAGACGGTCGTGGAAATCATCGACAACGGCCCCGGCATCCCACCGGAGAATCTTTCGCACATCTTTGAGCCGTTCTTCACCACAAAGGGCGTCGGTTCGGGAAAAGGTCTCGGCCTGACGATCAGCCAGGGCATCGTGGGAGACCGGCATGGCGGTGAGATCGAGGTCGAGTCGAAAGCCGGCGAAACGCGATTCATCGTGCGACTGCCCGTGCGGCGGATTGAGAGAAATGAAGGCGCCGAGGCAATCGTCGCGAGCTCGCGCCGTCTATGGCGGAGCTGACGGAGCAGCTTCGAAGAGATGGAATCTCCTCCTCCGCCTCAAACGCCCGCCGTTTCTGATGGGGCGTTCGCGACAATTTTCGACGTCCCGCTTTTCGCTCAGCTCGACGAGTCCCAGCGCGAGTGTCTTTCGACGGGAACTGAGATTCGCTGTCGCGAGAGGGGAGACAGTCGTTCGCGAAGGCGATCCGTCGAATTTTTTCTACGTGATGCTGGAAGGTGAGTTGCGCGTGACGAAGTTCTTCGACGAACAGGAAATTTTCCTCGGGACGCGGGTTCCGGGAGAATTCTTCGGCGAGATTCAATATCCTGCTGGACATCCCGAGTTCGGTGCTCATTCGGGCGGTCGCCGACAGCCGGCTTTTTCGTCTTCCGCGCGCCGGATTCTGGGACCTGCTACGCACCTCGCCCTTGGTGGCGAGGGAAATCATGCGGACGCTTGCGACGACGATTGCGCAATATGGAGGGCTACACACAGGAGCGCGAGAAGCTCATCCAACTTGGCGCGATGGCGGCCGGGCTTGCCCATGAACTCAACAATCCTGCGACGGCTGCGCGCCGCGCCGCCGCCGATCTGCGCCAGAGCGTAGAGAAGGTTCAGGACTACGCATGCGAGCTTAATGAAACGCTCAGCGCCGAGCAGTGGCAGCAACTGGTTGCGACCTCCCAAGAGGCCGTGCATTGCGCCACATCGCAGCCGAAACTCAATTCCCTCGAACAAAGCGATCGCGAGGAAGCGATCGAATGCTGGCTCGACTCGCACAAAGTCGCAGATGCTTGGGATCTGGCCCCGGCATTGGTGAACGCCCGAGTCGACGAGGGCGATCTGGAAACGGTCAAGCGCACGGTGCCGGCGCAGGATCTCGAGAACGCAATACAGTGGCTCGCAGCGAACCTCACCACACGCGACTTGCTAAAGTCCATCTCGCACAGCACGGAACGTATTTCGGAATTGGTGGGTGCGGTGAAGTCTTACTCGTTCATGGACCAGGCGCCATGGCAGGAAATCGACGTGCACGAGGGCATCGAAAACACCCTGATCATCCTCGGTCACAAGCTCAGGAACGTCACCGTCACCCGCGACTTTGATCGCACGCTTCCGCGCCTCTGCGCTTACGGCGGCGAGTTAAACCAGGTGTGGACGAACCTCATCGATAATGCAATTTACGCCGTCGGCGGGACGGGTCGCATCGATGTCCGCACGCGCCGCGACGGCGAGTTTTTTCTCGTTGAGATCGCGGACAATGGCAGTGGAATCCCGCCAGAGGCCCGGCCGCACATCTTTGCGGTGCCCTTCTTCACAACCAAGGGCGGCTCAGGCACGGGACTCGGCCTGGTTATCAGCCACAGGATCGTCGTCGAACGGCATCACGGAAAAATCGACTTCAGCACGGGTCCGGATGGCACACAATTTAATGTGCGGCTGCCGTTTGAATCGCCCGCGCACGCTTAGCCTCTCCGAGCGCCCGGAAGACATCGGTCGTTGAAGGAGTTGCCGCATTTGTTTCGCAGGCGAGCTTTCAATCATAAACTTCATAGGACCAGCTACAGAGCCAGCGTTTGCTCGCATCCGGACCGCGATGGCTGCTCGTCTACGCCAAGTGCTTGAGGAGAGTGAAAAGGAGGATTGGAGCTAACAGGCTGCCGTCGAAATTGAACGCGCGCTTGGCCGCCTCGACAAGTGGCCTCTGAAACGCCTTACCGATGCGAAGCGGATTGAATGCCGCGTGCAAGAAGGCGAATCCGTCTGTCGATTGGAAACATTGCTCTTGACGATTTCCGATATGATCAACTTTAGTCCCCCACAAAACATCAGACTAAAGAATCCTCATTGCATTGAGGGCCAAAACGTCATGCTCACAGTCTTTCGTCTGATTGCCCTGACTGGCATTCTTTCGCTCCTCGTGGGGGTTCAATCCGTAGGAGCCGAGGAGCAGCAGAGTGAGCCGGGAGTGCCGTCGGAGTTGCGGGTTCCCTCCGGTCACAAGCTTCTCGTCAGGGCTGAGGCGAAAGGGGTGCAGATCTATAAGAGCGTTGAGGGCAAAGAGGGCAAACTGGAATGGGTTCTCGAGGCGCCTCTGGCGGACTTATTTGGCGGCGATGGAAAGAGGTTGGGCTTCCACTATGAAGGACCTTCTTGGGAAGCGATGGATGGAAGCAAGGTGACACGGGATAAGGAACGGACGGTGCAGACGGCCGCGGCGCCGAACGCGCAGGAAGACATTCCCTGGCTGCTCATCAAGGTAAATGCAGAGGGGGACAAGCAGGGCATCTTCAACCAGGTCGTGTATATTCAGCGGGTCAACACTAAAGGAGGGAAGGCGCCTGTCGAGGCTCCCCTACGTGTGGGGACCAAGGTCGGTACGGCATACCGGGCCACGTATTATTGCTACGGTCGTGCGGACTAACAACCACTAATGGCCTTCTGGGAATTGCTCCGGTGCGTAGCGCGCCAAGGAGGCGCTGTCTGATTCAGCGCCCCAAAGCTTTTAGGCGTCACGGGACGGAGTCCTCGTGCATTTGGGCAAGGCTGCTAGCCTGCAATATGTTGGATATTTTCTTGCCTGTTAGACTTCGATGTTCGAGCAGTGTTTTGGCGAGGTGATCGATCAGACGCCGGTGTGGCCGTACAATATTCCCTGCTCTAGCTCATCGCCTAGAAGAACGAGCGCCGCTGGAATGCGCGAAGAATGGAACTGTCGTTCGATTCCGGGAACGATGGTGAGAGCGCACCGAAAAATGGCCCTCAGCGTTTGGATGATTTTCTGGCTCTTCTCGTGTTCGGCGACGGCCCCGCACAAATGAAAGCTGCAAAGCGCTGATCCTCACTTCGACTTTTTCGGCAGGCTGAGGAGGCCAAGTTCCTTCCTCTCCCCACGGGGGCCGCAAACCGGCGTCCGCGCCACTCAGGAACTTCGAGATGAAAACTATCTTAGCGCGGCGATTTCCCCGGCGACGTCGGCTGCTTTGAAGATGGACGTTCCCGCCACCATCACGTTTGCGCCGGCTTCGCGCGAGGCCCGGGCCGTGGCAACGTTGATTCCGCCGTCCACTTCGATGTGATAGTCGAGTTTGCGTTCCGCCCTCCACTCCGCGCCTGCGCGCACCTTGTCGAGAGTCGCTGAAATAAAGGCCTGCCCTCCGAAGCCAGGATTCACGGTCAGCACGAGCAGAACGTCAAAGAGATCCAGAAAGGGCTTGATGCGTTCAATCGGCGTAGGCGGGCTGATAGCGAGGCCCGCCTTGCAGCCCGCGGAACGGATGCGTTTGAGCGTTTCGGCGACATCATGGTCCGCCTCAACGTGCACGGATATTGAGTTGGAAACCGCCGCGAATCTCGGGAAGAATTTGTCCGGCCTCTCGATCATCAAATGCACATCGAGCGGCAGCTCCGTATGGCGGGAAGCGGCTTCCACGACGTCCGGACCGAAGGAAATGTTGTCCACGAAATGCCCGTCCATCACGTCGCAATGAATCCAGTCGGCTCCGCCATCGGTCACGCGCACGAGTTCCTTGCCGAGTTGGGCAAAATCCGCCGCGAGAATCGAGGGAGCGATGATGGTTTTGTGCGAATCCATGTGCTATGTCATAGCGCGTCATGAGGGATTTCACCAGCGATGAGTTTTTTATGGGCGAGGCGCTGCGGCTTGCGCGCAAGGCATTCGCCTCGAACGAGGTGCCCGTTGGTGCAGTCGTCGTTCGCAATGCAGAAATTATCGCTCGGGCGTGGAACCAGGTTGAGACGCTGAAGGATGCGACCGCCCACGCGGAAATGCTCGCTATCACGCAAGCTGAGAGCGTGGTCGATGATTGGCGGCTCACGGACTGCGATCTGTTTGTTACAAAGGAACCATGTCCGATGTGTGCGGGGGCCATCGTTCATGCCCGCCTGCATCGCGTCGTATTTGGCTGCCCCGATCCAAAGTGTGGCGCAGGGGGCGGATTGCTGAACATCCTTCAGATGCCGCAGCTCAATCACTGCTGCGAGATCACAAAGGAAGTGAGAGCCGACGAGTGTGCCCGGATTCTGAAGGATTTCTTTTTGGCCAGGCGGATTCAAGCAACCAACATGCAGTCGCCGTAGCTGAAGAACCGGTAACGCTCGCGGATCGCTTCAGCGTATGCGGCAAACACCTGTTCGCGGCCGGCGAAAGCGCAGATCAGCATGAGCAACGTCGATTTGGGGAGGTGGAAATTCGTGAGCAGCGCCCCGACACGCCGGAAGGTGAAAGGTGGATGGATAAAAATGCCGGTCGAAGCTGAACGCGGGGCGATCGGACCCGGGGGCTGGCTCTCAAGAACCCGCGCCGTTGTCGTGCCGACCGCGAGGATGCGTTCAGCTTCATTGATCGCACGCGCAGCGTCTTCTCCGATCGAATACCGCTCCGAGTGCATGCGGTGGTCTGCGACGCATTCAACCTTGACCGGCAAAAAGGTGCCAGTTCCCACATGAAGTGTAACTTGCGTATGCGGAATGCGGGAAAGAAGCTCTGAAGTAAAATGCAGGCCCGCAGTCGGGGCGGCCACGGATCCGGCGGCATCGGCGAACACAGTCTGGTAGCGGACGTTGTCCTCCTGGTCGGCATCGCGATTGAAATAGGGAGGGATCGGCATACTGCCAAAACGCTCCAGGTCCGGCTCGGAGTCGAACTCTAAAATCCGCGATCCGTCTTCGAGAATCTCTGTTACGCGCGCACTGGTGCCTGCGACCGAAAACTGGAAGCCGGGACGCATTCTGCGGCCTGGCTTCACCAGGCAGTTCCATTTTCGAAAACCTAGGGACTCAACGAGCAGCAGCTCGGTGCGGCGATCTTGAGAAAAGAGTCTGGCTTTAATGACTTTCGAGTTGTTCAGGACGACGATGTCGCGGGGCTTCAGGTAATCGGGAAGATTACGGAAACTGCGATGCTCAATTTGGCCGGAGTTGCGGTGCAAGACCAACATCCGCGAGGCGTCGCGTTCAACTAGCGGACGCGTCGCGATGAGCTCCGCCGGAAGATCGAAGTCGTAACCGGCTACCCGATCTCTCAAGCGCTTTGTGGGGCGGGTTCCCGTCTGATTCGTGTAAATTCGCAACGTTGCGCCGCCGCATCGACAAGCTCGGCGACGCGTCTCTTTAGACGATAGCCGCGAGTCGCGAGGATGCCGAGCCCTATTACGTAGGGAATCCAGAGCCATAGGTCACTGCCTGGCACGTAAAACTGACGGTAAGCCAAGATGCTCAGAAGCACGAGATTGATGAGGAAGGTCGTGGCGACCATTTGAGTATCAAGCTTGATCCTCGTCAGGCATTTTGGGCCGCCGTGGTATTCCGTCACGCTGCGCAGCTTGACGCCCCACCAGAAACTTCCGTAGACTTGAATGTCCCAGTTCTTCCATCCCGTGTCTATCGAGTAGTTCCAACCCTCTTTCTCGAGCGCCTTAATGATCTCCGGCAGCAGAAGTTCGCGGCCCCGGCCGTTCTCCGTCCAAAAATTCAACTTGGAAATGCTCCCGCGGGTCGGGGTATAATTTTGCTCGCGCGAGGCGATGACTGCCGGGGGCGTGCGCTTGAACTTCAGCCATGTGAAGTAGCGGGACCAGCCGCGCACGAGCGGCTGTGTGAGAGCGAGGAAGGCCACAAGGAGACGGGCGCGGATCGTGTCGTGCTGTGGCTCGAGCTTTGCGTGGATCATGTAGGACAGCGCCACGAGGAAGGTGCCGCCAAACATGAGGTAGGGTACGATCCGCAAGATGGGCAAAGGAATCGAAAGACAGAAAACAAAAAGGGTGAGCACCACCCACTCGACGCTGCTCAGGTAAGCGGCGATGTCGGATTGCGGGGTGGGGTAGATGGATTGAAAGAGGCCCTCTCCAAAGATGCCGTGATAAATAATCGGACGATTGACGAGCCATGTGAAGCGCGGCGCGCCGTAAATCTGGCCTTTCCATTTTGCCGTGCCCATTGGGCCAAAGAAAACCAGATGCTTGAAACGAAGGAGGGACTCAGCTTCTCCGTAGCCGTTCTGTTGTTTCCGGAATGCTGCCAGTGTGAAGCGCCGGTAGTGCCAAACGATTGCGGAGGGGCTGAAGCCGATGATTTGTCCCTCCTGCTGCAAACGCCAGCAAAAGTCCACGTCATCGCCTGCCTTGCGATATTCAGGGTCGAAACCGCCAACCTTCTCGAAGGCCCATTTGTAGAAAGCCATATTGCAGCCAGGAATGTGCTCGGCAACGACATCGGTAAGGAGCACGTGGTTCGGACCTCCCGGCGCTGCGGCAACGCATGCCTGAATCCAATTTTCGGCAGGGGGCGAAATGTTAGGGCCGCCGACGCCAGCGTAGTTGCCGTTGAGCAGGGTGCCAACCATGAAGTGAAGCCATTCCGAATCGGCCATGCAGTCACTGTCCGTATAGGCGATGACTTCGCCCGTTGCCGCACGGGCGCCGACGTTGCGTGCCACGCTGAGGCCGGCGTTTTCCTGGTGAATATTGAGGACCCAAGGGTGTCTCGCGGCGATCTCTTGCGTCTCGTCCTTCGATCCGTCGTCCACGAGGATCACTTCGTAATCGGGATATTCGATGTGTTTGAGCGATTTAAGGCATCGGTCAAGCGTCTTGGCCCCGTTGTAGGAACAAACGACGATTGAGACCTTCGGGTATCGTGGCAGTTTCACCTTGCGAATCATCGACTCGTCGCCGGCAAAGAGCTCCTTGACCGTGCCGAACGCCAGTTTCGGCGTCCGGTCCCGGCGCACGAGACCGAAGGCCCAATCGGTGATTTCCTGCCCTCCGCGGAACCACTCGTCCGTCCATGCGTAGACAATTGTGCCGGCCAAACCTCCGCGCACAACGCTCTCGATGTGCCAGCGGAGCATCTCCGCCTGCTCCTGCTCCGGGTGCCGGATAGTATCCATTCCGAACTCACCAAGGATCAGCGGTTTTTCCTCGGCCAGGTTTTGCAGGCGGGCGAGGTAGAATTCGAAATCTCTCTGCCGGTGTAGATAGACGTTGAACGTTGTGAAGTCCGTGTTCTGCGGCAGGAGGTATTCGGTAGGCGGATAGCTTGCATAGGAAAACAAGACGTTGTCGTCCGCATCCCGTCCGATGTTTATCAGATTCTCAATGAACTCCGTGACCTGGCGGGCCCCGAGCCAGCGGACTATCGTGCTGGGGATTTCATTGCCGACGAGGTATGCGAAGACCGCGGGGTGCCCGGCATTCCGGCGCACCCCCTCGGCCACCGCCTTTTCGGCTTCGCGCCGAATCTTCCGGTCGTTGAGAAACTCCAGGTGCTCGCCCCAGGGGATCGAGATCAGGGCGCGAAGGCCGTGCACCTGGCAGAGGTCGAGAAACCACTTTGGCGGAATGTAGTACACGCGCACAAGGTTGATTCCGGCCTCCCGCATCAGGGAAAAATCGCCCGGGGCCCTTTCGGGCGTGCCGAAGTGTTCCCCCCCGCATCAGGTGCGAAAGGGCCGTAGGTCACCCCCTTAAGGAAAAACTTGTGATCGCCCTCGAAGAAGAACTTTGCGCGTGTGCGCACCCGGTGGTTCACGTCGATACGGCTACGAAAAGTCCTGTCACTTGTCCAGCGGCCAAAATTGGCGGTGATGATCCGAAAGGGCTTCGCTCGGGTTCGAGCCAGGACTCATATGGGCGGAAAGCGGGCTCCATATCGACTCAATAGCCGGCGGCCTTGAGTGCTTCCGCCGCCACTCGCGCGGTTTCTTCGATGTCCGCTTCCGTATGCGCTAGCGAAAGGAAGCCAGTCTCGAATTGTGAAGGTGCGAAATAGACGCCGCGCTCCAGGCAGGCGTGGAAATATCGGGAAAAGGCCGCATGGTCGCTGCGCAGGGCGTTCTCGAGGCTGCGGATCGGGCCTTCGCGGAAGTAGAGGCAAAACATTGAACCCATGCGATGAAAGGTGAGTGGTTTGCCATCGATGGCCGGCCGCATCCGTTCTTCAAGTTGCTCGCCAAGTTCCTCCAATCGCGACCATCCACCCCGTTGGATGAGTTCGCCCAGTTGCGCCAGCCCCGCTGCCATTGCGATTGGGTTTCCGGAAAGGGTGCCTGCTTGATAGACGGGTCCGTCCGGCGACAGCATATCCATGATCGCGGTGCGACCACCGAAGGCACCGACGGGAAGTCCTCCGCCGATCACTTTACCCAAAGCCGTGAGGTCCGGCAGCACATTGTAGAGTTCCTGCGCGCCGCCGGGCGCAACGCGAAATCCCGTCATGACCTCATCGAAGATCAATACCGAGCCTTCGGCGTCGCACAGAGCGCGGAGTTTCTCGAGAAAGCCTGGTTCCGGAAGGTAAAGTCCCGCATTAGCGGGAACGGGCTCGAGAATGATCGCCGCAATTTCGTTTCTGTTGACCGCAAACGTTTCTTGGACTGCCCTCAGATCGTTGAAGGGCACCGTAATTGTAAGCCTGGCGAGAGCCGCAGGAACCCCGGCGCTATCCGGTTGACCATGCGTCAGAGCACCGCTTCCAGCCTTGACGAGCAGGGAGTCTACGTGTCCGTGGTAGCAGCCTTCGAACTTAATGATCTTATCCCGGCCAGTGAATCCGCGAGCAAGACGGATGCAACTCATGGTTGCCTCGGTGCCGCTGTTGACCATTCGCACTTTTTCCACAGAGGGAACCAGATCGCAGATCGTTTGCGCCATATCGACTTCCAATGGATTCGGAATTCCGAAGCTCAGGCCATTGGAAGCGGTGCCACAGACGGCGGCAATCACAGCGTCCGGCGCATGGCCGAGGATCGCGGGGCCCCATGTCCCCACATAGTCAATGAGCTCCCGGCCTTCCACTGTGAAGATGCGGGACCCCTCGGCTCTTGCGACGAAGAACGGCTCACCGCCGACACTGCGAAAAGCACGAACCGGAGAATTCACACCGCCGGGAATAACGCGTCTTGCCTTCTCGAAGAGGTCGTGTGACGTCATCAGACGGATAAAAGCCTGCGCCGCGTCATTAAGCAAACGGGAATGTCCTTGTGGGTCAGGGGCCGCAAAGCGCGTCAGAAAGTCAATTCATCGAAAATATTGAAGACGACGAGACAACCGACAACTGAGGAGCGTCTGCTCGTGAGGAGAAGACCAATTGCGAAGTCTATCCTTCAGATGCAATGGAAGCAGCTTCTTTTCCTGCACTGGTCATGGGACCCGCGCCAAATTCAGAACACACTCCCGGATCGATTGTTTGTCGATGCCTTCGATGGAAAGGCGTGGCTGGGGATTGTCCCCTTTTTCATGAGAAGGGTCCACCCAATGGGACTGCCATGTGTTCCGTGGCTTTCGAACTTCCTCGAGCTGAACGTGCGCACTTACGTTCATGATGGAGCGGGGGTGCCGGGTGTTTGGTTTTATTCGTTGGTCTGTAATCAGCCGCTCGCTGTCGAACTCGCTCGGCGCTTCTTTCACCTCAACTACGTCCACGCGCGCATGGAAGCCCGCATCGATCCTAACAGAACATGTACCTACAAAGTGAAGCGGCGTGGCTTTGAGGAGGTCAATTTCCGTTACGGGCCGTCCGGAGCCAAGGTGCCCGCCGAACCCGGTTCGCTCGAGTTCTTTCTTGTCGAACGTTACGTGCTCTTCTCCGCCGTACACAAACGGCGGCTGTACGCAGGGCGGGTTCACCATGTTCCCTATCGAATTGGGGCAGCCGCAGTAGAGAGTTGGAGTTTTGTTCCTGCAATGGCTGATGGATTCAGAAGTCCTGTCCGGCCTGCCGACCACGCGATGGTCGCGGAGGACATTGAAGTGCAGGCCTGGCCGATCCTGGCTCATTCCGTGGTTCTGTGATTGCAGCGCTCGGCCGCCGGCGATGCAACGCCGGTTTGGACACGGTCGAATTTCGCAATTATAATGAAGCTCTATGGTAAAGAAACTGCTTCACACGCGTTACCGCGTGACTGACTTGGACAAGACGGTTCACTTTTATAAGGACGTGCTCGGTCTCGAAGAGGTGAGACGCATGACTAGCGGACGAGGCTCGCAATTGGTTTTCTTCAAAGCGCCCGGAAGCGAGGAACTCATCGAAATCTGCAAGTATGATGCCAGCGGTCCGGTAGTGGTGGGCCCGGATTTGACGCACTTAGCTTTTGAGGTGGATGACATGGAGGCGTTTGCCCGTCATTCGGGCTCTCTTGGATATCCGCTAAGTGACGGACCACACAAGAGCTCTAGCGGGGTTATTGCCTTCATTGACGCTCCCGAAGGCTATGAAGTCGAACTGATTCAGTCCGGCAAGAATTCCTGATGGAGCTCGACTCGATTAACTCGATTGGGCTCGGCTCGCGTTGACCGACCTTGATCTGCTCCACGCCGGGATGCTCTCGACGTCGAGAACGCAATCGCTTTGCAGCAGATCGTCATTGAACTCCTGAGCGCCGCAGATGTTTAGGATAGGATAGCGTCGGAGTTGCAGTAGAGCTCGACAATTTTCTGCCTGGCAAGCCGCTGCACGGATCGCCCGGCAAATAGCGCGCAAAAGGCCCGGTGTCCTTTGAACCCGAACCGCGTGGCGAGCAGCCGGTCGAGCGCCGTTATTGCGTAGCTGTAGTCGGTGTTGACCTCGCACGCAGTCGGGTTGTAGGGCCACCGGGCGGAATATTCGATGTAATAAACTTCATGACCGAGCCGTTGGAGCCCGACGATGTAATGGATGTGCTGCCAGACGACTCCGGCGATGGGGCAGCCGGCCATGAAACCCATGACGACCCGCGGTCCCGTAAGGCGCGGAAGAGATCCGCGAGGTGCTGACGCAGTACATTGAGATGTCTGCCCAGATCATCCGCGTGGCGCGCCGGCACTTCGTCGCCGAAAAATTCGATCCTCTTCGACGTGGGTCCGAGTTCGTACGGATCGTGACTCTGGTCAGTCCAGCAGATGCATAGAACGGTTGCCCGGGTTTCTCATGGATGAAGCGGATCAGCCGTTCGAACAACAGCTGATCCTCGGCTCCCAGGAAGTCAGGGAAGCACCTCCCATCGCTCGATAATCCTCAATCGTGTCGTAACCCTTGTTTTCGAGGACGTAGCTCATGCCGTTTTTCCCTATTGGAGCCGAAGCCGCGCGTGTGTCTGCAAAAACATTTGCGCATATAAAAGCTTCACGAAGACCGGCAGCCCGCATAGGCGTTGGTTTGAAAAGAATGGGCGCTTTAGCTCCGCCGCTGATAAATCGGAACCGGTCAAAGCCTGCACCGCAGCGCTTCATTCCGGTTCGACTTGAAATACGATCAGGCGCCGGTTCCTGAGCAGGCAACGGGAGTGGCTTTGCAGCTCTTCAAAGAGACGTGGGTAGGTTTCTAGCCACCAGAAGGCCCATATCAAAACCAAGTATCTGACGCCCTGGCCTTGCAGCCGCTTCAATTCCTGGAGCGCAGCTTCGTCATCGGCGGGCGCGCCCCAGTCCACGCCGTCACGCTCGACGAAAAAGAACCGCCGATAGACGGAGAGTTCCGCGTCCGTCCAGCGGTTTTCGGGGTCAACGAAAGCAACTGCTTCCGTTGGCGCTATCAGCGCTTTCACCTCTTCGATAGATTGGTCAGTCTGGAAGCTCGAAAGGCCATCAATCGCTTCCTGGAGAGCGAGCGCTTCCCGATCGAGCGGAGACTTTCGACGTTCCATGCACAGGACATCGCCGTGCGACGCATGCTTGTAAGCGACGAAACCGCGGGCGTAGAGATCTGAGATGAGTGATCTGGTTTTCTCCCGTTCCGCGTTTCTCGGATGTAGCTCGATCACGATTTTTCGGATCGTTTGGAGATCAATCTCCGGGAACAGCTCGAATTCTCCGCCTTCGATGTCTAACATGAGCAGGCTGGGCTGGATGCGCGCGATCTCTGCATTCAATAGTTTAGCCGGCACCTTTACCGCCCTCGTCCGCTGACCCTGTGAAGTGAGCGATGACACCATGAAGCTCTCTGCGAGGTAAAAGGTGCGCTCACCGCCCTCATGGGCCAGAACACAAATTTCCAGATGCGGAGAAACTCTATTCAGCTCGTATGTGTCCCGTATCGCCGCCTCCAGCTCTGGATTTGCCTCGAACGCATAAGTGTTTTCTGAACCCACCACCTTTGCACAATGCGAAGACAAGAAGCCGATGCCTGCCCCGATTTCCATCACGACGTCCCTCGGTGCAAGGATGGCAGACAAGCCTCGCATCTCGTCCTGCTCATAATTTCCGGACAGAATGCGTTCCGTGGCGCTCTGGCCAAGATACCCACCGAGCCGAAGTCTGACGCCGGAAACCTCGGCGACTGTGCCTGTCAAAGTCAACTGAAAGGAAATCGCTTTTGGCCCGTCGGGGCGTTGGCTGGCAGTCTGAAGCCGAAAGCGCGCGTTTCCATGGGCGCAGAGTGACAAAAGCGGGCCCGGAAGTCAAACACGGGCTTCCGCCTGATCGAACCTGAACACCTAGGGGGATGAATAGCGTGAAATTAAGGCTTGCGCTGACAAGCTTGGTCATTAGCAAAACCAACAATGACTCACAACTAATCAAGGCAAAGGCTCAACATTTTGTTCGAGTGAAGCGAAAGCGCTGTAAATGAATTGAACTATGTCAGCGAAGAACAGAGGGGCGAATCCCGTCGCGGTGAAGATGGTGTCGTCCTTAAGTTGGGAGTCGATATAAGCTCGCTGTTTTTTGGAAAACTCATTCGGCATCTCCTTCTCGCATGTTTTCATTGTTTCTCCTTTGTGTCTTTGACGCAGCGTAATCCTGCGTCTGAGGATGCGTGAGCAAAGAAGCGTTGGGCTCTTTGAAGAACTCAAGGCGAAGATCACCCAGATTACGCTGCATGCTTTGCCATCGAGCAAACTGGCAGAAGCCTGCCAATGCGCCCTCAACCAGTGGGCGCGCCTGAAGCTTTACCTCCAAGATGGTCGCCTCGAGATCGATCAGAACCTCTGCGATAATGCGATGCGTCCCTTGGCAATTGGTCGCAAAAACTGGCTCCATATCGGAAGCCAAGAAGCCGGTCCAAAAATCGCGCAACCCCCGCCCAAGCGCCAAGGCACGAAACAGAGCCGACGCGGACTGCATGTAGATCGCTCACTCACGCGAGGTCCGACTCGGCAAGCAGCCGACGCAGGATTTTATCCGAATCGAAATGTTCAAGCGCGATCTGACGCGCGGCAGCCGAGTGCAATGGGTAATCAGCGCGCACGGCACGAATCGCCTCGATAGCTTCGTCCATGATGGTGAATGCGAACAGGCCTTTGCCTGTAGGAAGCAAGTCCTCAAATCCGGTCGCCTGCAAGATGACCGGCCGGCCAGCCGCCAGATAACATTCCGAGCGGTCGCTGAACCATCCGCAACGCGTTCCCGCATAGCCGCACTTAGCACAAGTGAATTCGCCCCGAGAGCCTCTGACGTACTCGCGATATATCTCCGGAGTGCGCACCGTGTCGGGGTGTTTGATCCTCTAGCCCAGGCTGGTGAGCTTCTGGATGTCGGGATCGTTGGGATTAATGGTCAGGAACAATTCCATTTCCTCGCCTTCCAGTCGGGGAAGCTCGAGGAACTTGCGGAATTCCTCAACCTTTGGCTCGAGCACTCGGCCCTCAAATGGAATGTGACCCTGGATGTACCAGTCTGCAATGGTCGTGAACCGGTCGTTCGTGATCTCTTGCGGCGGCCACCACCAATCCAGCACGGTCGGGTTCCAGATGGGCCGCTACTCAATTCCAAAGGTCGGCACTGAACACCGGGGCGATCCGATGTTCCCGCCGACCGTAAAGTAAAGGTCATGGTCGCCGAAGATATCCAGCGGATCGCCTGTGGTGACCCAAAATTGCGTATAAACCGGGTCCTGATCGATCAGGATGCGGGGTCGGACCTTCGCCGTCAGGGCAAAAGGTTCGCGAGAGGGGCGTACGCCAATCCCGATCAGCGCGGCGCTTTCCTCCGCAAAACGGGAGACGGCCGCGGCGTCGAGGCCGTAGAGCGAGTCGAATGTCGAGCCCACCATTACCGAGGTGAGGTCCGGGTGCCAACGCTCCTGAATCACCTCATGAAGTGCGCGACTCACCCTCTTGCGCCGCTCCTGAAAATCGCTTCTGATTAGGTTGAGGAAAAGCACCTCCTGTCCCAGCCGCTCAAGCCCGTGCAGCCACTCGAGCATAAACATCGTGTGCCCGCCGCGACTAATCGTCCCGTCCCAGACAATGACTTGGATGATTATGAGCCTGGCCAT
>CAVPTR010000024.1:0-78213 GCA_963708595.1 uncultured Verrucomicrobiae bacterium
AAGAACTGCAGAACAAGTTCGGGTTCGAGCCTGACCGGGTCGTAGCCACCGTAAAAGAAATGCTCGGCAAGAAGTAAGCGTATCCGTTGTCGCCAACAATGGAGTCGTAAGACATGCCTTGATGCGGTCCGCCGCCCGCGCAGACGTCCAGCACGCCGATGCGGCACGAGCCTTTTTGCCCGGTGATGAAACATCTGCGGACCGAGGTGCAAGACGGCCTCAAGCGGCGCGTTTAGGATGCGCCCGCGTCCGCCACGCCTTTTCGGCCGCTCAAGCCTGCGGAGTCGTCACTGGTGAAAAGTGATCGCAGCCCCGGAGCAGCTCTATCGCATCATTGCTGTGTGCGCTTCTTAAACACCGAGTGCCTGGCGACGGTCGAAAACCAACCGACAAATACGGACACCAAAATAGATACCGAGAGGATATGAAGGATTAGTCGACTAGCGGAGGATTCGAGCTGATTAGCCACGGACTCTTGCCGTGATCTCAGCCACTCGCCGGCCCAATGCCCGTGCAATGGCGAGGTCTTCCGGTCTTGGCTGCAACTCGCCCTGTCCTCCGGCAATTGTCGTGGCACCATACGGTGTGCCTCCGCGCGCTTCCGTGTGGAGCATCCCTTCTACTGAGTAGGGCACTCCAACAATCAACATGCCGAGGTGCAGCAGCGGAATCATCATCGTGACAAGAGTGGTTTCCTGGCCACCATGGGTGGAGGCAGTGCAAGTAAATACGCCCGCCGGTTTACCTTCCATCTCGCCTTTGAGCCAGAGGCTTGCCGTCGAATCGATGAGCTGCTTCATCTGCGCAGTCATATTGCCGTAGCGGGTTGGCGAGCCAATGAGCACGCCGTCAGCGGCGCGCAGGTCGTCGAGCGTGCAGACCGGAATGTCCTTCTGCTGCTCGCGCACTTGACTCAGATATTTGTCGTCAGCGGTTTTCTTGAGCACGATGTCGAACTCTTCCACGCGACGGAAGAGCACTTCGGCTCCTTTGACCGATTCAGCGCCTTCTTTGACAGCCTGTGCCAGCTTAAAAACATGTCCATAAAGGGAGTAGTAGACGATGAGGATTTTCATTTTTCGTTTGGTGTTGATCTGGATTGAGGCTTCGGCTTAAGTGCCAATGCCAAAAGCGTTTGGTGTAATCGCGACCATCTTGTAGCAACCGACCAACACGGTCATCCATTATTTTCATTAAATGGTGAGGAAGCTAAATCGCGGTGATGATGGAGAGCACCATCCTCCCGCAGCCGGGGTCGGCTCCTCGATCTTGCGCAGTAGTAGGCGCGGACGCTCCGACAATGGCACCACGGCATCGACGAAGAGTCGAAGCTCACGCGAGTCGAGCAAGCGGGGTCCAGTTGCCCGGCGAGCGAACAGGCGTGCTCAAGCCGCGCAATGGCGTCCGGCACCAGTTGTTCCAGAGCTGGTAGCATCACAACCACCAGCGCCAGATCCGTACCTCGCTTACCTCGGAAAAAGGACAAATTCCCGTCTAGCCACAGCCTATATTCTCGCCAGCGTCTTCATGGGCACGTCCAAGTGGTCGCCCTCGCTGGAACGTTACGACGCTCATCGTGGTGCGGTGTCTTTCTCCTCTTGCTTCCCATGAATATTCTTCTCCAAAATCCGTTTAATTTCGGCGACGGTCGCCGGATTCGAGAGTAGGTTATGGCCCGCCGGGACGATCTTTTCTGATTCGGCTCCTTCCAAATGGGAGCTTCGATAGGAGACGACACCATCGGAGCTATCAAGTCCTCGGTCCTTTCCGCGATTTCCTATTATGCTATGAAAAGGAACTTTGATCGGGAGGTCGGCCAGACGGTCGAACAACGGATTTGGAGCAAGAGAAAACATGCTCGTTGGACCGCCGCGCGCCCTCACTCTGGCATAATAGGGATTCAAAATACCGGGATATTGTGCCGCCAATTCCTTAATGGCTTGAGTTGGGGTCCTGGGATGTCGGATTAGTTGGTTACCAATACTGCCGAGGATGCCTGCCGCAAGTCGACTACCGCGATGTGGGACCGCAAGAAAAATAACCCGATCGATAGCGGGCTGATGCCGAAAAAAGAAATATTCCAAGATTAAAGCCTTTTCGCCTGCTGAGAGAGACAAACTATTCAGGGGCCTGGTCGCAAACGCGTTCCAAAGCGCGTCGCCCGAGTCTGATACCAAAGTGTGCGCGAGCAACCCTCCCATGCTGTGAGCGATGAGAACGAGATGATGCGAGGCAATCGCGATGCCTTTTGGGTCGAATAAACGTTGCGTTGCCTGGAGGTCCTCTCGAAGTTGCGCCGCACTTTCAAGGGCCGGTTGGCCGGTCGGATAAAGAAAAAACCAAGGTTGATAGTGCTCGAGTATTTTCGGGTCCGCGCAGAGATCGTTGACCAGGTTTTGCCACGAAATCGGGGAAGAAATCAGACCATGAATGAACAAGATCGGGACCTTGTTGGGATCGTAGGGATGGATCATATAGATGCCCGTTGCGAACCGCGGATTATCTGGCCTAAGAAACGATCCGGCGGCGCTTCCTGCTACTTTTTTGGCGTGCGAATACAGCACCGCCAAAGTCGCCGTGTAATTGGCGGCGATGGGATGTGGACCGGTAGAAGATCGCACGACGATAGGATCGAGCGAATCATACAGTTTGAGGAGCGGCACTTTTCCCCGGCGTTCTTCTTTGACTGCAGTTATAGCGAGCGCAATGCCGCCGGTCGGATAGTGCATTTCTTCCGGTGTAGTTTTCGGATTCTTCGCGAAGACCACTAGCGGTGTACCTTTTCCCTCTATTTTGAATTCGTCGCGGAGACCTCTTTGGCGAATCGAGTCTGCCAGGAACACTCGATCGTACGCGGCTACGTATTTGAACGATTCCGGGCGCAACGACGTCGTCCGGTCTACTTGCACCCGCTCCCCGTTCCAGACCGTATACGGCTTATCAAATGTCGGATGAAGCACCGATTCCGGCGGATAAGAAATCTTTACTGTATGGACGCAGCCAGAAACGAGGGCGCAAAGGAGGACGCATTTAAGACCACGGCACCAAGAACTCCGCCTCAATCCTCCAGGGGAACCGCGTGTCGTCCGCATTCGGGCGCCGATGGGTCTCATTTTCCTAGCCGGCAATCGCGTTCACGAAAGCCTCGATCTCGCCGATTAACCGTCCCCACGAAATCGGCCGCAGTTTTAGGCGAATCGCGTCCTGTTGGAACTGCCGAACCAAGGAAGTATGATCTCGGCCGATCTTTAGGCTCAAGCCCAAATTTCAACGGGTTTAACCCATGGGGCCGGCCCATCAGACGGAAACGCGTCGGCTTTTCCCTTAGTCCCGTTTTGAAATGCTCTCGCAAACAAAAAATGACCGTTACGAACGCTCGGCGATCCCGATCGGTTCGTGACGGCTACCTGCTTAATTGTGTAGGCTCGGACCATGCTCTTAGGCACTCTTCGGGAGTTGGCGGCGCCGAACATCCGCCTCTTCACGGCGTATCGCTCGGAAAATCTTCGCCCTGATTTGGTCGCTGGGCTCTCCGTCGCTGCGGTTCAGATTCCCACCGCCATTGCTTACGCACAGCTCGCGGGATTTCCTCCTCTCATCGGTCTCTATGCGTCCGTCCTTCCGAGCGTTGTCTATGCACTCTTCGGCTCCAGCCGGCAACTCATGGTCGGGGCCGGACGCCGCGACCTGCGCGATGGTCGCTGCGACCCTTGTGCCGCTAGCGGGAGCCGATCCCGCACGCTACCTCCAGCTCTCGATGGCGCTGGCAATGCTCGTCGGCGTCGTTTGCATTCTTGCTGGGCTGTGCCGCGCTGGCTTTATCGCGAACTTTCTTTCGCGTCCGATCTTGATCGGGTTTCTCAATGGCATGGGCCTCACGATCATCGCTGGCCAGCTCGGCAAGATCCTCGGCTTCAAAATGGAAGCGTCGGACTTTTTCCCGCGCCTCGCGGAGACTGCCGCCAAACTCGGGCAAATCCACTGGTCTACAGCGATCTTTTCGTTCACTCTCCTCATGCTCTTCGTTGGTCTCAAGTACACCGTGCCCCGCCTGCCCGTGCCTCTCGCCGGCATCGCCCTCGGCATTGGCGCCGTTCTCGCGTTCAACCTTGGTGCCTTCGGGGTCGCGCTCCTTGGCCCTATGCCCGGCGGTAGTCTGCACCTTGCCCTGCCGACCACACTCTCGTGGGAAGACTGGACAACCCTCGTTCCAAGCTCTGCCGGCGTAGCCGTTCTTACCTTTTGCAGCGCCATGGCCGCTGGCCGTAGCTTCGCCGCGAAAAACGGCTACACGATAAACGCCAATCGCGACTTTATCGCCCTCGGTCTTGCAAACATCTCCTCGGGCCTCACGCGGGGATTCTGCATCAGTGGCGCAGACTCGCGCACCGCAATCAATGACTCGGTAAAAGGCCGCACCCAGATCGTGGGCATCGTGAGCGCACTGGCCACGGCTGCGGTGCTCTTGTTCTTCACCGCGCCGCTGGCCAACGTGCCGAACTGCGCGCTTGGCGCGGTGCTCATCTTTGCCGGCGTCGGTCTCATTGATATTCCTGGCACGCTGCGCCTACGACACTGCCATGTTCTGGAGTTCGGCCTCTCGATCGTGGCGACCCTTGGCGTGATCCTGCTCGGCGTGCTCCCCGGACTCGCCATTGCAATCGCCCTCGCGCTTTTTATCCTGTTGCAATTCTCTTCGCACCCTCGCGAGGCCATTCTCGGTCTGGTGCCAGGGCTCGACGGATACAACGACATCGCTGGTCACCCGGATGCACGCACCGTGCCGGGCACGCTCATCTATCGGTTCGAAGCCCCGCTCGTATTCTACAACGTCGAAAACTTCACCACTCGCGTACGCGTGCTCGTCGCCGCTGAGCCGCAGCCGTTGCGATTCTTTCTTTACGACGCCGAAGCCTCATGGGGAATCGATTCAACCGCGGCGGACGAGTTACGGCTCCTCGTCACGGAACTTCGCGAACGCAACATCCGATTCGGAATCGCGCGCTCGAAGGGCCTCTTTCAAACCATGCTGGAACGAACGGGATTGCGCGACGAGATCGGCGCGGACAACATGTTCGTTTCGATCCGTTCGGCGATTGCCTCCTGGCACCCCAACTTTCGGTAGCTCACCATGTTTCCCCGAGTACCGATTGAAGCCGGTGCTCGACCCTATCGACCGCGTGCTGGAGGTGCTGGGCGGGGTAATCATGGTGCTCACGTTTACAAGCGCGTTGAGTGTAAGCAGCGCCGGCAAGGCGGACGTGCGCGAGATGCTCGTCGGGTCTCTTGGTTGCAATCTCGCGTGGGGCATAATCGATGCCATCATGTATCTCATGAACTGCCTCGCAGCGCGTGGCCGCGAGCACGATGCCCTTCGTGCGATGCGCGCCGCTCGCGATCCCGAGGAAGCGCGGCAGGCAATCGCTGGCGAACTGCCGGATGGCATTGCGGCCATACTAAATCCTGACGAGCTCGAGCCCCTCCATCAGCGCCTGCGCGCGTTGCCCGAGCCGCCCGCGAGACCGCACCTTACTGGCGACGATTTCCTGGGCGCGGCAGGCGTTTTCGCTCTCGTCTTTTTCTCGACGCTCCCGGTGGTAATGCCGTTTGTCTTCATCTCCGGCCCGTCGCTTGCACTGCGCGTTTCAAACTCGGTTGCCATCGGCATGCTATTCCTCACCGGCTATATTTTCGGCCGAAGCACGGGCCATCGCCCACTGCTGCTTGGATGCGCGATGGTGCTCGTCGGCGCGCTGCTTACGGGCGTCGCGATTGCCCTCGGTGGATAGTGGTTTCGATCTTACCGGAACCGAAAGCCAGTGTCGCGGGCACGCTACGTTGATCGAGGTAAGTCACAAAAGAACGATTGAGCTCGTGAGACTGACGATGCGGGGAGCGTTGCGTCCAAAATAGACCGCCATTTCCGGCACTTTCTGCAAACGGCGTTTACGGGATTCCGGAATGCGCCTTCAGAAGCGGCATTCCGAGCACCCGATCAGGTCGAACCGACCGCAAGTAACAGGCTTCTATTCTGCAAAAGAGACTGGTTGCCTTTCCCAGAGTCTTTGCATCGGAAACGCTCACTTCACAAGCTGAGTGAGAAAATTGATGGTCTTCTCGCTGATGATCCCGACACCGGAGAGCCTTGTGTCGAAGCGGTACCACATTCCTCGGCGCGTGCTCGGATAAAAGACGAAACTGTAGCCGTCCGAGGTCTCTCCGCGGTAGGCGGTTTCGTCCCCATGATCCTCGACGAACTGCGTGAAGGATTTGTGCCATGGGTGGGACGGATCAGCAGAGAAGATCTCGTCGAGTAATTTGCGCAATTCTTCGGCCGTGGCGGAACGAAGCGATTTGGCGGCAGACTCTTGCCTAGCGGAAACAATTTCTTCAAAACTGGGCTCGGTCTCCATGGCAAATTGGGGCAATCACAATATGCAGTCGTTGGCTCCGAGTGCCAAGTGCGATTTGCTGAGCGAGTGGTCGTTTCACTCGTTCTTTTTCCGCCTTTCTTACGGGCGTTGCGATTGCCCTCGGAGGATAGCGGCCTCGATCTTACCGGAGCCAAAGGCCAGCCCCGCGAGAGTCGCTGCGATCGCGCTGTCCGATTCCGCCTGCAGTGCGATCGCTTGCGACCAGGCGGCTTGCGCCGTCAGCACGTCTTGAACCGGCACAAGCCCCTGATCGAATCCGGCGAGGGCTGCGTCATAGCTCGCACGCGTCGCTTTGACGAGCCCGTCAGCGCTTTCCTGGCGCGCCAAGGCATTTTTCGCCCGGGTGTAAGCGCGCCAAACTTCGGCAATCGTCTTCTCCTTGGCGAGGGCAAGCTCTTCGACGGCAGCATGTCGCTGAGTGTCGGCAAGCCGGACTTTGTTTTCCTCGGCAAAACCGGTGAAAATGGGCCACTGCACGGTGAGAAACCCGCCGTAATTTTGAAGTCCGAAGCCCATCTCTTCGAGAGGTCCTGCGCTTTGGACACTTGTATCGAACCGTGTGTAGCCCGCGACTCCGATAAGGGAGAGCTTCGGCAGCAAGTCTGCGCGCGCCGCGCGAAGTTGCGCTTCCTTCGCCTGCACAACGGCGACCTTTGCAAGCAGGTCGGGTCGAGTGCTCAGCGCGGCGCGAATATGGGCATCAAGCGGCTTTTGGAGTTCCTGCTCCAGTTTCAGGTAGTCGGCTCTCGCGACCTTCACGGGCATGCCAGGGGGAATTCCAACGGCCTCGGCCACATCGACCCATGCGACCTCCGCCGCCGCTCTCTTCGTTTGCAACGCGTAGTCCGCCTCAGCCTCCGCCTGCCTCGCCTGGAGCAACAGGGGTTGTGTGAGCAATCCGTGCTCGGCCTTCGCACCGGCGGCGGCCGCGAGTTTTTTCGCCGCCTCCAACGCGCTTGTCGCGGCCGCAAGCTGGCCCTTCGCAGCCTGCCAGGCGTAGTAGGACTCCAACACCTTGAAGGTGACCGCCTGGTGAGCGGCGTTAAAGGTCAGGTTGGCGGCGATTTGCGCACGCTGCGCCGCGGTCATTCTTGCGCGCCGCGCGCCAAAATCGAAGAGCATCCAACGAAGCGCCGCCCCACTGTTAAGCGCGCGATAGGCGCCGGAAGCTTCCAGATTTAGATCGGCATTCTGGGGGAGCTGGCCACCCAGCAAGGCGCCAATGAGATCGTTTGGCAGCGGCAGACCACCGATGTTGTTGAAGTTCATGTCGAGATTCCAGAACCCTCCGCCATAGGAAGCGAGCAACACGAGGATCGGATAAAACTCAGCCTGCGAGAGCCCCACGCCGATAGCGGCCTCACGCGCGGCTTGCCACGCCACGCGCGTGGTGCGATTGGTGCGTTGCGCAAGATCGACCAGATCGACCAGCGTGTAGGTATGGGCGAGGTCAATTTTCGGAGGCGTCGGATCTTGCGTGAGAGCGTCGAGTTTCTTGGCGAGACGATTGGTCTCAGGAGATTGCCATGGCTTCTCCGCAGAGGCGGGCGCGGTTTTTAGCGGATCGATGGCCGTGCATCCGCCAAGCGACAAAGCGGCAAAGCATGCAGCCACGAGCCACGAGGCGCGAGCCTGATTGAAAGTAAGACTAGCCGCCATGCGTCGCAATCTAGTAGTGATTTTGCCCAAGATGGCCAAGACAAAGCACGTTGCAGGTGACAGCGTTGCCAGCGGGGCTCGCTGGCTGCTCTCCCATGACCGAAATCGGAGGCGCGTACTTCCCCGCTTGGCTGCTTTGCATGTTGGCGGGCTTGATCCTCACATTGCTCTGCCGAGCCGTCTTGATACGCTTGCGACTGGATCCCTGGATTCGTCCGCGGGCTCTCGCGTATCCTTGCCTCGGTGTCGCGATAGCTCTCCTTGTTCACCTCATCTTTTTCTCGGCATGAACAAATCAGACCCTCCTGCCGCGCCCACCGGTCTCGAGCAGCCCCGCGAGAAGACGGGAGCTACCCGAAAACGTGCTATGCTCGGCAAAGTTCTTGGTTGGGGATTTGTCGCTTGCGCCAGTTGTTGTGGGGGCGCTTCGCGGCGCGCAGTATGCTTCTGCATCCACGTTCCGGAACCGAGACCAAAGTCACGGCAAACGCGATCGGCATTGCGCCGCGCGTGAGCGGTCCAATCAAGAGCTTGCCCTTGAAAGATGACCAAGAGGTCAAGAAGGGCGACGTGCTCTTTGAAATCGATCCAGAACCTTACGAGCTGGCAGCACGCGTCGCCCGAGCGAATCGTGATGCGGTTGCCGGTGAAATCCTGAACGTCGAGCGGGCCATTGCCGCGCAGAAAGCCAACGTGCTGGCGGCCCAAGCAGTGCTCGCCCAAGCGGAAACCGCGCGCACCCAGGCGGAGGATTCCCTTCGCCGCGTCGAACCACTGCTCGCAAAGAATTACGCAACCGCCGACTCAGTGGAAAAGGCGCGAAACGCCCGGGACACGGCGGTCGCCGCCGTGAACGCAGCACAGGCGCAGCTTTCCGCAGCCGAATTCGCTGTTCAGGACGTTGCTCCGCTGCAGGCGAAGTTGAAAGCCGCCGAGGCCGCGCTCGCCGAGGCTGAACTGCACGTCCGAGACTGCACCGTGCGCGCGCCATTCGACGGTCGCGTCGCGGGTTTGAACATTTCCGTGGGGGCCTTTGCCCGAACGGCGATTGACGTCCTGACACTCATCGACACGGGTGACTGGCACGTCGAGGCCAACTTTCGCGAAAGCGAACTACGCCGCATTCAGGCCGGTGACCGCGCGGAAGTCCAGATCATGACGGCGCCTGGGCGCTCCTTCACCGGCGAGGTGGAAAGCGTGAGCTCGGGCGTTTCTGAATTGCCCAAGCTTCCCTACAGTGGTTTGCCGGTCGTAAAGCGAGAGCTTGACTGGGTTCGCCTCGCGCAGGATTTCCCTGTCCGCATCCGCTTCACCGAAAGCGTTCCTCCCGATTTGCTTCGCGTCGGCGCGACAGCCACGGCGACTATATTTACCCGGCCGCGCGACGAAACCCGATGATATGTACACGAAGCGGATTCTCGCCTCGCCCACCGTTTCGGGCATATGGAGCGAACTGGCCCCGCACCCCGGTCGTCTACAGGAAACGATCCGAATCACCGTCGCCGCGCTGCTCGTCGCCGCAGTGATGCTCACCTTTCGCATGCCATATTTGTTCGCCGGGCCATACTTGACCTTCATTCTTTCGCAGCGCGATACGATGCTCACCCGTGCGCTGGCGATTGCATCAGTCCTGATGGCTTGCGATTGCCTCCGTCTTGGTCTATGCGGTGGCCCTTCTCGCCTGGAATGTCGCCTGGCTGCGCGTCTCGCTGCTTGCGCTTGTGTTTTTCATGGGCTTTTTCCTCATGCGGACAACGGCCCAGCCCATGATTCTGCTCGGGCCGCTCGTCATCTTTTCGCTGTTTGCCTACGCCTTTGATACGGTACCTTTTCCGAATGACTTGCTCAATCAACTCGGGTGGATTTGGGCGATCTTCGGTCTGCTTTATGTCGCGACATTTCTCACCCAGTGGTTGTTCGGAGCGCCGACAGCTCTGGAGGTCTTCCGCACCCAGATGCGGCGGGCTCTCGCGGCCGCCGAACTGACGTGTTTGCGGTTGGCTTTCGGGCACGCTCCTGCCGAGGCTGCTATCTCCAGCGAGGAGAGCCACGATGCCAGCGCCCGGCTAAAGCTGCTAGGTGCTACAAAGGTGTTGCGTCCAGATGAAACTGCCCGGTGCGCGGCTCTTTTGCAGGGAGCGATCGGCGTAAGCCAGCTAACGGCGAGAGCCTCGGGTGTAGCAACGCGAGGCGAAGAGAGATCGAGCTTGCTCGCGGTGGCGGCATGGATTCGGCAACTGCGTCTCCGTGTCCTACGCGGTGAAGAAGCTCCCTTGGACCGTCCGCCAGATCTCATGGGAGCGGAGTCCGGCTGGCGAGATGCGATTGAGCCACTCTTTCGGGCAGGTTCCGCCCTGCTTGTTCCCGAATCAACGCCAGCCAAGGAGCGCCAAAAGGGCTCATTCTTGGCAGCCGATTGGTCGACGAACCCCGTCTACACCTCGTTTGCGCTCCGCGCAACCCTGGCGACCATGGGCTGCTATGTGTTAATGTCACTCGCTGATTGGACTGAGATCCATACATGCATGATCACTTGTGTGGTCACGGCGCTCGTCGTTGCCGAAGAGCGGGAACACAAGCAAAGGCTCCGCCTCGGCGGTGTCATCCTGGGGGGTCTCTACGGATTGGTGGCGGTGGTTTTCTTAATTCCACGATTTGACTCTTTGATGGGGCTGTTGATCGTGCTGGGACTCGGCGCCGCAATGGCCGCGTGGCTTTCCACCGGCACCAAGCGCATCGCATATGCCGGATGGCAAATGGGAATCGCAATATTCATGACAATCCTTCAGAAGCCGCATCCCGTTACTGAACTCGACGTCATCTGGAGTCGCTTCGTCGGCATTGTATTCGGCGTGATCGCGATGCGTCTTGTGTTCTCCTTTCCCGGTTTCGAGGCACGCCTCGATAGTTTGGCTCCCCACGCCGATGCAGACCATGAGAAGGCGGCATGATGCGCGCTATGGGGTCGAGCCCGGCCTCTCTAGGTTGCGTCGCGAACTCGCCATTCGTCCGCCGACTCCCAATGATGTGAACTCGCATTTTGTAACATCAAAGGATGATTGAAGCCTGCATTTGGCGCTTCAAAACGTGTCAACTTTGAACACGATTGGGTTTGCCCGTCGCCGATGGATAGTTCGATCATCGCCGCCGTTTCTGCCATTCTCGGTTCGACTATCGGCCGTCTAACACTTTCTTAATCACATATCTCAATCAGCGCTACGCTATGTGCCGTGACATACCGGCGAAGGACGTAGCGGACCGGGCTCCAGCGGAACCCCGGCGGGAGCCGCGCGTTTTTAGAGGCAGAGCTCGGGCGGTCCCAAGTTGAGGGCCGGGGTCGTTGTAATCTCCTAGCTACTTTTGACCACGTTTCTCGTCATTCTCCTGATCAATCGCTGGCGCCCTTCTTCACCTCGAGAGACCGTAAGAAAACCACGATTCTCTGAAATTTCGGCACTCAAAAGCTTGAGAAAGAGATGAGACAACAAGACCGAACAATGGCGGACACTAATGGTATCTCAATCGCCGAAACTGATGCCGGGAACGCGCGCATGATGATTGTTGTGGGGCTTCGGCGGTCTGGCGGCGACCATTCGTGCGCTGCCTCCTCAGTCATATGAGCTTCAATTCTTCTAACAATCAGGTTGATTGAAGCCCGCGGTAGGCGGGCAAAATCGCTAAAGTCTAAACAATAGTTCGGTTATCACCAGACGGCAGATTCACCAGCATTCATGGATTCCTCGATCATCGCCGCCGTTTCTGCCCTCCTCGGGTCGGCTGTCGGCGGTTTAACCAGTTTCGCAACGACGTTCTTCAACCAGCGCTACGTTGCGCGTCGTGAGATGCTGGTGAAGGATGTAGCGAATCGCGAAGAGCTTTACGCCGAATTTCTCAAGGAAGTCGCAGACCTTTATAAGGAATCGCTTAATCGAACTCTCGACGACCTCTCCGCGCAGCCTTCGCTCATTACGACGTATTCCCTCATCGGTCGTATCCGAATGATCAGCAGTGAACCGGTCTTGGCGGCGGCCGAGAAGGTTGCCGAGGACATCATCGAGGCTTACAAGCGCCCCTCGATGACCTTTAAGGAATGGCAACAGCTCTGGGGGCCGGCCGATCCCTGGCACGAGTTTACCAAAGCCTGTCGAGCAGAGCGAAAAAGCATGCTCGGACGCTTGTAGTTCTTAGATAACAGCTACCGCGAAGACTGGTTCTCGCGGGGATCTTTGTGGTTTTCTCCGATGATTGCCATTTCGCACTCGACCGGTCTTTCCTACCGGGGATACAGCATTCAGCGACGCGAGAAGCGAGGCACTGAAAAGTCCTACGTTATGTTACGCAAGCCGGTTGCCTTTTCAGCGGCTAGCCGTTGTCTGCAGACGGTTTAATCCCCCGGCTTCGGCGGGTTCAGGAACGCGCGTTCGTTTATTTGCTGCGGATGGTTTAGGCAGCCGCTCGGACCTGCTCAGCCCGACGATTTTGTCGAAATGGTCCTCGGTCACCTCGCCGATTGCGGCGAGCTCGCCACGACCCGCGCTGGCGAAAAGGATATCAATCTTGCCCTTCTCCTTCCTGACTGTTTCGTAAGGCGGTCAAGATCATCAAGATTGGCGGCATCGCCAAACACCCCGGTGACGTTTTAGCCAACTTTCTTTACCGCCTTATCCAGTCGGCCTTGTCTCGACCAATGATCAAGACGTATGCGCCGTGCTCGACGAAGAGCTTGGCCGTGGCAAGTGCCATGCCTGACGTGCCACCGGTGATTACTGCGACCTTATTCTCAAGTTTTTTCATGATGCTAGAGTGGGTATTCTGGTAGTTTTGCGTGTATCTCAACTGTGGCCAGAAATCGGTACTCCACACTGCTCAAACACCTTGATCGTATGCGTGAGCTTCGCGTTCGCATAGGTCACGGTATCGAGATCAGTCGGTACATCCATTCGCTCTGCCAGAACATTCATCTTGTTGACTGCGTCAAGGAAGCCGCCAGGAACCAAAAGGGCGATCATGTGGACCTCCTCAGACGTAATAAGGAATGCATGGGGCTTTCGGCGAGGAAGAAACACGCATTCTCCGGCTGTCACCGGGAAGACTTCACCCTCGACATACACCCTGATCTCACCCGAAAGAAGGTAGAAAAGCTCATCTTCTCGCGAGTGGACATGGGGCGGTGGTTCGGTGCCCCGTCTCATCTTAGTGATAGTGAGGTCAAACGCTCCGTTATTATCGGTGGTCCCCGCCATGTGGCTAACAAGAATACCCTTGTACCACGTCGAATTGGTTAACGCAGGAGATCTCTTGCAGGCTCTCGGTGTGCTTAATTGTTGTCCTTCCATTGTGTCTCGTGTTGTTAGTCTCCGGCTCGAGTCCAAGCCAGTGCCAGCGCTACCGCCAGTTACAACTGCTATTTTATTTTCGAGTTTCCTGATTCATAAGCCTTTCGTTTTGTCCGAAGCATTTGAGCCCGATAGCTTCAACTCTGATGCGAACCTCGCCTTGCTGCGGGACAGGCCTGGGTAATTCGTCGAGCTAAAGCACCTCAGCTCCTCCACGGTTTGCTGATCTTGTTCATGCGTTGAAGCCGCCGTCTACATTCAGCACTGCACCAGTGACGTAGGATGCTTCGGGGCTGGCGAGGAATGCGACACAAAAGCTTCAGGCTACCACTTCTGAGTGCCGATCACCTGAATATGGCAAAACTCCCGAAGACCTTCTTCTCCCAACTCCACTCCAATGCCCGAATTCTTATAGGCGGCAGCAGGCACGAACGGATTCCGAATGGCATGTTGGTTGATCCACACTGTCCCTGCCTCTATTTGGCGGGCTACTCGTTGAAGTTCATCTGAATTGTTCCCCCAGACTGAGGCCCCAAGTCCATACGAAGTGTTGTTGGCACGACGAATTGCTTCGTCCACAGTCTTATACTTAAAGACGGAACGAATGGGTCCAAAGATTTCGTGTGCGACGAAACTTGCATCCTCGGGCGGATTATCAAGAAGCGTTACCGGAAAAAAGAAGCCCTTCCCATTCGCCGACACATCGCCGCGGAAGAGGATAGTGGCTCCGCTTTTTGTAATCTCCTCCCAGGCGGATTGCAGCCGTTGGTACTGCAAGTGGTTCTGAACAGGTCCCAGCACGGTGTCCGGGTCAAATCCATCACCAACTCTTGCAGAACGAGCGACGGCGACCAAAGCGTCCGTTACCGCAGGATAAATATTTTCGTGGATGTAAAGCCGCTTAAGGCAAATGCAACCTTGCCCGCTTAACACAAACATGCTCTTGAACAAACCCTCCGCAATTGCATTTGGATCAGCATCAGCGAGAACAATCCCCGGATCATTTCCACCAAGTTCGAGAGTGACATGTTTTAGAGTTGCGGAAGCCGACGCCAACACACGCTTCCCTGTTTCTGTCGAGCCGGTAAAGCTGATGTGATCGATTCCGGGATGCGAAGTCATCCAGGGACCGAGCTCATCACCGCCAGTGACAGTATTAAGGACTCCTGGGGGCAGAAGTTCACGAATGTAGTCGGAAATTCGGAGTACGGTAAGTGGCGTAAACGGTGACGGCTTTAAGACAACCGTGTTTCCCACCAGCAGGGCAGCGAGTGCTTTGGCAAAGGAAAGAAGTACCGGTAAGTTCCAGGGGCTGATAGCGCCGACAACGCCAATGGGTGTGTAGCGCTTGAATACATGCCCGATGTGCGCCACGTCCTGTTCAATTTCAGGAATATCGATTTGGATGAACGCCGGCCCAAAGAGCTTGGTGAGCAGATCGATCTCCCATCGTGCCTGAAATAACGGGCGGCCTTGCTCCGCAGTGAGAAGCACACTCAACTCTTCGGCATGGCGGTCGATCTCAGTGAGAACCTCACTGAGGATTTCCTTGCGCCTTGCGAACGGAAGTGCCCGCCACGCAGGAAATGCCTTTCTCGCCGCATCTACCGCGTCGTCCAGTAAAGCAGCGTCGATATCTGGAACGGTTGCCAGCTCCTTGCCCGTAGCTGGATTAATGACCGACAATTTCCGGGCCGCAGCTAATCTCTGACCGCCGATAATGTTGTAGAAACCGTCTTCAATCTTTGCTGACTTGAGTTTGGTCTCTCTTTCCTTTTCTATCTCCATTGAGCTATTCATAATTGTATCGTCCTTTTTCAACATCTCTCCTGTACGCCCCGGCGATAACAACGCAGGGTGTCATCGTGTTGCCAGCTGTGACCCACGGCATGATGGAACTGTCTGCTGTGCGAATGGCGTTTGATTCGAATACGCCTCGGCTCCTGACATCTTGTGTGCGGCGCACAGCAGCTCGCCGGCGCGCTCACCGATGATCACGCACGCAGCCATGGTGTTGCCGGTTGTCACCCGTGGCATGATGGAGCCATCGGCAATGCGAAGGTTTTCGATTCCATAGACTCTAAGACTGCCATCCACCACCGACATCGCGTCTCGTCCCATCTTGGCGGTGCAGGTCTGATGGTGGTAGGTCACGGCGGCATCGCGGATGAAGTTTTCGAGTGCCACCCCTTTCAAATTCCCTGGCATCAGCTCGCGCTTGGTGAAGGGGCGAAGCGCGGCGGAGTTGCCTATCTCGCGACAGAGTTCCACTGAGGCTATCGCAGCCTTAAGATCGTCCGGGTGAGACAAATAATTTGCCTCGATCTGAACCGGGTCGAGTGGATTGCGACCCGTCAGACGGATGTGGCCTCGGCTCTTCGGCCGTACGATGCCACCGAGCAATGTCCAACCACTACCAGGTAAAGCAAATTTCGCTGCATTCTCGGCGCTCGAGAACGGCACTTCTACCTGGCAAGTCTGCAAGTCCGGACTGGCAAGTGCAGAGTCGCTCTTCCAGAAGAAGGTTGCTTCGCCCAAGTTGTTGCGCGGCGGCAGTGCCTCCGAATATTCCCAGACGCAGCCGATAGCTGGGTGGTCTTGAAAGTTCTGCCCTACGCCGGGCAGATGCTGCACGACCGGGATTCCCAAGCGCCGCAATTCAGCTTGATCGCCGATACCAGATTGCATGAGGACCTTCGGCGTGTGAATCGCACCGAGCGACAGCACTATCTCAAGGCCCGCGCGAATGCGATAGGTGCTGCCGTTGTAGGAAATCTCAACGCCCGTGGCTCGCTTACCCTCGAAGGTTAGCCGAGTGACCAAGGCATGAGTGAGAACAGTTAGGTTCGGCCGGTCCATGTGCGGGAACACATAAGAACGGAAAACGGATTGGCGTTTTCCATTGCGAGCTCGGAGGTCCAAGATCGACGCGCCGCCTTCGCCCTCCATCATGCGACCGTTTTGATTTTCAAAGGTCGGAATCCCAATCGACCGGGCGCCTTCGAGCATGGCAGGAGCAATCGGGTTGGGGTTCGGCGCGGGCTCGACAAAAACGGGCCCTCCTGTTCCGCGGTACTTCGGGTCTGGCGCACCATGCCAATCTTCGATGCGAAGATAGGTATTCAGCACTGACTCATAGCTCCATGCTGGATCGCCCGCCTCCGATGCGAAGAAGTCCCAGTCGTTCTTGTGCCCGCGCGCCCAGGCCATCGCATTGATGCTCGACCCACCTCCTAGTACCTTGCCCATGCTCATCGGAATGGAGCGTCCGTTGAGGTGGGGATTCGGTTGGGCCTGGAAAGCCCAGTCCCGCTCGCTTCCAAGGTTCATGGGCCATTGACCGGCTTCCACGACCGCTGGCACATCGTCGCTGCCGCCTGCCTCCAGCAGCAGCACGCTGACATCCGGATTTTCGGCCAGTCGGCGCGCTACCACCGAACCGGAGGAGCCCGAACCACAGACGATGAAGTCGTAATGTTGCTTTAGTTCGGATGTAAGTTTCGCTTGATTCGTGCAAAAGACGTCGAGCGTATCTGGCTCAGAACAATTGGGTGGCATCAATAGCTTATCCATTGGTGTCGTAACGAATCATATGGCGTGCCAGGAGTTCCAAACCGAGATAGCGGTTTATGGACAATGACTTATGCAATGTGATCGCGCGGAGGTGGCCGGACGAATTTTCGTTTTTTACGAATTTACGGACGCAGTTTTACGATTTATCGTTAGATCCATCATCGACCCGATCGGACCTCGTGATCGTCGAAAATTTTCCTGACTTAATGCTGACGATCGCCGCGGAGCACGAGCCCCAGGCGATTATGAAGACTATGGTGCGCGGGATTGCCCAATCCCGGGATGTCGTTCTAACCCGCGTATGGCTCATTGCGCCGGGCGACATTTGCGCGGAATGCCGGATGCGCCCGGAATGCCCCGATCAAACGCTCTGCTTGCACCTGTGCGCCAGCGCGGGCAATCCCGTCGACTCCGAGCGCGACTACGGCAAGACGACAGGCCGGTTCCGCCGGTTTCCCATCGGCGTGCGCAAAATCGGCCAAGTCGCGGCTACCGGCCAATCGCTCATCTTCACCGAGGTGAAACCGGAGTCCGAATGGGTGGCGGACCCCGACTGGATCGCCGAAGAGGACGTGCAGACGATGGCTGCACAGCCGCTCATTTATTCCGGCGGAGTGCTCGGGGTGCTGGCTGTTTTCGATCGGAAGCGGCTTAACGAGGAAGAGTTTCGTTGGTTGCGGATCTTTGCGGATTATGCCGCCATCGCGCTCACGAATGCGCGGGCCTTCGCGCAGATCGAGGAACTCCGGCGAAAGCTCGAGGCGGAGAACGAATACCTGCGCGAGGAAGTAGAAAGCGGCACGAGCAGCGCGATCGTCGGCAGCTCTCCGGCCCTGGGTCAGGTGCTCGATCAAATTTCACTCGTTGGCCCGACGGACGCGACGGTGCTCATCCAGGGCGAGTCCGGATCCGGCAAGGAACTTGTCGCACGAGCGATCCACGAGTGCAGCAATCGCAAAGGCAGGCCGATGGCTAAGGTGAATTGCGGCGCAATCCCTGCAACGCTTTTCGAAAGCGAGTTCTTCGGGCATGCGCGCGGGAGCTTCACTGGGGCCCTGCGCGACCGAATGGGACGCTTCGAGGCGGCGGACGGCGGGACATTGTTCCTTGATGAGGTCAGCGAAATTCCGCTCGCGCTGCAGCCAAAACTTTTGCGCGTGCTGCAGGAAGGCACTTTCGAGCGCGTTGGCGAAGAGCGCGCGCGCAAGGTGAGCGTCCGCGTCGTCGCGGCGACGAATCGTGACCTTCGTCGAGAGGCCGAGGCGGGCAGATTTCGGTCGGACCTATATTTTCGACTGAGCGTTTTTCCGATCTTCGTTCCGCCGCTCCGCGACCGGCGTGAGGACATTCCCGCGTTGGCGCGGAACTTCGCCGATGCTTGCTGTCGCAAGCTCAAGCGCAGTCGCCTCAAGCTCACGCCGTCGGACACGCAACGACTCCAGTCATACGACTGGCCCGGCAACGTGCGCGAGCTCCAACACGTAATCGAGCGTGCGGCAATCCTCTCAAAGGGTCGCTCGCTCGAGCTCGGGTCGCTCGAGGCGCGCACTCCGACTGTCGCAACGCCGGCTCCCGCGCCAATTATTACGCGTGAGGCATTACGAAATCAGGAACGGGCGAACATCGAGGCCGCCCTCCGCGCGAGCGATGGTCGCGTCTCCGGATCGCGCGGCGCGGCGCGGCTACTTGGCATGAAGCCCACGACGCTAGCCTCGCGAATCAAGGCGCTTCGCATCCGGCGGGAGGGATAGGCGCTTTTGGGGGCCAACGCCCCCGCGCGTGGGAGGACCACTCAAACCCCTTTTTGTTAATCGTAATTCTCAGGCCGCGAAATTGTCCTGCCAGTCCTGCGGCACTACGGCCGAGTTGAAAACCGCAAATCACTGGCCACGCTCGGATCTGTCTGTGGCGTCTATTCGCATTGTCACAACCATTTTCAGCAGACGCTGGATTTGCCGGTAGATTGGCGCATTCCGCTAGAGCGGCGTTGCTCTCGTCCGACTATGCCGTGTTCAGGAACGTGATGAAGAATCTGGATGCAATACCAAGATGATCAGGGGTGTAGTTAGGCCTAGAGTCTTCAAGAAACAGGCGAACCAAAAAAACTAGTGAACACGAACTATGAGCAAGACCATACTTATCACAGGATCAAGCAGCGGAATCGGCAAAGCCACTGCCAAACATTTTCAAGCCAAAGGCTGGAACGTCGTCGCCACGATGCGAAAGCCAGAGATTGAAACCGAACTCGACAAACTCCAGAACGTGCTGGTGACGCGATTGGACGTCCAAGAGCCGGCCACGATTGAGGATGCAATTCAAAAAGGCATCGAGCGGTTCGGGGCGATCGACGTGCTCCTGAACAACGCCGGCTATGGCGCCTACGGCGTTCTGGAAGCCGCACCCATCGAGAACATCCGCCGGCAGTTCGATGTCAACGTCATCGGCCTGATTCAGGTCACGCAGGCAATCTTGCCGCATTTCCGGAAGAACAAGAGCGGCATGGTCATCAACATTTCCTCCATCGGCGGCAAGATGACTTTCCCTTTGGGCTCTCTCTATCACGGAACGAAGTTCGCCGTGGAAGGCATCTCCGAGGCATTGACCTTCGAATTGGAGGCCATTGGTTGCAAAATGAAAATCGTCGAACCCGGCGCAATCAAAACGGATTTCGCCGGCCGCTCGTTCGATTTCATGAATGATGAAAGTCTAATAGAATACCAGGAAGTCGTGCAAAAGTTGATGGGAGCCATCGGCGCACTCCTCCAGAACGCGTCAGAGCCCGGTATGGTTGCCGAAGTCATTTATCAGGCGGCCACCGACGGCACAAACCAGTTGCGCTACACGGCCGGCGAGGATGCCAAGGTGCTTGTCGCACAACGTAAGCAAGCCGACGACGCAACCTTCATCGGCGGAATCAAGAGGCAGTTCGGGTTGTGAACATTAAGAAGGGGTCTGGCGCAAACGCTTCGGCCGGATAAAAGAAAAAAGTTATTCGTCTCCCGGCATCGCGAGCTAACGTTGGAATGGTTTAGCGCCGCCCAGCCACCCGAAGATTTTTAGCGCCTGAAAACCTGCGCAGGGTTAAGCGCCTCGAAACTTGTTGCGAAGACGTTCAGAAAATGCGGTAAATCGCGATCCCTGACGGTGATCAGACCACATTCAATTTTCCCAAGCCTGCTTCGCGAGCAGTTCCAGCCAGCCATTTTCAAGCGCGTGGATAGTGATTTCCTGCGACCATCCCTTGCGCATTCGGAGTGCGCGGATGGAAGGGCCGACGACGTTTTGTTTGTGCCTTGTTCACAAAGTGAGCTGTAAAGAAACAAATTTTTCTCAGGATCTAGGTGACGTTTACTAGATGGCTAAACGGCAAGAAAACAAGTCAACGATTCGCTTCAGTGCCAAGTTATTTCGGCCCAAGGCAACCGAAAACATTGGATCGTGGACCCTTCTAACTCTGCCCAAGAACGCGAGTGCGAAGCTTCCATCACGAGGTATGACGATGGTTGAGGGAACTATTAATGGCTTCCCTTTTCGAGCCGCTCTCGAACCAAACGGCAAAGGAAGTCACTGGCTCAGAGTTAACAAAGCCATGCACGACGCTGCAGGCGCAGACGCTGGAGACACGGTAACGGTGGAGATTACGCGGGCCGGAGAAGAACCTGAGACCAGGGTGCCAACGGATCTACGCAAAACCCTTGCAGCGGCCCCCCTGGCGCAGGCATTGTGGACGGATATCACCCCAATCGCGCGCCGGGAATGGATTCTCTGGATAAGCTCAGCCAAGCAACCGGAAACGCGCAGGAGCCGGATCGAGAAAGCCTGCGCCATGCTTGCATCTGGAAAGCGACGAGTATGTTGTTTTGGCGGTATAAAGTGGCTTATGAAAAATCACGCAACATCAGGCGGAATATGGCTTCAGTTCCCGAACTCAAAAAATCGTTTTTCGCCGAGATCGACAAAGTGAACAGTCTTTTTCATGGGGCGCGCTCCGAGTGCTTTGTGAATGGCCCGCCTCACCAAAAATTCAAACGCGACGTCAGAAACGAAAAGGTCGAAGCCCTGTTGCCGGAGGCGGTCCAGCTCCTCGGATATGACAAGATCAAGAAATCCAGCACATGCTCGAAAACGCTCGCCTCCTTGCAAAAGCCGCCTAAAAACTTGCCTCGTTCTTTGCGATTCGGGCCTTAAAGACAGTCAGAGGTCAAAATTGGTGGGCAGCATGACCACGTCGCGAATGGTCATCCCGCGTGGCCGTGTCAGCATGAACATCACCACATTGGCCACCTCACTTGCTTCGATCAGGCTGCCTGACTCCTTTGCCTCCTTCAATTTCTCCTCCGGCCAGTCGGCGATAAGCGTGGTAATGACGGGACCGGGCGAGATCGAGCCAACGCGGATGCCGTGCTTGAAGACCTGGCGGCGTACAGTCTGGACGAAGCAGTTTATAGCCCATTTGGACGACGCATAGACCGGCTCCCACGGCGTGGGAAAGTGGGCCGCTAACGAACTCGTCACCACGATGTCGCCCGTACCACGCTCGATCATATGCGGCAGGACATCGTGGACGTTTTTCATCACCACGTTGATGTTAAGATTTAGCATCCTGTCGATCGCGTCCGTGTTGGCATCGACCAAGTCGCCGCCGATATAAATACCGGCATTGGCGTGCAGGATGTCGAGCTGGCCTGCCTTCCCCAGGATCTGCGGCATCAGCGTCGCGCAGCTCTTCGCGTCAAGCAGATCGATGACCAGCGGAATCACCGCGTCGCCGTGCTTTTCGCGGAGTGCCGTTAGCGCCGCCTCATCGCGGTCGACCAGCACCACGCGCGCGCCAGCCGCAAGCATCGCCTCGGTGCTGGCCAGTCCGATGCCCGACGCCCCGCCGGTGACAGCGGCGACCTTACCTTCTAATTCCTTTGCCATCTTTTCTCTCCTCTTAGTGTGGGGTTGTCATGACCTGAAGTGAACAAACATTCATACTAGGAACTAAATACTCACTTTAAAATGCAAAAAATCTGGGGGGGTTCTCGGAACTCCAGGGGATCAGCCAATATTTTCTTCTTGTTCGAGGTAAGTGGTTGTTTGGTAATACGTTCTTCGCGGTTGGGCACGGCGGAAGATTCGTTTTGGACGGAGCTTGATGCCCGCAGTTATATGTAACTTGAATCTTGGATGATAGCGCTAATTTGCGCACAAAACCTCGCGATATGCGCACGCGTGGTAAGCGCACAGTTCTGCTAGCAATACCTTCCGCAACTAATCGTTTAGACCCCGACTGTCATCACACCCCCAAAAGGCCGGCAAACTATGCGGTTGGGCAGTCAGATGCCTTGCTCCCTGATGTCATTTCCCGGCTCTAAGGAGCCTCGCCTTGCCCTCCGACTACCGGGAGAGGGTAGGACAAGCCGACAAATGACTCACAGCCAATTTTAGCTGTGACTCGCTCCCAATTTGGGGAGTGACTCACTGGTGATTTCACCAGTGACTTTTTCGCTTTGTCCACCTTGGCCAAAATGCTCGATTCTTCCTCGCCCGGCTTTGGCCTTTGGTTAGTTCGACTGCCACGCGCGCCAGTACGGTTCCTCGGGCGAAGCCAACTCGCAGAGCTCGCCGATAGGCGAGATAATCCCACCCCTTCCGATTCATAATCAAGTTTTGGTCACCAAACGGCTATTCCGCTAGCCATTTGACCTTCATAGAATTTTCTGTAAGGCGTTCTCATCCCACCACCACGTCACGACAATCTCGCTGCGCTCGATTCTGGCGGAAGGGGTGGGATTCGAACCCACGGAACAGTTTCCTGTTCGCTCGATTTCGAGTCGAGTGCCTTCAACCAGACTCAGCCACCCTTCCAATTGATTGTTAGTTACTTATGACGCAAGTCAAACTTTTATACGGTCGGTTTATACGGTCTACGTGCAATCACCGCGAAATGCCATGCAAAAGACCGTAGAAAAAGAGACCGTTTGGAGTCCCACTCAAGTTCAGTTTCTCTATCGTTATCGGAACGGGCGCTACTATGTGCGCACGTTCGTGCGTGGCAAGGAGAAATGGACCAGTCTGAAGACGAAACTCTCACGGTTGCTGATTACTTCATAGCTGCCGTATGACGCGATTTCGGCGCCGACAATAGGTTGCTGTTCAGCAGTTTCGTGCCGGCCTCTCCAGGCGACTCGAGCCTTTCCTTTTTCGGCATCGTGTTCGACAACCCCGACTCGCTCATCGCACGAGTCCGAATCACAACAGGCGACACGGCACCCGGCCCGGATGATGGGAAAAAAGACATTGTGATGATGGATGACTTTATCTACGGCGAGCCACATTAGCCGGAGCGTATCCTACTAATAAATTTTCACCGATTTGTCCCTTCCGAACAACCCAACGAGGACCTACAAGGAGCGGGTTGGATCTCTTGAACTCCGCGTTATTTTTGCGCGAGCTGATTTATTCCAATTTTTGTTGATTTTTTTTTGCATTTACCAATGCTTCATGCTATTTACGTCATAAGTTCGTTCCGTTTCTCCAATCCCCAAACGTTCGAACCCTTAAAAAGAAGCTCATGGTTGCCATCCCCCAATGGCTGAAGACGCATTCTGATGTCGAGCAGCAACAGTTTCACCGTCGTCGCGAGCCACTGACGCCGGAAGGGTCGCGCGAGCGGCTTGTTCAATGCCCTGACGATGAAGCCAGTAATATTCCGATTTTCTGCGCAGGAGGTTGCGGAGAAGTGGTAGGATACCTTCCGAAGGGGCACAAGGTAGTTACTTACAAAAGCGGAGTCTATGAGCATTGGTGTCCAAAGTGCAAAGCGGCTGACATTTCCAAAAAGCGTCTTGCCCAGGCGACGGCCTCCTTCACGAGCACGGACGAGCTTGCCGGACTCTTCAAACCGCCCCGGGATTTGCGCCGGTTGCGGCTCATCCAGGCGGCGGCTGTGGCAGTGATCATCACAGGCAGCGTTTGTATCGCGATGGGCCTCGTTGTTGGAATCTATCTGGCGGCGTTCGGAACGCTCGCTTGGTTTGCAATTTGTCTCATGCTTTGGAAGATGGGAAATTGAGAAGGATCAGCACGCCGATGATGTAGAAAACGACCGCGCGCAGCATCACGTCGATGACGCCGAGGATTTCGATGAGCAGATCGGTCGGAGCGAATTCGACGCGCGCAATAGATTCGCTCCATGCCTTCCACGTCACGGCAAAGCGTTCAGGGCGCCGAGCAGAAAGAGTGTGAGCGAGACGAGCAACACGGCGACGACCGCGATGAGCGCGACGTAGCGGCTGCGCCCAATGACGCGGCCGAAGCCGGCGAGCGGCGGGTCGGCGGGCGGCGAATTTTTAGGCAATCGTTTGCCACACGCGCTAGTCTCGCGTCGGGCCGGAGGCGGTTCCCATGTGCGGCCGCGTCACATTCGATCATCGACCCCGCGCACGCCCTCCTGTTTTGCGCAGTGAGCGCAGCAGAAGAACTTTCCGCCCGCCTCCGCGCCGTGGCCGATCACCTTGCATCCGCAGTGCACGCAAGCTGGCGCTAGCGCGTGGATGGCGCATTCAAACGAGTCGAACCAGTGCGACTCTCCGGCGATGGTGACTTGCATCGCCTTGTCGTAGTCGTTTCCGCAGGTTTCGCATTGAGGCATATCGAGCAGGGGGTTGTGGCCCGCGTCCGAAACCGCGGTGAAGGAGGATTCATCGGGAACCGCTCCGTCGCGCTCAGGCGGCGGGCCAGGATTTGTTTTTGTAAAGTTATTCGTTTCGCGCAAGGCGCGCGGATGTCGGCCCAGCAGCGTAGCTGTTTCAAGCGGTGCCCTATCCCTGGGAAAGAGCGAATCGATGGGGCTGTTGCCCGGCGGATTCGACCGCGTTCTGCGACTGACATTGCAGCGTTTCGGGCGCCGGCTTGCCGGTCTGGAACGGCAGCGATTTTTCCACTTCCTTCTGGAGATTGCGGAGATCGATGCCTTGCTGCTGCCTTCCTGCTTCACTGCGTCTGTACTGACCGGCAGAGCGCTGGCGAGTGAATCGATCGCCATCAAACTGATTCTCCGTGGTGTGAACTCGGCTCGGAGCTCCGTGCAGTCTTGAGGGGATCCGGCGAGACGACGATCGGCGCGAAGGACCCGAAACCCATTCATTACAGCGGGGTGCCAAATTCCCTTATTGCTCGCAAGATGCGCTGGTCTACTTCATGTTGGGTTTCCCCGCTTGCGGTGAGCCGGCTCTTGGTGACAGACAACGAATGGTCGCCTCCTTCCACAATATGAAGTTCGTTCACCGTACGCATTTCCCCGCGCACGCGCTCGAGGAGATCCAGAGGGCAGAGCGGATCACGCGTTCCCTGGACGAAAAGAATCGGCGTTGATAATTCCCGCAGCACCTTGTCTCTAAGCTTCGCCGGGTCACCTCCGGCGCAGAGTGGATAACCGAGGCAAACAACGGCAGCGACTCTTCTTTCCAACGCGACGTGGCACCCAACTCGCGAACCCATGCTCTTTCCAATTAGAATCGCCGGGCCTTCATGCGTTTGCCGGGCCTGTGCCAAAGCTTCGCAATGAGCAACGATGAGCTTCGGCAAAGGATCGGGGCGCTTTCGTCCTTCGACCATATACGGATAGTCGAAGGTCCAGACGTCGCCGATAGTATGTAGCAAGTCTCTCCATCGGCGCATCCAATGGTGCGAGGACGGGGCGCCAGCGCCAGGCGCAAAGACAAGGACGGGCCGGTCCACAGGTGCTTCCTACTATAGATCGAAATTGCAACGTCTGCGAATCCAATCTGTCGCTGGGTTGTCCGGAGAATCAGCGGCAGGGGCTCTCTCAGCAAGATGGCTGAAATGATGTCACTTTCGCGAAGCCGCTCAATGACGTACAGTTCGGAAGATCGCGCCAACCCATGCGAGCCCTATTGCCCATTCCTGCGATGATAGTGCTGACATTTGCGGTGTTGTCAGAAGATCATCGACGTTAGTCGAGCCGCCGCGCGCCAGCTGAACATGATGAAGTCGGGCGTAACTCGCGTTCGCATTGAAGTGATTTACAAGACCAGAGCATAATCGAAGTCAAGAGCGTGGAAGGTTTCCGAAGCTGCCTGAATGAGGATGGCGAACCGGTGTGCCGCGCTTTGTCGAGCGCCTGCAAGCCGTTCTCTCTCGTGTAGCTCTTGTGCAGCCGTCGTCTGGCCTACACAGGAGAGCTCTCCGGCTCTCTTGATATCAGGGCCGCGCCGTTCACAATCATGTAACACCATATCGATTGGGCAATCGAGGACTGCCTATGATTTTAACGCCACGAGTATTGGCACGGATCGTGCTAATACTGAGGCGGATGACTGGTTTAAGCCTGCAAGTGTAACTTCAATAGGGACTACCGAAACAATGAAAATCATAACAAGTGCCCTCCTTGTCTTTGACGCGGGAATGCTTGGCTACGACGTGCTGCAGATCGCTTCGTTCGTATCACTTTGGGTATGATGAACAGGTCGGCGACATCGTCGCCGCGCACTAGAGTTCGTCTCTGGGCAGCGTGATTTCGAGCGCAGGACCTCTTTATCCCTTCTCGCCTTCAGCTCGGGCAACTTTCTTTTGACGTTTTCGCACAGCCTTCTCAAGCTTCTGGATCTTTTTGCGTAACTCTGAATCTTTCTCATCGCAATGCTTGTCTCCCGGCAGAATCTTGTGCGCCGCCACAAGTGCCTCATAAAGGGCTTCGTATTCTCTTTCGGTCATATAACAGTGCGCTAACTCTAGTCTTCAGGATTGGCGCGGTGGTGGCAATAAAAAGTCTCTTGGCGCGGTTGTGCGGCGGGACGCGCCGGGCGAAGATAGACTTGGGCAGGGCGGAGAGTCTCACGCAGTATCTGCGCGAACTGCGCTCGCCGTAGCGTTTAGAATTCCGCGCTCCCTGTTCCAATAAAGAGCGCGATGACCCCCGATTTGAACGATTGCCCCTCGTGCTGGGGTGTTTGTATGTCCCTGATTTGTCAAGGGAAGCTGGGTCGATCGATCGACAAAGAGACATTTTCTAGTTGAAAGCACTAACTGATTGCCCTATTCCTTTTGAATATCGCATCAACGAAACATGTCTAACTTGATATGAGGACGAGATCATGCCTTCTGACAGTGGTCGCGGCTGTCTCAGCGTTCGCTTTGTTGGCGACCCCCGCACAGGCGGGGCGCAAAAAGCACTATCATCGAAACAATTGCGACTACGGTTATTATCAGCGCGGTTGGAACAATTACGGTTATTACCGGCCGGTCCGTTATTATCGACCTTACTATCAGGCGCCCTATTACCGGCCAGTTTATTATAATCCGGCTCCAGTGGTTGTGTTTGGATTTGGATTCCGTTGATCGGTAGGGATCCGGAGTCTCATCGCCAGACGCATTCGGATCATTGCAAAGATTCCTAAACGGAAATGGAAACCAGGAGATCGCGCCTTTCCGAATCGCTCCTAGGGAACTGAGCTTCTTTCTCCGAGAGACTCAACCTTTGCCTTTGCCCCCTTTGTTGCCGCCCCCTTTTTTGCCGGACTTGTGTCCTCCTCCACCCTTCTTGCCAGTGGCGCCTCCAGGTTGCGCTTTGCTCGGCTTGGAATAGGACGCCGCAGAACGTTGGGAACCTCCCTTAGACCTTTCAGTCCGGGCACCCTGTGAATCCTTGGTTGTTTTGGATTGCCCTGCCTTGAATTTTTGCGAGGAATCGTTCGCCTTGGAGGTCGCGTTGTCGTTGTAATTGCGCTCGCGTTGCCACTGCTTGCGCTGGATCTTCGCGCTAGGCTGCCAGATCCGCGCAGTGTCGCCGTTAATATTTACGACATTGATTGTATCGCCGCCGCGATCCCGCTTCCATTTGTGTTTCCATCCTGGATTCCAGTCGCCCACGCACACCCTGCGCCCTGGCCAATCGCAATCGTAATTCAGCCATGAGCCGACGGCAAACCCGACACCAAAGGTCAACGCTGGTCCGAGATACGGGTCGTACGGCTGCACATACACAACTTCCGGATCGTATCGCGGCACATAGATCATCTCGGATTCTGCCGGCACGATCCGAATGCAGCTTTCTTCCTTCACGATCCTCTGCTGCGGACAATCGGTGAGGTTGCCCGCGGCTATTGCCTGGGCCCTGAGCTGCTGAATGGTATTCATCACGTCAGCCGGTTGGTCAAGAAAGGCCTCGCCGACCTGTGTCGTCCACTCCAGGTTTTGCTCCATCCATTTTACGACGTCCGGATAACGGACGAGCGACTTGACGCTGTCGTCCCACGGTTGGTTTGCCACCTGCGCTGGATCGCCGCTTGACGAAATAAAACGCGCGGCAAGCACGACATCGGACGGAACCGTCGAGGCAGGCAGGATCAATGCGATGAGAGCATCCGGATAAAGCGCGATGGGAGCAAGCAGCTGATTGAGCGTTTCCGGCGGGAGCTTCGGCGGAGCGTTCTCGGGTGCTACCGGTGGCGGTGCGGGTGGTGATGGGGCTTGCGCCCGCAGGGAACCGGAGAACAGAAAACAACTCAGCAGGATGATCGCGGAGACTTTCCAATCCGCTCTTGGTACTGAGATTGTACTGAGAAACATTATAATGCAGCCTAACTACTGAAACGGATGAGTGCTAGAGGTTTCACCCTTAATTTGGGACAGGGAGGTGCCCGAGGGGGACAATGTCTCTAGAACGGCTGACGCGTTACGAAATTGCCAACGCCCCCGACAAGCCCGAGCGAGTCAAAGAAAGCATTCTGCGCTTCTCGCGCGTGCTAAGCAGCTAACGGAACTGTTCAGCGGCGCACCGCTTCAGGCATGAAGCTCGCGATGACGCACCGCTCGATTTGCTTGACGGACTTCCCGGAAGTTTCGCACGTCCTATGATACTCCCTGCGGGACTCATAGAGGTGGGAAACAAACCGGTCACGCTCGACGGGCGTCGATTGTAGTAGGGTCAGCAGCTTTTCGGGCGTCTTTCTTGCTTCTTGTATCTGGTCGATCAAGACCGCGCGGTTAACTATCGTGTAATATCACGACACAATTCCCGCGATCAAGGATGGCCGTATCATTTGATCAGGTGTTCACCCGATTGCCTTGAAGATGAGAGTGATATACCCGTTTCGCAACTCTATTTTCCCATCAATTTTAAGAACCACACGCCACTCGCAGTGGCAGTCCAGAAAGAATCGGAGGGGTCGCCTTCTCCCGCTGCGGAGAGCGAGGAAAGCAAGCCCGCCATAGCTCATCGTGACGATTTCGTTCTCCTGACTGATGATATCGAATGTCGGATCGTGCGAATCGAGGACATTTCTCTTCTCGAAGCTTGGCGGAACTTTACGCTCGTCCATTTTCCCGCCGGCAAGCTTCTCATTCGGCGCTCTCTCGGGGACTGCGAGCGCAGGCTGGAGAGCTCAATCTTCTTTCGCGCCAGCAGGGGCTGCATTGTCAACCTCAGCCACGTAAAGCAATCACGAATCCTCGAAGATGAACGCCTCATTTTTCTGCTAAAAGACGGAAAAGAGGTCGTGTTTTCTCGCAGGCAAAGCGTTCTCTTCCGTAAGTCACGCGGTCTCTAGCTGATCATGTAATTCACGCCGTTTCCTCAAGACTCACCTGACACCTTTCATAGGGGATTGCGCGTGCTACTAAAGATTCTGCAGGCACGTGGTCAGTTGTTTCCAAACTGATAGGAGGTCTTAAAGATCAACTTTGTGTCCATTTCGGTGAAGTAAAAGGTGACAGATCCTCTGTCCTTTACCGCTGGTGTGAGCTTGGCATTGACCGCTCTGGTTTTGCCGCTCTTTTTCGTGGTGGCTTGACCAGTGACAGACACTGGAATCCCTTGAGTGAGCTTGCGAAGAGATTCATCCGAAACAATCATCGAGAGCGTGCCCTTCTCACTCATGAAGAAATATGGTGATATTGTGAGTTGGTAATCACCAGTGTAAGTCCCTGCGCTGCGACGCAGCGCACCGACAATCAAACTGGCCTTTCCGCCTTTAATCGAAGTCGAAGTAGGGTCGATGAAGAATGAGCCAGTGATTCGCGCTGACGTTTGCGGCGGTTGTGCTGCTTGGGCACTAGATGTGTGAGCAGCGAAGAGCGCCAGGAAAACCACCGTTCCAAGTTTCACCGTTATGATGTGAACAGTTACTATCCCAGCCGAAACTCTACTCATCGGCGTAGGAATCCCTGATTGTTCCGAGTTTAGTGTTGCCTGCAACCGCGTTTCCATCGCCGTCGAAGTTTCGTGTTTAGGGGTCGGTTTATTTTTCTTCGTTCGCCTCCGATTTTACCAAGGCGCGGCAGCGCGCAATGGGATGTTTGACCACCCACACGTATGTCAAGCCAGATTCCGGCGAAATCCTCTGGAAAATCCTTTACACCCCCACTCAGATCGGATGAAATGTCGGCAGCCATGGCCCGTTCCTGGCCGTCCGAACCATGAATCCGTCGGTTAATTTCCCCAAAACCGGAAGTTGAACGGGTCGGTTCAATTACTTCTTCGGCTGCGCTGCTGCTACAAAATAGGAGATGGAGCATGCGAACCTTTGCACAAAAGCAGAATCAACCTCAGAAGCCAGTATCCTCCAACCTTGCTCGGTCCCGCACAGCAACACCAGGGCTCCATCATCACGCAGATATTGTACTGCACTTGCAGCGCACAATTGGTAATCAAGCAGTGCTACGCATGTTGCAGACTCATGCTGAAGAACCCGATGCCGGATCGACAATTCCCATACATCCTCCTGTAGCGGGAGCGATACAAACGAAACTGGCGATCAACAAGCCGGGAGACGAATACGAGCAGGAGGCAGACCGCGTCGCTGAGCAGGTGGTGCGGATGCCTGAGCCGAGAGTCCAGGGCACTTGCGCCTGCGGTGGAGAGGTCCCCAAGTGTCAGACGGAGAAGCTGGCTCAGGGACGTGCGCGCTTGCAGACCAAGCACGTCGGATCAGGCGACTTGGGACAGACCGCAGTGCCGCCGAGTGTCTACAAAGTATTGCGCTCACCGGGTCAGTCTCTGGATCCGGAGATTCGCGCCTTTATGGAGCCGCGTTTCGGACATGACTTTTCACGGGTGCGGGTGCATTCAGACGCGGCTGCCGAGCAATCGGCGCGGGGCGTAGATGCCAGTGCCTACACGGTGGGACACAACATTGTGTTCGGTGCGGGGTCCTTCGCGCCGGGGACGGGCAGAGGCCGGCGGTTGATTGCCCATGAGTTGGCTCATGTGATGCAGCAGACCAGCGCTTCGGCCGGGGTGGCTCTTCAACGAGATGATCCGAAAAAGGAAGCGAAGGTGGTCCCGCAGGATTTTGCCGTCCTCCTGTCTCCTGACAAAGACTTTGTCACCCTTGCAACCGTAATCGCTCCCCGCGCCAAGGTATTGCGTGCTAGCACAGTTGACGACTTGGCAAAGCAACTTAAGGCAATCAAAGGACCCATAGGGACACTGTACTTCGTGGCTCATATGACTGAGGATGGTGACCTAATGTTCACCAGCCCAGGCACGATGACTTACGTGCCGCCAGAAATAATGGCTTCAAAAATCAAGGACAGCGCTCAGGTTGAGAGTATCGACTTCCGAGGTTGCTCCATAGCTCAGGCGCCTGCCGGGATGGACAAGATTAGGGGAGCGCTCAAGGCGAGCAAAGCAACTGGCTCAACCTGCACCTTAGTCACACACTCCGCTGATCCGATAAAGATAGGCGGCAAGGAGATCACCCAGCCTAAAGACTTGACCGACAAGAACAAGGCCGCCTTCGACACTGGATTCAAGGAGGTTCACAAGTTATTCGTGGATGCTAAAAAGAGGTGCATTATTAACGATTCGGTGGATGGCTACTTCCAGACAGGTGGAAGGCTGATAGCTGCCTGGGTCAATCCCGGGTCGATGGCCGATTCCGAGGGATGGGACGATACGAAATCCATCTGCTACAAGGATCTGAAGCTGGAGAAAGTCGACCCAACGAAGAAACTACCGGTGATCGGGCCCGACGACTGCAAGCTCGTTGAAGTCGGTAAGAAGCAACCGTAGGGTGGGATGCGAAGGGCCCCCTACGCAGCCTTGCGAACGATACGCCATGCTGTCTCACTCCCCAAATACCCTTGGATGCTGGTCGGGCGAAACTGCGTTTCGATGGCGCGAGCGGTCGCATCTTGCGCCAAACTTCTCTACCAGCCAGCCACCAGTATGGACTGCAAAATAGCGGAAGGCATGGTAACATTCTTTGAGAGCTATGAGCGGGAACTCGAAAAATACTGGACAGGAACTCTCTTCTTCCAATTCAGCTGAGGAATACCGCGGTCACCTGATTCAAGTGATGCGCACAAGGGCCGGCGACATCAGTGCGCACGATGAGGTGTGCCAGTCTCGCAAGCTAGTAACTGGCGAGGTGCGTCACGGTTCGATCAAGCGCGTTGCCTCCGCTGCAGGCGAGGGTTCTATTGCAATCGAGCTTGCGCATCAATACCTGGATCGATTTTGACTACCATCGCACAAATGACGGACAGCGAGGCGGTGATGAACCTGCTCCGCAAGGTTCCCCTCTTTGTGAACCTTAAGGATGAAGATAAGGTTTGTCTCGAGGAGACGGAAGAATGGCGGCTCCCCGCGAGCGAAATGGTCGTCGAGGAGGGGAAGCACGCGGAGTATTTCTTTGTTCTCCTGGAAGGAGAAATCAGCGTGTGGAAAAAACACGCCGACCAAGAGATCGTCGTCTATCGCGCCAGACCCGGTGCGTTTTTCGGCGAAGTCCCGCTGTTACTTGGCACGCCTTACCTGCTGTCTGCACGCGCCGAGTGCGATTGCCGGCTAATCGTCTTTCCGGAGGAAGCGTTTTGGAAGCTGTTGCGGCTCTGCCCGGCCATTTCAGGTGAAATTTTCCGAGCGATGGTGACGCGTCTTCGCAACATCGAGGGTTCAGCTCGGCAGCAGGAGAAGCTGGAGGCGCTGGGAACAATGTCCGCTGGCCTTGCGCATGAGTTGAATAATCCGTCCGCCGCCGCACAGCGCATCGCAGTGCATCTAGGAGAAGTGATTCAGATGATCCAATCGGTCGCCCATCGGTTGCACCACACGCTTGAGCATGAACACTGGGATCGGTTGATCGCACTGGCGGGCGAGGTTTTGAAGAACCCTTTGGCTGGCCATCACTCGTTCGAGCAGAGTGATTCGGAGGATGCCCTCACAGCCTGGCTGCGAGAAGGAGGGGTGAGTGACGCCTGGAAAATCGCTCCCGTGCTCGTCGGCGCGGGATTGGATAGGGGTGCACTGGTTTCGCTGCGCGAAGATTTGCCAAAGAACGCTTTTGGCGACGCGGTGCAATGGATCGCTTTGCGGATGAAGCTTAAAACGCTGCTCGACGACGCAGAACAGTCCACCGGGCGAATCGCGAGCTTGGTGGAAGCCGTGCGTTCCATCGCGCGACAGGAGCGTGCGGAGGCCGCGGATATTGACGTGCATGAACAACTCCGAAGTGCGCTCGGCGTGCTAGATCACAAGCTCAAGCACCTTCGAGTCACGCAAAACTTTTCGAGCGAATGCGGTCATGTCCGCGGCTATCCCAGCGAACTCGCGGAGGTGTGGGTCAACCTACTCGATAACGCAGCGGATGCTGTAAATGGCGGCGGTGAAATCGCTATCCAAACCCGGCGCGACGACAACCAGACGGTCGTGGAGATCATCGACAATGGCCCCGGCATCCCAACGCAGAATCTTACGCACATCTTTGAGCCGTTCTTCACCACGAAGGGTGTTGGTTCGGGAAAAGGTCTCGGCCTCACGATAAGCCAGGGCATCGTGGGAGACAGGCATGGCGGGGAGATCGAGGTCGAATCGAAAGCAGGAGAAACCCGATTCATAGTGCGATTGCCCGTGCGGCAGGTTGAAAGAAACGAGGACTCCGAGGCAATCGCCGCAGGTCGCGCGTATATGGCTGAGCTGACCGAGCGACTCGAGGAAATGGAATCTCCTCTCCCGCTTCAAAAGCCCGCCGTTCCTGATGGAGCGTTCGCGACAGTTTTCGACGTCCCGCTTTTCGCTCAACTTGACCACTCGCAGCGTGCATGCTTTTCGAGAGGAACTGAGATTCGTCTCAAGGCCGGGGAAACGCTCATTCGCGACGGCGATCCGGCCGACGTTTTTTTCGTCATGCTGGAAGGCGAGCTGCGTGTGACAGAGGACTACGGCGACCAGGAGATTTTTCTTTCGGAGGTGATTCCGGGGCAGTTTTTTGCCGAGATTGAAATCCTGCTCGACGTCCCGCATTCTGTGCTCGTTCGGGTGGTCGCCGACAGCCGGCTTTTTCGCCTGCCACGCGCCGGATTCTGGGAGCTGTTACGCACTTCGCCCAATGTGGCCAGGGAAATCATGCGAACGTTTGCAACACGGATGCGGAACTATGAGGGCTATACGCAGGAGCGCGAGAAGCTCATCCAGCTTGGCGCGATGGCGGCCGGACTTGCCCATGAACTCAACAATCCTGCGACGGCTGCGCGCCGCGCCGCCGCCGATCTGCGCCAGAGCGTAGAGAAGGTTCAGGACTACGCATGCGAGCTTAATGAAACGCTCAGCGCCGAGCAGTGGCAGCAACTGGTTGCGACCTCCAAGGAGGCCGTGCACTGCACCATATCGCAGCCGAAACTCAATTCCCTTGAGCAAAGCGACCGCGAGGAAGCGATCGAATGCTGGCTCGACTCGCACAAAGTCGCAGATGCTTGGGATCTGGCTCCGGCATTGGTGAACGCCCGAGTCGAGGAGGGCGATCTGGAAAGGGTCAAGCGCACGGTGCCGGCGCAGGATCTCGAGAACGCAATCCAGTGGCTCGCGGCCAACCTCACCACACGCGAGTTGTTAAAGTCCATCTCGCACAGCACGGAACGTATTTCGGAATTGGTGGGTGCGGTGAAGTCGTATTCGTTCATGGACCAGGCGCCATGGCAGGAGATCGATGTGCACGAGGGCATCGAAAATACCCTCATCATCCTCGGCTACAAGCTCAGGAACGTCACCGTCACCCGCGACTTTGATCGCACGCTTCCGCGCCTCTGCGCTTACGGCGGCGAGTTAAATCAAGTCTGGACGAACCTCATCGACAATGCAATTTACGCCGTCGGCGGGACGGGTCGCATCGATGTCCGCACGCGCCGCGACGGCGAGTTTTTTCTCGTTGAGATCGCGGACAATGGCAGTGGAATCCCCCCAGAGGCCCGGCCCCACATCTTTACGGTTCCCTTCTTCACAACCAAGGGCGGCTCAGGCACGGGACTCGGCCTGGTTATCAGCCACAGGATCGTCGTCGAACGCCATAACGGCAAAATTGACTTCAGCACAGGTCCGGATGGCACACAATTTAATGTGCGGCTGCCGTTTGAATCGCCTGCGCACGCTTAGCCTCTCCAAGAGCTCGGAATAGAGCGACAGTCGGCTGAGGGATTCAACAATCGCATATGCCCCATTTGTATCGGTGCTGGAAAGCCGCACTGCAATTCGTTCACCGGCAGTCCCTTCATACCAGGGTCCCTTATCGGTTGCATTTTCTAGACGGGCAAGCAGAGATGATGTTTTGTCGCTCACGATAAAGTCCATTCTCGTAGATGTGCACCAAGTAGTGGGAGCAGTTTCATAAGTTGTTTCGAACAACGATTGCCTGCGTCTGGAGCGGCAGGTTGAGGCATACTGCAAAAAGTACGGAAAGTTTCGCCCGAAACGTTGTGGGGATGTGCGTGCATCTCGACTAGGACGGCACTCTAATCCATGCGCACAGTTGTCGCGGGGCGGTGACTTGACTGTGAGTTCTGGGGGCTTGCTGCGCGTTTCGGTTCAGGCTGCGAGCTTTCAAGACGATTTTATGAATCAGAAAAACGAGCGAAGGAACCCTCGGTTTGAGTGCCCCAGCAAGTTACTTCGGATCAAAAAAACGCCGCACATGGGGCAGACATAACCATCAGCTTTGAGGCCCCACGGGCCCCTCGTTGCCAATGTAACCGATGCGACCAGCTTCACGTGCCCCTTGCTGTTGGCGTTCCAGTTGTTCACGCCACATCCGGGCGTCGCTCGTAGATGCGGATCGATTGGTGGCGCATCCGAGTACCATCAACGAGATTATGCACGCAAGTAAAGTAGCGCGAAAACTCATCCAATACCATACAACGACTGCACCAGCTAAAATCTTTGTTTTCATATAATTGATAGAGAGCTCAGCTTTCGTGCCAACAAACGCATAACGGTTAAGAAGCTGTACCACAGCATATTGCTCAATCGGGTCACGCGTGGAAGCAGGGACGAAATTTCGGACGTTTAAAGATTCGTCCGAAATTGCATGAAACCCGGATGGCGCAGACGCTTAGCGATTATCAGCCATCCGCGCCAAGCTTCGTTGTGGTTCTTGTCCTCGAAAGCAATCTTCTCAAGGACCATTGCCGTATCGTCGAACATTCCTAGCTCAAGATAGCCGCTCGAAGCAAGGACATGCCTTTGCCAATCGGTTCTCAAGGGATTGGAGCCTCTCGAAAAGGGAGTTTCACATTGTGATTTGGAAGTCGAGCCGGTCGACTCTATGTTGCCTTTCGCATGCGGAGAGAAGTCGAGATTGTCAACAAGCTCGGGTTGCACGCGCGACCGGCGTCGGAGTTTGTCCGGTGCGTGATTAGGTTCAAGAGCACAATCACGATTTGGAAAGGCGCGGAGAGTTTCTCGGCCACCAGCATACTCGAAGTGCTTAGTTCGGATCTGGATTGCGGCGCCCGTATCGTCATCGAGGCGACGGGGCCCGATGAGGACGCACTTGATGATCTTGAAGCATTACTGCTGCGTTTTCGCAGGGAAATGGCATTTGGTAGCACGCATGAATTTAGGCTGTCACTGCAGGGGATCAAGCCCATTGCACGCGACCCCTTTACCTCGGCGGATCGATCTAATGATTCGCCGAGAGGCTCAGGGGCTAAAATGTCCTATCCAAACGACGGCTAAAGACATCAAATACGCCCCATCAGAAGCAGAATCAGCAAAATGACGAGGATCAACCAGTGTTCTTCGGCGCGGCCCTCCGGCTTTCCTTCATCTTCAAAGAGGCGGTAAGCGAGGCTCTCGATCTCTTCCTGTTCAGTAAGAGGACGTGGCAGATCAATCATACCAAGGGATCGCAAATCCGGCATCTCCTGGCCTGATTATGTTCCCCGGGATAGGCCAAAACGCATGGCCATTGCGGATCTATTTCACGGCTATCTGAAACGTCGAGATGGCGCATCGCCCGATCTGTTTACCTCCCTTTGTCCGGACGGGTGCCAGACTTTGGACTTGACGCTGCCGGATCTGCCGCGACTGACCAGGCTTAACTGTCAGCTTCTAACGGCTCGTAGTCTTTCGAAACTGATTTAAATCCTGGTTCGTCGCGGCGTAAGTCTACCAAAAGCGCATCTCCGGCAGGAACGAGATTGTGATGTTCACCGTATTGCTCACAGAGCTTCGTCCACTCTTCTTCAGGCATCGGCTTCGGTCCGACAACGATGAGTCTTTCAAGGCTGTATATGACTAAGTTATTTTGACTAGTGATAATCTTTCACAAGTCATCAACAATAAAGGTAGTGGTCATCATAGGTTGTACCGCGTCAGCGGGCTTGATCCATTTCAAAAAAATGGCGCGGCGGCACGATGGCTTTTCGGGCCGCCGCGCCATCAAGCCGCATAGGATCTTCGACTGGCGGACGGAGCCGCCGGCGACTTCGCCCCTCTCGAGATTAAATCCCCTTCTCGCCCGCCGGCAGCGCCTGCTCAATGAAGGCAGGTTCTGTGCGCTTGCGAATTGTTTGGTCCTTTGCAGTCTTTGCCTCCGTTTGCTCGATATCTCTTGGCGAGCCGAACTGAAAAGGCCGGATTGATCCACGCGTCCGGGATTTTCCAGCCTCCTGCGGCGCCCCTGTTTGACTTCCGAGCCCACTTTTGTTTCTCTGCGCCCATGGAAACGCATGCTTTCAGCGTCAGACTCCGGGCCAACGCCCCGGAGGGGCAAAAGCTTCTGAAAGAATCAACGAGCCTAAAATCGAATGGCGACACACCAGCAACCTATAGGCTCCGGCTTTGGTATCACATCGACGGCTGCCGATGTCATCCATGGCATCGCCCTTGCGGGAAAAGTCGCGATCGTCACGGGCGGTTATTCCGGCCTCGGTCGGGAGACCGTCCGCATCCTGCTTGGCGCAGGCGCGCGGGTGATCGTGCCGGCGCGCGATGTGAGGCGGGCCACCACGGCGCTGGCCGCCGTTCCCGGCGTCGAGGTCGAGGCGATGGACTTGCTCGATTCCGCCTCGATCGACACGTTCGCGGAGAGGTTCGTAGCCGATGCCCAACCCCTGCACCTTCTGGTGAACAATGCCGGCATCATGGCCTGCCCGCTCACTCGGGACAGCCGCGGATTCGAGCATCAGTTTGCCACGAATCATCTCGGGCACTTCCAGCTCACGACTCGCCTCTGGCCCGCACTCCGACGGGCAGAGGGCGCGAGGGTTGTCTCGGTGTCGTCTAGGGGACACTGGTTTTCGTCCGTCGATTTCGATGACCCTAACTTTGAGCATCGCGCCTACGATCCCTGGCTGGCTTACGGACAATCGAAAACCGCAAACGTTCTTTTCGCAGTCGAGTTCGACCGTCGCGGTCAGAGGGAAAATGTCCGCGCATTCTCTCTGCACCCCGGAGGTATTGTAGATACAGGACTCGCCAAACATATGACGCGGGAGCAAATCCGACAGGCGGGAGGGCTCGACGAACAGGGTAATCCGGTCGTTGACCCGGCCAAGGGATTGAAGAGCGTCGAGCAAGGTGCTTCCACCATCGTCTGGTGCGCAACTAGCCCGAAGCTCGACGATATCGGCGGTGTGTATTGCGAAGACAACGACATCGCACCGCTCAACGATGATGATTCCGGGCAGGCCGCGCCCAATGTGGACGCGATGAAGCGAGGAGGCGTGAAACCCTACGCGATTGATCCTGCGAAAGCCCGCCGCCTGTGGGATTTGAGCGAACGACTCCTCGGTCTTTCCACAAATTTCTAGGGGTTGCCGTTGTCCCCGGAGTGTCTCAAAGAGAATCGCTGTCGGCATCGCCATGATCGCCGTGTTTCAGGACCTCCGACGACAGTAGCTACATTGCCGGCATTGACTTATGACTGGATGTCGGCCTCGCTCAAATTTGCATCCCACACCCCATCCTTAATACAAAGCGTCACTGCAGTGAGCTAGGTGGCCCCGCGGCTGGTCGACCTGGGTCAGCAGTTGCTGCACGATCTGTTGCACCTCGGTGACTTTCCGATGAACGTCTCGCGGTTCATCATCGTGAAATAACACGATGTCATGCTGGCTGTAAACCTTGACCCCTGTCGGCGTTTCTGCACATTCTAAATTTGCGGCGGGGTTCAAAATGACGGGGTTTCTTCTGCAATATGATGATGTTAAACCGGTGCCGCACAGAGCTGGGCTTGCTGACGGAACCCATGTTCTCCGCAGCCCGGAAACTCGCGATGACGCACCGCTCGATCTGCTTGCCGTCCGGCTGGCGAAAAGCGCACACCTGGCGGCTACCGCCTGCTTCCCACCCGCCGAAGGTTAACCGAGGTTAACCAACCGTTGCCCTGCTCAGTGCTTTAGTTCAGAGATGTTGTCCCCAACGGCTAGTTTGGGTCAGAGCGAGAGTGCTTTCTCGAGCGCCTTCCGCATGACCGTTACGTCGGCATCGACGCCGGTCCAGTACTTGATTCCGATCACACCCTGATTGACGAGCATCGCCAGGCCGTCCATCACGCGGCAACCACGTGCTTCCGCATCGCGAATCCAGAGTGTGCGTGGTGGATTGGGGATGCCGTCGGCTTTTTCGCCGATGTATTTGTCACCTCGCAAAACGACCGTGTTCACCGCACCGATGATTTTCGCGGAGTCGCCGAGTCCATCCAGATGCTCTATTACTGCGATCTTGTGCGGGATTGAACAATTGAACCCGACCCATCCCATGGCCTTTGCGCCGCGCACTGCGTCCGCCAGCCGCTCGGGAGGCACTTCGCAATTGATGTAACGCCAGTTCAGTCCGTGACGGTGGAAGGCCGCCTCCACCATAGCGACGGTCGGATTTTCCGCCACCGGAGTCGCGAAACAGCCGGTGAGTTTTGCAAGGAAGTTAGGAGGTTCAGGATTCATAAAAATTAAGCATTTAGCGGTTTTTCGCGATCAAGCGATTCAATACCTGGTGGAGATTCTGAAAACCCCCATCGGAGAAGTGACTGTCGATCACCGGCTGGCGCAGTCCTACGACGCGAAGAGCGGCGAGATCGAACTCAATTCTGCCGAAGGGGTTGCATGGGCGAGCACGTAATCTTTTGCAATGTCGCTCAAGCAGGAACTCCGAGTTAGGGCGGTAGGCAAGACCCTGGCTGCCAAGGCTCCGCCAGGGATGAGGTAGGGATTGGCACAACTCGCGTCTGATCATGGCGGCGATGAATGGATCTGTTGCGGGAACGGAGGGATTGTCTGCTTAACATCGGTCCTGATTATTTCTTCGTGTATCGATGTTTCACACCCGCCGGGAAGTATTCGGGATCGCCCGAAGGTCTCAAGGTAATTCGCGGCCCTTGATACGCAGCCGGAACGTAGTTGGCGAATTCACTGTTGAGTCGCAGCAGTTGGCTGCGGATAGACGCGCCGATCACCTCAGCCAGATTCGCTGCCGGCTCGATTCCCGGCGAGGTTTCTACGATGACATGCAGTTCTTTGTCGCGCTCCGCATTCTCCACAACGTGCAACACGAATTTTCCGCTCACCCAGTTGCGAATGTCCGGCTGCTCCAGTCCCACGGATATATTCTCGGGATAGACGTTGGCGCCGAAATAGGAGACAGTGAAATCGGCGCGGCCGAACAGGTAGACGAACGGCAACGGCGCTACGCCGTGTTCCTCCAATCCTGTGAGGGGATCTCCGCCCAGATCCCGCATCCGTTGCAGCAGCTCATCGTATCCGAAGATTCCGCCTTTGTCGGCGATGTGATAGCGCACCAGCGGTACGCTGTTGTCACCGCTGACCACGAGGGTGTCCTGGTGAGTTTCGAAGTAACGGCTGCACGGGTCGTACTGCACCAGGGTCGGTAGCCGAGACTCACCGAATACGGTGCGCGCGGCCTCGGGGTGTGCGCCGAAGAATCGGCGAACGGAAATCGACAACGGCGTCTCGTTAGCCAGCACACCGGCGTCCGCGGTCCCGTAGAGCGAGGCAGTGGCCGAGCCTGGATTGCCCGCCCCAAGCCGTTCGCATACCAGGCTGCGCCACTCTTCGCTGAACACTTCACCGGCGAGAATCATTTTGACCTTGTAACGTTTCCACTCCAAGCCCTGCGTCACGCCGCGATCAACCACGTCCTTGAGGAACGGCGGATAGCCCGCCAGCACCAGTTGATCGAAGTACTGGCCGAGATCTTCAATGACGCGGAGGATTTCGGTGGGACTATTCCCGGGTGTGACCAGCGTGAGGGGATAGCCCTTCTGCGCCAGATAGCGGCAGCACTGGGCGGTGTACATGCCTCCGACCCAGCTACCCATCGCAAAACAGATGACCACGAGTGTGGACCGTCGGTCCGCGCCGAAGCTGCGCGCGAACACTTGCTCGAAGCGTGTAGCCACTTCCAGCTCGTGCTCGAGGGAGCGCGGCCACGCGAGCGGCTTGCCGGTGGAACCGGAGGACATCGCGATCATTTCGCAGCCCGACACCGTGCCGCCTCTGCAGCGCGCCGGCAGCGGATAGGCATTGATGTAGTTTTGCTTGGTGAGCAGTGGCAGCCGCGCGAAATCCTCGTAGGTCCTTACCGAGGCAGGGTCAAACTGCTGTGTCGCCAGAAACTCTCGGTAGGCGGGCACCTCCCGCACCGTGCGCCGGAACAGGTCCAGAAGCCGTTCCCGTGCGTGGAGCAGATGATCGCGAGATAGCCGTTCCTCTAATGGCGTAGACATGAATCGTGCAATCGACTGCGTGGCGCTCATAAAAGAGGAAACTTCCTCAAAGAGTCATGACGCCCTTTCGCTATGCAGCCCTATCGAGCAATCCCATGCTATTTGCCCGCAAGCGGGCGAGACCGAGGACACTGTCAATAAACGGTGTCGGCACCCCGATGAGCAGGCCAAGGTCGTGGGTAACTGTCAGCAGTGCGTCGATCTCGACGGGCTTGCCGTGTTCGACGTCCTGCAACATCGACATCTTGTACGCACCGAGAGCCCGGATCATTTCGATCATCCTCTCGACGGAAGGGCTAACTGGGATGCCGATCGCCGCGCCTATTCGCGCTGCCTCTTCCATTATCGAAACACAAAGCCTGCGGACCAGCGGGTCGTCGATGATACGATCGGAGGTCGCTGCGGTCAGCAAACTGATAGGGTTCATGCTGAGATTGCCCCAAAGCTTGAACCAGATGTCGCGCTGGATATCGAGGCTCTCCCGGCAATCGAAACCGGCGCGACGAAGCCAGTCTGCCAGACGTGCCAGCCGAGGCGTTAGCTGGTTGTCAGGCTCACCGACCAAAAGTTGGCGGCCGCTGCTGTGGCGAATGACACCTGGTTCATCGACGGAGGCAGCGACGTGCACGACACAACCGACCACTCGCCTTGTCGCGATGGCCTGACCGATTGCGCCACTCGGGGTCAATTGCCCTCAGTTGGTGCCCGGCGAGCACGCCCCTAGCGTTGAGGAAGAACCACCAGGGCACGCCGTTCATTGCGGTGACGACAGCTGTCTCAGGGCCGAGCAATGGGCCAATCCGCCTCGCAATATCCGACAGCGAAGGCGCCTTCACCGCGATGATCACATAGTCTTGGATTCCAAGCTCCGAAGGATCCTCGCTAACTCGGATGGACGCTTGCAACGTTTCGCCGTTGATGATGAGCCGCACGCCGTCACGGTTCAGAGCCGCGAGGGTCTGCCCTCGCGCGACCACACTGACCGTTGCCCCGGACCGCGCGAGAAGAGTCGCGACCATGCCGCCGATGGCACCGGCGCCAAAAATGCAGAATTTCGGTGAAGCGGGCATCATGCGACCTACCAATCAGCCAAAAAGAATTCCATGGTCGGCGGCGAGTTAATGGGCTTTGGCGAATTGCGATGCCAATGAGGCTTGGTGACAATTTAGCGAAGCCCGCCGGAAACCGTTATGATTTCGCCGGTAATCCAAGCGGAGTCCGGGGATGCGAGAAACGCTACGACCGGTGCGATGTCGTGCGGTTGGCCGATACGTCCCAGGGGTGGATGTTTGGCGATACCCGCGCCGATGCCTTTCGAGGCGCCGGTTACCACCGTAACCTGATCTATTAGTTTTCCGTTTTTCATATTGTCCTATTTTAGTTTGGTCTTTTTAGGGCCCAGCTTTCGTCCCAAACAAACCCACATTGGATTAAGACGTTGCCGACTCCGCGATCAGCCGATTCGCAGCGCTCTTAGCGTGGCGGAATCGATCTCGCCGGTCACTGGTAGACTATCAGCGGACTGAAACCAGCGGATGGCCCTTTCCGTCTGCGGACCGACTACACCGTCGACGGGGCCATGATAATAGCCCAGTTGAGCTAGCGTCCGCTGGACCGCGAGGATCACGTCGCTGGAATCGGGCGCGGTATAATTGTGGTAGCGATAGTCGTAAGCGTAGTAGGGGTCGTAATACCCCGGCCAGGGAACACCGAACGCGAAACTGTGACCGAAGAAGCGGTCATGATCATGACGAAATCTACCCCGGTCCGTTACAAAACCGTGGTGCGTAAAGCCGCCATGAAAGTCACCGCGTCCGTGAAAGCTACCGTCGTGAAAGCCGCCGCCGCCATGAAAGCGACCGCCGCCGTGAAAGCCGCCACCATGAAAGCCACCGCCGCTCGTGAAAGCCACCGCCACCATGAAAGCCACCGCCGCCTCCGTGCGAGCCGCCGCCGCCCCCTCCGTGCGAGCCGCCGCCACCCCCTCCCCCACCGCGGGCCAAAGCAACACCTGGCGCGATGGCCAGGGCCGCGGCTACGAGCAAACCAGCTAAGATCTTTGTTTTCATATGACTGATACAGAACTCAGCTTTCGTGCCAACAAACCCATTTAGGTTAAGACCCTGTACCACAGCATCTTAGTGAATTGCGACGCGGCGTGGAAGCGGGGCGAAATTTTAGACGTTCGAAGATTCGTCCGAAATTGGCATGAAACTTCGGCTGGCGCAGACGCTTAAGCGAGTTCTCTGTTCCGTTGATTCCGATTACCCAAGCCCTGCGAAGCGGATCGGGCCGCCCGCGCCGCGGAACTCACTCGCCGCCCTCCCAGTCTTCGGACTTCTTGAACAGCGGCAACACGGAGTGGAAGTCCCAGCCGTCGTAGTCGGCCCGGTTTCCGCGGACCCAGACCATGCCGTTGATAGTGCCGCCTCCCCCCAGCACCTTGCTTTGCCGGCGGCAGCGGCGCAGGAGCTTCAGGCTACCACTTCTGAGTGCCGATCACCTGAATATGGCAAAACTCCCGAAGACCTTCTTCTCCCAACTCCACTCCAATGCCCGAATTCTTATAGGCGGCAGCAGGCACGAACGGATTCCGAATGGCATGTTGGTTAATCCACACTGTCCCTGCCTCTATTTGGCGGGCTACTCGTTGAAGTTCGTCTGAATTTTTCCCCCAGACTGAGGCCCCAAGTCCATACGAAGTGTTGTTGGCACGACGAATTGCTTCGTCCACAGTCTTGTACCTAAAGACGGAACGAATGGGTCCAAAGATTTCGTGTGTGACGAAACTTGCATCCTCGGGCGGATTATCAAGAAGCGTTACCGGAAAAAAGAAGCCCTTCCCATTCGCCGACACATCGCCGCGGAAGAGGATAGTGGCCCCACTTTTTGTAATCTCCTCCCAGGCGGATTGGAGCCGTTGGTACTGCAAGTGATTCTGAACAGGTCCCAGCACGGTGTCCGGGTCAAATCCATCACCAACTCTTGCAGAACGAGCGACGGCGACCAAAGCGTCCGTTACCGCAGAATAAATATTTTCGTGGATGTAAAGCCGCTTAAGGCAAATGCAACCTTGCCCGCTTAACACAAACATGCTGTTGAACAAACCCTCCGCAATTGCATTTGGATCAGCATCAGCGAGAACAATCCCCGGATCATTTCCACCAAGTTCGAGAGTGACATGTTTTAGAGTTGCTGAAGCCGACGCCAACACACGCTTCCCTGTCTCTGTCGAGCCGGTAAAGCTGATGTGATCGATTCCGGGATGCGACGTCATCCAGGGACCAAGCTCATCACCGCCAGTGACAGTATTAAGGACTCCTGGGGGCAGAAGTTCACGAATGTAGTCGGAAATTCGGAGTACGGTAAGTGGCGTAAACGGTGACGGCTTTAGGACAACCGTGTTTCCCACCAGCAGGGCAGCGAGTGCTTTGGCAAAGGAAAGGAGTACCGGTAAGTTCCACGGGCTGATAGCGCCGACAACACCAATGGGTGTGTAGCGCTTGAATAGATGCCCGATGTGCGTCACTTGTTGTTCGATTTCAGGGATATCCATTTGCATGAACGCCGGGCCAAAGCCCTTGCTTAGCAGATCGATCTCCCATCGCGCCTGAGATAGCGGCCGGCCTTGCTCCGCCGTGAGAAGCACACTCAACTCTTCGGCATGGCGGTCGATCTCAGCGAGAACCTCACTGAGGATTTCCTTGCGGCTTGCGAGCGGAAGTGCCCGCCACGCAGGAAATGCCTTTCTCGCCGCATTTACCGCGTCGTCCAGTGAAGCAGCGACGATATCTGGAACGGTTGCCAGCTCTTTGCCCGTAGCTGGATTGATGACCGACAATTTCCGGGCCGCAGCTAATCTCTGACCGCCGATAATGTTGTAGAAACCGTCTTCAATCTTTGCTGACTTGAGTTTCGTCTCTCTTTCCTTTTCTATCTCCATTGAGCTATTCATAATTGTATCGTCCTTTTTCAACATCTCTCCTGTACGCCTCGCGGATAACAACGCAGGGTGCCATCGTGGTGCCAGCTCGTCACGCGGGGCATGGAACCGTCTGCCGTGCGAATGGCGTTTGATTCGAATACGCCTCGGCTCCTGACAGCTTGTGTGCGGTGCGCAGCAGCTCGCCGGCGCGCTCGCCGATGATCACGCACGCAGCCATGGTGTTGCCGGTTGTCACCCGTGGCATGATGGAGCCGTCCGCAATGCGAAGGTTTTCGATTCCATAGACTCTAAGACTGCCATCCACCACCGACATCGCGTCTCGTCCCATCTTGGCAGTGCAGGTCTGATGGTGGTAGGTCACGGCGGCATCGCGGATGAAGTTTTCGAGTGCCACCCCTTTCAAATTCCCTGGCATCAGCTCGCGCTTGGTGAAGGGGCGAAGCGCGGCGGAGTTGCCTATCTCGCGGCAGAGTTCCACTAAGGCTACCGCAGCCTTAAGATCGTCCGGGTGAGACAAATAATTTGCCTCGATCTGAACCGGGTCGAGTGGATTGCGACCCGTCAGACGGATGTGGCCTCGGCTCTTCGGCCGGACGATGCCACCGAGCAATGTCCAACCACTGCCAGGTAAACCAAATTTTGCTGCATTCTCGGCGCTCGGTAACGGTACTTCTACCTGGCAAGTCTGCAAGTCCGGACTGGCAAGTGCAGAGTCGCTCTTCCAGAAGAAGGTTGCTTCGCCCAAGTTGTTGCGCGGCGGCAGTGCCTCCGAATATTCCCAGACGCAGCCGATAGCTGGGTGGTCTTGAAAGTTCTGCCCTACGCCGGGCAGATGCTGCACGACCGGGATTCCGAAGCGCCGCAATTCAGCTTGATCGCCGATACCAGATTGCATGAGGACCTTCGGCGTGTGAATCGCACCGAGCGACAGCCACTATCTCAAGGCCTGCGCGAATGCGACAGGTGCTGCCGTTGTAGGAAATCTCAACGCCCGTGGCTCCCTTACCCTCAAAGGTTAGCCGGGTGACCAATGCATGAGCGAGAACAGTCAGGTTCGGCCGGTCCATGTGCGGGAACACATAAGAACGGAAAACGGATTGGCGTTTTCCATTGCGAGCTCGGAGGTCCAAGATCGACGCGCCGCCTTCGCCCTCCATCATGCGACCGTTTTGATTTTCAAAGGTCGGAATGCCAATCGACCGGGCGCCTTCGAGCATGGCAGGAGCAATCGGGTTGGGGTTCGGCGCGGGCTCGACGAAAACGGGCCCTCCTGTTCCGCGGTACTTTGGGTCTGGGACGCCATGCCAATCTTCTATGCGACGATAAATTTCCAAGACCGACTCATAGTTCCATGCCGCGTCTCCTGCTGCCGACGCGAAGAAATCCCAATCGGCCTTGTGGCCGCGCGCCCAGGCCATTGCATTGATGCTCGACCCGCCTCCTAACACCTTGCCCATGTCCATTGGAATGGCGCGGCCGTTGAGGTGGGGATTCGGTTGGGCCTGGAAACTCCAGTCCCGCTCGCTACCAAGGTTCATGGGCCATTGGCCTGCTTCCATGACCTCTGGTACGTCGTCGTTACCGCCTGCCTCAAGCAGCAGCACACTGACGTCGAAGTTCTCGGCCAACCGGCGCGCTACCACCGAACCGGAGGAGCCCGACCCACAGACAATGAAGTCGTAATGTTGCTTTAGTTCAGACGTAAGTTTCGCTTGATTCACGCGTACCCGCTGGGCAAAAAGTCCTCTTTGGCTACTTGCTTCAGGGCTCACTGCGATATCTGTATTGTTCTTCATTGCTATGATATATTAGGTTCGTCATTACCTCCCCCGACCCGTCACAAGTCGAAGGAGATGAAGGCGCAATTCACGAAGCTTTCTGGAAGGTTGCCCGGGAGATCAATCGGCGCGTTGAATTACTGGTTGCATTACCCTTGGACAAGCTCGATGCACTTCGCTTGGAGGGGGAGATGAAAGCAATCGCCAACGACCAAAATCACAAGGGGACGGGCAGTTAGTTCCGCTGTCGTGGAAGGATCCAGAGGCTTGCAGGCTGATGCGGACATAAACGAGAAGGCAGTAAATTCGAGTAGCGGTTCTTTTGCGATTCTCATGTGCGGTTTCCTCAAGAGTGGCTGAACGCGATCGCGTGGACGTCGGAATGCTCGCACCTGTGATCCACCGCGTGCATCCGACGCCAGGAATCCGACTACGTCCGCAATATCTTCCGGTTTACCGATTCGCTTCAATGCCTGCATCCCAAGCGTGATCTCACGCCCCGCCTCGGTCTTCGTGAAATTCGACATGTCGGTATCGATCACGCCTGGCGCGACTGCGTTTACTCGGATGCCCTTGGGCCCAAGAATGGCAGCCCAGTTCCTTAACAAGAGTCTCCAGTGCTCCCTTGGTCGCGGCGTAGGCAAGGATCGAAGCGTTGTCCAGACCAGGCTTCCCAACTACGGCGTGAGCCCCGATCGACGAGATCAACGATTCACGAGTAGTTGGCAGTTGCTCTGCTATCTCATCGACTCGGCCTGGATAGAACGCGACGTGCCCCTTGATCTGCGCAACAGCAGGATACGGCTCCTCATACGTCCACACGGCATTGACGGACTTCTCTCCTCCAGCGGGAACGCTGTAGTAACTGCACTCGCCTTTATACGGACAGTAGGTAGCGTGATCGGTCCTTTCCAACTGCGAAAAATCAACGTCCTTGCGTGGAATATATTCCACCGGCGGATACGTCGCTTCGCGAAGCGTCAGGGCGCTTCGGGTATCGGCAATCATACGGCCCGCGACGGATACGACAACACGAGCGGGATTGCGCTCGATGGAAATCGGATGATCTGGACCTGGAAGTTTGATCTGCTTTGTTTTCATGTTCTTGGTTTCTCTTTTTTGTTCGCGAAGCGAATGCCGGCGGCCTCAACGAATTCGGTCGGCGCGGTCTGGTGCTGTGAACTCATAGCTCTACCTCCGTTCATCCAGACCCGTCGGGAGCCTTCCGGTGATACGCAGGCGCAAAGACATCCTGCACAAATTTTTCAAACGAAGTTGGTGTGCTGTTCTCCGGCGAACGTGGCTCCTGCGGAGCGATGACCCCTGCGTTGATGGCCTTGTACATCTCGATGTACACCGCGGCGGTCTTCGGCGGAATACCCTCTTGCGTCAACACCTGCTGCACCTGGTCATACGGAAACTGCACGTAACGCAGATCCGGTTTGCCAATGCCGCGCGCAATCACCGCGGTAGCTTCCGTCATCGACAGGTCGCGCTCGCCAAGCAGTTCGCGCGTTTGTTTGCCGGAAAAATCCAGATCCAGGAGGCGCTGCGCGGCGTAGTCGCCGACGTCGCGCGTCGCGATCATGGGCAGCTTCAGGTCGGGTAGCAGCGCTTGTCCGAACATTCCCATCTCATGAATCATGCCGATCGCTGCCAGATTATTCTCCATGAAATACGCGGCGCGCAGGTGCAGAACGTTCAAACGGCTGATCGCATTCAGTTTTTGCTCCGAAGAATGCAGCCCCGCGATTGGCCCGGTGCCTTCCGGAACATGCGCGCCGTAGCTGCTCAAGTGCACCGCGTAGCGCAGGCCGGACTCCTTCACGGCTTTCGCGATCGCATCGCTCTCTCGCTCCTGGTCCTCCCGTGACTTCACAGGCGGCAACATCAAGTATGCCGCGCGCACACCGCTGAAGCCTTTGGTGAGCGCAGCCGCATCGCTTACGGTGGCCGTGAACGCTTCCGCGCCTTTGCGCACAAAGCGCTGCAGTCGCCCCGCATCCCGCCCCATGACGCGTACCTTCTCGCCGTTCGATAGCAGGGAATTGGCGATGATCGAGCCGGTGTTCCCGCTCGCCCCCAAAATCACATACATGGCATTCAAAACAACGGGTGAACTCATAGCTACTACCTCCTTGATCTGTTAAAAAGGGTGTCGAATGTCGGCGATGGCTGGAGCAAAGCTCGATTTCGGCATAAACGACGAACGTACGTCTTTCTATTCGACCTCCAGTTAGGCGTTAGTTCCACCATCGACGGTCAGGTTTGCGCCGGTGATGAAAGACGCTTCCGGACCGGCGACGAACGCCACAAGCGCGGCGACGTCGTCAACACTTCCATAGCGGTTAAGCGCCGTGCTGGCCTTCTGGGGCGCCGCCCAATCGCCCGCAGCGGGATTCAAATCCGTGTCGATCGGACCCGGCTGGATGTTGTTAACCGTGATGCCCCGGTTCCCCACTTCTCTGGACAACCCCTGAGTGAACATCTTGACGGCTCCCTTCGTGGCGGAGTAAGGCACCAGACCGGGCGTCATCATCCGCTCGCCCACAGACGAGCCGATCATGATGATGCGGCCGCCATCCTTCATGTGCTTTAGCGCCGCCTGCGTCGCGACGAATGTGCCGCGGACGTTGATGTCGATCACGCGGTCCATTTCTTCCAGCGTGGTCTCCTCGAACTTCTTCGGAATGGCGGTACCGGCGTTGTTCACGAGCACATCAAGTCGGCCGAACGTCGCAACGGTCTTTTCGATCGCGGCCTTGACGGCTTTGGCATCGGCGGCGTCAGCCTGAATCGCGATCGCCTTTCGGCCGGCGCGTTCGATCTCCTTAACGATCGACGCGGCCGCGTCGGCACCTTTCGTGTAGGTGATGGCCACGTTCGCTCCGTCCGCGGCCAGACGCTTAGCGATTGCAGCACCAATGCCACGCGAGCCGCCCGTAATGAGTGCAATTTTGCCTTCAAGCTTACCCGTGTATTTGTCTTTATCGTTTTTCTTGGATTCCGTATTCATATGTTTCTTCTCCTTTTTGATTATTATTGTGTATCGATAAGTATACAACTCAACGCTGGACAAAAGCGTGTCAAGTGATTTATTTATCCATCAGTATGAAATTAGAAACTGCTGCGGCACGGCGCGGACGACCGCGGGCCTTTGATCCTGACGCGGCCCTGGACCGCGCTATGCACGTTTTTTGGGCCAAAGGTTACGAAGGCGCCTCGCTCTCAGACCTCACGCAAGCCATGCGCATCAATCGGCCTAGTCTTTATGCTGCTTTTGGCAACAAGGAGCAGCTCTTCCGTAAGGTGCTCGATCGATACGTGAACGGGCCACTTGCTTATTTTGGCAAGGCTCTGGCGGAACCGAAGGCGCAGGATGTGATCGAACAAATATTCTTTGGTGCGGCCAGGATGGCGGGTGATCCGAAGATCCCAGCAGGATGCCTCATGGTCCAGGGTGCGTTGGCGTGCGGATCTGCGGCCGGCTCCGTTCGCAAGGAAGCAGCCGCCCGCCGCGGCGCGAGCGAAGTTGCGTTGCGTCGCCGCCTTCAACGCGCGAAGCGGGAAGGCGATCTTCCGCGAAACGCTGACCCAGCCGACCTGTCCCGTTACGTGATGACTGTGCTGCAAGGAATGGCAGTCCAGGGAGCCGACGGCGCCGGCCGCGATCAACTTTGTCGAGTCGCGCAAATGGCACTGCGGGCGTGGCCAAAGCGTTAACTGGAACGTCTTGCCGCCAAAGGCGAGCTTGTCAGTTAGTCGACCAGCACCATGCGGAAACGTGCTTTGCCTTGCATCATGGAGAGCATAAAAAAGTGGGTGCTGACCTGCGCAGCGAATTTGGGAAAACGCTTTCGGCAGTGCAATCCCTGGCGGTACAATTGAGCTCGATGCCACGCCCCGAGATGTTGTGCGTTTACCAGTTCAAGGTCGTCCTGCGCGGCATTAGCCCGATGATCAGGCTAGTTCGCTGCGCGACGTGCGATATGAAGAATTATCTCACGAACGTGTCTGTCTTGCCGTTGCGCCGAATCATCCGTTTGCGCGTCGCCGCAGCGTTCCACTTACCGACGCGGTGTGTGAACCGTTCATCGCTCTGACGGCTGAGGGTTATCCAGTCTATTACGATTATCTTTTGGCCATCTTCGCGCCGGTGAAACAAAAGCCGCGCGTCGTCGAGGAGCATGACAGCTACTCGGGCGTTCTTTCGGCCGTCGAAGCGGGAACCGGCGTCGCCATTGGTGTGGACGTTTTTGGTTACAGCTTCGGAAACCGCGTGAAACTTTTGCGCCTAACACCCGGGCCGAAACCGATTGCCCTCTGCATTGCCGCGCGAAAAGAAAAACTTGGCTTAGCGGCGGAGAAGTTCTGGCAATGCGCGAGGGAGGCGGCCGCAAGCAAATAAGACCGGTGGTTAACGAGTTCCACTTGTAATACAAATTCGTTCACCGCCGGTTCGATAATTGAAGATAGGCTCACCGCTACAGGCCGATCTCGAGAGTGAGATCGGGCGCAGCCGATTGTCTGGAACAGTGCGCGAAGCAGCTAGGACGCCTTCTTGACCACATTCGCGGTAACGGACTCGAAACTGTCCATCAACAGGCCGTAGCTGTGATAGTGGTCGTGGAAAACTCGCCCCATCTCCTGCCCGGTCGGCAGCCTCCAGTCCCGCTGCATTTCGGCCGCAACCGTAGTCCAGTTGATCGGTGCTTCCCCGACGTCGCGCCGGTCGTAAAGCCATGCTCCCAGCCTCGGAGGCGCGTCAGAAGAAAGAAAGCGTTGGATACCATGCCATGACGCGTCGCTGCCGTACTTTATTTCCCGTTTCGTCAAACGACCCCAGCTTGCGGAGGGCTCCGGCGCGCCTGCCCCGCTCCATTTTGCTCGCCCCGCCGTCAAGCGTTCGCGTGCATCTCGGTCGTCATGTAGGTCACCGCAAAGTCCACGAACGCGCGCACGCGAGCCGGCAGGCTGCGCGGCGTCGGATGGATGACATGCACCGGAAACTCCGGTGCGTTCCATTGCGGGAGCACGCGGATGAGCCGGCGCGCGACGAGGTCTTCCCGGGCCAGCCAATCCGCCAGCACGCAGACACCAAGCCCGGCCCGCGCCGCCTCGCGCAGACTCGTGACCCCTTCGGAAATCAACACGGGCGCGATGCGGAATGTCTGCTCCGCGCGCCTTGGCGCGGAGAGCGTCACCCGCTCGGATCCGCCGAATTGGGGGCCCGCCAAGGCAAGCCAGGGCCACGCTTTGAGGTCCGCGGGTTCCTTCACCGCGGGATGCTTCTTAATCAAGTCCGGCGCGGCGGCGAGATAGCGTACCACCTTGCCTGCGGGCCGTGCGACGACGCTCTCATCGGTGATGCTGCCGACGATCACTCCGGCGTCATAGCCCTCCTGAATCATTTGCAGCGGACGGTTCGTGTAGCCCAGCTCTGCCGTCACGCCAGGATGTGCGTGTAGGAACCGCGTGATCAGCCGCGTGACCGTGAACTGCCCGAAATCAATTGTTGCGAACAGCCGCAGGTGCCCTCGCAACACTGCCTGGTCCTCGTGCAATCTCTGCGCGGCTTCGTCCGCGAGCGCCAGCAGCGCCCGCGCGTCCGCCAGCAGCCGGTGGCCGGCCTCGGTCAGGCTCATGCGGTGCGTGTCCCGGCGCAGGAGCGCCACACCGCAATTCTCTTCCAGCATCCGCAGACGCCGGCTCAGGCTGGGCTGGGGCATTTTCAGCGTCCGGGCAGCGGACGAAATGCTGCCGCTCTCGACGATGCACACAAAGGCGCGGAGCAGCGAGAGATCCTCGAGCGGCGTCATTCACCTTTTGAATAACCGATATGGAAACTCCGTGGCTACCGAAAAAGCAGGTGGTCCGCGAGAGTCATCCCGTCAGCGAACACAAAAACCAACTCACCATGAAAACGAACTCAACTAAAGTCGCCATCGTCACCGGTTCCTCACGCGGCATCGGCGCCGCCATCGCCAAACGCCTGGCCTCCGACGGCCTCGCCGTTGTGGTCAACTACGCCGGCCGCGTCGCCGACGCCGAAAAAGTCGTCCAGGAAATCCAGGCCGCGGGCGGGCAGGCCGTCGCCGTCAAGGCCGACGTCTCCGTGCCGGGGGAGGTCGCCACACTATTCGACAAAGCCGAGGAGGCCTTTGGCGGTGTCGATGTCGTCGTCAACAACGCCGGCATCATGCAGCAGGGCCTTGTTCCTCTAGCGGATACCGACGACGCGCTCTTCGACCGCCTCTTCGCGATCAACGTGAAGGGCACGTTCAACACCCTGCGCCTTGCGGTAAAACGGCTGCGCCAGGGCGGACGCATCGTGAACTTTTCCACGAGCGTCGTCGGGCTCGCGCTGTCCGGTTACGCACCCTACGCCGCCACCAAATCGGCGGTCGAAACACTCACCAACATCTTCGCGAAAGAACTTCGCGGCCGCGAGATTTCCGTGAACGCCGTGGCGCCCGGGCCGACGGCCACCGATCTGTTCCTCAACGGCAAAACGCCCGAGCAAATCGCGCACATGGCAAAGATGGCTCCGCTGGAGCGTCTCGGCCGTCCCGAGGATATAGCCGGAGTCGTCTCGTTCCTCGTCGGTCCCGACGGAGCCTGGGTCAACGGACAGACCCTTCGGGCAAACGGCGGCATTGTCTGACGCAACAACAACCTGACTGGGGTCATCGCAGAATCCGTTCCAAATCGTACGCTAAGCGGCATCGAGGAACGCTGAGCGCAGATTTCCAAACGGCCGAAACGCCTGTTTGAGCGGTTCGGACGGCCAGACGTAGTCGCCATTGAAGCTGATCTGGGGTTTGCCCCCGAGATTTCACGGGGCCGGAGCAAAGCTGTTCTTTCTCTGTCGCCCAAGTTGGCATCAGGCGGGCATCAGGTCCATGGCTGATACCTAGCCCAGAGCGTCCTGGTGAGCGTAGAAACGGCTTTCCCGGCGGGGCGCCGATAAGGGTAGTAAGACAGCGGCCTTGCCACCCCGAAGGGCACCAAACGACCTCCCAGGGCCAAGGGTGACGCAAGAAACGATATGCCTGGAGGCGGAACGGTAATGCACATCATTGCGCCTTCGGAGGAACAGGGAAATACTTTAACGGCTGAGGAAAATCTCTAACGACTTCCAGGCACTACCAGGAGAGCGGGTCCTGGTGAAGTAGTGCGCTCTCTCCTTGTATTCGTCAGGTGTCCCACTAACCCGTCCTGGCGCCATTGCTTTAAAATGCGCACCATTCTGGCGAGTTCCACTCGCTCGGCTTTTGTTTCTCGATAGACACACGCGCGCACGTCGTTGGTGCAGTATGTCGATCTGTGGAAACCGCGCAAAGCAGGCAGCTCATCGCAAACGCTCTCCAGGAAAGCCCGAATCGAAGCTACTGAAGCGAGCGAAAAGAGCCGCCCCGCCGAATTCGCGGATCCAGCGTTCGATGCATCGAACTTTCCTGATGAAAGTCGGGTCGAAATTTCGAACGTTCAAATATTCGTTCTTCCCAGTTCGCCGACGGTTTATTCACAAATCGCGAAATGGCAGCCACATACAAGTCATGGGCCAGTTGGCACGCGGGCTGCGCTTGCAAAGTCAAAGCAGAGCGAAAAAGTCTAAACAGACCGGAGCGCTCGCATTCAAAAATAACCCGCTGAATAATATGAAGATCACGCTGGGCTTCGATGTTTACGGCACTCTTGTTGACCCTTCTGGCATGGCCAAACACCTTGCAGACGATCTGGGCAGCGAAGCGGCCAGCTTTGCGGAGTTCTGGAGAGAGAAACAGCTCGAATACAGTTTTCGCCGTGGTTTGATGCAGAACTACGCCGACTTTTCAATCTGCACAAGTGATGCACTGAACTTCACATGTCGACGCTTCAAGGTGTCCATCTCCTCAGAACGACGAGCCGAGTTATTGGGCCTATACCAACATTTGCCGCGATTCGACGACGTCACACCAGCACTCCAGTCACTACAAACCGCATTCCGTCTCTTCGCCTTTTCTAATGGAAAGAGAAGCCAGATTGAAGCAGTTTTATCGAATGCGAACATCCTTGATTACTTCGAGGGTGTCGTCACAGCGGATGATGTCCGAAGCTTCAAGCCGAGTCCCGCCGTATATAGTTATGCGAGGCGCGTGACGGGAGCTTGGTCATCGCCATTTTGGCTGATCTCAAGCAATCCATGGGACGTTATAGGAGCACGCTCCGCGGGGCTCTCATCGGCCTGGGTTCAGCGATCCGACGAAAGGATCTATGATCCTTGGGGCGTCGAACCGAACATTTCTGTGCGTTCGTTGATTGACCTGCCTGCCGCGCTGGCAGATGGGACGATGCTTTCTGAAAATCCGATCAACGACCGGACGGTTTTTCAACCCGGAACCCGAATTGGAAAGGAATTCAAATGACCACCTACAACTACGCTGAGGTTCATGGCCACAGGATGTTCTACCGCGAAGCCGGAGATAAGAGTGCTCCAACGATTGTGCTCCTTCACGGTTTCCCGACCTCTTCCCATATGTATCGCAACCTGATTCCGCAGCTTGCAGACACCTTTCATGTGATTGCACCCGACTATATCGGCTTCGGCTATAGCGATGCACCGAACGTCAGAGAGTTTTCCTACACCTTCGATAACCTTGCGACGCACGTGGAGAAATTGCTCTTCGGCGTTCTTGGCCTAAAGCGATTCAGCATTTATGTGCAGGATTACGGTGCTCCTGTGGGATATCGGATTGCATCGAAGCATTGGGAAGCGATTGAAGGCATCGTCGTGCAGAACGGGAATGCGTACGTGGAAGGCATCGGGGGCGCCTTCGATCCGATGAAGCCGTTCTGGGCCAACCGTAATGCGGAAACTGAGAAACCTGTCCGCGGGCTGCTCACGTTGGAGACGACCGCTTTTCAATACACACACGGAGCAAAGAACCCGAAACGGATTAGTCCGGATAACTGGACGTTCGACCAGACCTTCCTCGATCGCCCCGGAAACGACGTTATACAACTCGACCTGCTCCACAATTACAGCTCTAACGTCGCGCTTTATGACGGCTGGCACGAGTACTTCCGCACCAGCCAACCGCGCATGCTGATCGTGTGGGGAAAGAACGATCCTTTCTTCACCGTGGAGGGAGCAAAAGCATATCAGCGTGACCTGCCCAAAGCTGAGCTTCACCTGCTCGACACCGGGCATTTTGCGCTGGAAGAAGAGGGAGACTTTATCGCCGAACGAATCAAGGCATTTCTTAGATGAATGGCGGGCGATGAGTAAGGGAGCGGAGGCTTCACGCTCCAACTAAGAGAAAGGTAAAGGATATGGATTTGTTTTCTAAAAACGCTACGGTGGTTCTCGTCCATGGCGCATGGGCTGATGGCAGTAGCTGGAATCGCGTTATTCTCCCGCTGCTGCATCAGGGCCTCAAAGTGATCTGTGCGCCGATTCCCCTTACCTCTTTACAGGACGACGCCGCTGCACTCACTCGCGTTATCGAGAGAACCGACGGTCCAGTTCTGCTTGCTGGGCACGCCTACGCTGGTGCCGTGATCGCAGCGGCAACAGACGAGAAGGTGAGATCGCTGGTATATATTGCCGCTCTCGCTCCCGACGAGGGTGAGACGGTAGCTGAGGTATTCTATCGTGAAGAACCTCATCCCCAGGCTCCTCGTCTTCAGCCCGACGCTTATGGTTTGATCTGGATGCCCGAAGAAGGTTTCCAGAGCGCCTTCGCCCAGAACGCTTCGGATGATGTGAAGGCGGTTACTGCCTCCGTGCAACGGCCGATTGCGGTCCGTTGCATTCAGGAGCTAGCGCCTAAACCCGCCTGGAGATCTAAACCCTCCTGGTTCCTGATCGCGGAAGAAGACCGCATGATCAACCCAAAGACGCAACGCTTCATGGCAGAGCGGATGGCAGCGAAGGTCCGAGTTCACCCAGTCGATCACACTCCGCTTCTCACGGCACCTGAGCTGGTAGTCGATATAATACGCGAGGCCGCCTGCGAAACGCTCACCTCTTAATTCATCACCCAATAGTTAGTAAGCAAATGAAGGATAAGCAAAAATGAACGAATTAGTTGCTATCGTGACAGGTGCAAGTCGGGGGATCGGACTTGCCACCGCGGTGCGGCTGGCAAAGGATTTTGCTGGCATTGCTCTTGCCGCGCGGAATGGGGAGGCACTCAAGGAAGTCGCGGCGAAGGTAAGGTCGAATGGGGCAGATCCGCTAACGTTTTCTCTTGATCTACGCGAAAGGGAGTCCGCTGAAATCTTGGTCAAGAAGACACTCGATCGCTTTGGAAGGATCGATGCCCTGTTAAATATCGCAGGAGCGGTGCCACAGATTAACCTGTTCGAGATGACCGATGAACAGTGGCAGGACGGTCTGGAGCTGAAACTCCACGGAGCTCGCCGTTTGACAGTCCTCGCATGGGATGCTCTTAGAGCCTCTAAGGGGTCGGTCGTTCTGATCTCAGGGAGTGCCGCTTTAGATCCAAAACCTGGCTTTGCTGCCGTTGCCACAATCAATGCCGCCATCATTGCCTTAGCAAAGGCTTTTGCTGAACAAGGCATTAAGGACGGCATACAGGTCAATAGCGTTGTCCCCGGCGCAGTAATGACGCACCGCCGGAAATCATTCATGGAGAAATGGGCCCCCGACCACGGGATGACGTTGGAGGAAGCGACCAAAAAGTTTCCGGAGGAGGCAGGCATCAGCCGCTACGGTAAGCCGGAAGAGATCGCCGACCTGATGGCCTTTCTTGTGTCCCCGGCAGCGAAGTGGTTGACGGGCACATCCATCCGCATGGACGGCGGGGAAATCAAAGGTATTTAGCTCAGGCTTCCGACATTCAATCGGGCTGAAGTTATTAACGAGCAAGAAGTGAAACTGTTCTTGGACCGCCTTCACCGCCCGGGGGTGAAGGCGATGTCGCTCGAGAATTCTCGCATCGTCGTGTCCTCCAAACCAATGGACACAGTTCCTGAGCTACGGCAGCAACCCGCCGCTGTACCCGGTGTGGCAATCAACAAAAATATTGTCAAGAGCTGAGCAGCTGCAGTATAAATTCGCGCTAATATACACATCGGTATCGATACTCGTCACGCGCCCGCCGTGTAGTAGTTGTGCGACCAGTTCCCTGCGCATCAGCTCGCCTCAAGCGCTGGGTGAAATCCTGGCGAGTCATTGAGCTCGATACTTGGTGATACAGGCGGCCAGCCGTGATGACGCCATGCTGACAAGCGCGCGGTCTGGTCCGGCGCGACGCGTGCGCGCGGCCGCCGGAGTGCGTGCCGCGCGAGCGGCGGCAGGGGCCGGAGCGGCCTTGCAGCGCTTGCGGAATTCCTCGCGGGCCTTCGCGTCACTGAAGAAATGAAATGTGAGTTCGTCGCCAATCTCCTCCAGACGATTCGACAAGAGGGGTTCGCGTGTGTTGAGCAGGGCGCTCAGTTCGCGGCGAAGTGCGCTACGAGGGACGTCGTCGAAAAGATTCGCAAGTTGGTCAAAGGGCGTCTGCTCACGCAGCGCGGCCCTCGCAGAAAAGCTGGCGGGTGGCAAGGCCGCAGTGAGGACCTTTTGGGCGTCGATAATTCCATTTCCGAAAAGCCCGGTGTTCCAACCCGCTGGGCGGTTGAAACCACTGGAGACCAGGATCGAACGGAAGACCGATGCGATTCGGTCCTCGCCATAGCGCACGATGAGTTCGTCACGTCCGTGAAATGCGAGCCATAGCGCCGCCACTCCAGCAACGTGCGCTACAGCAAAAGACGTGCCGCTGCCGCGATCGACGCCGCCTAATTCCTCGCTTTGGTTCGCAAAGGCACGCCAGACAGACTCGCCAGGCGCTGTGATGTCCACTTGGTTGCCGCGCGAGGAGCCGTTCCATGGTTTGTTGTCAGCGTTGCTTGCGGCTACAGCAATGGCCTCATCGTAAGCGGCGGGCCAGACGACAACGGGAGTGATGTTGCTCGCGCCGAAAACGTTGCCGGCCGCGCAGCAAACGATTACGCCCCTTGCCGCCGCGTTCTGTAGGGCAGAATGAAGGTAAAACGAAGGCGCGCCTCCCATGCTGATAGAGACAACGTGGCAGCCTGTATCCGCTGCGCGAAGGATCGCGTCTGCGAGGCGACGCTGATTCCAGACGACCACCGTCGGCGCGACGCGGAACGGGATCAGGCGCACTCGCGGCGCAACGCCAGTGACAAAATCGGCATTGTTGTTCGGCGAGCCTTCGTCGCTAAAGATCACGCTTGAGGTTCCGGTGCCGTGGCCCGGGATGCAGGCGAAGCCAGCTTGGATGCCGCAGAAGATGCCACTATCAAGATCATCGCTGGCGTCGGCATCTTCCTTCCAGAAATCATAGCCGAACCTATGCAGGATTTTGTTCTTCGCGGGATCGTCAGACCAATTCTCAGGGTGGTGTGTGTATCCTGTGTCGGGATGTCCGACAATTATCCCATCGCCTTTCGCCTTGCCGCCCTGCGGAGGCGCGAGCGCCCACGCGTCGCGGACTTTGATTGCCTTGATGCTCCACTCTCGATCGTTCGTAGCGGGCAGGTGTCTTTCCCCAAGAGCCGTAATTGCGAGGCCCGGCCCTTTATCGGGAATGTTGCTCTCCATCGGGACAATGAAATCCGGCTCCACCTGTGCGATGCCCGGCTGCTGCTTCATATCGTGCGTTGCTTCCCAAGCTTCCGGCACGCTCAATATGAACTCGTCGGAACTGACGTGAAATGACTGTGCGTCGAGAGGCAGCGGGTGGATGGTCCAGCCGGAACCGAGCACATTCAGCACCGCACGCGCAGCAAGCTGAGAGGGGATCTCCGCGTTTCCCTTCTGAGTACGCAGAATAAAGCCTTCGAAGCCAGTGCCGGCGTCTGCTTCTGGGAGTTCGTTGTTGAGGACAATCTGATCAAGCGTCACATCCAGTTGCTCGCTGATAATGCGCTGGCGCGTCTTCGGCGGAATGACTCTCGTAAGCGGAAACAGCCGCACAAGGTCTGCGTCTGCGAGGTCTGCAAGAGCCTTTCGGGCATTCTTGTTGAAGCCCTCGCGAAATTCCTCTTCGAGAAGGTTCGCGATGATTTGTTGTATCGGTTCTAGCAACGAACTGATCAGACCGAGACGGGAGCGGGTCTTCATTTTGGGGACGGGATTGCTTGGAGTGGACAAGCTTGGTTAATTGCGTACGGCACGTCAATGCACGAAACGGGCGCGTGATAGGCCGATGATTCCATCACATGCGGCTTTGCGTTGCCCACCAAGGCTGGCCAGTAAATGGAGTCGGGCTATCAAGGCGAGTGGGTCGTGAATCGTTTTTGGTTGCTTCCGCTGCTGCTGCTTGGTCGCCGCGAAGGCTGCTGGCAGTAGCAGCGCGAAGCCCAGTGTCACAAAAAATGAATCCAACCGGGGCGGCAAGACGCCAAGCAGGGTGCCTCCAATCGGGTTGTTCGAGAAAAATTTGCAAGAAATTCTGGAAGATTCGGAATTTGTCTGGCACGGATGCGGCCACGGTGCAGCGGGCGGGGTCTTCTGCGATGCGACAAACCAGGAACTCTCCAAAAGCTCTTGTGCCAAACCTCGCTACCGGCCAGGCACCAGTATGGACTGCAAATGGCGGAAGGCATGGTAACATTCTTTGAGAGCTATGAGCGGGAACACGAAAAATACTGGACAAAAACGCTCTTCTTCCAACTCAGCTGAGGAATACCGCCGAGTGGCACGCCGGACGACGTACCTCGCCAGGGCATATGCGAGTGTGGTCCGCATGTTGCTGAATGATAAATCCGGCCAAGGAGTTCCCTACAAGTTTCAGAGGTGCTGTTTCTGTTTCATTTCCTCGGTCAGCTTGCGAATGCGTTTGGTGACCTCTTTAGGCAATTCTGCATGATTAACCCATCTTTCCACGGCAGTCCAGCTCCAAGCGATCGACTTCGTACCGGCTGCGGAAACCCTGTCACGCAGTGTCTTCACAGCATCGGCGGCATTCTGTCCGAGCACCATCGACACGACCGCCCAAAGATAGGCATGAACCAATCCATACTCTGAGTCGACGACCGTCGTTCGGCTCATTTGCAACTGCAGTCGCGCATCTTCGGCTTGTCCAGAGATCAAGAGCGCCTCGGCCAGACCGCAATGGGCCTGAGAAAGGTCTGGCGTTCTATCGAGAGCTTTCCGGAACGCATCGATGGCCTCCTGCTTTCGATCCTGATTGACAAGGACGGATGCTAAATCGCTGTAATACGTTCCATTGGTAGGGTCGATCTGAATGGCTTGACGATAAGCGCTGTCTGCTTCATCAAAGGCCAGCTTTTTCGCCAAGGCGTCGCCCAGACGTTTGTGCATCCAAGCGTGGGTCGGCTGTAGCTGAATTGCTCGACGATGTTCCGCAATCGCTTCGTCGATCTTTCCCAGTTGAACGAGGCACCGTCCCAAATTGTTGTGCGCTGCCGCATGATTGGGATCAATTTCAATGGCCCGCCGGAATTCGGCGGTTGCCTCTGCATACCTGCCGTGTTCATAGAAAATATAGAAGCCGAGATTGTTCTGATGTTGAGCGTTCGTAGGATCCAATTCGACCGCCTTGCGGTACGCTGCGGCGGCCTCGTCGATTTGTCCAAGCTTGGCCAACGCCGAACCCAAGTTGGCATGAGCCAGGGCAAAACCGGGGTCAACCGCGACGGCGCGCTGATACTCAGCGGCTGCCTCTGCGTACCTGCCGTGTTCAAAGAACACGTAGAAGCCGAGATTATTATTGTGATATTGAGCGTTAGTGGGATCCAATTCGACCGCCTTGCGGTACGCTGCGGCGGCCTCGTCGATTTGTCCGAGCTTGGCGAACGCCCAACCCAAATTGGCATGAGCCAGGGCAAAGCCGGGGTCAACCGCGATGGCGCGCTGATACTCAGCGGCTGCCTCTGCATACCTGCCGTGTTCATAGAAAACATAGAAGCCAAGATTGTTCTGATAGTGAGCGTTCGTAGGATCCAATTTGACCGCCTTGCGGTACGCTGCGGCGGCCTCGTCGATTTGTCCGAGCTTGGCCAACGCCAAACCCAAGTTGGCATGAGCCAGGGCAAAGCCGGGGTCAACCGCGATGGCCTGTCGATATTCCGCGATTGCTTCCTCCAGCTTCCCGTGCTGGTAGTAAACGTACCATCCGAGGTCGTTGCGGTACACGGCGCTGCCAGGGTCAAGGCGCATCGCCTCTTCGTAGGCCGTCTTGGCTGAGCCCAAGTCACCTTTCTTGGCGAGGGCTCGACCTAGTTGTCCGTGCGCCTGAGGGATCTTTTCATCAAGGTCTATCGTCCTGCGGAGCGCGGTGATGGCCTTTCCGGGGTCTGTCTCGATCCATTTCGCAGCAATGACAAGTTGGGCGACTGGAGAGTCGAGATCCTGCAAAGCGTCGATGAACTTGGGGTCGCTGACATCCTTGCCTCCGGAGGCTGCAAATTGCTCGAGCTGCTTCAACAACTGACGCGTACCGCCGAAAGCCATCTCTGTCCTGATTCGAGCCTCCTTCTCGACTTTGGCGAGATTCGCGTATTTGTCGGCCAAAGTCTCCTTCTCGACTCGTGCCTTGTTGGCATTGAGGCGCAAGCTATTCGCGACGATGCTCGTGGCCACGGCAAAGATGGTGAGCAGCACCAACGCGGCAGTCGCAGCTTGCTTTATGCTCGTTTGCCGTTTTGATCGGCGAAGCGACGCGGTTATGAAAGCATTTTCGTCCTCGCTCAATTCGAATCCGGCGTCGAGCAATTGCACCGCCTCCTGCAACTGTTTGCCCTGCTGAAGCAGAAAATCGGCTGCGCAATCTTCATCGCGCCAACGTTCTGCGGCCGCAGCGATACGCGAGCGAACGTGCAATAGTTCTCGATCTTGCCCCAACCAATCTCGAAACGTGCGGCACTCTGTAAACAGCGCCTCATGGGTTACTCGAACCACGGGCGTGCCATCGTCGGCTCTGTCCGTCGTAAACAGACGTGCGTCGATAAAGGCATCAACGATGGCTGCGGTCACCGCGCTGTCTCGCAACGTCTCCAGCGGTGCTTGCTTTCTTGCGAAGACTTCCTCGTCCCCGACAGAAACGGTCGCCAACTTGCGCAGAACCTCCGGCAACCCGGCTCGCGTTTTACTGTCGAGATGGTCCAGGACCTGCTCGGCTCGTCGGGCTAACGAGCCTTTTACGCCACCTAGATGCTCATATGCTTGGAACGTAAGGAAGTTGTCGTCCGAGCGCTGCTTGTACAGTTCCTCCAAGGTGAACTCGAGTAGGGGTAAGCTTTCGGGTTCGCTTGCGACAGCATCTAGCAGCACATCGTCCACTCGCGCGCCGGTTTCAGGATGCGATTCAAACCGGAGGCCAGCTGCATAGGCCGGCTGCCGGATGATCTGAGCAAACTCGGCTTTTATCGGTGGAAGGAGATCATATTGACCAGCGCCTTCCTTGAGTTCGACCAGTTTCGGTAGCTCTGCGCACCGAGCGTAGAAATTGCTACGTAGCGTCGCGATCACACAAGCCCGGCCGCTGTACGCTAACGAGGCCAGCGCCTCAACAAAAGCACGGCGCTGTTCTGGCGTAACCCGCTCGACTGTGAAAAGCTCCTCCATTTGATCCACGACGAGCACCAACCGAACGTCCGGCTGACGTTCGGTGGCTTCCGTCTTCACCCTAGCAGCCGCCTGAGACAATGCGCCTTTTACCAGGGCGTGAGCACCCGGCGGATTCTGGCGCAACAACCCAGCAATCTCGTCCTGCGTCGCACCGTCGGCAGTCAGTTCCGGCAAGGCGTTGCTGCGTAACAGCGCTGCCGCCAAACCGTCGAAGAGGTCCCCGGACGCATCACTGGGCCGCAAACAGGCGTAGCGCCATAGCCTAGCCCCTTCAATGACCCCCGGCTGGGTCAGCAGCGGCAGCACCCCGGCGCGCACCAACGACGATTTGCCACAACCGCTCATACCCAATACCAAGAGGAACGCGCGGCGGCGCGAGATCTGTCGGCGCAAGGCGTCCAACATCTCGCTGATGGCCCGCGTCCGCCCGAAGAAAATGTGGGAGTGCTGGACATCGAAAATGTTCAGTCCACGGAAGGGACTGCTAGTTCCGCTGGAAGAAACTAGCGACTTAACTGGGATTCCTGCCACCCGCTTACCGCCGAGCTTCTCCAGACGACGTTCAATCAGTTTTTCTAGATGCTCCTCCAGGATCTTTTCAAAGTTGGCCGGATCATTGAATGGATGAAATGCTGCCTTCAGCCCGTCACCCGCATCGTGAAACCATTTCCGCAGAAAAGAATCCAAAGCCTCTTTCTGGTCCAAAGCCGCGCGAGCCATCCGACTGTCTTCCAAACTCACGTAGGGTTGGCTTGTCTTTCGGTACACCGAGAGTTCTGGTTGGCCCCGCCGACGATATCCTTCTAAAGCGCGCTCAAATTCGTATTCCGTCCCCGACGCGTAGGTGGAGCCGTCTGGCCGAGTGATCTCCCGGGGCAAGCGAGTGCCGAGCCGCGACCAAAGAATGCAGATCAAGATGTCCGCTTCAGCAGGATCGACGATCTGGGTTTGGAATGTCTCGCTCGCCAGTAGAGGTTCATGCTCCCAGAATACCGGCTCCAAATGAACCAATTGCTGGAACCGGTCGGCGAGACGGTCGATCGTGCGCCTAGCAATAATCCGCTCTTCGACAACGTCGCCGGGCGACGAGACAAAGATGATCAAGGAAGTGACCGGCAAATGCATCTCCTCAGGCGTCATGGAAGGAGCCAAGATATGACCGAGTTTCTGTCGACAGTTCAGATTCTACCGCCGGCCCGCACCCCAGTCGAGTCAAGCGTAATCATTTCAGGCACCACGGCGTAGTTCGGAGAGACCGGATCGCGTACATGCAATCGATAATCGCCTTGTCCGTCTAGCACGGCAAACTCCAGTGCGCCGTCAGCCTTGCCGAGATCTATCTTCAAAAGAGCAAGGTTGCTGAGACGGTTGGCGGTGTCGGGATGCTCCGCCAGGGCTTTTTCGCAAATCGCCAACGAGCGCCGGTAGAGCACTTCGGCTTTGGCGTAGTCGCCCATCGCCTCGTAAAGCCCCGCCAGTTTGTTGAGACACGCTCCGCTCAAATTGATGATCGTCCGACTCTTCGCCGTGTTCATCGAACCCACCCTCCTAATTACCGCATTGGCTAGCACGTTCATCCGGGTAAATGCGTTGCGCAAGCAACCCCGGCGCTCTTGATGATGACGTTCATCCATTCACTCGCCTCTGTGAAGCCCTTCCTAGTACGCCTATACGAGCAATTCGTTCCGACTTGCAAAGAAATCCAAAAATTCTTCGAATTCTTCCGGATAAGACTTCTCGAGACTGAAGGCCCAGCCTATTCAAAACTGGCGATCCAATCCCATAAGGGTTTCAGATCCTCATCGTCGATAGCGAGTCCCTGAACGTCCTTATCAAGGTCGTTCGCGTGCCGCAGGCGAGCTTTCACCTCCTCCATGCGGCCGGCGACGCTAGCGTAGAATGATCGGCTATCTGGGTTTCCTCAGGAGATCCCCAACCGCTGACCTCGGCGGGACGCACCGATCGATCAGAAGACCGTGCCTCAGGCGGCTGGGCACTCGGTCGGGCCAGTCTGGCTTCGACGCCACGAAGACGCGAGTGCGATCTGTGTGTTTTTTACTCGAATCCTTAGCGCCCTCCGAGTTAGGTTCAACCGTAACTGTTTCCGCCCCTTTCGGTTTGTCGGTGTCAGAATATCTGAGCGTTTCTTCCGTTTCCAGATGCCGAGTAGGCCAGGGGATTTTCGCCTCGAGCCCCTCACAGAACCAGACGTAAGCCTCTCGGCGTATCCGGCTCGTGCCACCCTTTCAGTCGAAACCTGTCGACGAAAGCACGTCCCAGTTTTCCTCTTGGCGTGGGAAAGGCCGCATTGCGCAACGAGTAGATACGATTCATAACGCATCGCGCCATAACGGCGAGCCTGGTTCTTCCCGTCAATGCTTCACCTGCAAGCCCTCAGCCATGCCAGCCGAATAACTTTCGTTCCTTGATCAGCTGGCTCACCTGCGGCGGCACCATGATTTCCCAGCTCGCATCGCCCTGGCGCATTTTGGCAAGCACCTCTCGCGAAAAGATCGGCAGGCAGGTTTCATCCACGTCGCGCAGGCCCTCGATTCCGTGGTTTTTACGTAGGTATTCGTAGAGCGGGCGCAGATTCGGCGCCACGCGCAGGTTGCCCGCCGTGATGAGCTGGCCGTTGGCCGCGTCTTGCAGCGGATAGACGTATAGCTTGAGGGCGTTTTTGAACAGTCGCCCAAATGATTCGAGGATGCCGCCTTCGAGATCGGCGTAATACTTTTCCTCGAAAATTTCCCGGAGGGTGCCGACGCCCATGACCAGTCCAATCATCTTCTTGGTGTGACGAAACAGGTAAGTCGCAAGCCGGTGGTGCTCGCCGTAATTGGATATCAACACCGTCTTGCCCAGCGAACTGAGGATGTCCACACGATCGAGGAAATCCGCGTAGTCAATGGCCCCCCCATCACTGAGATTCTTGAGTGTCATCTCCATGAGTTCGAGGATTGGCTCGCCTCGCACCAAGGGTTCCTGGACGAAGCGCGCTCGGGCCAGATTGAGCATGTCCAGGGTGACGCGCGTTACGGGCCGGAAGCTGCCGCGCTCGACCAAGATGGGCTTCTTGTAAAGCACCTCGGCGGCCTGCACCACTTCACCGTTGGCGGTGAACATGGCCGCAGTGGTCAGGCCGCAGCGCACCAACTCCAGCGCCATCAGGCGATTCTCCAGCATCTGAAAGGCCGGGCCGGAGAATTCGATCAAGTCCACTTCCACACGCTGCGCCGTTAGCCCGTCAAGCAGCGAGGTGATGAAGTGCGTGCCATAATGAAAAAAGGCACCGTAAAGCAAGTTCACCCCCATGATGCCCAGCGCTTCCTGTTGCAGGAGGTTTTCCTTATCCAGCAGGCGCACATGGATGATGATTTGGGACGGCTCGGTCCGGGGACGGCGTTGGAACTTCATTCCCATCCAGCCATGCGCTTCGTCGCGGCGCCTGAAGCTAGTGGCCACCACGGTGTCGGCGAACACAAAGAAGGTCGTTTTGTCGCCGCGTTTCGCGTCCAGTTCCTCCTGCAACCGGCCGTACTCGTAATCCAACATGGTTTGCAACCGCTGGCGGCTGACGTAGCGATCAGTCTTGCCGTAGAAGCTGTTGCTCACGTCCATGTCGTATGCCGAAACAGTCTTGGCCACGGTGCCGGCGGCACCCCCCGCGCGGAAGAACCAACGCGCGACCTCCTGCCCGGCGCCGATCTCGGCGAAGGCGCCGTATTTGCCGAGGTCCATGTTGACGGCGAACGCCTTTTGGTGCGTGGCTAAGGGTTCTTGGAGCATCGCTTTAGAAACTTACAAGAGCGCCCTGCTCCTAGCCAAGAGTTTGTGGGGGAGGGACGGGGAGGCTTGTAAGGGTGATCCGTCCAAGGTGGATTAGTCTTGGAGCCGGAGAGCGTCAAGAAGTCGGGGGTCAAGCCGCACAAAGGCGGATTTCCGATGATCTGGTGAACGCACAAATGCCAGCTTCAGTGTCCTCGGCGCCACTTATGGACTGAATAGTGTCCGACAACTAGAACGAAGACCGCGACGACTACTCCGAGCACCGTATCCAGGAGGCGGTCGATGACCAGGTCTCCGACTGAGGCCGGGCCGCGAGATGGCTAAGGATCAGTGCAAATGGCGTAATGCAAGCGACGGCGATGCCGTAATTTCGTGCGACGAAGAGCTCAGTGATGACCTGGAACACGGCGACTTCGATCACGAGAACCCACGTCGGAGGTTGCATCGCGATGAGGATGAAGCCGATCCCGATGCCGATGGCCGTTCCGAGAATTCGAAGGGTAGCGCGTCCGAGCTGCGCTTCGAGGGTCGTCCCAACGATTGGGACGGTGGCGGAAACGGCGGCCCAGTACCGGGTGACCGAGGCCGAGGACGGTCGCGATAACGCCGGCGACGCGCATACTGGAGCATTTGAGTGCGGGCGCCCGCAGCCCCGAATACATCGCGAAGCGGCGTCAGGCGCGGAGCAGTGATGATCTTGGGCCGGCGACCCGGGAACAAACGACCGATCTGCCCGATTGCGACGCCGAACAGAGCCGCGAGGACGGCGATGACGAAGGCGTCGACCACATCACCCCAAGCGTGTTGGCTCGACGAGATTGTCCCTGTTGCGAATACCAAGAACAGCGAAGGGACGGGCAGCCACCCCAGACACCGTGTGATGAGAAGTCCGAGCACCGACATCGCGCTCATCGCGGCGACAGTCCAGATGGACCCGGGCCCCGCAATACCCGTGATCGTGCCTAACAGCATGGAGATCGTGAGGGCGGCGCCGGCACCGAGCTGAGCTCGCATCCGATCCGAGTATCCGTATTGCTTTCCGTAGACGGAGCTGAGGGAACCGAACACGGCATATCCGGCCCAGTCAGGGTTTCCGACTGCGAGGACGGCGGCGAGCGGAACGGTGACCGAGATGCTCACCCGGGCCGCTGGCCACGGACCACCAGTATCCGGACCGACCGTTGTGATCTCTTTCCACCAGGCGTATGCGAGCGACCGTGGCCGGGCCGACTCGGCGATCATGGGTGTTCCTCCATGGCTCGTTATCTCGATGGTGTCACGTGACGGGTGTGCGTCACACGCTCCGCGAGCTCGCGCAATGACGTAGTCTAGATCCTTCGGTCGGCAGCGCGTGTCCCTAAGGTAGTAACGGTATTCGACTATGTCATGCACAGCGCGGACCGTCCTTCTCTTTCTCGAAGCCGATTGCCCATTACGTCCTAAGATGTTAGCCAAAGATCGATTGACATCGCGCCGCTTCCTCTAATGATGACTATCAAGAGCAGCGAGAGGAGCATTACGTGATACTCAATCCCTTCCCCTTTCTTTTCGCCAAACCAATTCATTGCCCATCCATCGGGCAAATGCACTATAAGCGCACCCGTAAAGATTATGAACAGACCACCAGCCGCGATTCTGCCCAAAAAGCCTGCTACTAGCGCAATGCTTCCAAAAGACTGTCCGACGATGACCAGCCATGCAATGAATTTGGGAATTTTCTTGAGGGTCAGTTGTTTAAGCGTTTTCTTGATTCCCCAACCGCCAAACCATCCAAAGAGTTTTTGCATTCCATAGGGGAAAATAATTATTCCAGCGATGATTCGAAGGAAAGTGGAGACGTAGTCTGCGTTTGTTTGGAGCAGTGTTTCGATCATGTAATCCAGAACCTTTCTCCGAAAAAAATGAATCCGTGTCCCTTTCGCGGATGTTACGTCTTGGCCCAAGTCTCGTAGAACTCGGCTTCCTCACGGTTGGTCAAGCGCCCGCCTGCCAGCGCGTTGGCCCGCACCCAGCCAAGTGCCTTGGGGCGTCGATCCGATCAGCTTTATAGTTAAGCCGCCTGAGTGACCTGAAGCTGGGCTGGTTTGTAATGCGTCGGGCTACCAAGGCGATCGGTAAGCCAACGAACAAAGCGTGCCCGAGAACCCCGTTCAGCAAGAGCGGCAAAGACAAGGGTGATTTCACGACGGCTGTGTGCGGTAGTACGACAAAGTTCATAACAATGAATACCGCAGCGCCGTAGATCGTGCCCCACATTACCGCCTCGCTGCTTAGCATGGGCAGAAACCGGGTTGCTCCCACGTAGATGGCGGCGACCGCGAAGGCGATGAAAAAATGGGCGAGGAGACCAACCAAGGCGCCGGAAATTCCCTTTTGAAAAGCGGCCGCTCCATAAAAGCCGCTGGCAATGAATTGCAGAACTTGGATCGGGTTGAAGCCCGCAGCGAAGTAATAGGCCACGACGCCGTCAGCCGCATCGAGTATTCCAGCGATGAGTCCGCCGTAAAATATCGCGGCACCTAGGGTGATCGGTTTCGATTTAGACATAATCATCTCCATGCTCCATTTCTGGCACTCGTCTCGGTGACGGGTGAGTTTAAGGTTTCGGGCCGCTTGACCTTCGAACTTTTCCGAAGGAATTGCTTCTCGGCCCGTGACGACGGATCATTCACCGGGTCAATGTCGAGGGTGTCAGTTGGCATTCGGCGCGTACTTTTGTTCAGGCATCCTGCCAGATCAGTTTTGGGTTGGTAAGTTCCAGTGCGCCGGGAGCGCCAAGTTCGCGCCCATACCCTGAAGCCTTGAAGCCTCCGAACGGTGCGCGGGGATCGGAACGGGTGAAATCATTGATAAATACCATTCCAGACTCGATCTCGCCGGCAACGCGACGGGCCCTGACGAGGTCACGGCTCCAGACCGCAGCGCTGAGACCGAAGTCAGTGATATTGGCGAGGTGAATCGCCTCGTCCTCGGTCTTGAAGGGGAAAATCATAGCCACGGGACCGAAGAATTCTTCCTTGGCTATCGCCGCCTCGGGCGGCAGCCCCACAAGCACGGTCGGCGGGTAGAAATTGCCCGGGCCGGCGGGGATCTCACCGCCAGTGAGAATTCGTGCTCCTGCCTTTACCGCGTCGAGCACCTGGCGATGGAGGTTCTTGCGGAGATCGGAGCGGGCCAGTGGGCCGAGCTTGATGCCTTCCTTCATGGGATCGCCCATTGGAAGCGCCTTGGATTGTTCGACAAACGCCTTGGTGAAGTCGTCAAACAGAGACTCCGCCACCAAGAAGCGCTTGGCGCAAATGCAACCCTCGCTGTTGTTGAAGTAGCGCGACGTCACGCCGAGCTGCACGGCTTTCGCAAGATCGGCGTCTTCCAGAACGATGAATGGATCGGAACCGCCGAGTTCCAGCACCACTCTCTTGCCGACTCGGGCCGCTTCCTCCGCAACGCCGCGGCCGGCGCGGACGCTGCCAGTGACGGTGGCGGCCCGCACCCGCGGATCGGCGATGACGGCCGCACATGCCTCAACCTGGATTGCAAGGTTGACATAAAGTCCTTCGGGACCGCCGGCGTCGCGCACCAGGGTCTCAAGCGCCTCGGCGCAGCCTTGGACCGTTTCGGCGTGCTTGATGAGGGCGGTATTGCCGACAATGGCTGTGGTGTTGAAGAAGCGCAACACCTGCCAGAAGGGCACGTTCCACGGCATCACGGCGAATATCGGCCCCACCGATTCATATATGATCTGCGCCGGTAAACCTGCGACGGGCTGTGGCTTGAGATAAGCCTCCCCCGCTTCGGCGAGGTGGCGAGCGTCCCAGGCGCATTTCTTGATCTCGAAAATGGAGTCCGCCAGCGGCTTGCCCATCTCGGCGGTGATTAGGCGGCTATAGGTCTCGGCCCGCTCTTCCAGCAGCTCGGCAAGCCGAGTGAGGAAGGCGATTCGCTCCCGCAATGACGTGCGGGACCAGTGCCGCCAGGCGTCCCAAGCGCGCTGCAAGCGGGCGTCGGTCTCTGCCTTATCGTGCTCTGGATAGACGCCAAGCAGTTCACCTGTCGCCGGATTACGTGATTCGAAGTTCATTGAAAGTTGGTTGTTCTTCATACCGATATGATCCACCCGGCCTGTGGATCTTGGGAAAGACTATGTTTCTTGTCTCAGCATAACTAGAAGGCATACTGCTCCTCACAGTGGAACTAAGGCATTTGCGTTACTTCGTGGCAGTAGCGGAGACGGAAAACGTTTCGCGCGCGGCGTTGAAGCTTCACGTGTCGCAACCGGCGCTGAGTCGACAAATTCGCGATCTGGAGGATGAAATCGGATTCTGTTTACTCGAACGCACGGCAAAGTCCGTCCGCCTAACGGATGCAGGCCGGGCGTTTCTCGATGAGGTGCGCGCGCTACTGCAACACGCAGACGAAGCCGTCAAAAAAGCACGCGCGGTTGCAAGCGCAGAGCCGAGCGAACTCCACGTCGGCCACTCAACGCCGTTTGCCGAAATTCTGCCGAAAATCTTACGTGCGTTTCAGCGGGAGATGCCGAACGTGCACGTTAGATTGCACAATTGGAGCTACGAAGCCATTTTCGATGGCGTACGATGGCCGGCTTCAACTCGCATTAATAGCTCGTCCCCCAAAGGCTAGTTCGCTGCGCGACGTGCGATATGAAGAATTATTTCACGAACGTGTCTGTCTTGCCGTTGCGCCGAATCATCCGTTTGCGCGTCGCCGCAGCGTTCCACTTACCGACGCGGTGTGTGAACCGTTCATCGCTCTGACGCGTGAGGGTTATCCAGTCTATTACGATTATCTTTTGGCCATCTTCGCGCCGGTGAAACAAAAGCCGCGCGTCGTCGAGGAACATGACAGCTACTCGGGCGTTCTTTCGGCCGTCGAAGCGGGAACCGGCGTCGCCATTGGTGTGGACGTTTTTGGTTACAGCTTCGGAAACCGCGTGAAACTTTTGCGCCTAACACCCGAGCCGAAGCCGATTGCCTTCTGCATTGCCGCGCGAAAAGAAAAACTTAGCTTAGCGGCGGAGAAGTTCTGGCAATGCGCGAGGGAGGCGGCCGCAAGCAAATAAGACCGGTGGTTAACGATTTCCACTTGTAATACAAATTCGTTCACCGTCGGTTCGATAATTGAAGATAGGCTCACCGCTACAGCCCGATCTCGAGAGTGAGATCGGGCGCAGCCGATTGTCTGGAACAGTGCGCGAAGCAGCAGGACACGCCTTCTTGACCACATTCGCGGTAACGGACTCGAAACTGTCCATCAACAGGCCGTAGCTGTGATAGAAAGTGTGAACCGTGGAGAATTCGCTCTGGGTGGTTTTCGCAATCGCGACTTAAGGCAACTTCTCTACCCTCCAACCCAAGAACCTAAACTTCAACGCCGCAGAAGCGTGGCGATCACCCGAACGCTTGCTCTGCTGCGCACCCATGGTCTTATTCGCAAAATTCCAACCACCCATCGCTACCAACTCACCGCAAAAGGCCATCGCGCCATCAACGCTCTCATCACAGCCAGAGACACTATCGTAGAGGATCTTCTGAAGATTGCTGCCTGAAAATCTTCGCAGGAAAGCAACATTCTCACAGATTGTATTACAGAGCGAATAGTAAATGTGCTTGCCATCTTTGAAAATCCGGTGGGTCTTTAAGAACACCCCCGCATCTTCTCAGCCATCAGTTCATACTGTCTACGGGGTAGGTTGTCACACACACCAAACAGGCCCTTTCCGCCCCGACCTTCAGAGAAGAATCGCGCAAAAAAAACTTTCAAACCGCAAAAAAATGCGAAGGTTCGGTTAGCGCGCACAATGTCATGCAATCGTAGGAGAGTGATATGAGGAAACTCATTGCGTCCACATTTACATCACTGGACGGTGTCATGCAGGCACCAGGAGGACCGACCGAAGATCCAACCGGAAATTTCACGTTAGGTGGTTGGTTGTTCGCTTTCGGGGGCGCAGGGATGGATCTTTCTGCGGCAGGTTTCGATGGTAAAGATCGAGAGCTTGTACTGGGTCGCAAAACCTACGAAATATTCGAGGCATATTGGCCTTACCAATCAGAGGATGATCCGATTGCGAGGACGCTCAATGCGGCAAAAAAGCATGTGGCGTCCCGCACTTTGAAGTCATTGCAATGGAACAATTCGTCGATATTTGGCGGTGACATCGTTTCAGCCATAACCGCGCTCAAGGTTCAGCCCGGACACGACCTTCAAAATCATTGGCAGCGGCAATCTGATTCAGACGCTACAAGCCGCATCGCTCATTGACGAATACAACGTATGGACGTACCCGGTAGTTGTTGGCCGTGGAAAGCGATTGTTTGAAAATGGTGCAAGGCCATGTGCACTGCGACTCGTGGCTTCGAAGGTTTCAACAACTGGCGTTGTGATGAGCACCTATGTTCCAGCCGGAGATATTCCGCTTGGCTCGCTTAGCCAGGCCGAGCCAAGCGCGAAAGAATTGACTCGGCGCGCCAAGATGGCTACAGATGCGACGTAAATATGCTGTCTACAAACTGTGCGCGCTAACAACGCGCTCCAAGGGACGCCGCTATCGCGGCGCCCCTGAGCGCGGGCGTTATCCCCGCCACGATGGAGAAGTGACATGACGAAGCCAGCAAAGAACACGATTTGCCTTTGGTACGATGGCGACGCCGAGGAGGCGGCGCGTTTTTACGCCAAGACCTTCCCCGATTCATCCGTCGGCGCGGTGCATCGCGCACCGGGAGACTTTCCGTCCGGGAAGAAAGGGGATGTGTTGACGGTAGAGTTTACCGTGATGGGGATTCCCTGCCTCGGGCTCAATGGCGGACCTGCATTCAAGCACAACGAAGCATTCTCGTTTCAGGTCGCAACCGCTGACCAGGCGGAAACTGATCGTTACTGGAACGCGATTGTGGGCAACGGCGGCGAAGAGAGTGCGTGCGGCTGGTGCAAGGACAAATGGGGATTGTCCTGGCAGATCACGCCGATCGCCCTGACCAAAGCGGTAACCGATCCTGATACCGCTGCCGCCAAGCGCGCGTTCGATGCGATGATGCAGATGAAAAAGATCGACATCGCTGCAATCGAGGCGGCGCGCCGCTGAGGTTGCATCTTCGAAGCGTGCATCTCGAAAGCGCAAAGGGGACATGACGGGCGGACCCGAACCCGCTCGGTCCTGAGCCTGCGGTTTTCGACCGAGGGGAGAACATATTCGCGCTCGCACGAGAGGCGAGATAACCAGCCGTTGCAGCGGACCGGACGCGCGTCGCGGTCCTCGTGATTCGAGAGTGCGTCTGGCGCCTGCCCGGCCGCTGAACGTCGGTCCGTTCGGCAAAGTAGGCGAAACCAGGGCCTGCCGATGGCCCGCTCTAAAAGCGAATTGTTACTCACGGCGGCGTTCGCCAACACAAACTGCGACGCCGAGAAGTTTATGCCGCCGGGAAATGCCGATTTCCGCCTGGCTGATTGGCTGCCTAAAGGCGATGCAGGTGAAACCAGTCGATCCAGTGCTCGCTGCGGAGAGAAAGACTACCTGCTGGTTCTCTTGCATTCCTTGCGACTTCAGCAACTCAAGCGGTCCATGCTGGGTTTTTTTGCCTATCCCCGCAAAAAGGTATAGTTAGTGTCCGAGCTGGCAGCTGGGCGCTACCGCGCCTTGGCAAAATCGGAGCCGATCGAAGAAAAATAAACCGGCCCTAAACACAAAACTTCGGATACTTCCTCGCGTAATGGCCAGCGGCCATCCTCTCCGTCATGGAGACCTGCAAACGCCTCCAGATGAATCTGCGCATTTTCGAAAAAACATGGAAAATGCGGGATCTGTCAGTATTGTAGGCTTGTAGAAGTTGAAAGGAAGGTCTTCCGTGCGAATCCATTGCGGATTGCTTGGTGACTCATCGTCTCTGCGCAATGCAACTATCTCTCTGAATCGCGAGTGCTGGGCAAGGGAAACTGTGATCAACGATACGCGGTGGATGTAGGCGATTGACAATCAATTAGTGATGCGCACTGTCTGGATGTAATAGCGTATATTGTAACGCGATGGAAAGGGCGCTGGCAACCTTCTCATCCGGCGCACGTCCTGTTGTTTATCCCGGGATCCGCTGGCGAGACGGAAAAAACGGCTGCGGATGCTATCGAAACGATCAATGCGTTTGTTCGGCGCTGCGCTCGCTATTTGCCTTGCTCTCACCGCCTGCAAGAAGAAAGCTCAGCTCGTGGCTCCCGCTGCCCAAGAAGCTGCCAAAGCCACTCCGGCTTCGTCCGCGACGCCACTCCCGGAACCTGTCAATTTGAAATCACAGGTCATCGTGCTCTGTTACCACCGATTTGAGGACAAGACCAAGGACAGCCTTGCCATCAAGCCCTCCGATTTCGAAGCCCAAATGCAGGCGCTCAAAGATAGCGGGATCATTGTCATCTCGATGGACGATTTCTTGGCTTGGCGGCGCGGCGAAAAAGGGATCCCGGAAAAAGCGGCCATCATTAGCATCGATGATGGATACCTTTCAGGATACAACGTGGCATGGCCGATTCTCAAAAAATTCGGGTATCCCTTTACGATATTCATTTACACGGACTACATAAAGGGAGGACCGAAATCCGGAGGACAATCCATCAGTTGGGATCAACTCGGCGAGATGCGCGACGCGGGAGTGGACATTGAGGGCCACACTGTTTCGCACAGTTCGCTGAATGCCAGAAAGGGAAAGAACGACGAACAGTATCTTGCCTGGCTGAAAAGCGAAATCGTCGGTTCGAAGGAAATGCTTGAGAAAAATCTTGGCATTCAGATCAAGGCGTTCGCGTATCCCTATGGACTCCATAACCAGACCGTCCGCGACGTCGTCAAACAGGCGGGGTATGAGGCGGCCTTTACCGTTTGGGGTCGGCGAATCGCTTACGGGGCCGATCCGATGATGATCGGACGCTATGCCATCGAGTCCACAAAGCCAAAAGTCTTCGACGAGGCTGTGAATTTCAAGGGGGCCGTCGAAGGCGGCAATGCGGGCGTAATGCCTGCTGCGGCGACGATGGTCACCCAGCCGATGGACGGTGAGACCGTGAGCGATTCGCTTCCTGAAATCAAAGCCAACCTAGCGACGTTGGGCAATGTGGATCCCAAGAGCGTCACGATGCGGATCAGCGGGCTCGGATTGGTTCCGGCCACCTATGATCCTGAGACCAAGCTCATCTCCTACAAGATGACGAAGAAGATTTACGCTCGCCAAGTCACGGTGATCGTGAGTGCAATAGTCAACGCAAGGAAGACCGAGGCTCGATGGTCTTTCAACATCGGTTCCAACGAGGCTCCCAAGTAGGAGCGTCAAGTAGGTTAGACGGTTGCCCCAAACGCGTCGGGGCTTTCTTGCTTTCCCGCCATGCGGTATGGTGTGCGATGAGTTTTCGGTCCACTGGACTGGTAGGCGTAGTTTCTTTGATGGTCCTCGGATGCGCCACGAATCCATCCTCATCCAGGAGCGATAGCCGCCTGTGGCGTGTCCAAAAAGAGCGTCAACAGCGAGTGGCACGCGAAGCCGGTCGCATTGGCTATATTGGTAACGCAGGGCCAGCGGTTGGTTCATCACTGCCTCCTTCTTCTCATCGCTGAATGTGAGACTCCGAAGGACGCTCGCTAGGGCAGGCCCGCTGTTCCCGAGTTAAAGACAAGGACCTTGCCCAGCCCACTGAAAAGAGAATGACACGCGCAGGCTGGTGTGGAAGTCACACACGCACTCGATTTCGATAGGATACTAAATTCGCCGATATTGTCTTCGGGATTGATAGAGGTGGGAAACAAATCGATCGCGCTCGACGGGTGTCGATTGAAGTAGGACCAGCAGCTTTTCGAGAGTCCCTTGGGCCTGCTGTATCTGATCGATGAGGGGCCGCTCGGTTCATTATCGTGAAATATCACGATACTCTCTGACCCATCAAGTGCATACATGTCTTTTGGTGATCTCCTCGCGCAGCGGGAAGATGCGATTGGCAGAGAGTTAGCCGAAAAAGTGCAAGGAAAGTGCAAGTGTAAAAATTCGCCCCCTGCATCACTTCTTCGTAAGTGACTGACTATCAGTAAAGCCAGCGACGGGATTCGAACCCGTGACCTATCGATTACGAAT
>CAVPTR010000025.1:0-9758 GCA_963708595.1 uncultured Verrucomicrobiae bacterium
CTCGCCTACGCGGGGCAGACTTCCGACCTTGGAGGAATGAGGGCGCTCACGCATTTCCAACTCACACCATCCACACCATGACCATCGGCAAAATCATCGTCTGGCTTATCATTGGCGCGCTTTCCGGCACGCTCGCCCCTGTTCCAGTTCCTGGCTACGCCATAAACGATTCGGGTGTGGTGGCTATTGTCCTGAAGCGACTCGATTCTACGCGGGGTATCTATCTTGCAGGGTCGACCGATCATTAACGCCAATTGTAGAGGGGGGCGATCGTGCTCCGGGCGGTGGGAATTTCACATTGCTTCAAGCCCCCCTCGGTTAATGCCACAGACAACGTTGCCTTCGGAGGAGCGTTCGAAGACGCCCTTGAGTCAGGGTTCGGAATATTCATTGCGAGTCCCAGCGGCGTCGCGATGAGTTGGGGCATTTCCCACTTGGGGCGGTTCTCAATCAAATACCGCAATCATTTCGGAGAGTCTCCTTCTGCGATGTGCGCGGCGGCTTGGTTCAGGAGCGCTCGGGCGCGCAATGAAAAGGGGGAGCGCGTCGCGAGAGAGCTCACTTCGGCGCGTCCTCGCGTGTGTAGCCTTCGGCGTCTCGCCGAAGGCACTCGAATACAGACTCGCGCCAGAAAGTGTGTCTCGTGGGACCCCGGACACCATGCGAGGACACATGCGCTCCCCAGGAGACCCGCGAAACTTCGCTTCGCGCTCCACCCCGGTTTCGATAGCGGCGTTGATTACCTGGAATTCAGCGAGAGCTGCTTCGAAATCGTAGCTGGCAACTTTGTTTGTGAGCATCTCGAAGACCGCGGCACGTCGGGTTCACTGAAAATGGGGGAGTAGCTCTTCGAGGATATTCCGAGCATCAAAGTCGTCGTTCTTCAGCAGTGACTCAAGTTCGGCGAGCTTCGGGACAATGGCGTCAAGAGCGCGCAGATGATTGCAATGATCCAAGCGTCGAGAGCAGCCTTGGCAGATGTGACGGGACCTAGTGTGACGAATGAATTCTATACTTCAGAATGTTTTTCCGAGCCTCAGGTTTAGAACCCTCACGCCGACGCCGCTAAAAGCCGTATTCACCAGAGTTGTAGCTGAATCCAACGTTGGATAGAAGAACCGGAGCGAATAGTGAACCACCTCTGGCCAAATTAATCTTGGCCGTTCGTCACGACGGCGCGTCACAAGATGTTACTACCTCCTTTAAAGGCTTTTATGCTGTGACACTTCGTATCATTCGGATTTTCTGTCCGTCCATTTCGCCGACGTCTGAAGATGCTTCCAGGGGCACTATCGTTCGGCAATCCACCATCGTTTCTTCCTTGCAGGCCCATGCGGCATAGAGCCGCAGACCGCGAGCACGGCGATCAGCGGCGCTAATGCGGCGCAATTCGGCGCGCTGATAGTCGCGTAGAGCGCGACGCATCCCCCGCCTGCGAATCTCGATTCGCCGCGCGAGCCATCGAGCGATCATTACTTTAAGGTAAGGTTGCATATAAGCTCCTCTAACCGTTTGCCACGGAAAGGTCTAGACAGTTTTTGGCATCACTTTTCGTTTTGCACCATCAGACGGCGAAGGAATTGCGCGACCAGATTGTCACGTCCACCTTGTCGGGTTCGGGGGCTCGGAGCAGGTGAACAGAAATTCTGTATAAGGGCTACGGAAGGGTAAAATCTGGTCAACAAGACACTATTTTTGACCCATCGGGACGTTATGAGGAACCGGGTTAACCTCAAAAAATTTGTGCATGTCGCCGACATCTTGTAAGTAGTCGAACATTCAATGCTCACGACCCGACTGCTTGCTTACGCTACTTTTCTGCTCCGTTGCTCCCCAACACCTCGACGCGCTTCGTGCCGTGTACGGTCAAGAATTTTTTGATGCAGCGCATTCAATTTCCCCAGCTACGCTGACGTTTATGGACTTCCTGAGTTACTTCGCATTGGCAATCATCGTATTCGTCTTCTTGACGCTCGCCTACGGGATTGTTGCCAACCACGATATTTCCTACAATATCGCCAAGGCGCGGAACCATCCGCATCAGGACGCGATCCACGCGGCCGGATGGGTGAGCCTCTTCACATTGCATGCCATTTGGCCGTGCCTGTGGATATGGGCAACGATCTACCGTCCCGATCGCGGGTACGGATTTTCTAACTATGAGCCGGCCAGCGGATCTGCGGATGCTAAACCGGACCCTAAAGCGCAGAAAGAAACCAAGAACGAGGGCTGACATGAAGGCCGCGCTCGAATCCGCACAGAAGCGGGCCGGGGTTGCGATGGCCGAGCGGAATGCAGCGAAAGACGCTTTCCAGCGCGGCGAAAAACTTGCGAAAGGCGGCGTGATCGCGCAATCCGAGTTCGAACAGCTGCGCCAAAAATACCAAGGGTCCGAAGCCTCCCTCAGCAGCGCCCAAGCAGAGGCCGACAGGGCTGCGCTCGAGGCCACTGCGACCATCGAGGGAGTGAACACAGATGTTGCGAGCCTCCAGGCGGAACTGGCGACCGCGGAGTTCAACCTTTCAGAAACAGTCGTGCGAGCTCCCACTGATGGAACCGTGCTCCAACTCTTTCTTCGCGAAGGAATGATGGCCGTTCCGCTGCCGCTGCGCCCGGTTATGATCTTCCAGCACGATGAGCCCCCGATATTCGTGGCATCGTTCCTGCAGAACAGCGCCCAGCGCGTGGAAGAAGGTTCGGAGGCCGAGGTCATCCTTCCCTCCGTGCCCGGACGCTTCTTCAAGGCCAAAGTCGAAGCTGTCGGGGCCGTCATTCCCGAGGGACAGCTCCAGCCCTCTGGCACGTTGGTTTCAGCCGAAAGTATCAAATCCGAAGGACGCGTGATGGTCAGGGTTAGGTTTGAGGAAGACGTGAGCCGGTTCCATATCGTGCCGGGGAGTACCGGGAATGTGGCGATCTACAGCCACCATATGCACCACCTCGGGGTTATGCGCAAGGTGCTCCTCCGCATGAAATCTTAGATGAATTACGTATTCAGCGACGGGCATTGAGATCGGCGCGGGGGCTGCGCCCCCTCACGCCTAACAATTTTGCAAATACTCCGTGGATAGATAAGCTGATCGTCGGTGGTAGCTTGAGCCGATTATTCAATTGAGTTTCTAAAGAGCCTTTGCTCCTGCAAGGCTTTGCCCGGCGGGACGCCGGACGACACATGCGAGGACGCATGTGCTCCCCACCAGCTACTCACCGGATTCGATAGCGGCCTTGATTGCCTCAAATTCAACGAAAGCCGCTTCGAAGTCGTAGTCGGCAACTTTCCGGGTAAGCGTCTCGAATTTTCCTGCGTGCCTGCTGCTTCGGAAGTGGGGATGCAATTCTTCGATGACGTTACGGGCATCGAAATCGTCGCTTTTCAACAGCGACTCGAGCTGGGCGAGCTTCGGAATGATGGCGTCAAGATCGAGCAAGCGAACGGCTTCTGACACGGACGTTTCCGATTGGGATTCCGCAAAGCCCGCGATCGAAGAAATGACCCGGCGCAGCGCGGCTTCGAGGGCAGGGAGGTTAGCCTCGGCCCGCGCAGGGTCTGAGTCCCTGAACGCCGTGTCCACCGCCGCGGCTGCGGCCTGCAGTTCCTTGGCGCCGATGTTGCCCGCAATGCCTCTAACGGTGTGTGCGATGCGATGGGCGCGTTCGGAGTCGCCCGCCCTGAGCGCCTCGCGGATGTCGCCTCCGGCTCGTGCCTGGCTCTCCCGGAATTTGATGAGGAGATTGCGATACAAGCTGCGGTTGCCGGCGATACGTTTGAGGCCGTCCACGACGTCGATGCCATCGAGGTGTTCGGGCAGCACTCGACTTTCAGGGTTCTCTTCCTCAGATGGTAGTGCGCAGGACGGTGGACTTAACACTCGATCGCGCGGTTTGAACCAGCGCCGGATGGCGGCGTAGAACTCGCCGGGATCGATTGGCTTTGCCACGTGCTCGTTCATGCCGGCTTGAAGGGCCTTTGCGCGGTCGGCGGCCATGGCATTGGCAGTCATCGCGATAATTGGAAGCTCCGCGAGTTCAGGCCGGGTGCGGATGACTCTGGCGGCCTGGTAGCCGTCCATCTCCGGCATCTGAATGTCCATCAACACGCCGTCGAACGATTCAGTGGTAACCTTCTCCACCGCTTCGCGCCCGTTCTCCGCAATGGAAACGGTGATGCCGGCGTCGCGCAGCAGCTGGCTGGCGAGTTCTCGGTTGATCTCGTTGTCTTCGACCAACAGCACGTGCAGGCCGGTGAAATCCGAGGCCAGTTGAACCTCTTTGGCGGACCGTTGCTTGGCAGCTTCCGGCTCACCTTCCATGAAGGTGTGCATGATGTTGTCGAAGAGCATCGAATTGCTGATCGGCTTGACGAGCACACCCAGAAGACCAGCCCGCTCGGCTTGATCGCTCACCACTTCGCTGCCGTAAGCGGTAACAAGGATGATCTTGGGAGAGTGCTTGAGATGAGTAGATTCTCGAATCGCTCGGATCGCCTCGAGTCCGTCCATTTCCGGCATTTGCCAGTCCATGAGGACCAGTTGAAACGGGTCGTCTGCATCGGCTAGCGTCAATTTCTTGATGCCTTCGCGCGCCGAGGCAGCCAGGGTGACCTCGAAGGACATCGTCTCGAGCATTTCCCTGAGGATTTCACGGGAACTGCTGCTGTCGTCCACGACGAGCACGCGGGTGCCTCGCAGATCGACCAAGGGCAAATGGCGCAGGCGGGCGGGCTGTTCCTGACGGCCAAATCGGGCGGTGAATCGGAAGGCACTGCCTTTGCCCGGCTCGCTCTCGACGCGTATAGTGCCGGCCATCAAGTCCACGAGGCGCACGGAGATCGACAAGCCCAGGCCGGTCCCGCCAAATTTGCGCGTGGTGGAGGAGTCGGCTTGGGTGAATGGGCGAAAGAGGCGTGCTTGTTGTTCGGGCGTCATGCCGATGCCCGTGTCGCTGACGGCGAATTCAAGTTCGACTTCGCGGTCGTCGACTCGCAGCGGGCGCACCGATACGACGACTTCGCCGCGCTCGGTGAATTTGACGGCGTTGGAGCAGAGATTCACCAGGACCTGCTGCAATCGCAAGGGATCCCCGATGAGTTGGACGGGCGTTTCCGGCGCGATGCGGAACAGTATCTCCAGTCCCTTCTCGTGGGCGCGCACGCCGACCATGCTGCACAGGTTATCGAACACCTCCTCAAGATCGAAACCGATGTGCTCCATCGTAAGCTTGCCGGCCTCGATTTTGGAAAAGTCCAGGATGTCATTGATGATGCCGAGCAGGGAGTGTGCGGACCGGTCGATTTTGCCGAGGTAGTCGCGCTGTTTGGAAGTGAGATCGGTTTTCAGGCAAAGATGGGCCATGCCGAGGATGCCGTTCATCGGCGTTCGAATCTCGTGGCTCATGTTCGCCAGGAAATCGCTTTTTGCCTGTGTGGCTTCTTCGGCTTTTTGCCTGGCCGCGCGGACGGCTTCCTCCGCCCGCTTGCGCTCGGTGATGTCGCGCCAGACGGTGTGGATCAGCCGCCGGCCATGTTGCTCGATCGTCGTCAACAGGATCTCGACAGGGAAGATCTCGCCATCAGCGCGGCGGTGCAGCCACTCGAAGCGGAGGCTGCCGAGTTCCAGCACCTTCGCCATTAGCATTCGCTCTTTCTCGACGGATGGCGTGCCGTCCGCTTGCGTCGGCGGGGAGAGCTCGGCGGGACGGTGATTAAGCAGTTCGTCGCGCGACCCCATGCGCAACATGGCGACGGCTGCCGCATTGCATTCCACGAAACGGCCATCGTCGATCAGCAGCATGGCGTCAGCCGAATCTTCGAACAGCCGGCGAAAGCGCTCCTCGCTCTCTCGCAGTGCCACCGCGTTGAGTTTGGTCTCTGTGACGTCGTCGAGCGTGAACTGCAGCAATTTGCGGCCGCGATAGTTGAACAACATCAAATGGACCATAGCGTCCCAGACTTCGCCATCCGGCCGTTGGTGCCGCCACTCGAAGACCTCGACACCATGTGTCAGCGCAAAGTGATCCTGTCGGCGCCAAGCCGTCAAAGAATCGGTTCCGTCGTACTGCGTCGGAGCCGAAACATCGAGCGGAGTCTTGCCGAGCACCTCCTCACGGGACGAAAAACCGTACATCTTCACAGCCGCCGGGTTGCAGTCGATAAACCCGTTCTTAGCCGGGTCGTAAACGACGATTGGCCGATGTGATTCCTGGAAGAGCATCTTGTTGTACGCCTCGCTCTCCTTGAGCTCATCTTCGGCTTGCTTGCGTTCCGTGATATCCTGATAAAAACCGTTCCAGATCACCGTGCCGTCGGGAAGTGGCGGTGCTGCATGGGCGCTCGAAAGCACCCACCGAAGCCGGCCGTTCAACAAAGCGCGCACAACCATTTCGATGCTGTGTTTGATCTCGCCGGACCGAACTCGCCGCGTGGCGTCGGCGAGGGTGGTCCGCGCCACCTCCATGTCATCTGGATGAACGTGACGCCATCGCAGCGACGGGTCGACCATCAGGTCTTTAACCGACACGCCTAGGATCTGCTCGACTCTGCTGCCAATGAAGTTGTAGACAACGCCACCGCCTGGCTTGAACTCCATCTGGAACATTGCCAGCGGCAGCGCTTCGGACATCCCCACCAGTTGCTGCCGAGCCGACTCGGCCTGAGCCCTGGCACGCTGAATCTCGTGCTCGGCTTCGCGTCGCTCGATGATTTCGGAATTTAGACGGCGATTGAGTCTGGCAATCCAAAGCGTCACCAAAGTTGCGATGAAACCGACGAAGGCCACCCCTGCCAGCGCCGCTTTCAACCACAAGGGAATGCCATCTCCCTCCGGTTTGTATATCAACCCTTCCGGCACGGTTGAATCTGGCAGCATGCCAAGAGAATGATATGTCTCGGCGATCGCGCGCCAACGCGCCGGATTTTGATAACCGAGTTCGATCAGGTCCGGTTGAACGAGCACTTCCGTCTGGCTCGCTTCGAACAGAAGGGCCTCGCGATTCTTGGCCTGGGAGTAACGGCGCAAGATCAGATCAACGATTTCTTCCTTGTGCGACAACGCGTATTGCCAGCCTTTGAGACTTGCCGCGCAAAAGGCTGCGACGCGCTCCGGGTGTGTCTTAATTTCCTTTTCGGACGTGACCAAGTTGTCGCTATAGAAATCGATGCCGGAAGCGCGCGGAGAGAAAGCGAGGTATGGGACGCCCAGTTGTTCAAGAACAAAGGGTTCGTTGGTGCTATAGGCGACCATGGCGTCTGCCTTGCCGTTGCTCAGGTCGCGCGGGTCTCCGTTGTGTTTGACGCGCGGCATCTTGGCGTAGTCCACCCCCGCGAGTTTGAGCATCGCCGCGATATCCTCGCTGCCCGGCGTGTCCATCAACAAGCGGTCCTGGAGCTCGAACACGCTGGTCACCCTGGCGCGACGCGGAACAAGGAGAATGGCAGGGGAGTGCTGAAAAACGGCTGCCAGCACAACGATCTCTTGGCCACGCGCGCGGGCGATGAGCGCTCCGGAGGTGCCCACCCCAAAGTCGGCTCGACCGGCGACGACGTCCTCGATAGCGTCCACATTGGGGCCGCCCTCGTGAATCTCGACCTCGAGACCGGCATCGCGATAGAAGCCCTTGTCGAGAGCGGCATAATAACCGGCAAATTGGAACTGGTGACGCCATTTGAGCTGCAGTTTTACGACCTCGAGTGCCCGCGCGGCTGATGCGGCCAGCAACATCATCGCCACAGCCAAGAAGCAGCGTCGAAGAAAAGCTACTCCTGATACTGGAAGACCGCGATCGGTGGCAGATATCATCTACTGGAGACTTGCGATGGCCGCGCGGAGCTTGTCCATTACCGCGGTACGCTCTTCCGGTTTGACCTGAGCGGGATCCAACGCCAAGCGGAAACCGGGCCGGGCTTCCTCGATGGGCGCGAGTCCTGCAGCGAGCGCGACACCGGTCACCGCATAGGTTTGGATCGGTTGATCGAAGCTCTTCACTTGGATGGGTTCTTTGGCGACACACGAGAACGCATCCTTGACCAAGAGCCACGTCTCCTGGCCGATAAGGACTTCGCCAGGCTGTGCCGCAGCTTGCAGTCGGTTGGCGAGGTTTACCTGCTTGCCGATGATCGTGTAGTCCATCCGCTCGTCACTCCCGAAGTTGCCGACCGTGGAGAAGCCAGTCGTAATGCCCATGCGCACCTCGAAGCCCTGTCTGATTCCCTTAGCAAGCCATACGTGGTTCAGCTCGGCGATGGCATTCTTCATTTCCAACGCCATCTGTACGCAGGCTACAGCATCTTCCGCGACGCCTTTTGTTTCCGGGTCGCCGAAGAACACCAGCACAGCGTCTCCGATGAATTTGTCCCAGGTGCCGCCGTATTTCAGAACCACGTCGGCCATGCGATTCAGGTAACCGTTCAGGATGAAGGTGAGGTCCTCCGACTCCATGCCTTCAGTCTTGTTGGCGAAGCCGGCGATATCGGAAAAGAACACGGTGAGTTTCTTGCGGCTGCAGCCGATACGCGCGTCCTGCCGGCCCTCGAAAATGGATTGGTAGACTTGACGCGAAAGATACCGGGCGAGCTTCAGCGAAAGATCCTCCAGCCTTCGGTGCGACTGCTTCAGGGCGAGTTGCGTGCGAACGCGCGCCAGAACGATGGCCGGACTGACCGGTTTGGTGATGTAGTCCACCGCCCCAAGGCCAAAGCCTTGCGCCTCGTCCTCGACCTCTGACTTGGCAGTGACGAAGATGACCGGAATGCGCCGCGTCCGTTCATCGTCCTGGAGCTGACGACAGACTTCGTAACCGTCCATTTCCGGCATCATGACGTCCAGCAAAATCAGGGCTGGGGCGGGATCGCTTTGTGCGATCTTGAGCGCCTTGGAACCGTTCACGGCGACCTTGATCTGATAATACTCCCGCAAGATGCCCGCCAGCACGTCCACATTCTCTGGAGTGTCGTCGACGATCAGAATGATCGTGTCGTTCGAAGGTAATTGCACAGGTCAGCCTATTTACAAGCGATCCGGCCGCAACTCAAGGTGTTGAATGGGGAGTGCGCGCGTCTCGCGTGCGTGGCTCGGCGTCCCGCCGAGCCAATTTTCCTCGGCGGATGCCGAGAAACCACACCCGAGACGGGTGTGCTCCCCGAAAATCGAGTTGCAGGAATTACCGGGTCCCGAAGCTCATTGTTCGATGCTGCGCCTTGTTGCGGACGTCCCCTAACTGAGCTCGTCTATCCACAGATTTCACGCAGATTTTCACAGAGAAGATCGATCAGACCCTTCGAGCAAATTTGTGCGATCCGTGTCATTCTGTACGATTAAACGCTTCCTGCGCCAAACTCTACTCTTTCGGCTTCGGCGCGCCGGCGCTTGAGCAGGTACGCCTGTTGCTGGCCGCGGCCCTTGATCTCAATCTTGCCACGGCGCTCGAACACATACTTCTCACGCATTCGCTCATAGACAGCGTCGGTCACCTGGATTTCGCCGGTGACGCCGTGACTTTCCATTCGGCTGGCGAGATTCACGGTGTCGCCCCAAAGATCGTAGATAAATTTCTTGATACCGATCACACCGGCAACCACCGGACCGGTGTTGATGCCGACGCGCATAGTGAGAGGCACATGAGCGTCGCGGCTCAGTCGCGTGCAGGCGTCGAGCATGGCGAGCGCCATCTCGACTACGGCTTCGATATGATCTTGCCGCGGCGTCGGCACGCCGCCGACAACCATGTAGGCGTCGCCAATCGTCTTGATTTTTTCCAACCCGTGT
>CAVPTR010000026.1:0-37310 GCA_963708595.1 uncultured Verrucomicrobiae bacterium
TTGGGGTTGCCGTAGCGAGGAAATCGCGACGGCTCATTCCTCTGGATTCCTTGGGCTGCTTCACCGGCGTGGCCAAATCGACGAACTTGGGTTGTTGAATGTCTCCCATGGATTGTCTCCTCGATGTTATTTGATAAGTAGGGGGTTTAATTGTGATAGGCCCGTTCAACGGCTTCGGGTGAAGCGCCAACTGGCCATGGGCAAGCGCAGGGAGAACCTCGAGGGTCTCTAGGGGAAGCTTGCCTCATCTTTTCACAATCTGGGGGTTTCCAGAGAAGCTACTCTCCTTACGCACAGTCTGCAACCAACCGATGAAAACCCTGTATAAAAATCCGAGTTGCAACGGTATCTCGTGGATTTTTCGCTTTGCTCTTAATTCCTTCCCGAGGACCGTGCGCGGCACAATTCCCGCCGGAGGAAAAGGCCCAATATCAAAAGATGACTCCGTCGGAAAAAGCCGAATAACATCGTCGCGGGCGATTTCCGTAAAAGGCGGGCCATATGGCGCACCAGGGCAAACTACGGCAACGACAACCCGGCGGCGACCATGGGTGGGCATCGAACAAGAGCAGAAGGCCAAGTGCGGTCGCGGGTACGACTATCTATCTAGTTGGCCAGCGCGGCACGTGTAACGAGTCGTCAGTTCCTGGCCACGTCGAGTACTGCGCGAAATGTCACCCCGGGCCCGATCGCCACCACCATCTCGAAGAGCGTGATTATGGCGAGGAGGTTAATTAGCTTGTCGATCGTAATACCTATTTTCAAGCAGACTGACGTCCGGCTTGCCAATGACAAGCAGCAAGACATTTGAATGGGATAAATATGATATCCGAAAATCCCCTGTTTCGTGTCGTTTGCGCTGAGTCAGGTTTGAGACCAATAGCTTGCGGCTTCTACGCCCGACTTATCGACGCTCTCGTAACAGCCCCGACGACGTGGAACGACGCCAGTTTAAACCGCATCGGTAGCGGCTTCAAAAGGGCCGACTGAGCGGCTTGGCATGTTATTTTGCGGACAGGACATTATAGAACGGTTTACGAACCAAAGCCCACCGAGGTGCAGATATGAGACAGCAACCCGATAAGCAGACTCCATACGATCAATTCAACATCGATATCCCGCGGACGTTCCCCAAAGAGGGCATTCTGCGGCTGCGGCGAACGCAAGTCGTGAACAGCGAAACATGGACTGACGCCAACCCGATGTTAAACCTTTCTTCCTTCGTCACTACTTATTGCGAGCCCGAGGCGAAGGATATTTACGATCGTCACATGTATCGGAATTTCGCCGATCCGGACATGTATCCACACACGCAGGAGACGGAGTTCAAGTGCGTTCGATGGCTACACGACCTCTGGAATGGCCCGAAGGACGCAGAGCCCTACGGAGCTGCGACCATCGGTTCCTCCGAGGCTTGCACGTTGGGCGGTCTGGCCCATCGGCCGCCGTTGCGTTTTGGAACAGATTCTGCGATAAGCCACTGGATATGCCACTTTAGGCCATGAAGGCGCGGCAGATAGTGTCCTGAAAGTTCCGCAAAAAGAAGAGCTCATGGTAAGTAGTTGGGAGCGAGAAACAACCAACTGAAATATCGAACCATGACCCGAAAGAATAGTAACAGGACGACCAGTGAGATCAAAGCGATGATGGCCGAAGACGACGATTTTCTGCGCCCTATTGTGCGAACGTTGATCGAGGAGTTCCTGGAAGCGGAGATGACCGAAGGAATCGGAGGACAAAAGGGAGAACGAGTCGAAGGACGCTCAGGCTACCGAAGCGGCTATTACCCGCGCAGCCTGATTACGCGGGTAGGAAAACTCGAGTTGAGAGTTCCCCCGGGGACCGCAACGGACGGTTTTCCACCGAGATATTCGAGCGCTATCAGCGCAGTGAGAAGGCGCTTGTAGCCGCGCTTACCGAAATGGTACATCCAGGGAGTATCGAATTCCTTCCAAATAAATCTACCAAAGATCGCTTGACATCTTTCATAGGGGCTTGGCGCCAGCGCCGGAGCTCTCTCCCTTTCGGGGCTCCGGCTGCCGCAACCTCGCCCTGCCGGGCGTTTATGAACAAGCCGCATCCTTTTCCCGGCTCTTACCTGATTTCATTTTTGCAGAACTTGACGCACGTAACAAATAAACGCTGTGATCCCTCTGTGCGCGCTCCTGTGCTGTCTCGGGCGTAGCTTCGAGCGTGGCCACAGCCCAGCATCATCAAAGCGACTACAGCTGCGAGTCCGAGTCGAGAGTTACACTATCCAATGGTAGTGGGGGAACTGGATGGCGGGGGTGTCGGCCCCATAAGCTCAAAGGGGCCCCAATCAGCTTCGCTCCGCTCACCTCAGCGTAGCCAGCGCGAAGCTGCTTCTGGCGTCCCGAAACACCGTCCAGTTTCAGGATACGCGGTCATGAACCTTACAATTCCCTTACGGATGCCCTTATGGTAGCTGGCCCGGTCAACACGGCACCCGGTGATGTTGATGTGGTAATTGTCACTATCCCGGTCAGCGTCTCTGTTGCACTTATCTTCGCATGCTCCCCGAGCGAAAGTCTTCCTCCACCGTTGAGAGACATCTTCATTAATATCTCGTTGTTATTCTCATCTAGTGTAGTGAGCGACACATTCATAGTATATGAAAGCTGTGCGACAGGTTCTCTCTCCTTAATAATGCGTTCGATTTTCAGCGCCGCAGTCCCTTCCTTCTTCCCGGGAAATGCCATGCCCAATATCAATGATAGCTCTTCATCCTTGAAAGTGATCACTTTTCCAACGGGAACATTTTCATAGGGCAAGCCCGCGAAAGGATCCATGAATCCTTCAATCCTCATTGCTTTTTTTTGCTTTTCAGTGGCTCCCGGTGGTTCCCTTAGAACCCAAAATCCCTCCTCTGTCCGATGGGCAACTAGCTCTTTGCCTTCTAGTTCGCCATGAACTGTCGTTATCTGCGGGTCGCTTCTCCCTTCGGTATAAATGGTAATTGTCGACAAATCTGAGACGGCCTTTCTCGTGGCAACCGAGGGCTCGCCCGCAACATCACATGCTAATATATTAATGACGTATTCCTTGTGAGCTACAAGAGACAATCTGATAGATTTGTCACCTGAAGACAAGTCCGCCTCCATTTCGAAGATTTGCGATATAGGCTGGTTAGTTGGAAGGGTCGGCCGCAGCTTGTACGTGTCAACAGAGTTAATGAGGGGAGTTTCGTACGGTCGAAAGTGCGCGGCGCCGGCCTCTCGGCTCGGAATGGCTGTTGATAATAGAAACAACACGAAACCGGCGCCCAGAGCCAGCGTGACGATCAGACCGGCGACCATGGCGACTTTCGCCCAAAGGCGCCGGCGTGGCAGGTTGAAGGACATTCGAAGTACGCTACTCAAAGCGCGGCAGAGCCGTTCCATGTCATTGTGAAAATCCGGATCGGGACGGACCGAAATTGCGTTTCGAAACGCAAGCGGCCGCAATGGCTCGGGGAGGTCCCTATCGCGCGCCATCTTTGCCCCCTCGACGAGCACCGGAATGACAGCAATTTTGCGCTCGAGTGCCGCCCGGATCTCTACATGGACAAAATCGTTAGGATTGTCGATCCGCCGAGTACCGGTTTCGTCCGTCGCGTGAAGCCAATCGTCGCCGATGACTGCAAGCAACACATCGCATCGACCGACAGCGTCTGAAATCACGTGCCTGAAATCAGTCCCTAAGGGAATCGAATCGACGTCCTGAAAAACGAAGTTCTCGCCAAACTTTGACTTTAGGACGTCGGCTATCCTCCCGGTGACGTCTGAAGCATCATCACGGCGATAGGAAATGAAGATCTTCTGCATAGCCTCTCACCCGCGCTTCGAGCGGAGCGTGCGACCGACCCTTTACGCTTTCATCTCGGTTGATCAAACTAGTGCAACGTATCTGAAACAGCTACGCTGCGATTCGATTGGTCGGGTTCGAGTAGGTCCATTGAAGGGGAGTGGAAGTCGAAAGCGCGATCGTTGGAAGCCATGAAGTGGCGCAGCCGATGAGGTTGCAGCCCGTGGCGCCTCCATATGCGAGCGACGCTCATGTGACCGATGCCCAGTTTGCGTGCCAGACGACGGCTGCTCCAGTGTGTGCCGCCGTCATCGGGGCCGCGCACAATTTAAACTGATAGGAAATCGCTTTTCGTGCGTTACGAGAAAACGTCGATCAATCCAGAGTTTTCTCAATACGGGGTTTTGCAGTACCGTCCAAGTGGAGTTCTTAGTCATGGATCCGAGATAGTGTCTTCACCCGTTACAAAGGCGGTGCGTTGCGGAGTTTGAGGAATTTTGCAGTCCGCGCGCGATGCTACCCGCGTCGCGGAGCAATCCCGGCACTCCCTGATGATGACGTTCCGTTCATGCGCTCGCCCTTCCCTGTGAAACCCTCCCTGTTAACCTATACGCGCAATTCGTTTTGACTTGCAGAACGATTGAAATTTTTCTTTGCGGAAGACGCAAACAAATGCGTCTGGCTTGCAGGCCAATGCTAGCGAAGGGGTGGGGAACCGGCGCCCCCGGTAGGGGTGTCGGCCTTCGGACCGCTAACGGTTCCCATTCGCTTCGCTACTGGCCGCTAGCTGCCTTGGCTCGCCCAACCCGTATCCTGATCGCTTTGAACGGCCATGGCGGCACGCGGCAGTCTGGATTCACTGAACCTCTTGTGTATAAAATGGTTCCGTCTAAGAGAGCGGGGGCGTGGGGTGCCTGTGTCTATGTGAGGCTGGGGGGGTGGAGCTGGGGTGCGGGGTGGCACTCGTCTCGACCCTGCGCACACAGAGCATGCTTTCGCCCTGCGCCTAACTCAGCGTAGCCAGCGCGAAGCTGCGCGATGAGACCCGCACAGGGCATACTCGAGCTAAGCTCTGGGAATGGAAGTAGCGCCAACCGCGATGCCTCTTTACCCTCAGACGCCGCCGCTTGGGCCGCGTCCTATCCGATCTCGCCACTTCCTGGCGGTGGTCGCCGCCTTGGCAACGGCAATGGCTGGCCAGCCGCTTCGCGCCCAGCCCGTGCCGCTGGATCCCGCCGTTTCCATCCGGCGCCTGATGACTATCGGCAGCGATGGCGTGCGCCTCGTGGCGAACCCCATCGACGGCAGTCTCTACTGCCTTAAGGGCAACGGCGAAATCTACCGGCTCACAATCAACCCCGGCAACGAACACTTCGACCAGCAGCCTCCTCTACACGTCGTCGGAGCACGGTCTTCCCTCCGCCATCGGTTTCACAGTCGGCCCGGACGGCACGATTTACGTGATGGGCAATCAAGACGTCCTTCCGGGCAAGACCAGCCGCATGCGCCTGGTCAAAGGAGTGTTGCCCGCGGCCGGGCCGCGCGTATGGTCGATCCTGGCCGAGACGGTGGCCTACCCAAAAAGCGCCACTGCCTTCGACCATGCGTTCGCCGGCCTGCTCGTCACCGGGGACGGCCAATTCATCCTCGCGACCAGCGGGTCGCGCACCGATCACGGTGAGGTCGAATCCAATTCGGGCAGTTTTCCAAACACCCGCGAGGTGCCGCTGACGGCTGTGGTGCTCAAGCTTCCGATCAATGCCGCCGGCACGATCACCCTCCAAAACGACAAATCCTGGCCGGTCGCTAACCAATATCTTTTTGCGGAAGGCGTCCGCAACACCTTCGATCTCGCCTACGGACCGAACAAAGACATTTTCGGCACCGACAACGGGCCTGACGCCGACTATCCCGAGAAAATCAACTGGCTGCGCGAGGGCGGACATTTCGGCTTCCAGTGGCGGCTCGGCGGCCTAGACAACCGCACGCGGTTTGCGGGCTACAATTATGCCACCGACACGTTGTGGAACCCGAATTGGTGGTCGTACAACAATATCCTTCGTGAGGGCAAACGCTTCTACGACTACGATCCCGACTTTCCTTCCCCGCCGGCCGTCATGCTCGAGGGCATACAGAACCTTGGTCCCGACGCCGACAGCATCCGCGGACCGGATGATCGCACGGTTCGCGATGCCCAGTCCGCCGGATTCTCCATGCATTCGATCACGCCGCACCGCGCGCCGCTGGGCATCGTATTCGATACGGCCCAGGCCATGGGCGGAAATTATTCAGGCGACGGCTTTTTCCTGAGCTGGACTGCCGGCAACGCGACGGGTGATTCCAACGACGGTCCGTTCCTCGATGGGAGCCAGGACCTCGTGCAGCTCGACAACCTCGCACGTACGGCGGACGGGAAAAATTTCACCGCGAACTTTCGCAAGGTGGTCACCGGTTTCCAGAACCCGATCGACGCTGCCATCCTCCAGGACAAGGTCTATGTCCTCGAATACGGCGACCCTTATGGCATTTACGAACTCAGCTTTCCAAAAAACATCCCGGGCGTGATCACCCGTGATGTATGGACAGGAATTAGCACCACCAACGTCTCGAACATCCCGCTAGGTACGGCGCCGAATATCACTGACACGCTGCCGAGCTTCGAAGCGCCAACCAATTGGGCTGATAACTACGGCACGCGTATGCGCGGGTATATCACGGCACCCGCGACCGGCAGCTACACGTTCTGGATTGCCAGCGATGACAACAGCGAACTGTGGCTTTCCACCAACGATAACCCTGCGAACAAGGTGAAATTTGGCTGGGTCTTAGACTGGACGGACTCGCGTCAGTGGAATAAATTTTCCACCCAAAAGTCCCCGACCATTACCTCACAGAAGGCCAGCGGTATTATGTGGAGGCGTTGCAGAAGGAAGGCAACGGTGGAGACAACCTCGCGGTGGGCTGGGCCAAGCCGGGCGAATCGACCTCCGCGCCGAGCGAGGTGATTCCAGGTTCGGTGCTTTCTCCATTCAGTGGGGGCAGTCAATAAGCGGCAGCCCCGAGCTTCAGTTCCGGTCGCCGGCCCTTATACGAGCGTGCAATAGGCGACGATCATCTCCGCGACGGTCTGTGTAATCTTGGTTTGAGCTATGGGCTCGATAAACCGTGTCGATCAAACTCGCTCCGACTCCCGTGATCGCTAACGTTCCTGTAGGTTCGACAAAATAGGTTGGTCCCCATGTCGATATTGGAACCAACGAGCCGCGCTTGGCCGCGCTGCTTGGCGAGAGCCTGTGTCGCAATGACGAAGCCGCAGCCCGGTAGGCCCTCGCGCGAGCTCAATTACCCATGCTCGAGTCCGGCGACACACAGCGCGTTCGTTCCGTTCCGTCGGGAGATCAAACCCGCTCCTCTTCGGGCCTGCCAAAAATGCGCTTCGCTCTGTCCGCCAATTCGTCGACAAATACTTGCGCAATCTCGCTGAGCCGCCCGGGCGGAGCGAAAGCGGCCCGCCGGAGCCTTGGCGAAGGAGGGCTTTTTTCTACATGCACGTCTTGCAGCTCCATCTTAGCCCGATTTTTCAGCCATGGCACTCAGGAGGTTTTCAAGCGCTCCATCCATTGCGCGATCAATGCTTTCAGGGGTATATCCGCCGATGTGCGGCGAAGACACCGCTTTGGGATGAAGAGCCAAGCGCCAGACATGCGGAGGTTCACCATCAAAAACGTCGAGCCCAATGCCTTTGACCCTTGACTAAGTCAAGAATAATTGCTTAATGTAGCTCTGGCCCCAGGAAGCTCTGCCTGAAAAATGCGGAGTAGAGATAGGATGCATTTGACCGCATCGCTGCGTTCGGGGAGACCTTATGCTGTCCATGGCCGGTCCTTAATTAATTGCTCCGACTTTCAATCAAACCACCCCGTCTCATCTCTTTATGAGTTATTCCACTTACGCTCGGTTGGATGGGCGCGTAGCGGTGATCACCGGCGGAGCTCGTGGAATTGGCTATGAGACGGCGAAGGCTTTTCAGGAAAGCGGGGCTCAAGCTGTGATTGTTGACATCAGCGCAGACCTCGGGGAGAAGGCGGCGAAGGAGCTTGGCACTGATTTTTTCCAGGCGGACCTGACCAAGTCGGATGAGGTCGCGAAAGTGGCGGATGGAATCCGACGAAAGCACGGACGGATAGACATTGCTTTCAATAACGCCGGGATCACTTCGAACGTGCCTTCTGAAGAATGTTCTGACGAGGATTGGTTGAGAGTGATCAACGTCAATCTAAACGCGGTTTTCTTTTGTTGCCGCGAGTTCGGCAAGATCATGCTCGAGCAAGGCAAAGGCAGCATAATCAACACTGCGTCTATGTCGGGTATCATCTCGAACACGCCTCAACCGCAGTCGGCCTATAACGCTTCCAAAGCAGGCGTGATCATGCTCACGAAATCGCTCGCCTGTGAATGGGCAAAGCGCGGGGTGCGAGTCAACTCCGTCTCGCCGGGATACATCGGCACGGAGATGACAAAGCTCGGAATGTCCAACCCAGACTGGCATCGCGATTGGCTGAACTTTACCCCCATGGGGCGGGTAGGCGAACTGCGAGAGGTTGCGGCCGCGGTTATTTTTCTCGCCTCGGACTCAAGCAGCTTTTTTACGGGGAGCAACCTGGTGATGGACGGGGGATACACGTGCTGGTGAAATACTGCCGCACCTGGGTTGCGGCAAAAGTTTGTCGCATATGCGACAAACAATGGCAAGAGGCTGTGGCTACCGTAGAGCAAAGCGACCTTATCTAAGAATGCGACAAGTTCTACACGTAGAACTGCTCGGTGTGCGGTCGGAGATCGAGTTCTAGCGTCCAAGCGGATTGATCTTGCCTGGCGAGGTGCCAATAGGCGTCGGCAATGTGGGCAGGATCGAGAAATGGTTCGTCGGCCGAGGGATTCTCGCCGGTGCGGGGCGCAGCGATCAGGCCGTCTATGACGACATGCGCCACATGCACGCCGCGCGGCCACAACTCGCGGGCGAGGGATTGCGCGAGACCGCGCACGGCGAACTTCGCGCTGCTGAATGCCAGCCAACCGCCGCCGCGCACGCTGGAGGTCGCGCCCGTGAAGAGCATGACGCCCGCACCCGCTGCCAGCATGTCGGGCGCCGTCTCTCGCGCACACACAAAGCCGCCGAGTGCCGCCACGCGCCAGGATTGCTCGAACTCCTCGGGCGTCGTCGCGAGCAACCCGTCGCCGACCGAACTGCTTGCATTGTGGATGAGAACTCCGACCGGTCCCAGATCCGCTCGCACTCGATTCACCGCGGCGTTCGCTTCGGCTGGACGGCTCACATCAGCGACCAGGCTCAAGGCTGGCGTCCCTGCGGCGGAGATCTCACCCGCCAGTGTCTCAATGAAGTCCGGCTTCCGCGCGACCAGGCCAACCCGGAAACCTTCGCGTGCGAATCGCCGCGCGAGCGCCGCACCGAGCCCCGGACCGACACCGGTGATTAGCGCGACGCGGTTCACGGTTCGCCTCCATGGCCGACGCAATCAACGGAGTTTCGAGTCAATTCCTGGAGTTCGTCGTTGGTCACTTCAAATTGCGGCATAAGAGTGGAAAGTGAGTCCGAGGGTCGCAGTATGGACCGACTATGGGAGTTCATTCAAACAAGACTTTCCAGTACGTGCTTGAGCGCAATGTGCGTTTCGGCGTTTGATCGCGCGAAAACTTCCGAGCGAGAGGCCCTTACCGCGCGAGTATCGGGCACCTTCTCCCCATTTGACGCCAGCCCTTTCCCAATCAATCGGGTTTGTCGGCGAGGCCATCCAAGCTGGAAGACTGTTTCGGACGCAAAGTCGCGCTCCTCCAGCTCGATGTCGCGAATCTCGGCCAGTTCGACAAATTCTCCGGCGCCGTCCGGCAGGCGCTGGAAACGACGTGGCAGCGAAAAAGTTTTGACTTTCTCATCAACAACGCCGGCATCGACAGTGCCGCGCCGTTCGACAAGATGACCGCATCCGCGCGAACATGCGCAAGGAGCAAGAGGATATTGTTATGGGGGTGCATCGCACGGGTCGCATCCCGACGCCCGGAGGCTTCCGGTGAGATGTTCCTCTAATCGAGAGTGAACAACTCCTGCGCCCGGCGCACACCACGGAGCGCGAACCGTCCCACGGACGCGAATCGCGTCCGGTCGGCTGCGGGCGTTGCGGCGACGAACTCCGCTGAGGCTAGCAGGTCGCGGTCCACCGAGCGGCACATGGAAACGATGCGGCTCACCTCGTTGACCGCCGGTCCAATCACCGTGAAGTCCAGCCGTTCGTTGCTCCCGATGTTCCCGTAAAACACGTCGCCCACATGCAGGCCGAGGCGCACGGTCGTGACCGGACGTCCCTCGGCCTGACGGCGGGCATTCAGTTCCGCGAGCCGCCGTTTCATCTCCTGAGCAGCCCCTAGCGCGCTGGCAGCCGCCGCGTCACTCGCCTGAAAGATGGCCAGAACCCCGTCGCCAATAAGCTTGAGGACATCGCCTCCAGCTTCATGAACGGCAGAGATCACCACCTCGGCGTAATCATTGAGCAACGGAATGACTTCTGCGGGTTCGATCGAGTCGGCCAGCGAGGTATAGCCCCGAAGATCAGAAAACCACAACACGGCGTTGATGCGTTCTGCCGTTCCACGGGAAATGCGGCCGTGAAGCACGCGCCGGCCGGCGTCCTTCCCGAGATAAACCTCCACGAGGGTTTCGGCGATCCGCGAGAGCGACATACATTTGAGCCCGAGCGCCAGCGTCGGGACGAGCCGCCGCAACGCGACACAATCGACTTCGCCAAATCCGTCGGGATTCTGCGTCGTCCAATGCGAATAAATCGCATCCATTTCCCCGATGACAGCCTCGCTGGGAAAACGCTGCACGATCGCCACGTAGTCGGTGTGGCCGTGCTCCTTGAGTTCGTCGAGGCCGATAAAGTCCGCGGGTTCGTCGAAGCCGATGCGCCGGCGCACCTCGTCCCCGCCGGTCTCCAGCAAGTGATAAAATGCGGAGCGCTTCCACCGCTCCGCCGACTCGCCCTGGCGCGTGCTTTCGTATTCAAACGTCGGCTCCTCCTCCACACCATCATTCCGCCAGAGGAAGACGCGGCCCTCCCAAATCGGATGCAGCGTGTCAATGATTGTGATTGCGGAGGAAACGGGCAGGCCCGCCGCGTTGGCACGTTCGCAAAAGCCGTGCAGCAGTTCGGTTTCGGACGCTCCCGCCAGCGCCCGTTCCGTGACCCAGGCGGCAACTTGTTCGATGTCGCGTTCGTGCATGATCGGTTCTTGCGCGATTGGCGGTCAAAAGGCGACTGCTCTTTTTCACGGATGGGCGGCTTTGAGCAGATTTGCGCAAAAATTCGCCGGGTCGCGCAATCCGGCGAGAGAAAAATCGAACGGCTGAGGGTAGTGTCGCGACATGCAAAAGAACCGATTTGGTTCATTACCGAAATGTCCCGCCCGATATGGCAGTAAATGAGATTTATATGCTCCCAACGGATTTGACCGCAAGACACAAACAACCGATCAACACCCATCACACATCATGCGCACGAACATCGAAAACAAAGTCACCCTCATCACTGGAGCCAGCAGCGGCATTGGCGAAGCCACCGCGCGCGAACTCGCCAGCAAAGGCGCAAAGGTACTCCTTGGCGCCCGGCGCACTGATCGGCTTGGGAAAATCGTGGCCGAGATTCGCGCGGACGGCGGCACCGCCGAGTGCCGTGCGCTCGACGTCACCAGTCTCGACGACATGAAGGCGTTCGCCGCCTTCGGCGACGAGAAACTCGGCCCCATCGACGTTCTTATAAACAACGCCGGCATCATGCCGCTCTCGCCCTTGCACGAACTCAAGATCGACGAGTGGAACCGCATGATCGACGTGAACATTCGCGGTGTGCTCCACGGCATCGCAGCCGTCCTGCCCGACATGCGGGCGCGGAAATCCGGCCACATCATTAACCTCTCCTCCATCGGCGGCCATCAGGTCTGGGCCACATGCGCCGTATATAGCGGGACGAAGTTCGCCGTCCTGGCTATCTCGGAGGGCCTGCGCCTGGAGAACACCGACGTGCGCGTCACCGTGATCACACCCGGAGTCGTGGAGTCGGAACTTGCCGGCACCATTTCCGATCCGGGCGCCCGCCAGGCCATGGAGGACTTCCGCAAGGTGGCATTGACTCCCGACGCGATTGCCAGAGCCATCGCTTACGCCATCGAGCAACCCGCCGATGTGGATGTTAACGAGATTATCGTCCGGCCAACGGCGGGTGCGCAGTAACAAGCCAGCGATTACTATTTTAGTTACAATTAGCAACACAGCAAACCAAGAACGACCAAACGCATGAGCAACAACACAAACAAACTCTCAGGAAAAATCGCCCTTGTCACTGGCGGTAGCAGCGGCATCGGTCTCGCCACGGCGAAACGATTCGTCGCGGAAGGCGCCTATGTCTTCATCACCGGCCGCCGCCAGGCGGAACTTGACGTTGCTGCGAAGGAGATTGGCGGCAACGTCACTGCCATTCGCAGCGATATCGCGAACCTCGCCGACCTGGACCGCCTTTTCGACACGATCAAGCAACAGATGGGCCGCCTCGACGTCCTCTTCGCCAACGCGGGTGGCGGCGAGTTTGTGCCGCTCGAACAAGTTACCGAGGCGCACTTCGACAAGTATTTTGGGATCAATGTGAAGGGCACGCTTTTCACGGTGCAGAAGGCGCTGCCCCTGATGCCGGCTGGCGCCGCGATTGTCATCAACGGGTCGATGGTGTCCATCAAGGGCTTCCCGGCCTTCGGCGTTTACTCCGCGACCAAGGCGGCCCTGCGGTCGTTCGCGCGGACGTGGTCGGTGGATCTCAAAGGCCGCAACATCCGGGTCAATGTGGTCAGCCCGGGAACTGTCATCACGCCTGGCTATAAAAACGCCGGACTGACTGACGAGCAGATCGCTGAGATGAAGGCACAAGCCGCCGCCACCACACCCTTGGGGCGCGTTGGGACGCCGGACGAAATCGCCAAGACCGTCGTGTTCCTCGCCTCGGACGAGAGTAGCTACGTCACAGGCATCGAGCTCTTCGTTGACGGCGGCGCGGCGCAGATCTGAAGAGATTATGATGAGCACACAAATCGGAGAGCTGGTCACTGACGTTTTACATTGGCTCGCAGCCAAGCGGCGAAGGCGGTTTCATTGATGTTTCCGGCGGCGAGGCTCAGCACGGCTTGTGTGGCGGCTTCTTCGGTGGCGGTAAAACGATAGCCGTTCAATTCAAGAAAGAGGTTCCCGCCTGAGAGGCACGTTGCCGCTCACGCGGGAGGTTTGCCCTCCCGCTTTAAATCGCGAACAAACTCATTCCTCACCATCATAGTCTTCCAGCGCCTCGGAGCGGATTAGCCGGCGTTCGGGTGAGCGCACGCCCCATTTCTTACTGTCAGGATAGTAGGTTGACTCGCCAATCGGATTGTCCGCCACGACGTAAAGAATCAGATTCTGCGAACCGTCATTGATAAGCTGGTGAGGTTCTCCTGGCCCGAAGATAAAGGCATCGCCAGCTTCGATAGGAGTCGTCCCATCCTTGTGGCGGACGAGGCCCTTGCCGGATATCACGTGGTAGAATTCCCACTGCGCGCTGTGCGAGTGATAGGGATACGGAATCTTCCCCGGCGGGATGCGGCAAATCTCAACATCGAAGGGATGCCGCTCGTTCAGGTCCGTGGACTGCGGCTTGCGTCCCAGCGCCTCTGAGACCTCCTTGCCGGCACCAGCGAACTTTCCCTTGGGCGAAGACCAAGTCTCCTCAACAAGGTCGTTTGTATTTATCTTATGCATAATTTTCAGGCGTTCGCCATCGACGTCGAGCCTCGCACCGGTGATGAAATCCGCGTCAGGGCCGGCGAGAGAATGTCACCGCCTCCGCGATTTCCCGGAGATTCAAGGACGATTTTTTTCTTCAGGCGCTCAAATTCCGGCTGCCGCTTCCAGAGCATCATTGATCATCCGCTTGCGTTCCTGTGGAACGCTCCAGCGCATCTGAGCCGCTTGATCAAGCGAACGGATTGGATCGAAATACAGAAACCGCACGCCGGGCTTAACGCTCGGACTGGTGAAGACGGCAATCCCGGTTTCGCGATTGTAATGCTCGAACGAATGCGCGTCGCGCTTTCCGCCACCGCCCATCGTGTCCACCACGAAGCTCGGTGTGTTGAAGCCTGCGGTGGTGCCCCGCACGTGCTTCTCGATTTGCAACCCCTGATCGAGCGAAGTGCGCAAGTCTTCCACACCCGGAACCATGTCATGGAAGTAGACGTAGTAGGGATGAATATTGATGAATCCGAGCCGCCTCACGAGCAGTTGCATCGTGGCGGGGTCGTTATTCACGCCGTGCTGCAGGACGGTCTGGCAACGAACGGTGATGCCGCGCTCGGTCAGGCGATTCATGGCGCTGCGAGTCACACTGGTGATTTCGTTCGGATGATTGAAGTGGGTGTGAACAACCACGTCCTTGTGCAGCTTGCGGCCTAACTCGACCACGCTCGTGAGCGCATCGAGCCACTCTTGGTCGCTCAGAATTTTCTGCGGCATCACCGCCAGGCCTTTCGTAGCATAGCGAATCCGACGAATGTTCGGCATTTTCAGCAGGCGCTCACCGATGAGTTGAATATGTGTGGAGCGCAGGTTGTAAGCGTCGCCCGCCGCTGATCACGATGTCCTCAAGTTCGGGCCGCGACTCGATATATCGGAAAGCGGTCTCCCACCTCTCGAGGGTCCCGCTCAGCTTAAGCTTTTCGACCGTGCCGGTATCTCCGCCGATCGCGTAACTGCGGGTGCAGAACCGGCAATACACGGGACAAGTGACAATCGGGAGAAAGAGCGCCTTGTCGCGGTAACGATGCGTCAGGCCGGGAACGGGCGAGTCCCGCTGTTCACCCAAGGAGTCGAGTCGAAGTTCGGGATGGTTGGGTAGTTGCTGGGAGGCAAGCGGTAGAAATTGCGTCCGGATCGGATCGTGATGCGGATCGTTCCAATCAATCAGACTTAGAAGGTAAGGCGAAATGCGCAGTGCCATCGGCGCCCGCTCGACTCCCAACGCCACATCCTCGAAAAAGGATTCCGAGGCGCGATCCTCAAGAAGGTCTTTGATTTGCCGAATGTTCGTCGCGGTGTGCCGGGCCTGAAAGGTGTGCGTGTGAAATTCGGCGGCCGTTACGTCCGCGAAGCCGGGAATCCGCCGCCAAAACTCGTCCGCTCGCAAATCGGAGTGCTGCAAGTCTGGCGTGGCGACCTCTACGATATCGTCGGCGACGAACTCCGGCGGATCGACGTGTTGAGTGTCCGGTTCTTCAAGTTCGATGAATGACATGTCTTGAGGGTAGTTGTTTATTGATGCAGGTCAGCCGCTTAACTATTCGGGGCGAAGCGGCCGGCCGGACTTAGCCGGCCAAAGCGACGACCTTTGAGAGCAGGTTCTGCTTACTCGTCACACCGACCACCGTATCTCTTAGCTGGCCGTCTGAAAAGACAAGAAGCGTCGGAACGCAACGGATACCAAACCTCGCTGTGAGCGACGGATTATCGTCCACGTTGACTTTGGTGACACGCAGGGTTCCCGCGTTTTCGCGCGCGATCTCGTCAAGCAGCGGAGCGATCATCTTGCAAGGCCCGCACCAGGGCGCCCAAAAATCGACCAGCACCGGGACTGGCGATTGGACGACTGCGCGCTCGAAACTCTCTTCATTGATGTTGATGGGCTCGGATGAGTTCATGGACTGTTGGAATCTTTTCGCTTTCGCTGGCCCCATTATCGGCTTAATATCTCCCATAGTCAATTACCGACTTTTAAGTGCCATACACACCTTATGGTACCTATAACAATGATCGCTCAAAAAACCGCCTTAGACCCTTCCGTGATGAATCCCGCGTGCGACTCCCGGAAGGTGCTCGACCGGATCGCGGACAAGTGGACGGCGCTGATTATCCACGTTCTCTCGAGCGGCACGAAGCGCCACAACGAATTGCGGCGAGAGATTTCCGGCATCTCCCAGAAGATGCTCACCCAGACGCTGCGCAGCCTCGAAAACGACGGGATCGTAAGCCGAAAGGTTTATAGGGTCGTCCCGCCAATGGTCGAGTATTCCCTCACGCCCCTCGGACGAAGTCTCATCGAGCCTCTGGAGGCGATCTGCCGGTGGGCTGAAAAGCATCTACCGGAACTCGAGGCGGCCCGGGCACGCTCGCAAAAAGCGAAACACGGGAGGGCGAGGCTCCCACATGAGCGGCACGTTGCCGCTCACACGGGAGGTTCGCCCTCCTAGCGCCGCGCTGTCAAAATACCAACGCGTGGATACCAAGTTGGCAAATATTTTGGGCTTCGTGAGTGTACGACCGGATAAATCCCGAGAAGGTTCAGCATGAGACAAATCTTCATCATCGGTCATGGTGGCCCGAAGAAGCTGCAGCTGCGTGAATCCCCGGATCCGAGTCCCGCCGCGGGCGAAATCCGGATTCGCGTAAAAGCCAGCGGCGTCAACTTTGCCGACATTCTCGCGCGCCAGGGCCTGTATCCCGACTCACCCAAGGTTCCCTGCGTCGTCGGCTACGAAGTTTCGGGCACCGCGGACGCCGTGGGTCCCGGCCTGGACCAGTCTTGGATCGGCAGGGATGTCTTTACGCTGACGCGCTTCGGCGGCTATTCGGACGTCGTTGTCGTGCCGGAGAAGCAAGTCTTCGAGAAACCGGCCTCGCTTTCTCACGAACAAGCCGCGGCGATCCCGGTGAACTACCTGACTGCGTGGCAACTGCTCGTGGTCATGGGCTCGCTGAAACCCGGGGAGACCGTATTGGTTCACAACGCCGGTGGCGGCGTCGGACTTGCCGCGATCGACATCGCGCGCCACATCGGCGCCACGATCTACGGAACGGCAAGCAGCAACAAGCACGCCTTCCTGAAGCAGCGCGGCCTGCATGAAGCCATCGACTACCGCACGAAGGACTGGACGGTCGAACTCAACAGGCTCACCAAGGGAAAGGGCGTTACGCTCATCACCGATCCGCTCGGCGGCAATCACTGGAAGAAGAGCTACAACGCGCTGCGTTCGACGGGACGCCTCGGCATGTTTGGTATTTCGGTGGCATCGACGTCGAAGCTATTCGGACCGCTGCGGCTGCTGCCGGTTGCGCTCGGAATGCCGTTGTTCCATCCTATCGCGCTGATGAACAGAAACAGATCTGCCTTCGGCGTGAACCTCGGCCACATGTGGCATGAGACCGGCATGATCGCGGATTGGATACAAATACTGCTGAAGGGCGTCGCTGACGGATGGGTTCGCCCCCATGTGGACAAGACTTTCCCGCTCGCGCAAGCCGGCGAGGCGCAAACTTATATGGAAGAGCGCAAGAACACCGGCAAGGTCGTCCTTACGATTTGAAAGGAACAGCAGGTGATGACTGAGTTTGATCCGATATCAGGACGTTCCGTGTTCCGGGTTATCGGGAATCGCGATAGCGAGAGGGCAGGCTTTCACTAGCGCTCTGAAGGCGGCTACGGGGCGGGTGAGGTGCCCTTCAAAGATATCGCCATAGTTCCTGTCGTCCTCGGACGCGTAAACGGTAATGCGTGCCTCGGATTCGTCTGGCCAGTAACTCCAGCATTTGCTTCCAAGGATCCAGCCCTGCTTCTCGACCCAATCGAAGGCTTTCCTTTCTGTCGCGAAGTAGACGGGCGGACGGGACGAATCCCAGGACTCGAAGCGAATTGCGCGGGCGCGCTCCTTCGCGTCCTTGATGACCATGTCGGCCCGCTTGAGAAGATCCAGCAATTTCCCTGGATCTTCTGGCTTTTCATGCGCCCATTCGGCAAACGTCTTCAAGACTGCGAGTAGCTCTGCCGATACGTTTTGAGCGCTATCGGATTTAGTTCGGTTGTTTACTGATCTGTTCACGGTCGTCTAAAACTTGGAACTCCTATTACGCGCCAACGGTTCGAACTTGCAGGGCCCGCTTAAGGGAGGGCGAGGTTCCCGCGTGAGCGGCACGTTGCCCCGATCAGGTATTCCCTGTGTAGCTGCACGAGTGTGCAAATTATTTTGCACAATGCCGCAAATTCGCAGAGCCCACTCGTATAGGACCTTGAAGACCCAAAATGCTGCTCCATCACATATCGATGATTTGCAAACGTCCGCTCGGACGTATCGATAATGTTGCGCTCAAGCGCTGGGCGCTCTTCACGGTGGAATAGTTTCCTCCTTTCGCTCCTCAAAGCCCTCGCGCTAGTTCTCGCGTTTCTTGGGCACCTGGAATCCGGAAGACTTCCTTCGATCCGTTTTCCAATACTCGCGGCTTGAACGCTCCGTTCGGGCCCGTTGCAAATGAAAAACCTTAGACTCACCAAAGCAAGACTTTCTAAACTTCAGAAAGCCGCAATGAAGGCATCGGGCTTCATCGACACTCTTAAGCTTTCTAGCGACGAGCGCACCGACTTGTATGCTACGCTCCTTTACGCCCACGTTAAAAACGCTCAACGCGATTTCGGAGAGTTGCCAGGCCTCGAATGTGTCCTGGAACGCTTCAGCCTTATGGTTGGCAAGCTGCTCGCAAACACGAAAGTCATCATCAAATGATGAAAGCGACGAATAAGATCTGTGAACGCAGACTCACTAAGGGTATCCCTTTGGTAAAGATCGATAGCACGTGTAGCTTTCGCCTCAAGCCATGGGGATCTTCCAAAGAAGCGCCTTTAAAAAATTGATCTTTTGATCAACTTCGGAAGCGATGTCCATCGCCAAATTCATTGTTAGTGTCTTCATGAACGTGGCCATCTACGGTGGCCTGCTCTTTTTGCCGGCAGGCACTTTGGATTGGTGGCGTGCCTGGTTGTTTCTCGGCGTGGTCGTCATCGGCACGGCCGCCACGCTGTTAGGCGTTTTCCGTAACCGTCAGGACTTGCTCAATGAGCGTTTCAAGCCGCCCATTCAGAAGGGGCAGCCATTGGCGGATAAAATTGTCCTCTTGCTTTTTATCACCACTTTCCTTGCTGTCGTTGTCTTTATCCCGTTGGATGTATTCCGATTTCACATCATCCCCAAACCTGGAACGTTCGTTTCGTCGCTGGGGATCATCCTTTTCATTGCGGGTTGGTGGATCATTTCGCTGTCGTTCCGTGAGAATGCCTTTGCGGCGCCCGTGGTAAAGCATCAGGTGGAGAGGCATCAGGCGGTGATCGATAGCGGAGTTTATGGGATTGTACGGCACCCGATGTATGCGGGCGCTGTGCTCGTGCTGATCGGCATGCCCCTTTGGTTGGAATCCTACGCCGCCGCTTTACTGGCGAGCGTGCCGATTGGCCTGCTCGTCTTGCGAATCCTGGTGGAAGAACACTTTTTGAGGCAAAAACTCAACGGTTATGATGCCTACACGCAAAGAGTCCGATACAGGCTCGTCCCATTTTTTTGGTAAGCGTCGGTTGCCAGCAGAGTTTCCCAAGCCCCGCCGTTTGGACGGCTCGCGGCGGCGATGAAACGCGAGACGCCGCGGCGGCAATCACAAATCCGTCTCTTCCACGGTAAGGAGATAGCCTTTGGCCGTCACGCCCGGAGCCGGCTCGAAATCAAGTTCTGAAGCGCGCTGGAAGCCCATCCGCTCGTATAGCCGCATTGCCGCGTTCCTGGTGTCGCTGGTATGGAGGGCGAGAGCCCTCGCTCCTGAGTGGCGCGCTCGATGCACGCACTCTTGCATGAGAGCAGCGCCGACGCCCTGACCCCGCGCCACTGGCGCAACGGCTAAGAGGCGCACCTCGGGCCAGATCAATGTGATCGATGCGCTCCCCGGAATGGCGATCACGGTTCCCTGCGGATAGAGCAAGACCGAGCCGAGGATTTCGCTCTCCTGCTCGGCAACAATTTGCGCAGCGGGCTGAACAGCGCCGAGCGTGGCCAAGATGTTCTGCCGGTAATCTTCCCAGCGGTTGGGTATCGAGGCGGCGTATTCCTGGAAAGCCGACAGGGTTACGGCTTCGATGGCGTCACGATCACTGGCACGCGCATCTCGAATGTGTAGTCCGCTCATTGATATGATCACGAATTAACGCTCCAACAGGCCATGGAAAAGTTTTGTCTTCGATTAGGAACCCTGCGGGTGTATTTTTGAGGAGGAGATCGCTATGCCACTACCCTCTGACGAGAAGCTTATTGCGTTAAGCCAGGACCTGCTGAAGCAGTTCGACACGATTTTTGGACTACATCCGGGCTTTCGACCTGCCCATGCAAGGGGCGTCATGCTGACGGGAACATTTACACCCTCTCCCGACGCTCCTTCGCTAACACGGGCACCTCACATCACCCGCAACTCCACACCGGTCACAGCGCGGTTTTCCAACTCCACCGGCCTGCCTCAGATTCCGGACAATGACCCCAACGCAAATCCGCGCGGCCTCGCGATCCGGTTCCACCTCGCCGAACACGTGCATACGGATATCGTCAGCCATTCGACCGATGGATTCCCCACGAGAACAGGCCAGGAGTTTCTGGAGTTCTTACGGGCTGCTGCTTCGAGCGATCCGTCCAAGCCATCGCCCTCGCCGATCGAAGTATTCCTGGCTAGTCATCCGAAAGCGCTCGCCTTCGTGCAAACGCCCAAGCCTAGTCCGTCCAGCTTTGCAAGAGAGTCGTACTTCGGCGTGACAGCGATGCGCTTTACCAACAAGGATGGTGTGAGCCGCTTTGGACGGTACCGAATCACGCCGGACGCGGGGAATGAACACCTCGCTGACGCCGCGGCCAAAACCAAGGACGCGAACTATCTTCATGACGAGCTCACAGACAGAATCGCGAAAGGTCCGATAAACTTTCAGATTTTCGTGCAGGTGGCGAACGACAACGATGTCGTGGACGACGCGACGGTTCACTGGCCGGAGGAGCGGCCCTTGATCAATCTCGGCAAGATCGTTCTCACGAATCCGGTCTCGGATAACGCGCGTGAGCAGAAGAAGATCATCTTCGATCCCATACCCCGTGTCGACGGAATCGAGCCCTCAAATGATCCTTTGCTTGAGCTGCGTGCCGCGATCTATTTGCTGAGCGGACGTCGCCGTCGGCAAGCTCCCGAAACGTAGGGCGCGATTCTTTCGCAACGGCCGGGAGGGCGAGGTTCCCGCGTGAGCGGCACGTTGCCGTACGCGGCTCACTGTGCACCCAAGCCGTGGATAATCGACACCCCTTCTCATCCAAGTCTGCTGCCACGTAACGCGCGCGATCCAGGTTCCAATCGCAACTCAAAATATCCGCCGCCGGCTCGCTTCTCACGCCTGATGGCATCAAGTTTCAGGTCGACAAGCTATCCCGGCCGGTCATTCACGACGGCAATCTCGCACGATACCATCAACGGGTGGCTAAAGGAGCCTAAGACGCCAAGCGGCTGCGAGCTTCGAAAAGCCAGCGGCGCGTCAGGCGTGTAACATCCCTATCAATCTCGCCTGCAAGCGCGGTCGGTTTGCTTTCACTACGCAATTTCGTTAAATTTCAACGAGAGTCCGCTCCTTCCATGAATGCGCGTGTTCTGCTTTTTGCGAGCATTCTGAATCTTTATGCTTGTAACAAGCCGCCGGTATCGCCCCAGCAATCGGAGATTGCGACTCCGACACCTACGCCGCGTATGGCATCCCAAGAGACGGTTTACCTCTTGCGACGCGTGGCTGTGGCTACTGAAGACAGTCTCTACGGCCTCGAGCCGGGAACAGAACTTAAGGTAATCGAGGAGCGCCCCGGGAAGCTATGGGTTGAGACTCAGGGATTGCAATTCGCGATCAATCAACGGGATACGACCAACGATCTGGACGAAAGGAGCAGGGTCCTTGCTCGTGCAGCGGAGAGAGCTTCTATCCGACGGATCGCGATTTTCAATAGAGCGCAGACCGAAGACCAGAAATTTCTCGCTGAGGAGAACGCCCGAAGGCGCAGCTTGGCTGAGGCGCAAATCGCCCGCCTTTACGGCACGATGGATTCAGCAAAACAGGAGATAGCCAGACTCGAGGCCAAACGCAATGAATCGGTTCCAAACGTCGCGACGACGAACGACGGCGGATCATATGGCATTGAGGGAGGATCTCCTGATCCGGCGGAGAACAATGCTCGCCAAGAACGGATCGCCGTCCTTCAAACTCATATCGCAGACTGCGATAGACAAATTCAGATTTTGTCCGATGCGATGGCTGGTTGGGAATGAACTTAGTCCACCCCGGTGAGGAGATCCGCGTGCCGGATGCCGCAAGTTCGCAGAGCCCGCTCGTATAGTATTAGAAACCCAAATGCTAACCCATCACACATCGATGATTTGCAAACGTCCACTCGGACGTATCGATAATGTGGCGCTCAAGCGCTGGGCGTTCTTCACGGTGGAATAGTTTCCACCGTAGCTTTCCCCTCCTTTCAGCTTCCCGCGTCAGCTCCCGGCTGATCAAATGGCCCGTCGTCTCGTGACCTTGCCTGGCGTCGCCACTGAGCAACCTCCTGTTCGAGCACCCTGACTAGGCTTCGCGTCTGCTGCATCTCACTGCGCACGTGGTCCAGTTCGGTCTTGAGACGCTCTACCTCGCTGATAGCCGCGATTTTCTCCTCTTGCATCCGCTTTTCGATGAGCGCAATGCTTTCGAGTTGCGGCGCCTTGAGCGGCGACTCCTTGAGAAGATCGGTAATCAGACCCATGTGTTTATTTAATTACGTTGAGCATAGGAGAGGCCGAACGCAAGTGCGAAATGAAGCGCGGATCGATGTGCGGTCCGAAATGGTGACCGATCTGGTTTGGGTTCATTTCTTTGGCTCGTCGCCCGGTTCACGCTCAAAGTCCTCCCGGCGCTCCTCGCCTCGCCGCAGCTGAGGCACGCTGACGCGGATATCCCGTCGAGGCCTGGGCAGGTCGATGCCAGCCTCCCGAAAGCGCCGCTCGATCTCGAAGTTTAAGTCGCTCCGAAAGGCCCGCGGGCGATAGCTCATTTCGACGCTCCAGACGACCAGCTCAAGCTCAAACGTGGAATCGGCAAACTTGTCGAAGACGACCCACGGCTGCGGGTCCTGAAGCGCTGCCGGATGCGCGCGCGCAATCTCGGTCAGGATCTCGCGTGCCTTCGTTACGTCGCTGTCGATCGAGATGCCGACCCGGATGCGAAAGCGCACCCGCGGATCGCCGTGGCTCCAGTTGATCACCGGCTTTTCGATGAAGTCGGAGTTCGGCACGATGATCGCTATATTGTCGTTGGTCAGAATGGTGGTGCTGCGGGCACGGATGCTCTTAACCTGACCGGTCACACTACCGACCTCGACCCGGTCGCCTATTTTGATGGGTCGCTCCGCGAGCACGACCAGTCCGCTGATGAAATTGCGCGTGATGTTCTGCAATCCGAACCCGATGCCAACGCCGACAGCGCCCGCAAAGACGGCCAGCGCCGAAAGATTCAGCCCGGCGCTTTGCAGCGCGACAAGAATGCCGATGACCAGAACCAGATAGCCGCATATCTGCGCAATGGTGTACTGCAGGGAGCGATCCAAGCCGCTCTTGCTCAGAAACCGGTTAAAAAGGAAGCGCTTCGCCGCGGATGCGAACCAGAAGACGATCGCGACGAGCGCAATGAGTTGGAAGATCTGCGAAAGGCTCAGCCCGATCGCCGGGACTTTTGCCTCCCACGGAATGGGCAATCCACCGAGATTCAGCCCGAGCACCAAAAAGCCGAGGAACGCGACGAGGCTGAAGCTTGCCGTCAGGATGGCGACAAAATTTTTCTCCAGCCCCAGGCGGCTGAGTTGGCGCCGCATGAACCCGCTCTGCAAGAACGAAGAAAAAAACAGTCCCGCCACCAGGCATCCGACAAGGGCCGCGATGCCCGCGGGCGAAATCTGCCGGCCGAAAATGCTGACGATGGGCTCGAAAAACCACTGAGAATCTCCTGATCCAGTCATATACTCCTCCACATTAAGTTCGCGCCCCGGCGCGCCGATGAGTGGATCGGGGAGCGCATGCGTCCCCGCGTGCATTTATCCAGCGTCCCGCTGGATCAGCCGTTAAAACACACCGCTGAATTCACAGACTCCACTCCGACGCTCACAACGCATCCTCGCAAGCAAGTCGATGTTGCACCTTCGTCGCCATTTCGCGATGATAAACTCGCTGGGAAGGTGTTTCGCGAAACTTGAGCCCAACACACTGGACAGTCGCGCGCGGATGTATCTACATTGTTGACACGTGCCCATTATCGACTACGGGTAAGTGTATGGCGACGAAACTTCGCACAAAACAGCACGTGAGTCGTGAAGCCACCGAGGGTAATCGACATCGTTCTGTTCGCAGCGGGAACATTAAAGCAACGGTAAGGAAATGGGGCAACAGTGCTGCAATAAGAATTCCGGCTACAGTGATGCAGACCACTCAACTTAACCTCAATGACGTTGTCAATGTGCGCAATGAGGGAGGGCGGATCATCATTGAAAGAGTGCGGCAGAAGGCTTATGAGCTTGACGATCTGCTGAAAGGAATCACTCCGGAAAATCAGCATCAGGAAATTGATTTCGGCCCTTCGGTCGGCAAAGAGGTTTGGTAGATGGCAAAGCCGTATGTGCCTGATGCCGGCGATATCGTATGGCTGAACTTCTCCCCGCAGACGGGTCATGAGCAGGCTGGACATCGGCCCGCCTTGGTGTTGAGCCGGGCAGCGTATAACGACAAAACAAGCCTGATGATCTGCTGCCCCATGACGACACGGATCAAAAACTATCCCTTCGAGGTTCTCATTGTCGGCACCCCGGAAAACGTTGTTGTCCTGGCTGACCAAATAAAGAGTTTGGACTGGCGAAGCCGAAAGGCAATGCACAAGGGAACTGTATCCGCCGAAGAACTGGCAGATGTGCGCGCCAAAATTCTGACACTTATTGCATGACAGTCTTCCCATGGCGCTTGCCGGAACTGGAGATCAGGCTCTCTCTACACCCGTGTTCCCGTGATCGAATGCTGCACGCCCCCGATGGTACGGCAACTGTTGCCCTATTCGGGATACTACTTCGGCCTGGCGCGCTGGGAGAACAGATGCGGCTACGTTGCCAGCCAGGGCATCGGCGCTGAATTTCGAGAATGCGAATTCCCGCTCGAGGAGTTGGAGGCGCTCCGGAACCGGAAGACTGCAATCAACTGTCCAAGAAAAAGATAAAAAAAGCGGGATTGCGGGACGAGGAACCGCTCCTGGGCGCGCACGTCTCGACGGCGGGCGGCGCTGCATGTGCCATTGACCGCGCTTGCGCGATCGGCTGCACAGCGATGCAGATCTTCGTGAAGAACAACATGCAATGGTTTGCGAAGCCGCTCGGCGCGGCCGAGGTCGGGGCATTTCGCGAGCACCCGCTGCGCGATTCTCTGCGCTCCGTTTTTGGCCACAGCGGATACCTGATCAATCTCGCAGCCAGCGACCCCGTTTTCCACGAGCTGTCTATGCGCTCGTTACGCGAGGAACTCGTGCGGGCAAACCAGCTTGGCCTTCCCTTTCTCGTACTGCATCCTGGCGCGCACATGGGCTGCGGCGTCGAGGCGGGACTCGGGAAAGTTGTGGCGAGTCTGGACGCGATTTACGGCGTGATTCCTGAGGCCGAGACCCGCATTGCGCTGGAGACGACGGCCGGCCAGGGATCGTCGCTCGGCCGGACCTTCGAAGAACTTGCATTCATCCTGTGCGGCTGCCGCGAGCCGGAGCGGTTCTGTGTCTGCATCGATACCGCGCATCTCTTCGCGGCCGGTTACGATCTTGGCAGCGACGAGGGAATCATGCGCACGTTTGCGCAGTTCGAGAAGCTCATCGGCTTCAAGCGGCTCGCCGCGATTCACATGAATGATTCAAAAGCCGCAGCCGGTTCGCGCGTGGACCGTCATGAACACATCGGCAAAGGAAAAATCGGGTTGGACGCATTCCGGTATATCATGCGCGAGCCCCGCTTCCGCGACATTCCCAAAGTCCTCGAGACGCCCAAGGGCCGGGACATGGCAGAGGACGTCGTCAATCTCACTACGCTGCGCTCGCTCTTGCAAGAACCCGTGCATAGGTGAAGGGGACGCCGGCGATTAGGCGCCCGTCTGCGCCGCAAGTATGGATCTCGCCTCTGTACGCCAAGGATCAGGAAGCGTGAGGAAAAAGTCCGAGAGCACTTTGCGCCTCGACTCGCTTGATGGTTGCGAATTCTGCGGAGAGAGCACTCGCTTCTACAACTTCAGCGAGTAGCTTTTCGCTTTGCCTCCAGTCCCCGGCCACTCCTCGAGCACGCCTAATATTCCGGTATCATCCGATGGCAATAGTCACCACGTCACTGTAAAATAAGTTAGCCCGGAAATATGAAGCTGCTTTTGCGATTCTTTCCTTTGCTCCTTCCTCTTGCTGTAAAGTGGGCCGAACGAGCAGAAGAAAGGATACTGCTCGAAGGAGCGCCTCTCGTTGAGCCGCATTTATCTGATGCCACAATGATGGGGGTAGAATACCCGGAAAAAATAAGACTCTTGAAAGTCCCCAGTATTCCGCTTCCGAACAATCCGATTGTGAAGTTTGCAGCTCATATTACAGGACTTGTCTCTCCACATACTGCGGGCATGGCTCTGCGGTACGGAATCTTTATCCGAGAGGATTTTTCAGGCGACCGCAATCTCATCGCGCACGAGTGCGTTCACACGAGCCAGTATGAGCGGTTGGGTGGCTTCAATGCCTTCTTATCAAGATACCTGCGCGAGTGTCTTGAGATCGGCTATCCTGAGGCGCCGTTGGAACAAGAGGCTATGCTCAAATCAGCAGAAATATATGGTTAATCGGTTTGGAGCTTCGACGCCGGAGACATCGTCACCCCACAGTGGCTCGGCAAGACCACCAAAGATCCACAGACGATGGACGCTTGTCGCCCTGACGAGTGGCTCATAATCCGAGCATGGACGAGAGCTAACATACTGGCTCTATGGAAACTCGGTCTCATAGTGCGCTGCGGAGCGGCCCAGAAACACTCTAGCTTTTAGCCTAAAATCATTCACATTCAACTCAACCAAATGCACCGGCACCTGGTGCATTGTGTAATCGAAAGCTCGCATGAAAAATTCGGCGTCGTCCCGCCCCGGACGCGTCTTGACCACCGATGCGGTGGAACGCCTCGCCAGACAGTTGGTCCCGAGATACAGCCAACACCCCGCAGGCGCGGCGGTGCGGCGCAAGCTCCAGGCCCTGGAGCGCAATTGCCGATTCACTCCCAGATCCCGGCAGTTGTTTGAAGAGCTCCTCGGGCGCGTTGGAGTCGCTTCGACACAGGGAATTTCTCTGCCCATCAGCGATCAACCCTTCTGGTTTCGCGCCGGGCATCCGCTGGCGAATTATCAATCGGCGCCGACATTGCCCCCATCCGTGGACGTGCTGATCATCGGCGCAGGGCTGACCGGCGCATCGGCGGCCTATCATCTCGGGCCGGCGGTGCGCGATCGCAGCCTGCACGTCGCCGTCATCGATCGCGGCGATCCCGCCACCGAAGCTAGCGGACGCAACGGCGGCGACTTCGAGCTGCTTCCCGGGAATTCCGTCGGTCTGTACGGGGGTCTGGCGCGAGAGCGACTTCGGTTTCTCCTGCACGTCTACCCTTCTGTGCCGATCGAAGTCCTTCGCGCCGAAAGCGAACGGCAGGCGTCGCTGGTCCTGGGAATGGCCCTTCGCAACCGCGATCGACTTCAGCAGATCATCGATGACGAATCGATCGATTGCGATTTTTCTCCGCGCGGATGGCTCTACCTCGCCCACACCGACAGCGAAGAACAGGGAATGTGCGAGGAAGTCATGCTCGCCGCCCAGCACGGCCAGCGCATCGAGCTCTGGTCGCGGCGGAAAATCTTCGAGGAGTTCGGCATTCGCACCGACTTCGTCGGCCGGTTCATCCCCGGCGATGGAACGTATCATCCGTTCAAATATGTCTGCGGCGTGATCAGCGCAGCGCTGAAGAGTGGCGTTGAGCTGTATACGCGCGTGCGCGTGAAACGGATTCGATCGGTCTCGCCCGATCGTCATTACCTGACAACCGACCGTGGCCGCATCATCGCCCGGCGCGTGATTGTCGCGACCAACGCATTCACGCGCGAACTGCTGCCGGAGATGCGCAGCATCTCGCCGCGGCAAAGCCAGATCATGCTCACCGAACACGCGCTGGATCGCGCGCGGGGACGCACCATCACCACCGAGCAAGGCCCAGCCTTCTTCAATCAGCCGCGCGCCGGAGCACGCAACGGACGCGCCCCGCTGTTGTTTGGCGGCGGCAACGATCGACCAATGAAGAATCCCGCGTCACGCCGCAGATCGCTTGGAATTCACAATTTGCTGCTGCGGCTGCGCGACCAATATTATCCCGAGTTGTGCGGACAGCCGCCGACTTCTGAGTGGGTCGGGCCGATGGCCTTCACGCCGGATGCATTGCCGGCGGTCGGATTTGTTCGCCCCGGGGTCATCCTCGCCGCCGGTTTCAACGGGTATGGCGGCAGTTACACCACCGCTGCCGGGCAAGCCAGCGCCGAGATGGCGCTCACCGACGAATGTCCCGATTGGACGCCGCAGGATGTCTTCTCCCCGCGCCGGTTCCTCAGCAAACACCCTCTGTTCCTCTCGTCCAAGGATAATCTCTGGCGAGTCGCACAGGCACTGTGCAAGCGGTTGATCGTGGTCGACGAACAGATCTCCTTCGAGTGGACCTACGGTGCGACCAGCGTCCCGGGCGAGACGCCGGAGATTTCGACCATGACGCTGGAGCGGATGACCTCGCAGCCGGGGTCGACGATCAAGCCGGATGCGCTGCGCGTTTTTCCCCTCTTCGCTGATTTCAGCGATCGCGAGCTTCGACAGTTGCTGCGGCTCATGCGCCGCTGGGACCTGCCGCGGGGAACTGTGGTGGTGAGCGAAGGCGGGCCCGGCGGCAGCTGCTTCATCATCGTCAGCGGCAGCGTTGACGTGACCGTGCGCGTGCGCGGCCGCCAGCAACTCCTTGCCCAACTCCCCGCCGGCAGCATCTTCGGTCAGGTCAGCCTCATCAGCGGCGAGGCACGCACCGCGACGTGTTCGATGCCCAACGACGGGGTCATCCTCGAGTTGGAGCGCAAGCCGTGCGAAACCTTCCTCTCCGTCGGCTCCCACACCGCCCTGAAACTCCTCGCCGCGTTGAACCAGGACCTGATCAGCGCCCTCCGCGGCGCCGACCAGCGGCTGCTGCAGCTCAGCGCCGCCGGGCGTGCGGCGTGTGCGGTTTAGTCTAAACGCGCGACGGAATCTACCGGCATGCATCCAGACAGCTTGTCTTCGTCGGCGACCACACGGTCAATCCACAAGTCTGTCGCCTTTACCTGCATGCTATCCCGCCACAGCCTGAACTCGCCGATGCAATATTCTCGTTACACGTGCCACCGCGCGCTGGGCAGCGATGATGGCGGTCGATGTGGTTGAAACCGGGCCTATGGAATCGGTGTTGGCGAAAAAGATGCGATCCAGCGGGCGCCGCGCCAGCGGTAGCACCCTGGTGTGGTTGCCGGGCGTAGCCATATACATGGGATGGCCGCGGCAATAGATGTGCACTTCCAAAGGATCGGTGTCCGGCTTTCCAAGGACTTTCTTCACGTCCGCGAGGACCCTGGCGGCAAGGTCGCGTGCGCCTTCCTCGGTGAGCAGCAGACTTCGTTCAGTTTCCCGCATCGGAGTGTAGCAGGTAAGTATGTTGTAAGCGCGCTTGTAGCCGGCATTGTTGCGGATGGTCCAGTCAGCCACAATGAAGTCGGTAAAGGAGTGACCCGGACACCAGGTGTCGTAGCCTTTATCAAAAACGACTTTGTCGTAGATCAGATTGACGACGCAATAGGGAGCATAGCGAATTTTCTGCATGGCCAGGCGTTGCTCCCGCGGCAGGCCTTCCACTATGTGGGCGGTCATGAACTTGGGCGTTGCCACGATCACTGCCTTCGCTGCCACGGTAGTAATCCTGCCTCCCTGCATATACGAAACATGCACCCCTTTCCGCTGCGGGCGGACGGCGAGAGTGGTGGCGCCAGTGAGCATGCGCTCCTTGGACTTCGCTTGCAGTTTGTCAACGAGTCGCCTGGAGAGAGCGCCTAACCCTCCTGGCCATGTGGAGCGCTCATCTTTGCGCTCGTTACCGCCCAATGCCTGGACCTCGCCAATAGCCACCATCGACGAGGTCTCCTGGCTGAGCGCGCCCCAATTCGATGGACCATAACCGTCAAACCACTGTTTGACCTCCGGCGCATAGCCTTCAAGGAATTTGGAGAACGGAGTGTTGTCCAGTTCACGGGAACGCTTTTCTACATCGATAGCGAGCATCGCTTTGCGAAATTTCTTAAAGCTTTCTCGCACTCGCGGAGCGTAAGGAAGGAGGTCGAGCCCATCGCCCCAGGTGTCAGGCACATATTCTCCCTGAATCAAACTTCCATCCCAGTTATCAACGGACAGCGGCGCCAGACCGAGCTGAATGGCCATTTCCGCAGCCACCGGGCTCTCCACGAACGCCGAACCGGTGCCGTAGGCGGCGCCGCGAAAATCCATCATGTAGGCGTTGCCCCCAAAATGAGGTTCCTTTTCGAGCAACAGCCAATCGAGGTTGGGAGAAAGATACGCGGCGGTCAACCCACTCATGCCGCCTCCAACGATGACCAGATCGTGAGCGGCAGAGACGCGAGGCAAGTCGAAGGCAATCAGGTCTCGAACCTGATGGCAAATAGTGTGCTCTTCGCTGTCCACGATCGCGCGTTTCTCCGCGCTTTGCGCTAGCAACTCGAGATTGAACGGACACCCGCTCGTCACCGCGCCCGCTACGACAAACTTGATGAAATCGCGCCGCGTCGGTGTCATGAGCTAATCCTTACTCCAAGTAGAAGCGTGCGCTCTCACAGAACCCAAGATATCACCTGGATGACGGCCCTTCGTAGCCGATATAGCCAATGCGCCCCTGGTCGCGCACCACTTCCTGCTGGCGTTGCAGTTGTGCACGCCACAATGCGCGCCTCGCTAGCAGACTGCGGTCGACTGTTCACGCATCCGAAAACCAGTAAAGAGATTGCGAGCATCGGTCCGATAAAGCGAAAACTCATTAAGAACGATATAGCACTTCCCGGTCGGCAAAAACTAAAAACCGCAACGGCCCTGGTATGGAGGCTTAGTGCTTAAACAAAGATTCGTCACCCTGCCACTGCCTGTTGAGTTCGCAGGCGGAACGCGCGATCAGCAGCGCAGCGCAAAATTATCCCCGCTGCGCGGAACTCCCCATTTCGGCTCTGCCCAAGGAGCCGTTTGAGCGCGGATGTCGAACTACGGTTCGAACCCAACCCGTCGCCTTGCGAGCCACCGTTGGCGGACTTCAATCCTCCGGGGACCGGTCTACGCAACAGTTATGGATTGATTTTTTCGACTCGAAGCGAGGGCTCGTTTAGAGCGTTGCCGGCGCCTCATACTGGGACGCCCCCGAAAGCCGCCCACAGGTATGATTCGGCTGAGACGGAAGCCCGCCGCCACATAAAGCTCCCTAAACTCTTCCTCAGTTCGCTCGCGACCTGACAGGATGACCTCCGCTGCTATTTCCCACCGAAATCTGTTTGAGACTTCCATTCGGGACAGGCGTAAACGAATTGCCTGTCCATCTAAACACCTCATCCTTGCTGTTGACACCCCAGACCGCTCCATCTGCGCTAGCCGATACATACTTCAGCTCTCCGGCGATCTGCCGCCAACCATTCCCGGTCCAAGTAAAGATCTGGTTCTTAGCATTGACGCCCCAGATATTCTTGGGGTTTCCCACCGAAATCTGTTTGAGTCTCCCGTTCGGGACAGGCGTAAACGAATTATCTGTCCATCTAAAGACCTCATCCTTCCTGTTGACACCCCAGACGCTACCATCTGCGCTGGCCGATACATACTTCAGCTCTCCCGCAATCTGTCGCCAACCATTCCCGGTCCAAGTAAAGATCCGGTTCTTAGCATTGACGCCCCAGATATTCTTGGGGTTTCCCACCGAAATCTGTTTGAGTCTCCCGTTCGGGACAGGCGTAAAGGAATTATCTGTCCACCTAAAGACCTCATCCTTGCTGTTGACACCCCAGACCGCACCATCTGCGCTAGCCGATACATACTTCAGCTCTCCCGCGATCTGTCGCCAACCATCCCCGGTCCATGTGAAGATCTGGTTCTTAGCATTGACGCCCCAAATATTGCCGGGGCCTTCGTTGGCTTGAACTAAACGTGGAATTAGATTTACAAGTAATAAGGCGGCGATAAGGCACCCCCGCGATATGGAACAAGTAGAGGTGAGTATTTGCATAGTTTGGTTCATCTCAGGACGGTCGAAAGTTTTTAATGATCATACCGGCATCTTCACTCAGTGATGCCCTTATGTAGCATTTCTTTGCTCCCTCTTCCATAATTTTGGCGGAATCAACTCCAACACCCCCATTCACTCCGCCACAGCAGCCGCCATGTTCCGTCTTGCCGCCAGGTCGAGCTCAATGCGAGCGCCGAGGACCTCCGAGCAGCGCCCTTCTTCTGCAGTGAACTTTTCCGAGTGCGTCGACCGCTTGGTCCCGTCCTTGTCGCGCGGCGCGGGCAAGCATAGGTTTCTCCGTGCGATTCTACAGAACATCGGATAATTACGCGCTGACTGGGCCGGTCATTGGGGCGGTTGGCGCTGGCAGGCTGCGGAGCCGGTGTGCCGGTGGCGCCGACGCCGGTCAATGCAGCGATGGCCGATGCCAGGCGCAGGCCTTCGTAGAGGCTTTGAAGCCGCGTCGCTCGGGCAAGCCGGTGGTCGCAGTCCTCGCCCTGAATGAAGGCACCGAGACAACCGACTTCTTGTTGCCGCATGCGGTCCTGCAGCGTGCCGGCGTTGTCGACGTGCAGGTGGTGGCGCCTCGTCGCGGCCGCGTCTTCTTGTATCCCGCGCTGCAGGTCGAGGTGGCGCAGGATCTCGCCAGCTTCGACCGGGCTTATCCCTCGGGCGCGGACTACGTGGTCGTCCCGGCGATGCGCGACGATAACAACCCTGCGATCGCAGCCTGGCTGAAGCAGCAGGCCGATCGAGGCGCCCGCATCTCGTTTGTTGTTTCTCGTTTCTCGAGGGCCAGCGCCCCAAAATGTCCGCTTCGTCGCCGCCGCGTGACGCCAGAAGCGAGAAACCACGGGTAGCGTGATCCAGACTTGACAACGGGAAGGGGATCGCTAACGCTGTAAGCGATTACAGGACTGAAGCACGCCGCGAGCCTTTCAGAGAGTTGCTGTAACGAAGAAGCATGTTCCCCCTTGATGTAGCCGGTTCAAACGGACCGGAGACCAATCACCAGGTGATCCTGGAGATGAACCGGATTACCAAGCAGTTCGGCCCGACGCAAGTCTTGACCGAGGTGGACTTCGCGCTGCGTAGAGGTGAGATCCATGCCTTAATGGGGGAGAACGGCGCCGGTAAATCGACCTTGATGAAGATCGCCGCTGGATTGATCGACGAATTTGAGGGCGAGATTGCGGTCGGAGGCAGCCCGGTGCATCTGAACTCTCCGCGGGCAGCGACGCGGGAGGGTATTGCGATGATCCATCAGGAATTGAGCCTGGTGCCGGAGCTAGCCGTGGATGAGAATATCTTTCTCGGCCGAGAGAAACGGGGTGGCCTGTTTCTGGTGGATCGCCGGCGACAGATCGAGGCGGCGCGGGCGATACTTGCGCCGTTGGATTTCCAGGCGCGGATCGATCAGCCCGTGAGCCGGCTACGGGTTGGTGAACAGCAGTTGGTGGAGATCGGGAAGGCGCTGGTATCGAAGGCGCGGATTTTGATCATGGACGAACCGACCTCGGCATTATCGATTCACGAAACGGAGCGTTTATTTGCGGTGATCCGGCGGCTTTCTGGCGAGGGTGTTGCAATCGTTTACATTTCCCATCGCATGGAAGAGGTCTTGGCCCTAGCCGATCGGGTTACTGTTCTCCGCGACGGGCGCTTGATCGGCACCTTGGCCGCTCGGGAAGCTAACCGGCGCGAAGTGATCCGCATGATGGTGGGCCGCGAACTGCAGGAGGTCCTGGCTTCCGGTAAAGCCGACGGGCCTACTCGCCAACCGGTCCTCGAAGTCAGGAACCTATGGCTCGAACACCCAGCCCCAACCCCAAGCAGGCCGATGCTGGTAGATCGGGTTTCGTTCTCTGTAGCGGCCGGCGAAGTGCTCGGGCTGGCAGGGTTGCTCGGGGCAGGCCGAACGGAAACCTTAGAAGTGCTTTTCGGGCTTCATCCCGAATTTGGCGGAGGTGAAGTCTTTGTGAACGGCCGGCGAGTCTCGTTGCGAAATCCGGCGCAAGCCAAGCAGCACAGGATTGCACTGGTGACGGAGGATCGAAAGCGCGACGGCCTGATTCTGGGCGCCGGCATCGATCGAAATGCCGAGCTGACGGTGATGCGTTCGATCTCCAATTTCGGCGTCGTCTCGAACCGCGAGGAACGCGAGGTTGCTCTGCGGACCATGCGGCAACTCGGGATTCACGCGAGGGGCCCGGAGCAGGTCGCGGGCACGCTCAGCGGCGGTAACCAACAGAAGCTGGTTATAGGAAAGTGGCTCCAGGCTGTTCCCAAGATTCTGCTTCTGGACGAGCCAACCCGCGGGATCGATGTCGGGGCAAAGGCGGACATTTACCGCCTGATTCAACAACTCTCCGAAGACGGCCTGGCGATCGTGCTGGTCTCGTCGGAATTGCCCGAGCTGACCCTGTTGAGCGACCGTATCCTGGTCTTGCGAGAAGGCCTTCCGACGGCGCGATTGAATCGATTGGATTTTTCACATGAGACCATTCTGGAGTACGCTTCGCCTGGCGGGCGAGTACAACCTGAATTTGCGGAGGTAGCGGCGTGAGCACAGTGCTCGGGCGGGTCTTCAAGTTTATTCTGACGACAAAGCTTTTCTGGGGGTTGGCAGTCCTTTACGCGACCGGCGTGGTCCTGTCGCCGGTAAATAACAAGGGGGTAAACATCTTCCTGAGCCCGGGTAACCAGGCCGATGTGCTGCGACAGGTCTCCAACAACGGAATCATCGCCGTCGGTATGACGCTGGTGATTCTGACGGGTGGAATCGATCTTTCCGTCGGTTCAATGATGGCACTTGGTTCGGTCATTTGCGCCATGCTTCTGACTCAGCAGGGGTGGACCAATGCGTCGCTGTTTTCCATCCCGATTCTGGCCCTCGTTTGCGTGATGCTTTGTCTGTACCTGATCCCTTTGATTGCCATGAATGTGCACGGCGCGGCGGATCGCAGCACCGAGAAACCGGCCACCAAGATCGTCGCTGCGGGCGCTGTTGCGGGCATCATTCTGGCCGCGCTCGCGGTTGCCTGGACGATTGGACAGCTCGAGCCGAAATTTGGTGTTCCCGGTGTGCTTGTTACCGTGCCGGCCGTCGGGTTTGCGCTGGGTGCCTTGAACGGCGTTATCATCGCCAAGGGCCGCCTGCAACCATTTATCGTCACCCTGGCGATGATGGTCGCGATTTTGGGACTGGCGCGGTTGCTGGCCGGCCAGTACGCGGCTGTTTACCCGGTCTATACGGGTTCGAATGCAACGGAAGACTTTGATTTGTTGCGGGCGCTGGTGTTTAACATCGTGCCTGTTCCCGGGATTTTCTTTCTGTTCGCCGTCTTTCTTTTCGGGTTTGTTTTGAAGGTAAGTACGTTTCGGCCGGTACGTGTACGCCCTTGGAGGCAACGAGCAAGCAGCGCGACTCGCCGGTATCCGGGTGGATCGCATCAAAATCGCGGTCTATGCGATCTCCGGGATGCTGGCAGCTTTGGCCGGTGTTCTGTACACCGCGCAGTACCGCCAGGGAAAGCCGGACGCCGGGACCGGAGCGGAGCTGGATGCAATCGCAGCGGTGGTGATTGGCGGTACCAACCTCATGGGCGGCAGAGGGTCCATGACCGGCACGCTTGTCGGGGTGCTGATCTTCGGTTTTCTGGGCAACATTTTGCTGCTCAAGAATATCGACAGCAACACGCAGCTGGTTCTGAAAGGGCTGATCATCCTGGGCGCCGTGCTGCTGCAGGAGGGTCAGATCGCTGGTTGGATGAGGCGATTCCGCCCCCGCGTCGAGAAGCCTCACGGACAAAAGGCCACTGTGGAGGTAGTCGGGTACTGAACGGTGAAGGCAGATGTGAAAAAAAAGCAGATTTTCGCAAGACCAGGACGCAGCTGTCGGGCTCCTGCTGACTTCAGCGCCGGAACGCCTCCTCCATGTGCAAGCGGCATCGCAAAACTCAAGCCAGAAAAGTCTAACGGCTCTACAATGATCCTGCCACGTGGCAGCGATGAGATAAACAAGAACGAGACCCATAACAACGAACCCACCTATGAAAAGAAGGACATTCATTAAAATAAGCGCAGCGGCGGCTGCGACGAGTGCGGTATTTAAACCGTTCCATGTGCGAGCCGAGTCGAAGAAATCTCGATTTGGTTTCTCGCAGGTTACGATCGTTGAACCCTGGCGGGTTCAATTCAACAAGGACATGAAGAAGGAGGCGGAAAAGCATTCCGATCTGGAACTGATTATCACGGACGGACAGGACAAGACCGAGAAACAGGTGGCCGATGTCGAAAACCTGATTCGTCAGGGTGTCGATGTGTTGCTAATCAGCCCGAAAGAATCGGCCGGGCTGACCGGGGTAACCCTCAAAGCGATTGAGGCCGGGATTCCGACCATCATTCTCGATCGCAACGTCGATACGGATAAGTATACGCAATTCATCGGCGGCGACAATGTGGAGATAGGCCGCGCGGCCGGAGAGTACACGGTCAAACTGCTCGGCGGTCCGGGCAACGCCAAGGGTAACGTCATCGAGCTCTGGGGCGGGATGGGCACGCAGCCGGCCCACGATCGCGGTACCGGATTCCACGCATTTACCGACAAGGAAGCTGGCATCAAATCGTTGCTCAAACCGATCGATACTGATTGGAAGCAGGCGAAAGGATATGACGTGATGTCGACGGCGCTGAAATCCTTCGACAAAATAGACCTCGTCTACGGGCACAATGACCCAGTTGCGTACCGGGCGTACCTCGCGGCGAAGGATGCCGGGCGGGAAAAAGAAATCAAGTTCCTCGGTATCGATGCGCTACCCAGCGAGGGAGTCACCTGGGTCCACAAAGGACAGCTGACGGCGACGTTCCTCTATCCGACGCCGGGGGCGGAAGGTGTACGACAAGGGTTGAAGATCGTCAAAGGCGAGAAGGTCGAGAAGAAGATTATCCTGCCCACAATGACGATCGACAAATCGAACGCGGCCCAGGTCCTGAAGGAGCAGGGATTACCAGTGTAGCTTTAGCCGTATAATCGATCCGCGGGATTGGTTTTGGAGTTTCTAGCTCCGGCAGCGAGATTCGCGTGAGAGGCATCCTGATGGATCGGCAGCCGGCCGCTCACCGACGCACCGTTCGTA
>CAVPTR010000027.1:0-75048 GCA_963708595.1 uncultured Verrucomicrobiae bacterium
GTGCCGCGAATTCGGGACGAGATCTTTCCGGCTCTCAAGGCGCTGTCTTACCGAAGTGATTCTGACACCTGCGGGCAAAGTCGATGAGCAATCAAGGCTCTGTCAATCCTCGAGGTTGCAGCAAAATGCCGATGTTCCGGGCGCGGATGCCCACCCGCCGCGGCTCGGGTTGGCGGGTGATCCTCTCGCCCGAGATTCTGGTGGACCAGTACCTCCCGATCGTCGAAGCGTTGGAAAAGCGAGTGGTTGAGCTGCAGCCCCACCATCTCCCTGAACCGCTCCTCGGAGAGTGCGATTCGTTGCGATTTTAATTCGCTAGTTCCGCAATCGGGGCGACAATGGTGTGATATGTTTCACGCTGAAGTCGATATGTCAAAGCGACTGATGACTATGAGTTTTGCTCAAAATGTTGGCTCCGAGGAAATGAAATCCTGTTTGGAAAAAGTCAGCAGCATGTTGGTAGATATTAAGCCTGGCTTTCGGCTGTTGACCGACTTGAGCAGCCTAGAATCAATGTCCGCTTCCTGTGCGACGGACCTTGGAAAGATGATGAACTTGTGCAATGGGAAGGGAGTAAGCGCCGCTTTGAGAGTTGTGCCTGATCCACGAAAAGACATCGGTTTTACTCTCATGTCGCAATTTCATTACGGGAAGCATGTTGACGTGACGACCTATGAAACCCTAGCGGATGCGATTCAGAATCTTGCGGCGTGATGATCGGTTAGAGGGCAGCCATTTCCTCAGGTCGTCCCACGCTTCCGTTTTCCGTTGATCGCGAAACACAAATCTTCAGATAAAACCCCATGTCCAGAAAGCCGCCCCAGCGGGAGCCGGTGAAGGCTGAGCCCTACCAAATCGAACGATGGGTCGAAATCGCGCGCAAGATTGATGAAAAATTACGATTTCGGGAAGGCACCATGCACATGCGTCACGCCAACGAGCGCCTGGACCACAAGGGTAACGTCACCGACATCCGGCACGGCACGGAGAAGCTGGATCTGGCAAGACGGAAAGAGGAAAACATGCGACGCCTGCATGACGCCGTCGTCAAGGCGCGCGCAATCTCATCATCCCCAACATCCTTCGCCCCGACGCACACCAGCGAAGAAATCGCGGAATGGGCCAAAGAGACCCCGCGCTATTTTAGTGAAGCGGAATGAGTCCCTTTCCTTGGCGCCCGGTCGACCTCTCTCTGAAGTTGGCCTTGGTGCCGTATGCTTGGTTCGACCCAGTTCTGGAATGGTATACGCCTCCTAGCGACTTCAGCCACGGCACCTACTTCGGCCTGGCACGCTGGGGGGACGCCGGCAGCCTGACAATCAACATTTCGGCTCGCTCTTGATGCTCGCAGTCACGGCCGGCGCTTTCTTGCTGATCACCTGGGTAGCCACGAAGGTACTCCTTTTTCTTTCTTCAAGAAGCTCCGATCCCTTGAAAGCCGATTGGCAAAGGCATGTCCTCGCTTCCAGTGGGTATCTTGAGCTGGGAATGTTCGACGATGCGGCTCTCGTTTTGGAAGAGATCGCGCCAGAGGATAAGAACCGCAACGAAGTCCTCGGCGCACGTGTGAACCTCTACATGGTGGCCAAGAAATGGGATATGGCCGCAGCAGTTGCCAGCCATCTGGTAGAGGTTCAGCCTGAAAACTCGGGCTGGTGGATCAATCTCGCCTTCGTGTAAAAATTACTCCAAGAAGCCGTTCAGGGGGCGGCTTAGAGTAAATTTCTGCACGCGTATGCTTGTACCCCCAGAACGTGATAATATCAGCCTAGCGAGTGCAATTTACTAGCCGCTATGAGCAGGCAAAAAGGAGAGTTGTGATGAAACGTGCTACGAGCTCGGCTGCGGAAAACCAGGATGTCGCGGCTTTGCACAAGACGCCAACTGGCGTCGAGGGATTTGATGCAATCACCGGCGGTGGTCTGCCGCGAAATCGAACGTCTCTCATCTTCGGCGGTCCCGGCAGCGGAAAAACCGTGTTCGCCCTGCAGACAATGGTCAGTGGGGCGCGCCAATTCGGCGAGCCGGGCATCTTCGTCGCCTTCGAAGAGAACTCCGCCACATTCTGGCAAACGCGGCAAGCTTCGGCTGGGACCTGCCTCAACTGGAAAAGAAGCAGCTCTTCTTTTTTGATGCGAAAATCCGTCCGTGACGTGATCAAGGCCGGCGAATTCGACTTGAGTGGGATGCTCGCTGGAATCAAGGCCGAGGCCGACGCAAGAGGAGTGAAAAGGATCTATTCGATTCGATCGATGTGCTTTTGACTTTGCTGGACGATCCGTACGCGGAACGTCGGGAGATTTACCGTCTCAACGATTGGCTCTCCGAAAGCGGCCTAACCGGGATCATCACTGTGAAAAGCCAAGGCGATTATCCGTTTGTTGCCGCACGCTACGGGTTCATGCAATTCATGGCAGATTGCGTGGTCGTCCTCAAACTGCAGGTGGTCGATGAGATCGCCTCGCGATACCTCCAGGTAATGAAATACCGCGGCTCCAGTTTCGCTGAGAACGAGGCTCCGCTCGTCATCGGAGCCTCAGGAATGGAAGTGGCCGATATCAGCGCCAAGACAATCGCCGTCGAGGCTTCGCCGGAGCGGGTGTCCAGCGGTGTCGGACCGCTGGACGCAATGCTTGGCGGCGGCTATTACTGTGGCTCCAGCGTGCTGATCACCGGTTCCGCAGGCACCGGTAAATCCATCCTGGCAGGCCTCTTCGCTGAAGCTGCGTGCCAGCACAAGGAACGCATGTTTTACGTCGCCGCTGACGAAAATCCGTCCGAAGTCGTGCGCGACCTTTCGTCGGTGGGCATTCGCCTTGGCCCGCATTTGAAGAGCGGTGTGTTGAGGATGCATTCGGCGCGCGCTGCTGCAAAGAGGGCAACCCACAGGCCCTTGAAGAACCCAAGTTTGGCCGCAATGCCTCCGGCTACCAGCGCCGCGATGCCATAAGTGGAGAGCGTCAAAAGGTCGGGGGTCGAGCGGCGTGAGTCCCATGGTCGCCGCACGGGGCTAAACAGTATCTGCGACGAAAGTACGCGACGAATTGCAGGCCGATTCCGTTCAATGCGTTCGTGGTCAGGACATGAAGCTACGCTCCACTTCGGCGGCGGACTGACTCCTAAAGTCGATCCCAGTGCGCCCCCCCATCGAGAATGGGTAGGCGTAAGGATTACTTCGTAAATGAGTAAAAGTCCGGCGTTATTCGCACGCATTTGGTTTCCAACTCCTTCAACGCCAGGGTAATGGTTCGGCAGTTGTGGAAGATTAGTAGGTTGGCGATCAGTGATTGTATTTGATGATCTTTAGCTGAATGCCGCGTACGGTGGACATCTGATCTCGCCAACAATGATGCCATTTACGAAGGAATCCTTACGCCTACCCAAATACAGGCGGGTCACGGCGGACGCCTGCATACAATCTGTATTGTATGCAGAATATTCACGCAACATCCGGGTTGAAATGCCTTTTTGGCAGTTTTCGGGCGAAAAATGACTCCAAGAGGCCGTTTAGGGTCGGCTTAGAGTAAATTTTTTCACGGTTGCTGCTACTACCCCAGCTTGTGCAAAGAGCCGGCGATGAAGAGTAATTCGATTCGCTGCTACTTCTTGTGTTGCGCGACGACGATGGCGAAACTAAAAGCAAGTTGTGTTTCCGATTCAGGATTCGGTGCCGAGCCGCTCGGTTCCGGTGGTTACGCGGGCGTTGATCCTAGTTAACGTGGTCGTGTTTTTCTTCGAGCTGGGACTGTCGGATTACGGTTTAGAGCAGGTCTTCTATTTGTTCGGCATCGTGCCGGCTCGCTCACACCCGGACTGGGCGGTCTCTGTAGGGTTTCCCGCCGAGAGCTACTTGTCGCTGTTGACGCATCAATTTCTGCACGGGGGGTGGCTGCACATTATCAGCAACATGTGGACGCTTTGGATTTTTGGAGACAACGTGGAGGACCGCACAGGGGCCGGTTAGAATTTGCGATCTTTTATCTGGCGTGTGGCGTATTGGCGGCGCTGACCCAAGTGCTGAGCAGTCCAAACTCGACAGTGCCATCGGTGGGCGCCTCGGGAGCAATCGCGGGCGTGCTCGGTGCATACTTTCTGCTATTTCCGACTGCACGACTGATAGTGATGTTTCCGATTTTGTTTTTCCCCTTCTTTTTCGAGATGCCTGCGGTGTTCTATTTGGGATTGTGGTTTTTAATTCAGTTGTTCAGCGGAGCGTTTGCTTTGGCGGGGCCCGAGGAGGTCGGAGGCATGCGTGGTGGGCGCATATCGGCGGATTTTTGAGTGGGATCTTGTTGTGCGGGCTTTTTGTGCAGCGGCCCGCTCCGCGGCGCATGCAACCCGATGAATACGACATTGAGTGGGCGTGGGATCCCCGGCGGCGTTAGAGGATAAAGACGAAAATCATGGATGTCTTCTGGCTATTTTTGATGCTGTCGGCGCTTCAGCCGGTCATTAAGCAGCGGCTACTTGAAGCCTCCCGGAAACGATTGATTTCCCGCATAGAAAGTGAACGGCGCTCGCGCGTCATTCTGCTCGTTCATCGGCAGGAGACGATGAGTCTGCTGGGATTTCCACTGGTACGCTATCTGATGTCAACAACAGCGAGGAAGTCATCCGCGCCATTCATCTGACCGACCGGGAAATGCCGTTGGATTTGGTGTTGCACACGCCGGGCGGATTGGTGCTGGCTGCGACGCAAATCGCGCGTGCGGTGTGCAAGCACAAGGGCAAGGTCAGCGTGTTTGTCCCGCACTATGCCATGTCGGGCGGAACGCTGATCGCGCTGGCGGCCGACGAGATTGTCGGCGAGTCGCATAGGCCAAATTGATCCACCAGCCTGCTTCTTTTGGCTCGACCTTCACCAGATGACTTGCCACCGAAGCCGCCATGTCCCATTTCTTGGCTGCCAGGTAGAGGTTAACACGCGCCTCGAGGACCTCGTTGCACGTCTTATCCTCGGGCGCGATCTCTTCCAAGACCATGGCCGCATCGTCGATCATTCCCAGCTCGAGGTAGCCGCTTGAGGCAAGGACATGCTTTTGCCAATCGGATTTCAAGGAACAATAGAGCTTTGGTTGCCACCCATGCGACCAGCAAGAAAGCGACGGCCGTGACAGCGAGCATGATGAGCGATCCGAAATTGTGATCCTCGGGCTGCCGGCGCAGCGGGCGTTTTTCTGTGCCTTGAGAATTCCTGCTCACCCTTTTCGGTCCTTACTCGCTATGACTCACGATTTTAAGCAGGACCGGCTTCGACGACGCCTATGGGTGATTCCGTGGGCACAACTCGTATGAGCGGATCGGAATTGCCGCATTGATTAGGGAGATGCGGCAGAGGCGCGTCGGTCCGGACGGATGGCGCGGCGGCTGCTCAAGCAGTCGACGTGACGGCCGGGAGCGGTGCGCTGCGAGCGCTTGGTGAGGCGTCTACGAACTCGTCTCACGACTCTTGCCCAACGCGCGCGTCTCGTTGTCATCCAAGACGGGGACAACGTCTACATCGAGGAGGCTGTTCCAGTTGAGTGCCCAGTTCGCCACGGCCTCGGCACTGTCGGATTCACAGATGACCACACCCCGACCGCGTGCCAGGTCATGCCAGCGGCCAATCTGTTTGATGCGGCTGCCTCTGTCTGCAGCATCTTGCTCAGGCGTCATCTTGAAGAACTGCGAATACCCTTCGTGGAGCTTGCCTTGGTGGAACTGCCAGGTGATCATGAATTTCATAATGGGTTTTTTCGGGTTGTTTAGATCTGCGTGTTGAATTGTTTGACCGCCTAATGATGACCTCTTCAGCGCCGCGAAGCGGCGTAGGAACGTGCTGCGCCTAGCTGTGGTTTATATTGATTCCGCATAAGAACCTTTCGGCGGTAGTTCTGCCGTATACAGCTGCTCTTTTGGCTACGAAAAGTCGAGGACGGACTGATCGAGGCGAACTGTCGCTGTTGGTCACTTACGCAGACATACGGAACCCTCGCAAAGAAGAGGAAACCGAGAATCGAGTTTGTGAGATGCGACTTAACCCTCGAAGCGACAGACTTCTTGAGCGTTCAGCCATCTCCACCGAGTCACTCTCAAGAAGAGTCCCTGCCGGACGGAACAAACGATCGTGCGCCATTAACGCTCCACTCAGAGGTTCATGCATCTGCCCGGTTTTGGCTTCTCCGGTCGCATCTTTATGAACACATCGCGAATGCCGAGGCCGCGGTCGGTCGCTGTGACGCTCTGCGCGGGTGAGGCCTTGTAACCGTGTCAGCGGATCTAGCGGCCTAAGGTGTCAAGCGCCAAGATGGAGGCAGGATAATGAACACCGACCCGGGGACCGATGCCACGAATTCATCCGGCACCGTCCGGAGGCAGAGAGGTCGGTATAAGAGGATTCCCGAGGAGCGGCTGAATGCTCCGAACCGAGTTTCACGAGTGACTTGAAGAAGGGAGATGCCCAGAAGCAATCGGCACCCAGCTTGTCGCAGATCGGCTTGAATTCACACAAGTAAAGGCTCCCATAGGCGGTCGCATCGGCCGCCGCCTCGCGGACGAGGGCAAATCTGACAAAGGCCAACTCAACGCGATCGACACCGTGCACAACAATTGTGCCGTCCAAGCTGCAACCTATTGGCCCGCTCGCTCGACCGTGACAATGCAGACATCGTCATCAAAGTCTGACCTGCCAGCGAATTCGGACACGTCCTTCAAAACGGCGGCGCACAGTTTTTCGGAATGAAGGTCTTTGTAGCGAAGGAAGGTCGAATCAAGAGCAGAACGTCCAAATTCATCCCCCTGGGGGGAACAAACTTTATAGAGCCCGTTGGTGAACAGGGCGATGCAATCGGCGTCATCAAACGAAGAGCGAGATGTTGGATAGGTTGCTGAGTCTAAGAGTCCCAAGGCAGGCCCGGTCTTTTCCTGACCTTCGCTAAGCGGCTCAACAATGCCCGCTTGCCGTCGCAGCCGCAGCGGGTCAGGATGAGCGGCATTCGCAAAGGACACCTCTTTCGAGGCGGTGTCTGCAATCATAAAGAAGGCAGTTGCCGAAATAGGCTCTTTGACGCGTTCCAAGAGGGCGCGCAGACGCAAGTTGAGAGCTCCAAGAAAACTGCCCGCATCGTGTATCATCGGTCGGAGTTCTTCGAGCAGGGTGCGTAGGACTGAGGTGATTACCGCCCCGCGCAAGCCTTGCCCTGTGACGTCGCAGATGAAGATGCCAGCCCGAGTCTGAGAAAGCGAAAAGATATCAAAGAAATCACCGCCGACTGCATCGGCCAGGCGGTAGCAATGTGCGAATGAAAGCTGGCTCTGGCCGGAGCCGCCGGATCCCGGGAAAATCGGATAGTCGCGCGGCAAGAAAGCCTCTTGAAGCTGTCGAGCCAGTTCAAGGTCGGCCTGGAATAGGGCGTTTTTCGACTCAAGGTCAGCAGTCGTGGCTTTGAGCCGATCACGTTCCTCCGCCACCGCATCCTGCATACACTTCAACGCTGTGAAATCCTTATTTATTCCGCAGATTCCGATGACCTCCCCGTTGGCATCCAGAAGCGGCAATTTGGTCGTGTGGTCCCAGGAGACTCTGCCATCGCGGTGAACAAGCTTTTCGATTTTTCCCACGAGCGGTTCTCTGGTGTTCATGATCCTCTGCTCGTCTGCCGCAGTCTCTCTTGCGGTCTCCATCGACCAAAAGTCGAAGTCGCTCTTCCCGATAATGTCCTTCGCACTTTTGGCGCCGAGCAGCTCAGCGACCGCACGGCTCGCGCGAAGAAACCTTCCGCGTCGGTCTTTAAAGTAAACCTGGTCCGGCGTATTCTCGAGCAGGAAGTCGAAGATTGCGTTTGGGTCGTGCTCTTGTGGGGCTGAATGATCATCGCGATCCACCTGCCTGGCGCCGCATTCCCGCAGGATCGCCACGATTTGCTCGGCTCGCTCTGCGTCGGTTTTGGCCAGGACGAACTCGCCATTGTGAGAGAACGTCGTGGCATAGGCCTCGATCACCTTGTTCGGTAATTTACAATGGGCAAGTTGGGCCTTAAAGGCCCGGACAATGGTTTCATGGTCCGGCCTGGATGGCAAAGCTGGTTCAGCGCTGTCCCAAACCACCGCTGGACCAACGCCCGACGCAAAGACCGGCGGACCGACATTGATTGCCGCTTCCCCCAAAATGGCCTCATTGTAAACAGTATGTTCAAATCCCGCGCGAGCCAGTCGTTCGACAGCCTTGTCCAGGTCTCGATCGTTGTCGAATATCCCAACGATCGTCTGGTCAGGTACGAGCCGTTTCGAGAAGAGCCTACTGATGGCGGGAAATTTCATGTCGGAGCGCTATTCTAAGAACTTTCTCTTGCCCGTCCAGTGTTCGTTTACTGTACAGGTTCAGCGGGCTGTGGTGCGGTGGGACGAAATTCTCAGAGAAAGAATCGCAATCGGCGGTGGGCGCATGGCGCGCTGGCGGGAAGAACATTGGCGCTTGCACTCGATGTCTATAACCATATCACCCAATTGAAAAGTGACGTCAGCTTCGGACTCACAGGTTTCATTGCGAGCAATTGTGCCTTCAACGGCGACGACAGGAACGCCCGCTGACAAGAGCCTTCCGGCGACTAGATAGCTGAATACGTCATCCCGAGCCCGATTGCTCGACGTGGCAGGATTCTCCTCCTCGCGCAGCACTGGTCCCTTGGCGACTACTGCTTTGATCTTTCCGGCGAGCCCCGGGAAGTCGGTGCTGCGGTGCTCCCACAGCTAAAATAAGCGCACAATCTCGCAGCTTTCACCATATGCGAGGATGTGCTGCGGGGAACGTGCATCTTCTTCGAAGAACTCCTCAATTAGCAGCCGGTATCGAACGTCTCTACCCCGGTCGATCTCAAGCCAGTCGCACGCAGCAGCTAATTGCGCGAGCTGCTCGGTGGGACTGCCTTTCTGAAGGAAGGTCTCCAATTCATTCCCAACTTATAGAAGTTCAAAACCTCCAATGTGCTGCCGGCGCGGAGGATGTTTTCTTTCATGGCTTGCGGCTATAAATTCTTCGTCTGAGTAGTGAGGCAATTCGATGAGACTCAAGTTTCGCGAACCACCTCCGCAGGCTTCTTGTCATCGCGCATGCCGACAAAGTGCAATGCCTCAAGTGTCCGGCGTCCGTCCATTCGACGAATTGCACCTGGCAGACGAGCTTCGGTGTGACCCAGCGGCATTGATTCATTTTCTCTGCGGTTAACGATTCTCCCCACCGCGAGGTTCTTTTCTTTCTCGGCTGGACCCCGAGCGAGGGTGGCTCCGGTTTAGTCACTGCTATCAAACCAAGGATTTAAAGGCATTTCGAGCTTTTTGCGTCGCTCCTACGTTTCAAATCACGCTTCGTTAAGGTCTAGGACTCACACCAAGAATGAGGCGCGAACAACCGCCAGTTCCGCCTCCTCCATCAGCCGCCTCGTCACGGATCTCAATCGCTTGCTAAGAAGGGAGGCCAAGCTGATCAGTAACTGAACGCCGGCGTGAGGGTAGTTGTTTATGAACTCTTCAAGATCCGATCGCGTAATTGCCCAATACTGGGTCTGCTCGATCACGATTACCGAGCACATCGCACTGGCAGGGTCGAAGAGATCCACCTCTCCCACCCATTCGCCCCTCCGAATCGCGCCAAGAAACACTTCGCGATCGGCGTCGCGACGAACGGCGTGAAGCACGCCGCTAATTATGAAGAAAAGTTTTCCGTGAGATTCTCCCTGCGGAATTAACACGTCTCCATGACTCGCCAAATGAAAATCGCCGTATGAGCTGAGCGCGTCGCGGTCTTCCTCCGAAAGCGCTGCGACAGGCCCAACGGCAGGAAGATAGGGCCCGCCAAGTTCTTCAAGCATGCACCGCAGCCTATCTCTCGGCTAGCGCTGCAGCCACAATTTTCATAGCCGCGAACGCACCGCGACTCGACCTGCCGACGCTTCGGGTCGGCAGCCATGGCAGTCTTGGCTAACGGGCTGTTTCCCAGATCCTTTCACCCGGAGAAGCCAACCCATCGGAGGCAAAACTTCTTCTTGCCAACTCGGGCTGCGCAGACGTTCAGATCGCGTTGCTCACCAAACGCATCAACGAGCATCGTGGCTGAAGCCGACGCAGAGATCAACATCGACGACGATGGCTCTGTCCACATCTAATCCAACAACGGCGAAAGCCTCAAACGTAGCCGCCACGATCACATCTTCCAGCAACTGAAGAAATCGGTTGTATCGCGGAACAATTTCCAATTCAGGCACGGTCTTCGTTACTGCTGGGCTTGCGCCCTGCGGGATGGTGTATCCCATTGAAAGCGCCAGGGAAAGGGCAACGATGCCGAGCGTTCTTCTTGCGTCCTCCAGCAGGTCTTCCCATTGGCGAAAGTCGCCCTTGAACCCCATGCTCTCGGCGACCTGAACGCTGAGATGACACACCTCTCGATTTGCTTGCCGGACTTCCCGGCAGTTTTGCACGTTCGACGATCCCGCGACATTCAGCTGTGTTTCGGGGTGCGGAATAGCGCGACCATACGAGTCGATCTTCGGCAGTTGTGTGGCAGCGACGCGGCTGTCGTTGATTCCTCCGTTTGCAGCTCGCTTGCAAAGAGACGCTGAAGTCACTGCAGGCTGGGAACCATTGCCCTACAATCGGCAAGTGCATGGCAAGCCTTAAAACGAACCTAATACAAAGAGTGTTCTAAAGAGGCTCGCTTTGCGCTATTCTCTTCAGTTCGGTCCCTTTGTAGAAAATAAGGCATCGCGGATCCTCCACTTCGTTTATCGTCGCTGAAAAGGTAATGCCGGTCTTTGTGGGAGTGATTGACGCAACTCCCTTATTACCAAATGAATCTTCGAAGCTGAATTTAAATGGTGGCTCTTTGGTAGGATATCCTGATCCAGAGAATGCGGGCGCAGGAGATCGGCCCGTCGAAAAGCGCCCACTTCCCGAAAGAAGATATTTTGTCAAATTCTCCGTGATTTTTATCCTTAAGAATCTCTGCTCCGACTTGCGTTCGGTCGATTTCGCTCCCTGAAATGTCCCAACGATCGATAGCGGCAACTCTGCTTGTGCGAGAGAGGTCAACAAAAGGAGGAAAAGGACGAGACAACTTTTCGTGGCATAGCGCGTGTTAGAGATGACTTGACCTGTATGCATTAGAACAACAGAGCGAAGCTCGGCTCAACGCTTGCTGCCTTTTCTTGCATACCTGCCCATCAGAGTCGCCTCGGCGATAATGTGACCCTTCATTGCGGAGTCGACGACGTTACGTTTCGATTTTGGCGGCAGACCTACGCTCGCGTCGAGCGCGTATAACCTGAAATAGTATCGATGTACTCCTCCGGGTGGCGGGCATGGGCCACTATACTTGCTTTTCCCAAAATCGTTTACTCCTTGCACTGCGTGGAGCGGAGGCTTGTTTCCCACGATCTCGGTTAGAGTGGGTACGATGTTCCACATAAGCCAATGGGTGAAGTTACCTGCCGGCGCATCGGGATCATCTACTATGAGCACGAGACTCTTCGCCTCTTTGGGTACCCCGTCGATTGTCAGCGTCGGACTCACGTCCTTGCCTTCACAAGTGAAGCGTTCTGGGATGTTTCCCCCGTCGCTGAAATCAGGGCTACTAAGTTTCATAGCGTGCTCCGATGGAATTTTCGCTCTGCCCGTGCTGGTGATCAGAGTCAGTGCAAGCATCAGGACTGGAAGCCGAGTTTTCATAGGACCTCGTATCCTACAATCGCACGATTTTTTTCGGCGGCCATCAGACAAACATCTATCTCCTAAAGGCTTCAAGCTCGATTCTGGTTGCTCGGCGCGTGCCCTATTTCGCCAACCCGCAACACTTCTCCCATCTGCGAAACTCCCCCAAGAAACTCATGCTTTCGGCGCCCCGGAAGCGGTTGATGGTGCCGCCCTTGGCAATAAAAAAGCCCGGCTTGCGGGCCGGGCTTTTTGCTTTATCGGGACTTTAGATCAGGCGACTATGGCGCTCCTGAGTAAGGGGCATGTTTCCGACTTCCAACGGTTTCATTTCGCCGCGATCCTGCGGGAACGACCAAGATAGTAATTGCGGCGACTGCTATTGCGCTCGACATAGCGGTAGAATCCCGGCCCTTGGTTGGGGTATGCATTGTAGATCGCAATCAGGGGAGGGCTCAGCGAGTTTGCGCGGCTTTTGACGGCAGGCTTGGGACCACTGTTGTTCTGCATGCTGGCGAGAAGAGAGGCGTAGTATTCGTCGCGACTGGTCTTCTCGACCGTGTTAGCGGCGGGTGTTGCCCCTGCTTTCGCGAGCAGAGAATTGTAATATTCGTTGCGATCGCTGGCGTGTAGGCTTGTGAACGCTGCAGCTGCTATGCGTGTGGAGATCATGGGTTTCATTGTGTGGTAGGTCTTTTCGTTTGGGGTGTCGGAAATAGTAAATGCGTGCTGTGCCCCCTCCATTGCCGCGCTACCCGCCCACGCTGCCATTCCGGGGCCTATAACTGACATCGATTAACCTCAACAAGGGGCGGACAAAATCGATCGCGAGTGCAAACCGCTCAATGTGCAACTCGGAGCAGCTGTTCGCATCGGCGAAATTCGCCGCTAAAGCCCATGCTCTCGGCGATCTGAAATGTCGAAATGACACACCGCTCGATTTAATTGCCGGATTGGCCAGCGGTTTCGCACGGCTCACCGTTTCGGCCAGCGAACGGGGGTGGATTGAGCAAGACGCGAAGAATTGTCCAGACAAACCTCCGCTCAACGTGCGCGTAGGAGAGGAGCAAATTAAGCGCGGCTCGATCCGGGCTTTCTACACTCCCTTTCTACATCTTCCTCTGAAAATGCCTAAAAACAGCGCAAACAAGCGAATAGCCCTGCAAACGCGATCGGCTTTTTCTACTCTGTTGGGACACGTTGCGCAAACTGTTGCAAATTTTTGAAAACTAGCCTCTTCCGATTAAGAGTCTCCTGCTCTACCATTGAGCTAGCGATGCTTTTAGAGAGTAAACGCCCTCCGCCGCAAGGACGGAAAACACATGCCAACCCCGCCGGGAACAGGCAAGTGCTGATGCAAGGCGAATGTTGCGAGTCTCTGCCTTCATCGGAACGACGACATTAATTCCGAGTCAGATCGGCGGCAAGTAGATATGACCGAGCCTGGGCGCCAAAATTGAAGAGCGTAGGCAAGGGGCCGGAAAACCAGCGCGTTACTCATCCGCCCCGCCGGCGAAGCAATGTCTCCTTGCGGGAGCTTGGAAGCTGAAGCAGAACCGTAAGCCCAATCCCTCGAAGTGGAAACGTTCCAAAGACCAACGTTCAACACCCGGCAGACTTTTCCGGCCGCACCCCCATCGCTTCGCTTTCCCGACGGGTAAGGGGGTGCGGTCAGAAAAGCCTGCCAACACCCCAAGAACCATCTCATGTAATTGCAAAGCTCACTTGACGCCTTTCGTTATGAGTTAGGCCTGGCGGATGTCTTCGCTGCCCTCGCGCATCACACACTCTAGATCATGCAACGCTTGAGCGCCGTTTCCAGCGAAGGTCGATCCGTGCATTGCGGCAAGGGTTTGGGGCTGCAGGGTCGCTACTTCCTTTAACAGACGCTCGGTCTTCAGCGTAAATGGCATGTAATCCATCAGGAACCCGCCTTGATATTCGATCAACGCTTGCCGAGATCGCTCCACGATGTCCGATTCGGTGAGCGGCTCAACATCCCCGTTTTGGTGGAACAAATCCGAGCAGAATAACGTGCGCTGGGTTTCCTCGAAGAACACGCCGGCATCCCAACCGTGGGGCAGATGGGGCGTTGGGCGGAAACGGAACCGGTATTTGCCTGTGCTAAAGACCTCGTCAGCCGGTCGAGGCCGTCTGTGTATGGTTTGCGGTAAGCTTTACGACCGTGATCACCTACGAAGTCATCAAGATCTGGCCGGCGCTGGGAAAGAACGCGCTGGAGGCCTTTTTTGGTCTCAAGAAATAGTAGAGCTGCCCGGCCCGCATTCCGGGCGCTCAGGACGAAAACGGCGCGGAACTCGCCCAGTCCGCAAAACGTCCCGCTTCCGGCGAAAACAGCAGTCTTGCCGTTCTCCGCAGTTGCATTGATTTCCCGGTGCGCCTCCCTATCTTCCTCAAAGCTTCCAAATACACTTTAAGGAGGGCACGATCCGTGCGCATCGCGCTATTTGCCTGGGAGTCGCTCGATTCGGTCTTCGTGGGCGGCGCTGGCGTCCACGTATCGGAACTGGCCCGCGTATTGAAGGGGCTGGGTCACGAAGTCCACCTCTTTACGCGCCAAGCCGGGGGCCAGGAAAATTATCAGCAGCGGGACGGCGTCTTCATCCACCGCTGCACGTTCGACCATCATGGCGACTTCCTGCGCGAGACGTGGAACATGTGCCGCTCATTCGAGCACCGCTTTTTCACCATACGCGCACTGGCTGGGGAGTTCGACGTCGTCCACGCGCACGATTGGCTCACCGCCGATGTGCTCTCACTAATCAAGCGCCAGTCCAGCGCCAAACGCGTGCTGACGATGCATTCCACGGAATATGGACGCTGCGGTAACCAAATTTGTCCCGGTCAAAGCGAGGCCGTGCGGCATCGCGAATGGCAGGGCATCTTCGATGCCGAACGAGTCATCTGCGTGAGCAAGGCGCTGCAGGATGAGGTGGTTTGGCTCTACAACGCGCCAACGGAAAAGTGCCGCGTGATCTACAACGGCGTCTGGCCCGAAAGCTTCGACTTCCCATGTGATCCCGGCGAGGTCAAAACGTCGATCAGCGTCCACCCCATGGCGCCCATGATCCTCTTCGCGGGACGCGTCGTCTATCAGAAGGGCGTGGATATCGTGATCGAGGCCATCCCGCATGTGCTCAATCACGTGCCCACGGCCATGTTCGTCTTCGCCGGCGATGGCGAGATGCGCTGGGACCTGGAGAAAGCCACTAAAACGCGCAATCTGGAACGCAACACTCGCTGGCTGGGCAAGGTCTCCGGCGAACGGCTGCGCAGCCTCTTCAAATCCTGCGACGCTGTCTGCGTGCCCAGCCGCAATGAGCCCTTCGGCATCGTAATTTTGGAGGCGTGGTCGGCGTACAAGCCCGTGGTTGCCACGCTGATCGGCGGCCCGGGCGAGTTCGTAAGGCACGACCGCACGGGGTTTTCCATCAACCCCAACCCCGATTCCGTAGCCTGGGGCATCGGCCACATCTTTGCCAACTTTGAGCATGCGCGGAAGATGGGCGAGAACGGACGCCGCGAAGTCGAGGAACGCTTCACCTGGGACATCATCGCCAGGCAGACGATCGAGGCGTATGAAGAATGACGGGTTTTTTCATCGAAGAGACGCAGAAACGGGTGGATCCAAATGGACATGACCGGCCGCCCGCGGCACCTCCGCGGCCTGGAAGCTGGCCGGTCCGAATTACGATGGGAAGTGGCAGAGCTTGCGCACCAAATTGGAGTGCGGGCCGAAAAACATTCAGCCGATCAGAGACCCGATTGCCCGCACAGCGTCGGCAGAGAGCGTCAAGTCACGGCTTGCCAGGTCCTGCTTCATGTGCTCGGCGTCGGAGGTGCCGGTAAGCGGCAAGATCCCGACCGTCTGCGCGAAGCGAAACACAACCTGAGCCGGCGTGGCCTTGGGGTGCGCGGCGATTCCGACGACCAGCGGGTGGCGCAGCACCTCCGGATTGGCGGTGAGCAGCGAGAAGCCCTGGTAGATGATCTTTCGATCCCTGCAGAACAATCGGACATCGCGGTCCCAGCCGAGGCGGGCGAAGCAGCGGTTCTGGACGAACGCCGGGGCCTCCGCATGGACGGTCGTCATCTGCTCGAGGTGGCGCAGGGAGACGTTGCTCACGCCGAGAAGACGCGTGCGGCCAGAATCGCGCTCTTTCATCATCGCGACCCAAACTTCGGCATCGTCGGCGGTCCAGCCGTAGCCGGAAGCGGGCCCATGAAGAATGTAGCTGTCGACGTGGTCGGTCCTGAGGTGTTCGAGCGAGCTGGCCATCGACTGAGCCACCTGAGTGGAAAGGTCGGCTATAGGGTCGTACGGCAGCCGGTGGTCCTGACCTGACAGGTAGGTGAACTTTGTCTGCAGGAAGAGATCCGCGCGCGTGACCACCCCTGCCCGGTAGGCACTGGCCAACCCCTGACCTACTCCGGCTTCGAAGTAGTGCCGGCCCTGGTTGGCCGTGTCGATGCTCCGGAACCCCATCCGGAGCGCGAGCTCGGTGAGGATCTGGGTGCGATCTTCCTTCCACGCGGTGCCGTAGAGAAAATCAGGAATGATTACAGGATGATCCGCTGGCATCGCGTCAATCTGCCATGATTCACCGCTCCCGCTCCAGAATTAGACCACTAAAATCGGTGTTCCTCGCGACTAATTGCTTGCTCCTTTGCAGTCTTGCATTCCAGGAACGGACTTCGGAAGCAGACCAAGGACCCGGGGGACGTCGATGACTACATGACGCTTTACGAGGTGAGCAGGGATGTATTACCGTCAGGTGCTCTGAATCCTCTTTTTGGCAATATGGCCAATGTCCTCGTCCTCAACGCCGGCTCTGGTAGTCAAAAGGTGGCTTTATACGCGATCGACCCGGATTCGAAAGGTCCGTCCGATCCTGTTTGGCAGGCGGCCATTAATTCCACGACCCCGGGTCAACCCGAGGATAAATTCCTCGCCCAGATTAGGTCGACGCGGGAGGACGGGCAATTGCCTATCCCCAGGGATTGGTCATTGCAAAAGAAAATCCAGGCGCTGATTCGAGAGTCGTGGGAGGGCAGGTTCGCGGTGCTGGAAGGGTCGCGCCAGGTCGATTTGGTCGGCCATCGTGTCGTGCATGGCGGTCTGGAGTTCAGCCGAGCGGCTCTTGTCACTCGCAACGTTGAAGCGACCATCGACAAACTTGGAGAGCTCGCGCCACTGCACAATCCGGTCAATCTTGAAGGTATCCGGGCGTGTCGAGAAATTTTGGGTGACAAAGTTCCGCAGTTTGCAGTCTTCGACACGGCCTTCCACCGAACGTTGCCGGAGGCGGTCGCAACCTACGCGGGACCGTTTGAGTGGGTCGAACAGGGATTAGTGCGTTATGGTTTTCACGGGACCAGTTATCGGTACGCCAGTCGAAGGGCGATGGAGATCATCAACCGGCAGGGCGATGAGGACCTGTGCCAAATCATCTGTCACCTGGGCGGCGGTTGTTCGCTGGCGGCGGTCCGGGGAAACCGGTCTGTCGATACCACCATGGGGTTTACTCCGCTGGACGGAATCGCGATGTGCACGCGTTCGGGAGCGATTGACCCTGGAATAATTCTCCACCTTCTACGACACGGAACCGATCTGGATTTGCTGGAGCAGACGCTCAACAAGCGGTCCGGGCTCGCGGGACTTTCCGGCCTCCCGGGTGACACTCGGGTAATCTTTCCCAAGGCACGCGAGAACGATAGGCGTGCAACGCTGGCCATGGACGTTTTCATTCATCGGCTCCGCGCCGGCATTGGATCCATGCTCGCGAGCTTGGGGCGTCTCGATGCGCTGGTTTTTACGGACGTCATTGGAGAGACAGAACCAGTTGTTCGGCAGCGAACCTGCGACGCTTTTGCTTTCCTCGGGTTACGCTTGGATAACGACCGGAATGCTTCCTCCCCCGTCGACACAGATATTGCTGCGGCAGATTCTTCAGTTCGTGTCGTCGTCGTGAGGGGCCAAGAGAATTGGCAGATCGCCGCCGAATCGGTCGAGGCTTGGCGTTTGGAAGAGTAGGTGACAAGGGAGCGACGATTCGAACAAAAACCTCACCAGGTATTAATGCTTTGCCGGAAAATTATTTGCCGCTTTGTCTCTCAAGATCCCTTCTGATCTTTGTCATCTCCAGCGTCTTTGCCAGTAGCGTTTTCGCAGAGACGCCGCCCGGAAAGGTCGCCGCGCCGAAGCGCATCGAGCCCGGATTGGAGAAGGCGGTGAGGTGGAAATGGCGCGTTGCGCCATCCGATGAGCAAGATTGGGGCCTTGAGTTGCCGAAACTGACACGACCCCTACCCGCCACCTCGCCGGCCTCCGCACTCCCCCAACCGGAAAATCTCCTCTACGAGGTGAAACGCGGTGATGCGCTGATTCTTATCGGGAAAAGGTTTGGCGTGACGGTTGCGCAAATAAAGGAGCTTAACGGGTTGAAAGGCGACACGATCCGCATTGGCCAGATGTTGAGGATCCCAACTGTCGCTGAACCGAGTGCGGTGATTCCTGCTCCGCAACCCGGGACCACCCCCTCTGCGAACACAGACAAGCCTACCAAATCCCCCGAAGCAAGGCTCAGTTCGGAGACCGGAGCCGAGTTGGAGAATGTCAGGTTCCAGGTCTTCCTGGACCGAGAGCAGTTCTCTGCCGGCCCCATCGTCGGTAAACCGGGTCCGGCATTTAAGAAGGTATTGTTTCTTTATCAAAATACGCACGAAGATGCGAAGGATGACGCCTCCTTCGGGGCGAAAGCCCAAGCGGTCGTTGGCAATGTCTTCACCCGTTACACCCTGAAGGCGGAAGACTTCCGATTCATAGCGCCGCCAAAGGCAGAGAGGGTTGATCCAAAGCGATCTCCCCTGTCCGCCTCGGCGAATCTGGGAAAGTCCCCCTCCGTTCCTCCCGCCCTCCCTGACGCGCTTCGGACCCAGGAGCAACTCACTGCAAATTCGATGCTCGCCTATCGCACACCGTGGGAGTTCGTCGCGGAGCGCTTTCATTGCAATGAATCCTATTTGCGCACTTTGAACGATAAACTGCCGCCGATGCCAGGGATCGGGATGGAATTTCGAGTCCCCAACGTGATTCCTTTTGAAATCGAGAAAGCATTTGATGAGCCACTGCAACCGCAGGCCGATCCCCAAAACCCGGTGACAGCCGCTGCGGTCGGTCTGTCGCAATTGAATATCTACCGCGGTGGCGCACTGGTCGCGGTCATGCCCATGTCTCCCGCCCGCCCCGGTCTGCACGGCCGTGGTTCCTGGACGATTCTTGACGTGATCCCGCGCCCCCGGCTCGCGACGTTCCAGGAAGAGTGGAAAGAAAAGACCAGGCAGGCCGGTCCACTTTACGGAAGCGCTGCTGCGGAGCCTACCCCTTCACCATTCAAGCCCAAGCTATCGCCGGAACAATTCCTTGCCGCGGGCCCTAGAAACCCCGCGGGCATATTGTGGATCAATCTGGCAAAATCGAACAGTAAGGAACCGTTACCTTACGGTCTGCACGGCACAAGCATTCCCGATCAAATGGACATGCTTGAGAGTATCGGCGGGTTGCGACTGACAAATTGGGACATTGTCCGTGCCGTGCGCCAGCTGCCATCCGGCACTCCGCTCGAGTGGAGGCAGCAGTAGCGCCGCCAAGTGCCTTTCCGGCCGCTGCAGGCCGTCGCCGGCGACAAGACGGAAGGAAGTGATCCCGTTCGGACAGTCTCAACCGATTGCTCCATCATTGGGCATTCCGGCGGTTTGGCGATCGGTCGCGGACCGGGCGTTGGTTTGATTCTCCGACCCAAGTTCGCCAAGTGGCAATGAAAATCTCTTGACGCGGCGCCGCGTCATCGCAATGTTCTCGGTCAATCTTATCGAGAGTGGCAGAGGGACTGGCCCTATGAAGCCACGGCAACCGCCCCGGCCCGCAATGCGGTGACGGGGGACCAGGTGCCAAATCCAGCTTCGGCGTGAGAACGCCGGGGGCAGATGAGATGTGACAGCCGATTTCAAGCGGTTTGTCCCTTCTTCATTTCCCACTCTCGTGCGGAGGCCAGCCATGAACGAAGATCGCCCTTTCTTTTCCAACCTGAGATGTCGCGAATGTGGGCGCCTGTACGAAAAGGAGGCCATTCATATTTGCGAGTACGACTTTGGTCCCCTAGAAGCTGCTTACGATTACGATGCCATCCGCCAGAGAATCAGCCGCGAAATTTTTGCCGCCCGCCCTCAGAGCATGTGGCGCTACCGCGAATTGCTGCCGATCGATGGCACCCCGACTGTGGGTGCTGAGGTGGGATACACCCCGCTCGTCAAGAGCGACCGGCTAGCGAAGGCGCTCGGGATCTCGGAAGTTTACATTAAGAACGACACCGTCAACTACCCCACCCTCTCCTTCAAGGACCGCGTCGTATCGGTGGCCTTGAGCCGCGCGCGGGAGCTCGGGTTCAAAGTTGTTGCCTGCGCCTCCACCGGCAACCTCGCGAATTCGGTGGCTGCCAACGCTGCCGCGGCGGGCTTAAAGAGCTATGTCCTCATTCCCGCCGACCTCGAGCAGAGCAAAGTTCTGGGCTCACTCGTTTATGGCACGAATGTGATCGGCATCCACGGCGCCTACGACCAAGTCAACAGGCTTTGTTCGGAGATTGCCGGCAAATATGGTTGGGGCTTCGTAAACGTTAACCTGCGTCCCTATTACGCCGAGGGCTCAAAGAGCATGGGCTTCGAGATCGCGGAGCAGCTTGGTTGGAAACTCCCGCGCCACACCGTTGTTCCAATGGCCAGCGGTTCGTTGCTGACGAAAATTCATAAGGCGTATAAGGAATTCATCCAGACCGGAATTCTGGAGGACCAGCCGTTCTCGATCCATGGCGCTCAGGCAGGCGGCTGTTCACCTATCAGCGAGGCAATGAAAAAGGGCTTGGAAATCGTCAAGCCCGTCCCGAGGCCGCAAACCATCGTAAAGTCCCTTGCCATCGGCACGCCTGCCGACGGCTACTATGCAATCCGCGCGATGAAAGAAACCGGCGGCCACGCCGAGGACGCTACCGACGAAGAGGTCATTGCAGGAATTCGTCTTCTCGCCGAGACGGCCGGAATTTTTGCTGAGACGGCCGGCGGCGTCACTGTTGCCTGCGCGAAGAAATTGATCGAGAGAGGCAAGCTTCCGCGCAACGAAAGCATTGTTCTCTGTATTACAGGCCATGGCTTGAAGACTCAGGAAGCGGTGCAGGACCGATGCGGAGAGCCCCGTCTCATCAAACCCAGCCTCCGTGAATTTGAATCGCTCATTGCCGGCGAGATCGAACCTCTCCAGCCCCACCTAGCCACCATCACCCAATAAATCCAATGCCCACATCCGTTCGCATTCCCACACCCCTCCGTAAACTCACCAAAGAAGAAGAAGTCGTGCCCGCCGACGGCGGAACAATCTCCGAGATTCTCGAGAGCCTGGAGAAATCCTACCCTGGACTCGCCGAGAGAATCTGTGACGAACAAGGCAATATCCGTCGTTTCGTCAACGTCTTCCTCAACGATGAAGACATCCGTTTCCTCGAAGATAAGAACACCGCTGTCAAAGAGGGCGACGAAATCAGCATCGTCCCAGCGATCGCCGGGGGATAGCCTTTACAAGGCAGAATCAAGAAGGAAGAAGGAAGACTGAGAGGCCGGACGAACGGTTCTCGCTTCTTCGATTCCTTTGTGGAAAATAGATCGATTCCTATGATCCTCACCGACGACCAAAAAGCTGCAATCTCGAAGTGGATCGAAGCGGGAGCCAGCCTTTCCGAGATCCAGAAGCGCTTGAAGGAAGAGTTCCAGATTTCCCTTACCTATCTGGACACCCGCCTCCTCGCCGATGACCTCAAACTCGCCATCAAGGAGCCCGAGCGCCCGCCCGAGCCACCGCCACTCCCGGCCGCCGAGCCGGAGAAGCCGGCCTTGGGCGGCAAAGTTTCGGTTACCATGGACCAGATCACGCGGCCAGGCGCAATGGTCAGTGGACGCGTCACCTTTTCAGACGGCCAGAAAGCCGAGTGGTATCTCGATCAAACCGGTCGCCTAGGCCTCAATCCCAGCACTCCCGGATACCGCCCCGGCCAGCAAGATGTTATGGACTTCCAGGTCGAACTCGAAAAGCTTGCCCGAAGTCAGGGACTCTAGCCCACGGAGCGATCGTTTCCCTCATTTTTCCTAAGGCGAGACTGCCTGAAGCCATGCGTGTTCTCTATCTCGACTGCTTTTCAGGCATCAGCGGAGACATGACCGTCGGGGCTCTTCGGGACCTCGGCGTCGAGGAAGGCGTCTTTCATTCTGCCCTTGCCGCGCTCGGCCTTGGCAAAGAGGTTCACTCCCATTTTCAACGCGGGGTTCGCCAGGGGATCAGCGGCTGGAAGTTCGAGGCTCACACCCAAGACCGCGCCGAGCATGTTAAGGACAATCACAACCACGGTCGCGCCTTTCGAGAGATCCGAACCTTGCTCAAGCAGAGCCGGCTTGCCGATTTCATAAAGGTCAGAAGCGTCGCGGTATTCCAACGCATCGCGGCGGCAGAAGGAAAGATTCACGGCATTCCTGCAGAGGACGTCGCGTTTCATGAAGTCGGCGCCTTCGATTCCATCGCAGACATCGTGGCAGCCTGCGCCGGAATTGAAGCTCTTGGTGTCGAGCGTGTGCTCGCCTCGTCCCTTGTTGATGGTGCAGGGTGGATAGATTGCGCCCACGGGCGCTTCCCGGTGCCGGCGCCGGCCACGCTCGAGATTCTCTCGGGCATACCGATCCGGCAAATCGAGGAGGCGCACGAGCTTATCACCCCGACGGGCGCCGCGCTGCTAGCAGAGTTTTCTTCCTCATTCGGTCCATTTCCTGAAATGAAGATCGAAAGGGTCGGCTACGGACTCGGAACACGCGACAGCGGACCGCGCCCGAACGTCCTCCGGGCGCTCTTAGGCGAGTGCAAGGACACGTCTGAGGGTGAGATCGATGAGATTACCCAAATTGAAACGAACCTCGACGACCTGAGCCCGCAATTGGCGGGAGCCGCGATGGAGCGCCTTTTTGCTGCCGGAGCGCTCGATGTGTTTTTCACTCCTGCCCAGATGAAGAAGAACCGTCCGGGATTCGTGCTTACGGTGCTTTGCACCGCGGAAAAGTCATCCGAACTCGCGCGCATCCTGCTCACCGAGACCACGACCTTCGGCGTGCGGATGCATCGTGTGCAGCGGCTAAAGCTGAGGCGCGAATTCCGCGTTAGGGAGACGCCGTACGGACCGGTGCGCCTTAAGCTGGGTCTTCTCGGAGACGAACTCGTGCAAGCCGTGCCGGAATACGAATCCTGCCGCGAAGCTGCCAAGCGTGCCGGCGTCAGCGTCAAGGACGTCCACATCGCCGCTTGGATCAGTACCCCGCCCAATCCGGAAGGCTCGAAACCCGCCTGAATTGCCAGTTCGTTCTCGTTCGTCTCGTCCTTCGTTCTCGTGCTCGTGCTCGATTTCCCGAATGATTCTAGAGCACGAGGACGAGTAGGAGTTGCGGGCTGGTCAGAAGAATCTGTGGAAATCTGTGAACATCCGTGGCTGTGAAGACCTTCCTGGGCGCGCACTACCCCTGCGTCTCATCCCCTTGCGGAACGCGATTCGCGCCGCAAACTCCGCGCGCGGAGGAACCAATGAAATCAAAAAACAGCTTTGCTTCGCAGCACCAGTCCAATTCCTTCGCCCGTTCAAGCGCCTGCGAGACATTGATTCCGCTCCAATAAACAAGCTTGAAGGCGCGCTTGATTTCCAAGCGGACTTCCGGTGAGAAGCCCGCTCGCCGCAAGCCGACGGCGTTTATGCCGGAAAGCAGATTTTCCCCATCGGCCGAAACATAGGGCGGGATGTCCTTTCCAAAGCGCGTACCGCCCCGCACCATCGCGAGCGGTCCGATCCTTAGGAATTGATGAAAGACGGTTCCGCCGCCGAGGACTGCGCCATCACCAATTTCCACGTATCCTGCAAGCAGGCAGTTGTTGGCGATGACGACCTTGTCTCCAAGCTTGACGTTATGGCCGAGATGCGCGCCGACCATGAGATAACACTCGCTTCCGACAATAGTCGCCGATCCTTCCTTGGTCCCTCGATGAATGGTCACGTATTCGCGAAACGTGTTACCATCTCCAATGCGCACTTCGCTGATCACCGTGTCGCGGAAGGCAAAATCCTGGGGAGTCGCGCCGATAATGGCGCCATAACCGACAAAATTTCCCGCGCCCAAGGTGGCACGGCCTTCGAGGACCGCGTGCGCCTGAACAACGCACCCCGCGCCAAGCCTGACGCTTTCCCCGATGATCGCGTGCGCGCCAACCTCGACATCATCGGCCAGTTGAGCCTGTGCGGAGACAATAGCCGTGGGGTGAATTTTCATAAGGCGCCGGCTTCGCGAAAACTGAAGTACGGCGTTCTACCGCCATCTGGCAGACCGATGATGATGTGATCCAGGAGGGTAATCTGTAGGAGCTTCGCAGCGTCGCCAAGCTGCCGAGTGAGCCGGTGATCTGCCTGGCTTGGCGCCGGATCGCCAGAGGGATGATTGTGAATGAGGATCACCGCATAGGCGGAATGCACAATCGCGGGACGAAAAATCTCGCGCGGGTGCGCCACACATTCGTTCAACGAGCCGAGCGCTACATCCTCCATGCGGAGCAGGCGCAATTTCGTGTCCAGCAACACAACTTTCAGCGATTCACGGTCGCGAGCCTGAAACTCGGCGCCGAAGGTCGCGTAAATGGCCTCCGCACTATCCAGCACGGGCCGTTCCGTCGCGCCGCGGGCAAGGCGCCTTCCAAGCTCAAAAGCGGCCGCAAGCTCAGCGGCCTTGGCCGGGCCCATGCCGGTCGCAGCCTTGGAGAGTTCCGTAGCCTGGCAGCGGGAAAGCGCCCTTAGTGAACCTTTGGTTCTGAGAAGCTCGCCCGCGAGCGTGATGGCACTTTTGCCTTTGATCCCGGTGCGGAGAAAAATTGCCAGGAGTTCGGCATCCGTCAGGGATGCGGCGCCTCGTGCCGCGAGCTTTTCTCGAGGGCGGTCGCTTGGAGGAATTTCCCGGATTCGCATGGCGGACAATTGCTAGGGCAGGCGATCCGGAGAATGATCACGCCAATCGGTCAACCATCCCGATCAGATGATCGACGATGGTCTGCAGGCCGTTGACATAACGGTTGACCGGAACGGCTTCCAGAGATTGGCGAGCGTCGTTTAGCATTCTTCGCGCAATCTGCGCCGCGGCGGAAAGCGATCCGGCGCGATTCAAGAGATCCACCAGAAACTCCTCATCTACCCGGTCCTCTCGCAGCAAGAGGTCACGCAAACCAGTGAGATCGAGACCCTGGCGGTTCTGCAGCGTGAGGAGAACTGGCAGGGTGAATTTGCCCTTGCGGATGTCCGTGCCAAGCGTCTTGCCCGTCTCCTCTTCGGTGCCGGCAAGATCAAGGCAGTCGTCGTAAATTTGATACGCGGTGCCAACCTTCAGGCCGAAATTCTTCAGCGCCCCAATCACTGTCGGGCTGGCTTCGCTAATAAAGGCCCCAAGCTCGCAAGCCACGGAAAAGAGCGATGCGGTCTTCATTTCGATGATGCGATAATAATCTGCCGTGCTCAGTTTCAGATCATAACGCCTTTGCGTCTGGATAATCTCGCCCGAGCAGACATCGGACGCAGCGTCCGCGATGCGGCGGCAGATGGCGTTGTTGCTAAAGCCGGTGGCCAGACGCAGCGCATGAGCAAACAGGCAGTCACCCAGCAAAACGCTGATGGAACTCCCCCACTTCGCATTGGCGGTCGGTTGATCGCGGCGAAGCTCCGCGCCATCCATGATGTCGTCATGAACAAGCGTCGCGACGTGCACCATTTCGACAATGACGGCGAGATCAACATGACCGGATGTAATGCGTCCCGACGCTCCTCCGGCCAAAAGGGCCAGCACCGGCCGCAACCGCTTCCCGCCCTTCTCGCAAACATAGGAAACGTAACCTTCGACTGCGGGATCGAATGCCCTGGCTTGTTGGCGGATTCTCTCCTCGACTGAGTAGAGATGCGTATTAATCAGCTCTAGCGTCTGAGCGAACGCAACGGCGCTTTCGGGCTGGATGCCGGGCAACTTTGTGATTTTATTCACGAGTCCAGCATTTTAACCGTCCGCAACCTTGTCAATGGCTGATTCACGGTCCGCAGGGTTCACAGCTTCTTTCTCAATGCGCGAAGGATCTCTCTAATGATGAAAAATGGAACCAGCAGTGCGAGGGCAACGCAGACGCAGAGCAAGGGGCCGGGAACCACGCGCGCTCGGCCGCGGGAGACCGCTACCAAAGCGGTCCGGACGGCTTCCTCAGGCGTCACGACAAAAGCGGGCATTGCTTCCACATGGGACGCCCTACCCTCGTCTCCCGGACGGCCCGCGGCGGCATGAAATTCGGTCGAGATTGGACCCGGGCAAAGTGCTGTGATTGTGATTCCCCGCGGCCGCAGTTCAATGGCGAGCGCTTCTGAGAGGCTCGTGACGTACGCCTTGCTGGCCGAGTAGACGGCCGTGTTAGGCAATGGGATAAAGCCGGCAATCGAACTCACGTTGAGGATAGCGGCGCGGCCGCCGAGCGTCATGGATGGGAGAAGCAGGTGAATGAGGTGCGTCAAGGCGGAGATATTCACATCGAGGATCGATCGGACTTTGTTCCAGTCGCTCGACTCGAACGGGCCTCGATCTCCCAACCCGGCGTTGTTGATGAGAAAATCGACTTTCACGTTTTGCGATGGAAGCCAATTTGCCAGGGCCACGCGTTGTTCTTCCCTTCCCAGATCCGCGCCATAAACATGAACTCTCAGATTGCTGTGAAGGGACTCGAGTTCCTCCTTTAGCGCATCCAATCTCTCCAATCGGCGGGCCACCAAAACGAGGGAATGTGCGTGGGGCGCAAGCTGCCGCGCAAATTCCACTCCCAATCCCGAAGAAGCTCCGGTAATCAGTGCCGTGCAACCTTCGTAAAATTTCATAGCGGCGAACTCTCGATGATTGTCCTGAACGTATCCAGTCAAAAACCCTTTACGACCAAGGATGGTTCGCGGATTCGAAGCATCCTTGATTGTGCCAACGCACCCGTCCGCAACCAAAGTCTCGCCGAGGCCAGCATTCGCGCCGGGCGCTCAACCGATCGGCATTACCACAAGAAAAGTGAGGAGTTTTATTTCCTGCTAGAAGGCGAGGGCACGATGGAGATCGACGGAGAAAAGCGCTCGGTCGCACCGGGCGACGCGATCCTGATTCCTCCCGGCGCTTGGCACCAGATCACGGCCTCCACCGCACTCCGCTTTCTCTGCTGCTGCGCGCCTCCGTATTCGCACGACGACACCTACTTCACTTAGCAGTTTGCAGGGCTTGCGATGAAAGAATGGTGAGCATTTCGGACACCGTGTTTGAACGCGAAGCGCCACTCAAGCAAACTGCTGAAACGCACTTGGTGCGCTCCCCTTTGCAGAAATCACCGGCCTTTTGACAGCCCGTCCGGGCTGTTTGTAGCAGCCTGTCTGGAGGGGCGGCTTCATCACGACACGCCGTTCCAAAAAAAACCGCACTTTGATCACGAGTCCGACAGGCTGCTTGCTAGTTGGACTCGTCCTTTCTGCGTTCATTTTCCTCGTCCTTCTCGTCAGCTTCTTCCGCAGGAGGAGCATCGCGCGCCTTCTTTAACTTGTAGATCTCGCGGAACACCTTGCTAACTAGCGGAGCCGCATGGGAGCCCCCGTGAACGGCGTCATCGTTCGGCGCCCCTTCATAAAGCGCCGCGAAGGCATATTCGGGATTCTCCACGGGCACGAAGCCGGTAAACCACGCCGCGGTACGCTGCTTGTTTTCAGGCCCCCATTGCGCAGTCCCCGTTTTTCCCGCGACCCGTACGCCCTTGACCTTCGCAGAGTGACCCGTCCCTTGCCCGTCATAGACCACGTTCTGCAAAGCCTTGCGGAGGGTCTTATCAATCTGCGGCGAAACAGGTATGTCTTCGCGAATACGGTCCGGATAGGCCGCAACGACTCTGTTATCCAAACTCTGCACCTGTTTGACGAGCCGCGTCTGATGAAACTTTCCCGCTGAGGCAATCACGCTCAATGCCTGAGCCATCTGAAGTGGGGTGATCAAAATGTCGCCTTGGCCGATAGCCATATTAGCAACGTCCCCTCTCTTGATTTCGCGTTTGTGCACGCGCAGCATGTACTCGTCGGTCGGGATATTGCCTTCGCTCTCCGCAAAAATGGGAATTCCGGTTCGCTTTCCGAGACCGAGACGATGGGCGTATTCAATGATAGGATCCGCGCCGATCTTCAATGCCACTTGATAAAACCACGTGTTACAGGATTGGGTGAGAGCCTCAACGAAATTCAGGCTTCCCGCACCCTTCTTCTTCCAGTTCTTAAAGGTATGGTCGCCGATGGTAATGGCGGTTGGACAGTCGAAATGGTTTTCCGGCGTGATCTTTCCCGTTTCGAGGGCGGCGAAACCGACGAAGACCTTAAAGGTTGAGCCGGCTGGATACGCGGAACGGTAGGCGCGCGGCACAAGTGGATCGCCCTCGTCCGTGTTGTATCGCTCGAAGACCTCCCTCTTGACCACCGGCACAAATTCATTCGGATTGAAGCCGGGCTGGGACGCCATCGCCAGAATTTCGCCGTTGTTCGGATCGATCACGACGATCGCCCCGCGTTTGCAGTTTTTCGCAAGCACGTTCTCGCAGATGCGTTGAAGATCTTCATCCAGCGTGGTGATGATGTTGTAGCCAGGCACGGGCGGACGGGCGATTCGCTCCGACGTCTTATTGCCCGCGGGATCGTAGGTGACATGCAGCTGCCCGACCTGTCCGCGCAATTCATTGTCAAAGACCTGCTCAAGTCCTTCGCGTCCTTGGCTGTCGGAGAATATCAAGTCGTTGTTCTCGACTGGGCGCACCGAGAGCGGCGCCTCCCGACCTGTGTAACCGATGATATGTCCTGCGAGGGGACCGTTCGGATAAAAGCGAACATAGGTCTGACGCAGAATGAGATTGGGTGTCACGCCACGCTGGACCACGCCAAGTTCCTGCGGGCTCAGATCTTCGGCGATGTCCATCGGAAGAATGCCGCGGTTCTTGTAATGGTTGAGAATTGTCTCGTCGGAAACCGAGATCGGCTTCTTAAGAAGCCCGCTTGCGAGGGTGATCTGCTGCGTTGCGAATGCCAGAATCTTGCTGTCCTGCCAGTCGAGGGGAGCAGGAAAACTGATGGCAAGATTGTAGCTCAGACGGGTCTGCGCAAACGGCTTGCCATTCCGATCGGTGATCTGTCCGCGCGGCGCTGGAATGCCAAGGACAAAGGTTCGAGCCTTTTTTTGCGTCTCCCATGTCGGTTTGGGATTCTCGACTAAGCCCGTGTTGTCCAGAACGGGGGCCGCGTCCTGGGCACAAAGGGCAGCCGGAGGAAGCAATGCAGCAGCGAAAAAGAGCACCAATGCCACGCGATGCCGGGCTGGGAAGCGACTCATTGCTACGCGACCGGGGTTCGCGTCAAAGCTGCTGGGGCACTTTCTCAAGCGTGTAGCATTCGATAATGTCGTCGGGCTGATACTCGGAGAAATCCCCCAACTTGATGCCACACTCCAGGCCGGCTCGAACCTCTTTGACATCGTCCTGAAAACGCCGGAGCGTTCCGATGCCACCGTCATAAATCGGCTGCTTCTTGCGCAAGACGCGAGCCCGCGCACTGCGGCTGATGCGGCCGTCGTTTACATAGCAACCGGCCACCCTTCCCCTCGTAAGATCGAAGACCTGCCGGACTTCAGCGTGGCCAATGATCGTCTCACGCAGCTCGGGCTCAAGCATGCCTGCCATTGCCTCTTTTACCTGATCGATCAACTCGTAGATGATACTGTAGAGTTTGATCTGAACACCCTCGCGCTTTGAAACAGTCGATGCGTTGTTCTCGACCTTGACGCTGAACCCGATGATGACGGCGTTCGAAGCACTGGCCAGCAGAACGTCGGATTCCGTGATGGGACCGACCGCCGAGTGAATGATGTCGAGAGTGATCTTTGACTGCGGAATGTCTTTGAGTGCACCGACAAGTGCCTCGACTGAGCCCTGCACGTCGCCCTTGAGGACGATTTGAAGCGTGGGCTTCTGACCCTCGGCGATGTTCGCGAAAAGGTTCTCGAGTGTTGCGCGCTGGGGTGCCGCAAGCTTGCTGTTGCGGATCTCGAAGAGGCGCTCCTCACTCAGAAGTCGCGCGTCCCGCTCGTTTTCCATCACGACAAGCTCATCGCCCGCATTAGGCAAGCCGCTCAGGCCCAGAACTTTCACCGGCATTGCGGGACCGGCTTCCTTCACCGCTTTGCCGGTATCGCTGATGAGCTGTTTGATTTTGCCCCAATAGTTGCCACAAATGAACGCGTCGCCGACACACAGGGTGCCCATGCGAACGATGACGGTTGCCGTCGGCCCGCGGCCTTGTTCGAGCTGAGCTTCAATGACGGTGCATCGCGGAGTCGCGCGAGGATCGGACTTGAGCTCAAGTACTTCGGACTGCAGGCTGATCATCTCAAGCAAAGTGTCCACACCGGTGCCCTTCGTGGCACTGACCGGAACGCAAATGATCTCGCCTCCCCAGTCCTCAGGCGTCAATCCTTTTTCTTGAAGCTGGGTCTTCACCCTGTCGGGATTGGCTGAGGCAAGATCGATCTTGTTGATCGCCACAAGGATTTGGACCTTGGCCGCCTTCGCGTGATTGATGGCCTCGATTGTCTGAGGCATCAGCCCGTCATCGGCGGCGACAACAAGCACGACAATATCGGTCACGTTCGCTCCGCGGGCACGCATGGCGGTAAAGGCCGCGTGTCCCGGCGTGTCGAGAAAGGTAATGGACTGACCGTCGCGCTCGACACTGTAGGCGCCAATATGCTGGGTGATCCCGCCCGCCTCGCCGGCCGCGACGCGACTTTTGCGAATTGCATCGAGAAGCGAGGTCTTGCCGTGATCGACATGGCCCATGAATGTGACGATAGGCGCGCGAGGCTTAAGGGCTTCTTGCTTCGGTTTTTCCGGCTCCTTGGGAGCCTCGACCTTGACCTCCTGTTTGTGATGGCCCTTCGAGGTGTCCTTCTTTTCCCGCTCAAGAACGAACCCGTGCTTGTCACAAAGCTTCGCGACCGTATCGAGTTCCAAGGCTTGATTGATGTTTGCAAAGATCTGAAGTGCCATCAGATCGGCAATGACCTGAAAGGGCTTGATCCCGATGAGCGGAGCCAGATCCTTGACCGTAATCGACGTCTTAAGATGAATCACCTTCTTGTCGCTTTCGGATGCGGTGGCTTGAGCTTCCTCGGTACCGACCTCAACCGGAGCATCCTTCGGCTGAGACGGCTCCGGGGGTTGCTCCACGACAACGGCGCTCTTCACAGAAGGCCTCGCGTGGATCTTTTGAATAGGCGCAGGCACCGACTTCGACGCGACGCCTTCCGCTTCCCTTCGCTTAACCTTCTTCTTGGGTTCGAGAAGGTCGAGAGTCTCAGCGGGCGCTTTGGGCGTCGGCGGCAGCTCCGAAGCTGTCGCTTCTGGCATGGGCTTCGCGCTCGCGGAGGCTGGCGGTGCCTTAGGCTTTGTGACTTTGTCCTCGGATTTTGTGGTGGCCATCGAAAAGAGCAGGTGAAGTTTTCATAGCCTAGGAGGCGGCCGTTTCCTGGGGCTGCCCCGACGCCCGTGCGGCATCGAGAATCTTTTGGCCCTTGCCGACATCACAGCCAAGCAATCCGGCGATATCCTCGGCATCTGCGGTAAGGATCACTTCAATGGAATTCATTCCGCCGGCGGCGAGCGTCTGCGCCTCGTCTTCGCTGATTCCAAGCGCCTCGGCCATGGAGTGAGCCGCTTGGGCCTTCTGGGATTCAAGCACTTGCTCGGCCGTCTTATCCTCCTCGATTTCCACATCCCAGCCTGTGAGCTTGGAGGTGAGGCGCGCATTCTGGCCGCGCTTCCCGATGGCGAGCGAGAGATCGTCCTTCCCAACAAGAACGTGCACGGTATGCGTGGCCTCATCGAGCGAGAGGCTGCGAATGTTGGCCGGCTTCAGCGCGGCCGCCGCGAATTTCAACGGATCAGGATCCCAGCGGATAATGTCCACCTTCTCGTTGTTCAGCTCCCGTACTATGTTTTTGACGCGAGCCCCGCGCATTCCCACACAGGCACCCACCGGATCCACCTTGGGATCGCCGCTGTGAACGGCAACCTTCGTGCGATAACCGGCTTCGCGCGCAATGGCTTTTAATTCAACGGTGCGGTCAGCGATTTCGCTAACCTCGATTTCAAACAGGCGGCGGACGAAATTCGGGTGGCTTCGCGAGAGGATGATCTCCGGGCCGCGGGAGGCATTGTCCACGGCAACAACATAGGCGCGCAGCCGGTCGCCCACGCTGTATTCCTCGGTTACAACCCGCTCGCGAGAAGGCATCGTCCCCTCAAACTTCCCCAGATCCAGGATGACATCGGATTTCTCAAAGCGGCGGACGGTTCCGCTTACAATTTCGCCGGCGCGATCCTTGAATTCCTCGTAGATCATGTCCTTTTCGATCTGCCGGATGCGCTGGTTGATCGCCTGGCGTGCGGCTTGGGCGGCGATGCGCCCGAAATCCCGCGGCGTCACCTCGACCTCGATCTCCTCGCCGGCCTGAATGCCGGGCTTGATCGCTCGAGCTTTCGAAATGAGAATTTCGTCATGAGGGTTCTGAACGCGTTCGGCGGCGATGAGCTTGGCCAGTGCCCGAATCGCTCCGGATTTCGGATCGATATCGATGCGCAATTCGCGAGTTCCCGAAGTGAAATTCTTCTTGGAGGCCGTAAGCAGGGCGTTGGAAATCGCCTCGACAAGCACCTCTCGTTTGATGCTTCTTTCACGCTCGAGGTAATCAAGCATTGCTATGAGTTCGGAATTCATAAGTCGCATTCCCCCAGATGAAAAAAGCGGGATGGGACCCGCTTCTTCGCATGGTTGGGAATAAAATAATATGGATGGCGGGGCCTTGAAGGTCAAGAGGGAAGCCGAGGTCATTTTCTTCGACGCGGCAGGAACGTTGATCCGACTGGGGAGGCCCGTCGGCTGGCACTATGCGGAAGTTGCGCGAAAGCACGGCTTAAATGCGGATGAGGAAAGGATGGAGTCGGCCTTTCGGGAAGTCTGGAAGGCGCGCCCCTTTCGGTCTGCCTCCCCTAAGGCGCGGGAAGAGGACGATCGTCCCTGGTGGAGGGCGCTCGCCCTCGATGTGCTTCGGACAGCGGCCCCCTCAGCGAGCAAGATCGACGAAGACGCGTGGTTCGAAGAGCTTTACGCGCACTTCGCCAAGCCAGGAGTCTGGGTTCTCTACGATGACGCGAGGAGATGCCTCGACCGCCTCACCAGCCGGTTCCGACTGGCCGTCATCTCCAACTTCGATCGGCGCCTCCGGCTGGTTCTTGAGGATCTCGGAGCCGCCTCGAAATTTGAGCAAGTTTTCATTTCCAGCGAAATCGGTTGCGAAAAGCCGCATCCGGGGATCTTTCGACAGGCTCTCGATGTGATGGACGTCGAAGCAGGACGCTGCCTCCACGTGGGCGACGATCCTGAACGGGACTGGGCGGGCGCGACAGCAGCAGGGATCGCGGTATTTAAAGTGCGGCGTCCGGAAGTCACGCTCGACCATCTAGCATTTGCCAAGCCTTGACGAAACAATGCACAGTGCCATGGAGGTCGAAAGTCGTCTGACTCTTCCGGCTGCGTGTAAGCGTGATGACAAGAATCCTTCGCCCGAAATCTCCGCTCAGCCGCTAAGTAGGACGGGCAGCCAGCGCTCTTTCGAGAGCAGTTTTTTCAGGTGGCAATGAGGAGTGAAGCAGCGTAATTGCTTTCAGCTTGTCTCATGAATCGCCTGATCCCGCGTCTCGCCTCCGGCTTTATGGTTCTGCTCGTCTCGCTCGCGCCAATGCGGGCGCAATCGAAAGGCGCAGCCGATGCCAATGCCGCCGCCTATGAAATCTACTCATCGGGTGACTATAAGGCGGGGGCGGCCGCCTACGAAAAGGTGCTCAAGGATTTTCCCACGGACGGAATCGCATCCTCGGCCCAGCTCCAATTGGCCTTCTGTTATTATTTTCTGGCGCAGTTCGACCAGGCATCCGCGGTCCTCGCCAAAGCCGCATCGGGACCGCCCTTATCCGCCGAACTCAAGCAGAGCGCCGACGGGCTTCTGCCTCAAATCCTCTCCGCCAAAGCCGCAGCAATGCCTGCGTCGGACCCGAATCGCAAGAGCGCCTTCGATGAAGCGATCAACAAATTCACAGACTATATTAACAATTATCCTCAGGCGCAGGATCTCGAGAGTACCATTTTCAGTCGCGCGGTCGCCGAGTATCAGGTCGAGAAATACGACGAGGCCATAAAGGATCTCGAACTTAATCTTCAAAAGTTCCCGCAAAGCGGCACCCTATCGAATACCAAGTGCCTGCTTGCCGTTACGCTGGCCACAGAAGGAAGCGTCGAACTGATGAAGGGGGACGCCTCCGCTAAGACCAAAGCCTTCGAGTTCTACAAACGCGCGACCGATTACCTCCGTGAAATTATCAAGAAGAAGGAAGATATCGCGCTCATTAACGAGGCAAACTTCCAGCTCGGAGAAATCCTCCTCAATCAAGCCAGCTTCAGCCCGGAATCGGAACGCCCAGCCCTCTATGCCGAAGCTCTGTCCGCCTATCGCTCAGTCGCTCCCAAGGAACAGATCATCACCCTCCAGCAAGATAAGCTAAGGGAATTTCCCCAAAAAAAGGCAGCGGCTCTGCGAGCCAATAACCCAACCTTGAAAAAGCAACTCGATCGCGACAATGAGCGGGAACTTAAGAAGCTTTCCGAGCTCCACGGAAAGCCAGACCAGACCGCCATCGCTCTCTTGAAGATGGCGGAAATCTATTTCCAGCAAGGCAGGAATAATGAAGCGCGGGTGGTTCTTAAACACGTCAGCCCTTACCTCACCGGCGACCAGGACAAAAAGCGCGCCCTCTACTTCACCACCATGACTTATGCCCTGCAAAATGCTGCCGACCGGGCGACTGTGGGCTACGACAAATTCCAGTCGAAATACAAAGGCGACGCCATCGCGGACAACCTACCCGTCGCTATGGGCAGTATGTATCTCAGTCTGAACAATCCGAACGAGGCGATTCGCTATTTCAACGAATCGCTCGCCATCTATCCGAATGGCCGATTCACCGGCCTCTCTTTCGTCCAAAAGGCCAGCGCAGAAACCCGCCTTGGCAATCTCGCCGATGCGCTCAAGACCTTTCAGGATTACCTGACACAAAATCCTCCACCCGAAATCGCAGCGATCGCCCAGGCCGGTGTCGCCGGCATCTATAAAGACACTCGAAAATGGGACGATGCCATTGCCGCATATGATGTGGTCAAAACGAAATATGCGGGGACGCCTCAGGCCGTCGAAGCCGATTACTGGATTGGGATCTGTACGCAGCAGAAGGGCGACAATGCGGCCGCCGCCCTCATACTTGACGCCTTCGCAAAGGCCAATCCCAAGAACGCTCTTGCCCCTCTTGCCCTCTACGCCAAAGGCGGCGCACTCATCGCCCTTGGCAAGAAGGAGGAGGGAATCGCCACCCTCGCGACCGTCGCCGAACAGTATGCCGAAAGCCAGCCTGCTCCATTCACGTACTTCATGCGCGCCCAAATGCGCGCCAGCGATGGCAAAGCCGACGACGTCATCGGCCTGATGAGGCAATTCATCGAGAAATATCCCACGGACGATAAGGTCTACTTCGCTTACGAATCCATCGCTCAGACTGCAATCAATTCCAAGAGGGCGGACGCGGGCCTCGCTACCTACCGTGAGTTCGTCGAAAAATATCCTGAAAGCCCGCAGGCCGGTGACGCGATGTTCAAGATTGCCGAACTCCAACGCGCGAAGGCTGATGCGCTCGGACGTTACAGCGCACTTAGCGAGCAGGAACGTTCCCAGTGGAATACGCTCGTGGACGGCAGCGTCGCCACTTCCGAGGAAACGATCAAAAAATATCCCGACAGCGCTTCGCTTGCCCTCGCCCTCCAAACACTCCTGCAGTCCCAACGCATGCTCTTGGGCGCCGAACTGAAAAATGCTCCCGAGGTTGAGCAATACTTCCAATCCCTCGCCGATTCCGCACCCCCAAACGCCAAGAGCAAGATCCTTTTCACCCTCGCAAATTACGTGTCCGAGCGGGACAAGGCCCGCGCACTTGCAATCATGACCGAGGCCTACAAACCTCAAATTGTGTATTCTCCGCATGATATGGACTTCTACGGGCTTGCGCTGATCGGACAGCAGAAATCCGACGAGGCCGCCGCGATCTTTGAGAAGCTCGCAAAGGACTATCCTGTCCCCGCCAATGTCACACCAGACCAGGCTTCGCAGCTTGTCCAGGAGGCGCAGGCCATCGCGCTCTTCGGACGAGCTCGCGTGGCTCAGGAAAGAGGCCAGACGGCCGAAGCTGGCAAGTACTTTCAAGAACTAAAGGCCCTCTATCCTTGGTCTCCCAAGGTGCTCGACGCCGACTACGGCATCGCCCAGTCGCTTAAAGAGCAAGGCAAGCTCGACGACGCCCTCAACTTGCTCACCGGTCTCATCCGTGCTCCGAGCGCCACCGCGGAACTCCGCGCAAACGGCATGCTCCTTGGAGGTTCCATCATGGCCGAGAAGGCGAAGGCGACCGCAAACCAGCAGCAAAAGGACGAATATCTTGGCGCGGCCATCGATTACTTCATCAAGATCGCTCAATTCTACAGCGGCGTGCCTACTGCGGCGGCGGAGGGTCTGTGGATGGGCGCTCAACTGCTTGAACAGCAAGCCAACGGTTCGGGCGAAACAAAATTCAAAACGCAACAACTCGAAAAAGCCAAAGCCTCCTATCAGCAATTGCTCAAAGATTTCCCGAATAGCAAATTTGCATCAATGGCCCAGGAGCGCCTCACCGCGCTCGGCGGGTAGTGGATCCGGGGAGCGCATCGCGAGACCGCCTTGACGCCACTGTGAGCCGCGCCGCAGTGAGTCGCGTTCCGCGACAACGCGGTCACGCGATTGGCCACGCGGCAACGCGGCCGCACCCGGGAACGCGACTCACTGCGGGCGCATCTTCGCGTGCAAATGGGGAGCGCATGCGTCCTCGCGTGCAATGTTCGGCGTCCCGCCGAACGGTTGAAAGGCTTCGTTACAGTTTAAGTCACACCCGTTACCAGCTTGTCTTCATCGCGAAAATCATAGCAAATGAGGCAGGTTTTTCTGATGGAATCCGTTGAAAGTCGTTGTCTCCGAGCTTGAATAACCGCTCAGGGAATTTAGAGTGATTGACAACGCAAAAGTCGGATGAAAAAGGAATCTCTCTTATCGTTGGGCACTTTGATCATTTCGGCCTCGATTGCGGCCATTGGAGCGACCTATGCACAAACATCACCAGGCGATTTCGACAGCCAGCCGGACCAGACCATGGCAGCCTCTCATGAGTCATTCGTCAAGGGAGACACAAACAAGGCGGCCGAGCAGATCCACAAGGCGGCGGTCCATGTGAAAAAAGAGTCCAATGAAGTCGCCGCGGACGCCAAAGAGGGTGTGAAGAAAGGCGCTGATGAATTGGACAAGCTTGGACAGGACGTGAAGAAGGGCGCTGTGAAATCAGGCGACGAGTTGAAGAAAGTGTTTGCCAAGGTGGATCACGCGATCGCCGACGGCTGGCATAAGACAGCCCAGGAGGCCAAGACCTCTGGCAAGGAAACTGGCGAGGCCCTCGGAAAGGCCGGGGCTGCCCTTGACGGTGCTGCAAAATGGTCCGGTACGAAGCTCAAGGAAGGCGCGCAAGAATCCGTAAACGCGCTCAAGAAGGCTGGCAAAGGGCTAAAAGCAGGCGCAAAACAGGTCGACATCTGGTTCAACGACATCGGCGACGGCATCAAAGATGTCGGCCGCAAGCTCTAGCTCGTCTTCAATTACAATATCAGGCTTCGCGTCTCAAAATGGTTGAGTTTCGCCGGCCGGCGACTCGATGAGAGGCGTCCTCCAATCTGCGTCGACCTGTTCCATCTGCGGATTATTCGACCAATCCTCAGTTTGAGGCGAAGCTTTCCCAGATCTGGACGGATGCCGAAAGAAATTTTCGATTCTATTTTAGCTCTTCATCAAAAACGACGGCTACCTTGCCGCACTTACCGCTTGCCATAAGCGCATAGGCCTCGTCCGCCTTCTCAAGCGGAAATCTGTGTGTGACGAGATCTTCGGGATGAATTTTCCAGCGAACGATCCGTTCCACGAGATCCTCCATAAGCCAAATGCTTGTAACCCAGGATCCGTAAACCGTTTTTTGGTCATGAATCATGTCCGGGCTCGGACTAAGCCCAAGCGTCCCGCCTTCACCAACGAGTGCGATCTTGCCCCACTTGCGCGTCGCTTGGATCGCGGTCAGGCGGCCCTTGTCACTGCCGCTCGCGTCGAACGCCCTTTCAACCCCATGTCCACCCGTTAGGCTGCGGATCTCCTCGACGTTGCCAGTCCCGGCCTTCACGACGTGATCCGCCAGGCCAAGGTTGTGTGCCACCTCCAAACGCTCTTCGACAAAATCGACTCCAATGAGCTTATTGGCACCCATCGACTTTGCCAGCATGAGAGCAGCGAGACCCACCGGGCCTAATCCGACGACCAGAACCGCGTCATTTCCTGAAATGCCGATCTTTTCGAGTCCCTCGTAGACTGTTCCGAAACCGCATGCCACCTGCGCGCCATCCGTATACGAGAGCTCGTCAGGTAGTGCCACAAGGTCTTTTTCCTCAGCCAGAATATACGACGCCATGCCGCCATCCCTCTGCCAGCCATAAGCGGCTCGGAAGGGGCTCGTGCAACTGATCATGTAGCCACGGCGGCAATCGTTGCACACGCCGCACCCGGAAATATGATAGACGATAACGCGGTCCCCCTTCTTGAATCGCTTCAGGCCAGGCCCTTCAGCGACAATTTGTCCGCACGGTTCATGCCCCGCGATCTTGCCTTGGTATCCCTCCGGCCCCTTGCCTACGTGCTCACGATAGATTGCTCGAATATCGCTGCCACAGATCGTCGAAGATTTCGTTTTGATTAATACTTGGCCATGTCCGGGCTCAGGAATGGGAAAGTCTCTAAATTCCACGGTGCTGTTTCCGGGAAGCACTGCTCCTATCATTGTCGCATTCATATAAAGGTCACTTGGTTAAGATTGATTCATAACAACGCCGGTCATACGGTCGCGGCTCTCCGCCGCAACAACAGCGATCGAGTCCAGCGCGCAAAGCGACTCGGGCTATATGGAGAGGTGCTTTGCATGGTCTGTGATTACGGGGCGGTAATTTGGCCGCTTACGTCCCAGAGATCTTCCCATGTTTGATTCTCTTTCCACAAGAACACATCTCCCTTGATGAGACGACAATTGCGGTCGATCCGCGAGAGCGCCTGCATCTCCTCTCCCGTGAGCGGATCTGCGACAACGGCTTGAAGGTTGCTCAAGTAGTTCCGGCGGTTGACGGAGAACGGGATCGGGATCTGTCCGCGCTGCGCAGCCCATTTGATGCAAACGACGGCTGGATGAACATTCAGCCGCTGGGCAATTTTCACAACCACGGGATCCTCAATGTCGACAGTATCGGTTTCCGTCCGATCGCGATCGGGGCGGGCGGGCGAACCAATCGGGCTAAAGCCGATTGGCACCATGCCGTTGTCGATTACAAACTGGAACAGCTCCGGTTGCTGAAAGTGCGGATGCAGCTCCATTTCGTTGCAGGCCGGTTTGACCTTGGCATCCCGCAACAGCAAGTGGAGTTTCGGGATCGTCATGTTCGATGTGCCAATGTGCCGCACCAATCCCATCGCCACAAGCTCCTCCAACTTGCGCCATGTCTTGATAAAATTTTCATGAACATAAGGTTTCGCATCCGGACTTCGCGATGTGACGTCGCAGCCAGGCGCATGATAGTTTGGGAAAGGCCAGTGGATCAGATAGAGATCGAGGTAATCGAGCTGGAGATCCTGAAGCGACTTTTCGAATGCCGTAATCACATCCCCGTGCTTATCGTTCCACAACTTTGAGGTGATCCAAAGCTCCTCCCGCCCAACTCCTCCCTCGAGAATCTTTTGCAGAGAATAACCAATCAGATTCTCGTTCCCGTAGACAGCCGCGCAGTCGAAATGACGATAGCCGACAGACGCAGCACCAAGCACCGCTTCGGCAATCTGTTCCCCGGATACTCTATCTGATCCAAAAGTCCCCAGTCCAATCGCCGGGATCTTCGCTCCCGTGTAAACGCTCTTTTGGGGCACCTCTTTCGGCTCCACGCCGTCCGCTGCCGGAGCAAATGACTGGGTTGAGGCATGTGGTGTCATGGGTCTCCCTATCGTCCCGCAATCCTCTCCTTTTCCAAGAGTGGGATTGGTCGCATTCTAGCACATAAATGGCAACGCCGGCGGCATGTCCAGCCCGCCGACATCGCTTGTAGCGGCGATGTCCTCCTCGCAGCGCGTCAAGACGCGGGTCGCGGCCGGATCGGGATTGCCTCTCATTTCGCAAGGCGTGCAATCGAAACCAGAAAACTTCGCAGCGCGGCTTTGACACGCAAAGCTCGCTCGTGGAATCTCAGACTGACCTTCTCACGTCCCGAGGAGGCGTTATGAGCCCTGAACCGAAATCCGAAGGACCGGCCACCGAAGTCGCCGAATCGCAGCGACGGCTGCGTCGATCAGGGCGTTGGCGGATTGTTCTCTGGCTGTTGGTGGCGTGGGCGGTCGCTGCGTACTTGCTCGCCCCGTGGATTTGGAAAACGTACCTCCGGCACCACCGAGCCCTGGTCGATGTGCAACGAGTCACACACACAGGTGACGGGCATCCGGGCGACCCCCTCAATATCGGCCTTGTCGGCACGGAAACTCAAATCATCCGCGCAATGACGACAGCCGGATGGTACCCGGCGGATCCCATTACGTTCCGCAGCAGTGTTAGCATCGTGGTGGACTCGGTTTTCAGCCGGCCGGATGACGAAGCACCCGTCAGCGCGCTTTATCTTTTTGGCCGCAAGCAGGATCTGGCTTTCGAACAACCTGTCGGTGACAGTCCGCGGCAGAGGCATCACGTGCGATTCTGGCGCTCGGAAGAACGGGAAGACGGGCGTCCACTCTGGCTGGGCTCGGCGACATTCGACGAACGCGTGGGCTTGAGCTACACGACCGGAGAGGTGACGCATCATATCGGGCCGAATGTGGACGCCGAGCGCGATCGCATCGCGAAGGAACTCGAGAGGGCGGATTGGGCCCAGGAGGTTTACTGGATAGACAAGTTTCACCAACGGCTGGAGGGTCGAAACGGCGGCGGGGATCTCTGGCACACGGACGGGCGGCTGGCTGTCGTGGTCTTGAAAGATCGTTCCGATAGCCAGCAGCCAGACAAGCCTGAAACTTCTGACTGAACAGAAGGTAGCAAAGAACGCTTTATACGGTTTACACAACGTGCTGGCGGGCTCCCAATTGCGTCGGACAGCCCAGAAACAGCCTGATTTGAAGGAAAAAATGCGGATTGGAATAGCCACAGACCATGGTGGATTTAGTTTAAAAGAGGATTTGGCCGCCCGCCTCCACGCCGCAGGACACGAGGTCGTCGACTTCGGTGCCCACAGCCTGACCCCCGACGACGACTATCCCGACTTTGTGATTCCCCTCGCCCAGGCCCTCGTGGCGGGGAAGGTGGATCGTGGCGTGGCAATTTGCGGGAGCGGCGTCGGTGCGTCGGTCTGTGCAAACAAGGTTCGCGGCGTCCGCGCCTGCCTTATTCACGACCATTTCTCGGCACGGCAAGGAGCGGAGGACGATCACATGAATATCCTTTGCATGGGCGGACGGACCGTTGGGCCAGCCGTGGCTTGGGATCTCGTCGAGACCTTTCTGAACGCCGAGTTCAGTCAAGCCCCGCGCCACCTCCGGCGGCTGGGCAAAGTAGCTTCCCTTGAGGGAAGAAGTGAAATAGGGTGACTCAAGAAAAGGAGAAATCCGAGGCAGGTCGTTCTTGCGACCCGACCCTTTAATCCCAAGAATTACGAACCCCAAGAAACAAGCGATACGAATATGGAAGCAAGCGTACAACCACTTACCAGCCGTCCGGCATGGAAGGCACTCCAAGCCCACCACGACAAAGTCCGCGAACTACATCTCCGCGAGCTCTTCGCGAAGGATGCCAAGCGCGGCGAGCGTCTCGCCATCGAGGCCGCCGGACTCTACCTCGATTACTCGAAAAATCGCGTTACCGACGAGACTCTGAAGCTCTTGGTCCAGCTGGCGGAAGAATCCGGATTGCGGTCGCGAATCGACGCGATGTTCCGCGGCGAGAAAATCAATATCACGGAAAACCGAGCCGTCTTGCACGCAGCTCTGCGCGCACCCAGCGAGGCGTCCATCGTGGTGGATGGTGAAAACGTCGTGCCCGAAGTGCATGCCGTCCTCGACAAGATGTCAGCTTTTGCCAACCGCGTGCGCAGCGGCGAGTGGAAGGGGCACACGGGAAAACGCATCCGAAATGTCCTAAACATCGGCATCGGCGGTTCCGACCTCGGCCCGGTGATGGCGTATGAGGCGCTGAGGCATTACAGCGAACGCGGAATGACGTTCCGCTTTATCTCAAACGTTGACAGCACCGACTTCGCGGAGGCGGTTCACGACCTCGATCCCTCAGAAACGCTCTTCATCGTGGCGTCGAAGACCTTCACCACGCTGGAGACGATGACAAATGCCGAGAGCGCGCGCGATTGGTCGCTCAAGGGCCTCGGCGGCGACACCAAAGCTGTAGCCAAACACTTCGTCGCGGTCTCGACCAATGCCGCAAAGGTTTCCGAGTTCGGCATCGACACCGCGAATATGTTCGGTTTCTGGGATTGGGTAGGCGGGCGTTATTCGATGGACTCGGCGATCGGCCTTGCAACCATGCTGGCTATCGGGCCGGATAATTTCCGCGCGCTGCTCGATGGTTTTCACGAAATGGATGAGCACTTTCGCACCACGCCGTTTGAACGCAACCTTCCGGTGCTCATGGGTCTGCTCTCAGTCTGGTACAGCGACTTTTTCGGCGCGCAGACGGTAGCGGTCCTGCCCTATGAGCAATACCTCAAACGATTCCCAGCCTATCTCCAGCAACTCACGATGGAGAGTAACGGCAAACACGTGACACTGGATGGCAAGACGGTCACCTACGACACGTGCCCTGTCTATTGGGGCGAGCCGGGGACCAATGGCCAGCATTCCTTCTATCAACTCATCCACCAAGGCACCCGTCTGATTCCCTGCGACTTCATCGCCTTCGCCAAGACACTCAATCCAATTGGCCGCCACCACGACATGCTGATTGCGAACGTCTTTGCCCAGGCTGAAGCCCTGGCTTTCGGCAAGACTGCGGAGGAAGTGAAAGCCGATGGCACGGCGGATTGGCTGGTGCCGCATCGTGTTTTTGAGGGCAACCGTCCTTCGAATACGCTCCTTGCCGAGCGGCTCACGCCCGCGCTACTCGGGAAGCTCGTGGCCCTTTACGAACACAACGTCTTCACCCAGGGCGCGATCTGGAGCATCAACCCCTTTGACCAGTGGGGCGTCGAGCTCGGAAAGGTTCTGGCCAATAGAATCATCCCGGAACTGGAAAGCGAATCAGAGCCTGACCTCGGCCACGATGGCTCCACGAACCATCTTATCCGTCGTTATCGTCAATTTAGATAGGCGAGGCTATGAGCATAGGATGCGACCCGCATCTCTAGATCCTACCCTTAGAAGCTAGTCCGAACACAGGGCGAACCGACCCGCATGAAAGCCTGCTAGTGCTGAAGGCCACCTGGTGCAGCGAAAGGTCGATGGGGACGAGACGGTGACGCTCGAGCAGCCATGTTCAGACGAATCTTGTTGCTGCTCGTGCCCCTCGCCATTCTCGCGAGTGCGCTCAGGCTCAGTCCGCCGATCATGTTCGTCGCGGCATTTCTGTCCCTCATTCCCTTGGCGAGTCTCCTGGGCGAAGCGACGGAGGAACTTGCGCTGCGCACCGGTCCCAGAATTGGGGGACTGCTCAACGCAACGCTTGGAACGATGACCGAACTCATCATCATGTTTGCGCTGCTCCGCTCCGGACAGATTCAGCTCCTGAAAGCTTCAATTGTTGGCTCCATTCTCATCAGTCTATTGTTCACAGTCGGCGTCGCAATGTTGTTCGGTGGAATCAGGAACGGTATGCAGCGGTTTGACCGGCAAAGCGTCGGGCTCGCGACAACGACGATGATTCTCGCCGTCGTAGGGCTGCTGGTACCGACCTTCTTTTCCGTGGTTGTCGAACTGCAGCTGAGAGCACCCATTACCGCGGATTTTCAGAATGAGGCGATCGATGAGATCAGCGTCGCCGTCGCGGCCATTTTGTTTCTTTTATATCTGCTAACGGTCGTCTACCAACTTCGCGCGCCCGAAGGCGAAGGATTGACGCAGGAGCGACGCATCGGTCGCGATCCGGGAAAGACAAGATGGAGCATCGGAAGGACACTCGCCGTGTTGGGTGGTGCAGCGGTTGGAATCGCCGCTGTCGGCGAAATCGTGAGCGGAGCCGTGGGACCCTTTGGCGCAACGTTGGGGTTGAGCTACCTGTTTATTGGGGTTGTCATCTTGCCAGTGGCGGGCGCGATGTCCGAGATTATCGTTTGTGTCCGAATGGCGCGTAACGATCAAGTGAACCTGGCGCTCTCGATTCCGATGAACGGTGCGATGCAAGTCCCACTGTTTGTTGCTCCGGTCCTGGTTTTGTTAAGCGCCTTTAGCCCGGCGCCCTTAACCCTTTATTTCAGCGTCGTCGAGGTGATCGCCGTCGCAATTGCCGTGGCGCTCGCAGCGTATATCGCCATTGATGGAGTAACGAGTTGGCTCGAAGGCGCACAACTTCTCTCATTATGGGGCATTCTGGCGCTGTGGTTCTATTTTTATCATCCACTCCCCGTGCTGGTGTCTTGACCAATCGCACTCGACCACGCGTAGCTGAATCGGATCACCCGCCACGTCGCGCAAATCGTGCTCGAAAATCTCGCGGGTAACCGTCCGCTTGATATCGTCAAGGGAACGATGCTTGCAGCGTAGCACCTCCCTGAGCGAAGCGACGTGCGCCTGATTGCGGCCCGCCTCAAGCCTCAAGCTATCCGCCAAAAGCCGGCGCAGCCGGTAAAAGGGCAGATATTGCTCAGACTCCAGCCGCTCCCGGCAGGACAGAAAAAGATTAAGCGTTTCGTTCCAGTCATCCCCATCGAGCAAATGCTCCCGCAAATCCAAAAGCATGTTCCACGTGTCGGCAGGTGTGCAACGAAACAGATCCTCAACAATCCGCGCAGCATCGTTCCGCCAGGACTTCTGGGCGGTCGGATACTCCCCGGCTTTAAATGAGCAAATGGACATCGCGCTCACGATACAGATGTGAGACTGATTCGCAAGAGCAGTTTGGCGCTGCGGGACTGCCTAAGGGCATTGATCCTTCGCCCTGAAGTTAACGAAGGAAAAATTTTCGGCACGCAGTCCGCCAACTGCTGGGATCGAACAAGCCGCCGTCCTGCTAAAGATTCTTAAGGAAACTCTTAAGCATCCAGAGGGTCTTTTGGTGGACCTGGATCCGGCCAATGATGAGATCCTGGGTCTCCAGGTCATCTGCGGCACCAGCAGCCTCACGCAACGTATGCGCATTACCTAAAAGAATCTCCTGGGATTCAATCAGATGGGCAACAAGATCCTTGGCGGGCGTCGGTTCGACCGCCAATTCCTCGATACGCGAGCCCTTCGCGAGAGTCTTTAATCCGCCAATTGCAAGAACGTCCAATGCGCGCAGTCGCTCGGCGATTTCATCGATCGCTCCGAAAAGCTCCTCGTACTGCCCCTGGAAAGCGGTGTGAAGCTGAAAGAAATTTGGACCCTCAACATTCCAGTGCGCGAGATGGGTCTGGGCCATCAATGCATAGGAATCGGCCAGAACGGTCTGAAGGCCTTCGCTCACTGCGCTGGATTTCTGCTTGGTCGCTGTTTGTGTGCTCATGGTGGTTCGATCGTCGTTTATGCTACCGCCGCTACCAAGCTTGCGCAACCCGACATTATTCTGTTCTTTTCCGCATGGCAAAAACCCTTTGCCGATTGGTCGAATGGCGACATCGAAAGGCACGCGGGCAAGCCGCTCAAGCTCGTCTGCGAACCGCGCTACTTTTGCCGCAAGTGCGCGCGCGCGGCAAACGCTCCAAAAGTGCTCTGCAAACCCCGCAGATTGCCCGGCACCGCCCCGGACCCGAGAACCGAGAAAGGCGCACGAGCCAAGAAAGGGCAATCCCAAAGGAGCGCCCCAAAAGTGGAGAGTGACGCGAAGAAGAATGCCAGGTATTTAGTTCGCCACCTTCTACCGAGCCATGCCCTATCTTTTTCTGAAAGACACCCATAGTCTACTTCGTTGGATCGTCATTCTTGCCTGTCTCTGGGCATTGCTGCGCGTTTGGAGCGGATTCTTTGGGCGCTCTGAATGGACGAGAAAAGATCAGATGGCGGGGTTGTTCTTCACCTCGCTCCTAAATCTGCAGCTTATTCTCGGCCTCATCCTTTACGGCATCAGCCCAATCACACGTTCGGCGATGACGAACTTTGCCGCAGCCATGAAGGACAGCACGCTCCGGTTCTACGCAGTCGAGCACCTGGCCGGCATGCTTGTTGCCGTAGTGATTGCGCAAGTTGGCTACTCCATCTCCAAGCGCGCGGGAACGGATCGCGGGAAATTTCTCAGAGCCGCGATCGCCTACTCGATTGCGGCTGTGCTCATTCTCGCTAGCGTTCCCTGGCCTTTCATGAAGTATGGCCGTCCGCTTTTCCCATCCTTCGGAAGTTGATCAGCTTGAAGATTAGCGGATTTGCATTTACCTTTGATTCGTCAGGAAGGAACTAAATGAAGACAAAACTATTGCTTCTCTTGGCGCTCTTGTTGCTTGCGTTTGCTGATGTGAGCCAGGCTGGAGGACGCGGCGGCAGATGGGGCGGTGGTGGTCACTGGGGTCGCGGGTGGGGCGGTGGCGGTTACTGGGGTGGCGGTCCTTACTGGGGTGGCGGTCCTTACTGGGGCGGCGGTCCTTACTGGGGCGGCGGCTGGGGCCCGGCGTTTGGCGTCAGCTTCGTTGCACCCGTGCCAGTATATCGAACCGTCTACGTTGCTCCGTCCTACGTGACTTATGCTCGGCCAACAGTCGCTCGTGCGCAGGTACGCCTAGCCAGGCTCGGCTATTATCCAGGTCGGATTGACGGCGCCTTCGGACCGATGACTAGCCAAGCGATTCGAAGCTTTCAGATCGACTACGGCCTGCCCGTGACGGGACGCCTCGACTACCGAACCCGGGCAAACCTCGGTGTCTGAAAAACCCACGCATGTCACGCGTGAGTTTTTCAACAGTCTCTTAGTCTAACAAACGCTTCAAAAGTCGCCCACGTATTGGGCAGTCTCATGGGCAAGACTATCTTATTGATGGTCCGAAGGCAACGCCGCACGGCCCGGAAAAACCGGCTGTGTTGCTCGATCGCAGAGTCTGCCGGACGTTAGATCCTCTCCCGGGGAGTTACCCAGAGGTGTTCAAGACGCCCGTCTCTCAACACTGTTAACCGCGCTCTGCGCTCGATCCCCTCCCCGACCAACAATCGGTGAAGATCGTGCACGCTTGCCACCGTGTCATGGTTGAACCAAATGATCATGTCGCCAGCGCGCACGCCAGCCTCTTCGGCAGGAGAACCCGCTACGACCTCGTGGACGCGCACACCGCTTCGCTGCGTCAACTTGTGCCGGCGCGCGAGAGGTTCGTAAATTGCGGAATCCTGCCCGGCGATGCCAAGGTGACCGCGCCGAATGCGTCCGTCCTTGATCAGCCAGCTCGCCACAAACTCTGCCGTCTTGCTCCCAATTGCGAAGCAGATTCCCTGTGCCGCGGCAATAATCGCCGTGTTGACACCGATTACTTCGCCTCGGCTGTTTACGAGCGGACCACCGGAATTGCCCGGGTTCAGTGCGGCATCCGTCTGGATGACGTTGTCGATCAAGCGCCCCGTCCTTGATGGAAACGTCCTCCCCAAGGCGCTTACGATGCCCGCGGTAACAGTGTTTTCATAGCCCAACGGATTGCCAATGGCCACTGCGATCTGGCCGACCCGCACACGGCCGGAATCCGCAAACCGAACATTGCGAAGTTCAGGGGCGTCAATCCGCAGCACCGCTAGGTCGCTATCAGGGTCATCGCCTACAAGGTCAGCCCTTAAGGGGCGTCCGTCCGCGGTCTGCGCCAAGATCCGCATTGCGCCGTGCACAACGTGGCTGTTGGTCAAGACGAAACCGTCGGGTGAAAGCACAAACCCGGAGCCGCTGCCTGAAGCGACCAAATGCCCTTTCTGTCCGGGAAATTCCGCGCGCACGTGCACGACTGCGGGGCTCGCCGCCTCGACGGCGCGAACCAATGCCGTTGAATACGCGTCGAGCAGCGTGTCATCCGCCTCGGCGGCTACCTGCTTTGTCGAAGCAATCGCGGCCGGCTCCTCGCTACTGATCCACTTAAACTTCATGAAGGATACTATGCGTCGATCGCAAAACTGCAACTGACCAAAATCAGAGACTCCGCGCTCGCGGGTGATCCCTGAATCGAGAAATTGTTCGATCATGGCCATCACCTGGCTTCGTTGCCAGCCCGCGCCGGAGCTGTGAGCGAGAAGGTGTCTTTTCGAGATTCACAACCCCTGCAACACATTGCGGCCGCTGACCCACTGCCAGCACGTTCTCGCTTGATTGGCTGGATCGGACGGGCTGCTAGACAGTCTTTTTGGATCCCGCAATAATCAACGAATGACATTTCGATATCTTCTCCTGCCCGCCACACTGACGGCAGTGGCGTTTCACACAGTCCTTTCGCAGTTCGACCCCCCGCAACCAGACTCGAATTCGGCGCTTGGCGCACTGAGCATTCTCCCTCCCCAATATCAAGGTTACGTTGTCAAGTTATCCGCAGACAATGGGGACCCCGACCCTCCCCAATGGTATGCTCTCGCCTACAGGGGCAGCCCGGAGGATGGGCTGTTTAGCATCGCGATTGCCAAAGGCGAGATTGTGCAGGAGAAGCCATCTCTGAATCTCGGCGAGTTGTTCAAGAGTCCAAGTCCCATCGCCGTGGAAAGGATCACAATCGATTCTCCCGCCGCGTTTGACATCGCCCAGCAGTACGCAGCAGCCAACGGCAGAAACCTCGGCACCGTGAGCTACGTCCTGCAACAGACTGGAGCGGATTCGGCTCCCGTTTGGCAGATTTGGTGCTACGATCGCGGGGGCCGCTACTTCGGATATCTGGAAATCGCCGCCACCAATGGCACCGTCATTTCCACGGACGGCTTGCCGCGCGCACCCTAGAAGCCTGTTGAAAATCACGCATGTCACGTTGCTGCCAATTTTTCGGAAGATCGCAAGGAGCAAAGCGCAGGCTTGATGGGGTGTGGGGCCCAGCTTCCTCATGCATGGCACCCACAAGTGCCGTGTAGATGGCGCAAGGTGTCCGCTCCTCATTCGCGCTGTTCTGATCTCGTCAGCGTTCGCAGTTGCTTGATGTCATGGAGATCTTTGGCCCGGAGCGGCTGGCCTGCAGGATGCTTGGGGAAGTTTTCTTTGGATTCCAACTGCCCTGCGGGACTGACGATCGGAACGTCCAAGTCACCAATGCGCCCTCGATGGTTGCCGAAAGACCCTTCGAACCACGGCCAGTCGCTAAAGGTCCCAGGAGAAATGATAGAGTTGTCGGTCGTCTTTGTGATCAGATTGATCTGAACCTCCGTGCCGCTCTTCTCCCAGTTCAGTTGACGCTTGGGGTGTTTCGACGATCGGGCTCGATACCCCAGAAACCTGAGCAGTCCTGTAATACTAGGGAGATCCACCTCCCAGACCACGAAATCTACATCACGGTGCCGCCGGGTCATGTCCCCGACAGCGAAATCGACGGCCCAGCCGCCAAAGAGCCAATGGTCGACTCCTGTGCAGGTGAGTGCGTCGCTGATCTCACGGATGATGTCGAGCTGTGCCTGTGCGCTCTGATCCATAATTCTTCGCTCTTATGATTGTCGAAGGTCTAACAATTGGGCTCAACGGCGAGGTTACGAGCCTGCTGCAGCCCGCGACGAAGACATCTTCAAACAAGTTCCGTGAATCACCATACAGCATGCGGATCTGCATTTTCGGCGCTCCAGAACTCCTGGCCAACGCCCCGGAAGGCCAAAAGAGATTTCCTATCAGTTGCTTCAGGAAAAGAATGCTGAGAAATCGGAAAGGGTTATGAAGGCATTGCTTCAAATGAAAAAGCTTGATATCAAAACGTTAAAGCAAGCGCGTAAGCCACAATAATCAATCTTTGGGAGGCACTATGAGTACTGTAAACGCCATACCTTCTGGACACCGCACCGTAGCACCCTACCTGGCAATCAAAAATGCGGCCAAGGCGCTGGAGTTCTACAAAAAGGCGTTCGGAGCGACCGAGAGCTACAAATTAATGATGCCCGACGGACGCCTCGGACACGCGGAAATCCGCCTAGGCGATTCCATGATCATGCTCTCTGATGAATTCCCGGAGTACGGCGGTAAGGCGCCGGAAACGCTGGGCGGATCGCCCGTCAGCATCCATCTCTACGTCGAAGACGTCGACGCGTTTTTCAAGAAAGCGCTGGCCGCCGGCGCCAAAGAACGCAAGCCCGTCATGGATCAGTTTTACGGCGACCGCTCGGGCCAGCTCGAGGACCCTTTCGGGCATCTCTGGTGGGTGGCCACACACAAAGAAGACATCGCGCCGGAGGAGATGCAGAAACGCGTGCAGGCGATGTTCGCGGCGAAAAAGTAAGTCTCTATCGCGCGCGGAGCTGCAGAAGCGCCAGCAAGGTCCAGAAAACGCTCTCGCGGGAAGGTGCTTGTCGGGGCCACGTTGGGCGCGGCGGCGCTCGCCTCAGGACCGGCTTCCGCCGCCAGCGAGCAGGCGCCGGCGGGAGCGCGCGTGCAAGCTGCCCTTCGACGGCCACTATCCGGTGATATATTCCGCGACGGGTTCAGGATACTGGTGCTAAGGGCCGTGGCCTGCCTGGGTAACACAATTGATAGGTGCCTTTGAATTCTCGTAATGTTTATTTGCGAGTTTCTGCCGCGTGCCTTCCCAGTTTTTTCAAAAGCCGCAGCAATGTCAGCCGCTCCTTTTTTGAAAGGACGCTGGCAGCGTCTTCCATCGCAGTCGCGTGCTCGCGAAACCCACGCGTAATCAGCGCCCGTCCTTTCGCTGTCAGTTCAACTTGGCGCACCCGCCGATCGTTGGGGTGGTCCTTGCGCGAAACCAGCCCTTTCTCGACCAGTCGATCGACGGCCACACTGATGGATCCCGCGGTGAGCCAGACTTTCGGGCCGACTGTATTCACCGGGAGCGGTCCTTTATGAAGGAGCGCTTCGAGGACGCGGAAATCAGAGTCGCCCAACTCCGTCCGCTTGATGCTCCCCTCCGCATGCGCGGCGAGAGCTTGAAAAGTTTTCATGAGGACGAGCCAGACATGAACGCCGCTGGAGTCTTGCACTTGATTGGTTCCTTTCTGTCTCATTGGAAATTATTCATTGACGAAAAGTATATTGATGTCAAAATACTAGATATCAAACCACAACACTAACATGAAAATCACCGCTGTCATCGCCCGTTTCCTTCTTGGCCTCATCTTTCTCGTCTTCGGACTGAATGGCTTCCTCCACTTCATTCCCGCGCCTCCTCCGCCTTCCGGAACGGCCGGCCAGTTCGTGGGGGCGCTCTTTGTCTCCAACTATCTGGTCGTCGTATTTCTGCTCCAAATCATCCCGGCGGTCCTGCTCCTAATCAATCGCTACGTCCCGCTCGCGCTGACCCTGCTGGCTCCGATCATCGTCAATATTCTGCTCTTTCACATATTGATGGCTCCCAGCGGTCTGTCTCTGGCGATCGTCGTGACGGTGCTGTGGATCGTCGTGTTTCTCAGCGTCCGCTCCGCTTTCGATGGGCTCTTGCAGCAGCGCGTTCCGGCTCAGGGGGTGCGATAAGCAAGGTTACCAAGAGGAATTCATGCTTAAAATCGCCATCATCATTGGAAGCACGCGGCCGGGTCGCAAGGGCGAGGCCGTGGCCAAATGGGTTTACGAGATCGTGCAAAAGCGTAGCGACGCCGAGTTTGAACTCGTGGACATCAAGGACTTCAACCTGCCGCTCCTTGACGAGCCGGTGCCGCCGATTATCGGCCAGTACACCCACCAGCACACCAGGACGTGGTCGGCGAAGATCGCATCGTTCGACGCCTACGTCTTTGTGACGCCGGAGTACAACCACGGGACCTCGGGGGCGCTCAAAAATGCCATTGATTTCCTCTACCACGAGTGGGTCAACAAGGCGGCTGGATTCGTTGGCTACGGCGGTGCATCAGGGACGCGCGCGGTGGAGAACCTGCGATTGGTGATGGCGGAATTGCAGGTCGCCACCGTGCGGGCGCAAGTCGGGCTTTCACTCTTCACGGACTTCGAGAACTTCAGCGTTTTCAAGCCGGCTCCCCAGCACGAGAAGTCGGTCACCGCCATGCTCGACCAGGTGATCGCCTGGGGCGACGCGTTGAAGACGCTGCGGGAGAAAGCAGTATAGGATGCGCTCGCGGAGCGCGGATGGCTGATCAGACCACGCGGACTTCAACGAGGCCACTGATGCAAATTGGCGTAGATAGTTTCGTAGCTGCAACGATTGACCGCATCGCGGACAGGGCAATCGATCCCGAGAAACATCTCAGCGGGTTGCTCGAAGCAATCACGCTTGCTGACGAGGTGGGCCTCGATGTGTTTGGCATCGGGGAACACCACCGGCGTGAGTTCCTCGACTCGGCGCCGACTGTGATCCTCGCCGCTGCCGCGGTCCGAACGCGGCGTATTCGGCTAACGAGCGCCGTCACCGTGCTGAGCGCCGCCGACCCGGTGCGCGTCTTCCAAGAATTCGCAACGCTCGATCTGCTCTCGCAAGGGCGGGCAGAGATCGTCGCCGGGCGCGGCTCTTTCATCGAAGCATTCCCGCTCTTCGGCCTGGAAGTCGAGGACTACGATTCCCTTTTTGCCGAGAAGCTCGATCTGCTTCTGAACATCCGCGAGAACACCCATGTTCACTGGTCGGGCAAACACCGCGCGGCACTGACCGGGCAGGGAGTTTACCCGCGCCCGCTCCAGAACCCGCTGCCGGTTTGGCTCGGTGTGGGCGGCACACCCGGCTCCTTCATTCGCGCCGGCACACTCGGACTGCCGCTGATGGTCGCGATCATCGGCGGCGAGCCACATCGATTCCGGTCGTTGATCGACCGTTACCGCCAGGCCGGTCTGCGCGCTGGCCATTCTCCAGATCAGCTCAAGGTCGGCATCCATTCGTTAGGTTACGTCGCCGAGAGTGCGGCTAAGGCGGCAGACGACTTCTTTCCCGGTTATGCGCGAAGCTTTTCTGAGATCGGCAAGGAACGCGGCTGGCCGCCAGTTACCCGGGCACACTTCAACGCCCTGCTCGGACCCACCGGAGCGCTCCTCGTGGGAGATTCGGAAACCGTCGTGGAAAAAATCCTTCGCGTGAACGAGTCGTTAGGCGGCATCTCCCGCCTTACCTTCCAGATGAGCGTCGCGGCGTTACCGCACGCGAAACTTATGCGCGCGATCGAGCTGCTCGGGACGCGTGTTGCTCCTCTCGTGCGACTCGCGCTCGCGTCTGGGACGGCGGAAGCGCTTCTGCCGAGGGACTCCAATCGTGCTTTTTGAATTGCGAAGATTAGCGAAAGACTCATTAACTCGCTCTGGTGAACGAGCGGATTGAGGGGTTCCCTATCAAGTGAAAAGGACCGACTTTATTGCTGAATCGTGAAGTTGACGTTCAAGACGCGGCCGATTCCCGCGAAGACGGCGTGATAAAAATCGCGCAACATGCCTTGGACCTCTGCCTCGGTCGCTCCATTGGGGTGGAAATAGCCGGTATAGAGAAAATGAGTCTGGCCAGCGCCAAGCGATTGTAACTGCTGGGTGCAAAAATAGTGGTTCCACGGGAACGGCGTAGGGTCGGACATCGAGTAGGAAAGCCGATAAAGTTGCGGGTGGTTCACAATCAGCACCTCATGCACCGTTTTGCCATCGTTGAAAGTGAGTTCGCGTGTCAAACCCACACCCTTGCCGTTTACAACACAGGACGCGACGTCTGGGACCAGAGAGGCCAGAGTCTTGAAGTCCGCAAGCAGTGGCCAGATCTGGTTGACGTCGCTTTGGAATATCGCATGGCTGGAACAAACGCTCCAGGGTCTGCGCTGTGGAGTCAATGGCGTCTTCATTGGGGATCATTGCATACTCACTCAAGGTCGTCCAGCAAGTGACAGCATAGAGGGTGGCTATCGAATGGTCCAGGGGGCCGCCCTTCAAGAGCGCCGGCGCCTGGCTCGCCTGCGGCGCCCTGCAGGTGCATTTGATCGTCCATCCGCCTGGTTCCTTCCGGACCGGCAACATCGACAACGACGATTGCCATTTCGCTTTCCGTACCGATGATTTCGACCGCGCCCTCGCCACGCTGACTGCCAACGGTTTTCGCGAAGACGCGGCGGAGAACGACCCGATGCGTGTCATGGTCCGCCGCAACAGCCCCGCCGGTTTCCAACAGCTCTTCCTCCTCGATCCCGACCGCAACATCATCGAGATCAACGGCGCGCTGTGAGTCGTTGACCCGATTGCAGAGCCAGATTACTAGGGTTCTATGGAAGAGCTACGGGATGCTGCCGCTGTGCGCGTATTTCCTCCAGCGATGCCACTGCTCGCAATTTTGCTTGGGATAGGCCTCAACCGTCTGTGGCCACTTGAGTTGGGGTTCGAGCTGTCCGCTCCTGCGCGCTACTGGATAGGGGGCACGATTTTAGTCGGCGCGATTCTTGGGCTGGGTTTCTACTCCGTCATTCTCGTCCGTCGCACCGGGCAGAGTGAAAATCCGTGGAAGCCGACGACGGAAATCGTGAATCGCGGGCCGTTCAGGTTCACGCGGAATCCGATGTACCTCCAAATGGTATTGGGGTGCATCGGCTTTGCGATCATCCTTACGAACATTTGGATCCTGCTGCTCACCCCGGTGGCCGCATGGGTGCTTCACAGGTTCGCGATCTTGCCGGAGGAGGCGTACCTGGAGCGCAAGTTTGGCGAGAAGTATCTGTCGTACAAACGCAGAGTACGTCGTTGGCTTTAGGGGACCCGGAAAAACCGCGGCGGAAAGAGCAACGACTCCCGAAGGGCGAGCAACGTTTCGCAGCCCCAAGGCATCCTTGGCGGCTCCGGCCGCTTGCGCGCGCTGTCGTTTGACTGCCCGGGGGCACGGCCGCACCGAACCGCTGGGACTGCTTATCCAGCTTAGCTTAAGTTCTCCACATTTGCCGACGACCTCCGCCCGATCCTTGACGCGGTTCACGTCAGCGCCGTGGTCGTCGGCGGCATCTCAATGGGGGCGGGCGTCGCGCTCCATTTTGCACTTCGATACCCGGAGCGCGTCGGGGCGCTGATCTTGTCGCGGCCGGCGTGGCTGGATGTTCCCGGCCCGGTTAACCTGAAAATCTTCCGCGACCTGTCCCGGTGGCTGCAAGATCGGGGAGCGCCCTCCAAGCTCTTCCGAGGCGGGGACGCCTCGGAGTGCACGCGGGACGCATGCGCTCCCCATCCATCAACTTGGGGTCACCTCTCTTCCCGCCTTGCGTTTATTCACTGGCGTAACTTGTACACCCGCGCTTCATAAGGCCGCAGGGTCAACACGCGGATATCTTCAACCGGATCGACGGCGTAATTGCCGATCAACAATTCCTTGTCGGAAAAGACAACCGAACTCGGAAGCTCGAAGACAGGCTTGTTCTTTGTGAAGTTCAGGATCACAAGTAGTCGGTCATCCTCCAATGTGCGGGTGAAGGCATAGATCTCCAGGTGCGATTCAAGAATCAGATCATACCGGCCATAGACCATGATCGGGTTGTCTTTGCGAAGCCGGACGAGCTTTTGATAATAGTAGAAGATCGACTGGGGATCAGCGAGCGCCTGCTTCGCATTGATGGTCGGGTAGTTTGGATTGACCTTTATCCAAGGCATTCCGCTTGAGAAGCCGGCGTTCTGGCTGTCGTCCCATTGCACGGGGGTCCTCGCGTTATCGCGGCTCTTGGCGTGAATCATCGGCAGAACAACCCGAGCATCAATCCCTCTCTCCTCCACATATTCCTTGTACATGTTGATGGTCTCGATGTCTCGATAATCGGATATTGCCTCGAACTTGACGTTGGTCATCCCGATCTCTTCGCCCTGATAAACATAGGGAGTTCCCTGCAGCATGTGCAGGAATGTGGCAAGCATCTTGGCAGACTCGACGCGATACTGGCTGTCATCGCCAAAGCGCGAAAGGGCCCGCGGTTGATCGTGGTTGGAAAGGTACAAGCTGTTCCAGCCCTTATCTTCCAAATCCTTCTGCCAGCGGGTCATTACTCGTTTGAGGTCCAGGAGATCCAGGGCCTTGAAGTCCCACTTGGAACCGTTTGGGTCCTTGTCAAGATCCATATGCTCGAACTGGAAGAGCATGTTGAGCGGCCCGGTCTCCTCATGCGTGATATCGACCGCGTGCTTCGTGGTCAGAAACGGTGTCTCGCCGACCGTAAGAATGTCGCGACTGGAGAGCACCTCCTGTTTCATCTCGCCGAGGAACTCCAGGAGCCGCGGCCCGTTCATGAAATACTGGCCGCCGAACTGGTAACGAGCGCTGGTGACGACCGCTGCATCAGGCAGCCCCGGCACTTTCGAAATCATGTTGATGACATCCATGCGGAAGCCATCGATGCCCTTCTTGAGCCACCAGTGCATCATGGAAAAGACCTGCTCGCGAACCTTGGGGTTTTCCCAATTAAGATCCGGCTGCTTCTTTGAGAAGAGATGCAGAAAGTATTCGTCCGTTGCAGCGTCGTACTGCCACACTGAGCCGCTAAAAAAGGACTCCCAATTGTTGGGCTCGCGGCCGTCCTTTCCGGGACGCCAGATGTAGTAGTCGCGGTAGGGATTGTCCTTGGACTTGCGCGATTCGATAAACCAGGGGTGCTCGTCCGAGGTGTGGTTGACCACGAGATCCATGAGCAGCTTGATGCCGCGCTTGTGCATTTCCGCGAGCATCTCGTCCCAGTCCGCAAGCGTGCCGAACTCCTCCATGATATCCTGATAGTCGCTAATGTCGTAGCCGTTGTCGTCATTGGGTGACTTATAGACAGGGGATAGCCAGACAACATTGATCCCGAGCTCCTTGAGATAGTCGAGCTTTTGGATAATCCCGCGCAGGTCGCCGATGCCGTCGCCATTGCCGTCGTTAAAGCTGCGGGGATAGATCTGATAGACGACGCTTTCCTTCCACCACGACTTCTTCATGGCTCCAGAGTTTTCACGTTCTCACTATCCGTGACTGAGCACTATGCATCAATTCATAATTGGTGATATTGGAATCCGTGAACCTGAACCTCTGACCGTAGCTGCGATGCCTTGTGGAGAGCGGAGCTTCACTCGCCGAGCCTCTGCTCACAATAGGCAATGTTTTGATGAAGTCAGCCCTCGGTGACGAGATTGATGACGAGATCCGCCCGGGGCTTGGACCGCGCAATAAGATCGTAGTTCGGTAGGTCCACCCTCTCGATATGCTCGCGGTTACGTTCCTCGGAAAAGAGTCCCTCTTCAGCGTGACGCTTCATCAAGCGGCTCCGCACTTTTTCGCGCGGCACGTCGATAAACACGGCAAGGTCAAGCAGCGATTTCACTGCGTCCCAAGGCGCGTTGTCGAGGAGCAGATAATTGCCTTCGACGACGAGGATCTTAGTTTCCGGCGCCACGGTGAACGCGTCCTCCACGACATCTTCGATCTTGCGTGAGTATCCCGGCCCGCTCATCGCACCGGCAGCTGATTTTAGCCGCTTCAGGAACTCAGTAAATTCAGCGCCTTCGAAAGTGTGAGCCGCGCCCTTGTCCCTGACGGTTCCGAGCGCTTCGAGCTTGGCGTGACGCATGTGGAAGCCGTCCAGCGGCACGAGCGCAGCAATGCCGGGTTCGATGCCGTTAAGAATCTCGACGATTTCCGCCGCCAGCGTCGACTTGCCCACGCCCGGTCCACCAGCCAGCCCGATGGCGATTCTTTGGGTCGTGTTTGCCGCGAGGATTTGGACCTGACTGACGAGGAACGAAAGCGCCTCTTTGGGATTGAGCATCAAATCCCTTTGATCGCCATTCTCGTGTTGCAAAGGATCGGCCATGGTTCCTCTTTTTGAGCCGAACGTTAGGCATTTCCATGCCCACGCTCAAGCACGTATCTTGCCTGCCATATCTTCCAAATTCAGTTCCCGGGCCAGCCGCATGGAAGAACTAGCGCCAGGTTAGCGTTGATCGGCGGGTGCGATCATTCGACGTCGCGCAGCGTGCGGTCGAGAATCAGCAGAATCGCTGCGGTCGCGCCCCAAATGTAGCGTTCGCCATAAGGAATCGCCCAGAATTCGCCGCGAATATCGCCGAACATTCGAAAATGCTGCTGATGATTTAGCGGATCGAGCAGAAACGCGAGCGGCACTTCGAACGCATCGGCCACTTCGATCGGATCCAGCTTTAATTCGAAGGGCGGCTCGACCCAGCCGACCACAGGTGTTACGCGGTAGCCTGTTACCGTTTCATAGGGCGCAAGCTCCCCCAAGATCGCGACGCGCTCGGCTGGCAGTCCTATTTCCTCGGTCGCTTCGCGCAACGCCGCGTGCCCGAGCGAGGCGTCCTCCGGCTCCACGCGTCCGCCGGGGAAGCTGATCTGACCCGGATGATCGGGCAAGTCGGCGCTGCGTTGTGTCAGCAGCAACGTAAGACCAACGGGACGATTGACGATGGGAACGAGAACCGCGGCCGGTGTCGCGCGGCCTTCACGCCCCGGCAATCGGAAGCCGTCGCTCATTCCTTTCACGGCCGCGGGTGCAGGGCGCGCGAGGCGTTGCTCGAGCCATTCTTTTTGATCGGTTGGGGGAAGAAAGAACAGGGGGAGAGACATTGCAACACATCCCTTTCTGGGCACGAGCTCTTTGGGGCGTCGCGCAGGCGTATCTTTGCCCAGCGCTCGAAAATGAAAGCTATCGTGGAGGGGTCCTCGGCGGCGCCCTGTCCTTATACCATAGAATCCCATTGCGCCTGAGATTGGCAACAAGAGCTTTGAGGTTCTCTGCCATTTCGCGATCCGTAAGCAGTGCACCAAGCGCCCCTCTCCCCTGCTTGGTTTGTTGAACCAGAGAGCGTATATCCAATATGGCCTTTTTCAGCTCGTCGGCAGCACTCTTGGTGGAAACGAATGTTTGTTGTCCCGTTTCGATCGCTCCCTCCGCCTTCTTCACAACGCCATCGATTTTCTTGGAAGCTTCGGCGAAGGAAGAACTCGTTTCATTCAGGTTCGAAAGGGTGGTGCTCAAGTTTGCAATGGTAGTTTCCTTCAAGACGTCGGTGTTCAGCTTCTGAGCAATCTTGTTGATATTCCCGACGGCTTCCTGAATGTCCGACAATAGGACCGCTGCCTGCTCGGCCACGTCACCAATGCCAGCTTCGCTTTTTCCCCGAATGACAGCGCCAGCCTCGATCGGCGGTGAGGACTTGGCATCCTTGCCGAGGACTATCTGCACGAAACGGTCTCCAAGCAACCCGGAGCTTCCGATGGTGAACTGCGCCGCGCTAGGAATCTTGACGTCTTCAAAGATTTTCAAAGTCAAATAAACGCCATCCATATTCGGCAGAATCACGGGGTTATTTTCAACAGAGCCGATCTTTGCGCCGGCAAGAAGGACGCTCGCTCCCTTATAGATGCCGCTCGCATTCGGATACTCGACCCGGATCCGGTAGTGGCCATGGATGCTATCGCCAAAGCGGCCGAAATAAACCACCATCAGAGCAATGGCGAGAAGGCCGAGGGCCATGAAGATTCCCACCCGCAATTGCGTCGAACGTTCCCGCGCCGTCATAAAAATTTAATCCTCGCCATCTTCCGAACGTCCGTCCACAAAATCCCGAACAATCTGGTCTTGGGTGTCTCGCAGGTCATCGAGCGTCCCGTAGAAGTGGCGACGGCCTTCGTTGAGCAAGGCAACGCGATCGGCAACCCGATAGCAACTGGTCATGTCGTGGGTCACCACGATCGATGTGACGGTAAGCTGCTTCTGCAATCTCCGAATGAGCCGATTGATACTGTCTGACACGATGGGATCGAGCCCGGCGGTCGGCTCATCGTAGAGAACAACCTGCGGCGGGGATATGATGGCGCGCGCCAGTGCGACGCGCTTGCGCATGCCGCCGCTCAGGTTCACCGGCATTTTCTTGTCGTTGCCGCTCATATTCACAAGCTCCAACGCTTCATGCACCTTCTGACGCACGGACTTTTCATCCTTTTCTCCATGCTCGCGCAGCGGAAATGCGACGTTGTCGTAAACAGTCATCGAGTCAAAAAGGGCGCCGTCCTGAAAAAGCATGCCAATCTTGCGGCGAATAGGGACGAGTTCGCGTTCATTCATCCCGGCAATGTCCCTTCCCTCAAAGAGAATTTCACCCGACACCGGTTTCATCAGGCCGATAAGGTGGCGGAGAAAGACGCTCTTGCCGCCGCCGCTTTTTCCGAGCAGCACCAATGTCTCGCCCTGAAAAACATCCAGCGAAAATCCTCGGAGGATTTCCTGACGCGCTATTTTTTGCACGAGGTCGCGCACCGAGATCAAGGGATCCACGTCCATTACCGCTGTCCCGCGGGGAAAAGGATGTTGAGGAACATCGTGAGGAAGAAGTTCGCGATCAGAATCGACAGAGAGCAGATCACCACGGTTTCAGTCGTCGCACGGCCGACGCCCACGGCACCGTCTTTCGCATTCAGACCTTCCCGACAACTTATAAATACGATGATGTTTGCAAACACAAAGCCCTTGATCAGAGACATCGCAATGTCACTGGCTTCCGTGAATTTCTGCATGTTGTTGAGGAAATACACAGCCTCAATGTTGAGCACGTAGACCGCAACGAAGTACGAGGCGAGCACGCCGCAACCCACGCATTCGACCACCAGCAACGGCATCGAGATAAGCATCGCCAACGCGCGCGGAACCACCAGATAATCTACAGGATGAACCGCCAGGGCACGTAACGCGTCGATCTGCTGGGTCACTTTCATCGTTCCGATCTCCGCGCTCATCGCCGCACCAACACGCCCGGCCACCATGAGACCCGTAAGTACAGGCCCCAGCTCGCGAAACATGGACAACGTGACCACCGGACCGACCGCGGTTTCCATATTCAGGCTCGCAAACTGAAAAAACGCCTGGGCGGTAAAGACCGCCCCAGTGAACGCCCCGGTGACAATCACGATAAGCTGAGATCCATAACCAATCTCCGCAATCTGGGAAAGCGTCAGCTTGAAGCGGATCCGCCCAGCAAAGACCGAGCAAAAAGTCTCCCAAGCCAGGATGGCAACCTGCCCGAGATAAGTGAAAAAACCGGAAAGACCGCTTCCGAAAAAGTTCAGCAGGGCCATTCAGCGTTGCCTACTAGCCAAAGGGGTCGCTCCGGCACTAAGCCGCGACATTCTCGATCCGCTGCGTGCTTTTCTTCGAGCTGATCTCTGGTGGCAATTGACCGACAAATTTGGCTTCAAGCCCCGTTTTGATAAAGAGCGACTTTAGAGTGGAAAGAGTCGGCACCTCTCCTATGAACTCCATATAGATGATGTCATGATTGGTGTCCACTTTGTAACGCAGCCCGGAAATCACATCCAGTTCAAGCGCGAGGGCCATCATTTTTTCCGGATTGCGAACGCCAGCGGCGTACACCTCGAGTTCGATCATGGGGGCATGCTTCTGCCGAGCCGAGCCAAAATCAAGGCACAAATTCGAACGGGCAAGACCTTTTTGCATTCAATTAATCGCTCACATTGCGTGGTTTGCCTTTGCGAGCCGGGCTGATATTCGATAGACCGGTCGCCCGCCTCGTCATGCCCAAAGATACCTCGCTCCATAAGATTCTCCTCATAGGCTCGGGCCCCATTGTCATCGGTCAAGGCTGCGAATTTGATTACTCCGGGGTGCAGGCTTGCAAGGCCCTTGCCGAAGAGGGTTATGAGGTAGTCCTCGTCAACTCGAATCCGGCCACCATCATGACCGATCCGGAATTCGCCAGCCGCACCTACATCGAGCCGATCACGCCAGAGGCGATCGAAAAGATTCTTGCCCGCGAAAAACCTCACGCCGTCCTTCCTACTCTCGGTGGGCAGACAGCTTTGAATGCGGCGATGGCCCTCGTCGAAAACGGCGCCTTCGAGCGTCACGGCGCCCGGCTTATCGGAGCCAACGCCGAAGCAATCCGCCGCGGAGAGGACCGCCAAATCTTCAAGGAGATCATGCTAGATATTGGCCTCGACTGCGCACAGTCGGGCGTGGCACGGGCACTGGAGGAAGCGCGCAATGTCGCCGAGACCATCGGCGCCTTTCCGCTCATCATCCGGCCGGCATTTACATTAGGCGGAGCGGGTGGCGGCATCGCCTACAATCGCGAGGAACTCGAGGAGATTGTCCGGCGCGGCCTCGACCTTTCGCCGGTCGGCGAAGTTCTCATCGAAGAGTCCCTCCTGGGCTGGAAGGAGTTCGAGATGGAAGTCATGCGCGACCGTGCCGACAATTGCGTCGTCATTTGCTCGATTGAAAATTTCGATCCGATGGGGGTTCACACGGGCGACTCGATCACCGTCGCGCCGATTCAAACCCTCACCGACAAGGAATACCAAACCATGCGCGACGCGAGTTTCGCCGTCATTCGCGCGATCGGTGTCGAGACGGGCGGTTCGAACATCCAATTTGCCGTGCATACAAAAACCGGCCGGATGGTTGTTATCGAAATGAATCCGCGTGTCTCTCGAAGCTCGGCCCTGGCGTCCAAAGCGACGGGCTTCCCGATCGCCAAGATCGCCGCCAAACTCTCCGTCGGCTATACGCTCGACGAACTCAAGAACGACATCACGCGCGAAACGCCCGCATGCTTTGAACCCTCCATCGACTATTGCGTCGTCAAAACTCCGCGCTTCACTTTCGAAAAATTTCCCCAGGCTGATCCGACCCTGACGACCCAGATGAAGAGCGTCGGCGAGGCCATGGCCATCGGACGCACTTTCAAGGAGGCCCTGCAAAAGGCGCTTCGATCGCTCGAGATCGGACGGTTTGGCCTCGGCGCGGATGGAAAGGATCTTCCCCCGGTTCTCGCAGACGGATCGCCCGACCGCCCCCTGATTGAGCAAAAGCTCCGAATACCAGGTCATGAACGCGTTTTCTTCATTCGCTACGCCCTGCATGCGGGCTTGACCGTGCAGCAAATTCACGAGCTTTCCGCGATCGATCCGTGGTTCCTCGAGAACATCAGGCAGATCGTTGAGGAGGAATCGCGGATTGCAAAGGACGGTCTGCGGAATCTCCGGAAGGCGAAGAAAATGGGCTTCTCGGACCGTCAGATCGCGATCCTCACCGACAGCACTGAACCTAAGATTCGCGCCGCCAGAAAGGCTGCCGGCCTTCTGCCAACCTACCGGCTTGTCGATACGTGCGCCGCGGAGTTTGAAGCCTACACACCTTACTATTACTCGACATACGGAGACGAGGACGAGACCCGCTCCAGCCAAAAAAAGAAGGTCATGATTCTCGGCGGAGGGCCGAACCGCATCGGACAGGGCATCGAGTTCGATTACTGCTGCGTTCACGCTGCATTCGCCCTCAGGGAACTTGGATGGGAAACCATCATGGTCAACTCGAATCCCGAAACGGTCTCCACCGACTATGACACAAGCGACAAATTGTATTTTGAGCCGCTGACGCTCGAAGACGTGCTCAACATCTACGAGCGCGAGCGTGCGGATGCCGTCATCGTCCAGTTTGGCGGCCAGACTCCTCTGAATCTCGCAGCCGCACTCGCTTCGAATGGTTGCGCGATAATAGGCACACAACCCGCCAGCATCGAAATGGCAGAGGATCGCAAACATTTCGCAGCGATGCTCAGCAAGCTCGGTCTCAAGCAGACGCGGGGCGGTACGGCGACCAATGAGGATGAGGCCGTCGTGGTCGCACGGAAGATCGGTTACCCTGTCCTGGTGCGCCCTTCGTTCGTACTCGGTGGACGCGCCATGGAAATCGTTCACGAAGAGAAAACTCTCCGCCGATACATTCGCACCGCTGTGGAGGCCAGTCCGGAGCGACCCGTCCTCGTGGATCGCTTTTTGGAGGACGCCACCGAGGTCGATGTCGACTGCATTGCGGACAATGAAACATGCGTCATTGGAGGCGTGATGGAACACATCGAGCAGGCGGGCATCCACTCGGGCGACAGCGCTTGCGTCATCCCCAGCTTCTCGCTCTCAGCCAGGGTGCTCGAGACGATCAAGCGCGCCACCAAGGCGATGGCTCGCGAGCTTGAGGTGCGAGGTCTGATGAATGTCCAGTTCGCCGTAAAGGACGAGGAAGTCTATGTGCTCGAAGTCAATCCGCGCGCTTCGCGCACGGTTCCCTTCGTTAGCAAGGCCATCGGCAGACCCCTGGCGAAGATCGCCGCAAGAATCATGGCCGGGCAGACGCTCAAGGAACTGGATTTTACCCGGGAGATTCTGCCGAAGCATTATTCCGTAAAGGAAGCCGTCTTTCCCTTTATCAAATTCCCCGGAGTGGACATTACCCTTGGCCCGGAAATGCGATCCACCGGCGAGGTAATGGGTATCGATGCGGATCTCGGAATCGCCTACGGGAAGGCGCAAATGTCCGCCCAGCCGGCGCTTCCCACCGGAGGAAACGTCTTCATCAGCGTCAAAGATTCAGATAAGCCCTCGGTAGTGCCCATCGCGAAAGAATTCGCCAATCTTGGATTCACAATCTACGCCACCGGCGGCACGGCCAGGGTCCTGACGGACGCGGGGATCCCTGTCAAGCTGCTCTACAAACTGCAAGAGGGCCGCCCCAATATTTTGGATCTCATTAAGAACGGCGAGATGCATTTCATCATCAACACGCCAAGCGGACAAAAACCACGCAGGGACGAGGTTGTTATTCGAAGCGCAGCGGTCGCCGCACGCGTGGCAATGATGACGACTCTGCGAGGCGCACAGGCGAGCAGTGCCGCCATTCGATCGCTTCAAGGACACCGGATACGGAGTCAAGAGCCTGCAGGAATATCACGAGAATGGCCTGAGGCGGTCGTTGCTTAGATCAACTCGCCCGCAGCGACCGCAAGAGATCCTTCCGGGACGTGAGCGAGAGGTATTTGCCGGTGGACAGCTCGCTTGTCAGGACTCCACCAGGAGCGAGGCGCGCACGACGGCCAATTCCGCTTCCTCGATGAGCCGTCTCGTCACAGATCTCAGACGTCTGCTGAGAAGCGAGGCCAAGCTGATGACCAGTTGAACGCCGGCCTGCGGATAATTGTTGACGAACTCCTCAAGGTCGGAGCGGGTGATCGTCCAATATTGGGCCTGCTCGATCACAATCACCGAACACATTGCGCTCACGGGATCAAAGAGATCTACTTCTCCCACCCATTCACCCCTCCGAATCGCGCCGAGCAGCACTTCGCGATCGGCGTCGCGGCGAACGGCGTGAAGCACGCCGCTAATGATGAAAAAGAGCTTCCCATGGGATTCCCCCTGCGAAATCAATACGTCTCCGTGATTCGCGAAACGAAATTCGCCATATGAGCTGAGCGTGCCACGGTCTTCCTCCGAAAGCTCCGCGGCAGGTCCCACGGCAGGAAGATAGGGTCCGTCAAGTTGCTCGAGCATGCGGCGGAACTTACCCGCATACCACCGGTGCGGCGATAGTTTTCGCAATGTCGAATTCTTTCCGTCGCCCAATTGCCTCGCTAGTGGTTCGATCCATCAATTGCGACACTCTAACACTCTGTGCTGCAGATCGTTTCGCCCGAATTAGTCCATCCTGGCTGGGAAAACTCTTCTTGCCAAGCCCCCTCCAGACGTGCAAACCTATCGGGTTCAAAAAAAGGCTAAAAAAGAAAATGGCAAAAGCAGAAGCAATCGAAGTCGATACTCTCCGGCTTCATGAGAAGGACACCGGCAGCGCAGACGTTCAGATCGCGTTGCTGACAAAACGCATCAACGAACTTACAGAGCATCTCAAGGGTCATGTCAAAGACCACGCGTCCCGCCGCGGACTTCTCAAACTCGTGGCCCAGCGTCGCAGCTTGCTCGATTATTTGAAGAACACAGCTTCCGACCGCTATCAAACGGTCGTCGAGAAGCTCGGCCTGCGCAAGTAACACCGGTTTTTGGAAGCCCCGCTCTAAATGACGGGGCTTTTCATTGAACCCGTTCCGGGGCGCTGCGCCACGGCACGAATCTCTCATACACATCATGTCTCACTCCGTTACGGCCACTATCGGCCAATCCCCAGTCACCATTGAAACCGGCAAACTCGCGCGGCTCGCCGATGGCGCCGTCACCGTCCGCTCCGGCGAAACAATCGTTCTCGTCTCCGCCGTCTCCGCCACCACCGTCAAGGAAGGCCAGGACTTCTTTCCGCTCACCGTCGATTACCGCGAGAAGGCGGCGGCGGTCGGCAAATTTCCCGGCGGTTATTTCAAGCGCGAAGGTCGTCCCTCCGAGAAAGAAATTCTCACCTGCCGCATGACGGATCGTCCGCTTCGCCCGCTTTTCCCGAAGGGTTACCTCTACGACACCCAGATCATCGGCGTACTCCTCAGCGCGGACGGCGAGCACGATCCTGACATTCTCTTCATCAACGGCGCGAGCGCGGCGCTCTGCGTTTCCGACATTCCGTTCGCCGGCCCGGTCGCCGCGGTGCGCGTCGGCCGCATCGACGGCCAGTTCGTGGCCAACCCCGTTCACAGCCAGCGGGTGGTGAGCGACCTCGATCTCGTCTATGTCGGAACAGAGGACCATGTGATCATGATCGAAGGCGAGGCAAAGGAACTGCCCGAGGCCGACTTCGTCGCCGCTCTCGCTTTCGCGCACGACCAAGTCGCTCATCTCATCCGCGCGCAGAAGGAACTTGCCGCCGCGGCGGGCAAACCCAAGCGCCAGGCAACGCTCTTTGTCGTTCCCGGACGAGCTTCTCGAAATCGCCTACCGCGTCGCCGGCGACCGCATCGAAGCCGCTCTCTACACTCCGAGCAAGGTCGCCCGTCAGAAGGCTGTGGAAGCGCTCAAGGAGGAAGTGAGCGCCGCCATTCTCGAGGCGTTCCCGAGGCCACAAAGTTCGAGATCAGCCAGGCCTTCGACTATCTTCAAAAGAAGGCCTTCCGCGTCAGCATCCTCGACAAGAAAATCCGCTGCGACGGGCGCGGCTATGATGAAATTCGCCCACTCAGCGCGGAGACCGGCCTGCTCCCCCGAAGCCACGGCAGCGCCCTTTTCCAGCGCGGCGAAACGCAGGCCCTCTGTCTCGCGACCCTCGCACCCGCTGACGAAGCCCAGGAACTCGACGGCTACACCGGCGGCGAAACCAGCAAGCGATTCATCCTGCACTACAACTTCCCGCCATTCAGCGTCGGCGAAACCGGCCGCACCGGCGGCCCGGGCCGCCGCGAGATCGGCCACGGCGCTCTCGCCGAGCGCAGCATCGCGCCCGTCATCCCCGAGGTGACCGATTTCCCCTACGCCATCCGCGTCAGCAGCGAAATCATGGAATCCAACGGTTCGACCTCGATGGCCAGCGTTTGCGCCGGCGTTCTCGCCCTGATGGACGCCGGCGTGCCCATCAGCAAACCCGTCGCCGGCATCAGCTGCGGCCTCGTCACCGAATTCAGCGGAGACGTAATTTCGCGCTACACGCTGCTCACCGACATCATCGGCAGCGAAGACCACTTCGGCGACATGGACTTCAAGCTCTGCGGCACCGAGCACGGGCATCACCGGTTTCCAACTCGACCTCAAGCTTCCCGGCATCCCGCTGAAGCTGATGGAGGAAGCGATCTACCGCACACGCGACGCACGCTTCAAGGTCCTGGACGTCATGAATGCCGCTCTCGACTCGCCCCGCGCAGAGCTAAGCCCCTACGCGCCGCGCATCGAGACCATCCGCATCAAGCCGGACAAGATCGGCCTCATCATCGGGCCGGGCGGCAAGACCATCAAAGGCATCGTCGCCGAGACCGGCGCCGAGATTAACATCGAGGACGACGGCTCCGTGCACATCTACTCCAACAACGGCGATAGCCTCAAACGCGCCAAGGAGATCATCCTCGGCATGACCAAGGAGATCACTGTCGGAGAGTTGTATCAAGGCACCGTCGTCTCCATCAAGGAGTTCGGCTGCTTCGTCGAAGTGCTGCCCGGCAAGGACGGTCTTTGCCACATCTCCGAACTCGCGGACTTCCGCGTCAACAGGACCGAGGACGTCGTGAAAGTCGGCGATTCCATTTGGGTGAAATGCATCGGCGTAGACGACAAAGGCCGCGTCAAGCTCAGCCGCAAAGCCGCCATGAAAGAGCGCGACGCCAAAGCTTCCGCCGTTGCGGCGTAAGCTCGAAAAGCGGCGCCGCCGCTTTCTCTAAAATAAGCACCAGACAGAAGGAAGCCCGCCGCAAGGCGGGCTTCTTTTTTTCGCGCGGCGAAAAAATGTGACGAGAACGTCACAATTTCCGCCTTTGAGCCGAGCTTCCGGCCAGCACAGTCTCCCGGCTGCCTCAATCCTATGAAACAGCACTCTCTGTTCTGCCGGGCGACCGCGACCGGAATCGTCGCCGTCGCATTAGCCGCAATCGTGACAACGAGTCCGCTCCTCGCGGGAGCTCCTGACACACCCGTCCGAAGCCTCGGCTCAAGAGCCTTCCGAATCCTGGCTCGCCCAATGGTGGAACGGAAAATACGCCACCGGCAACTGGTTTGGCGTTCGCGACACGCTCGAAGATCACGGACTCAAGCTCGGCGGCAAGATGGATCGGCGTCTTACTATGGTGTCGTCGACGGCAGCGAGGCCCAACGTCCGCGGCAGTTTCTTCGACGAGGAAATCAAGTTCACCGGAGAGCTTGATTTTGCCAAGCTGACCGGGTGGGAGCCTCTCGAAGGCCTTGCGGGCTTCGGCGAAGTCCGCTGGCGCGATCCGGCTTGAACTCCGAATCTCCGGGCGGGCGCTTCGCGGCAACTTCCAGCCCTCGCACTTTCAGTCGGGCAAACAGTGGCGTCTGATGACTTTCGGTCTCACTTATGACGACTCCGGAACTCTTCGGGATCAAAGAGTTTCTCACGCTGACCGGCGGCTGGATCCAGACCTCAAAAGGAATTCATCGATCAGCCCCTTTCGAAGCTATTCGTGAACAATGCCTTTGAGAGCTCCAAGGGAATGGGAGCCAACATTCCTTTCTCCTCCAGCTTCTCGACCTGGGGCGGCACCCTGCAAGTCAAACCCATTGACTGGTACTATGCCAAGGTCGGGTCTCTTCATGTCCTACCCACAGGCACACCTCCACGGACAATCACGGCCTTGCTTTCGAAGGCTTTGGTCCCGATCCGAGCCTGAACGGGCTTCTTCTTCATTGGTGAGACAGGCTTCACCCCGAAGATCGGCCCATCCAAACTGCCCGGCAAGTATGTTGTTGGCGGTTTACTACTATGGAGGAGTGAGAACACTTCCTTTTTTGGAACCCGCTATTACGGGCGCTACGGATTTTACTGGCAGGTCGATCAAATGCTCTTCCGGGAACCTTCGCCCGAAGAGCCTGCTCCCCTCGCCAAGGGTCCTTCGGATGGCAAATCCGTTGCTGACGCAAAAGCTTTCAAAGAGCCAGTTCCCGCCAAGAAACCCAAGCTCTCGGAGCAAGGTCTTTACCTCTTCAGCCTGTTCAGCTACGCGCCGAAGTATAACAACATCCTGCCGTTCTATTTTCATACCGGCCTCGTTTACAAAGGGCTGATCCCGACCCGCGGGAGGGAAAACCCACTTCGTCTTCCCGGATCCAGCTCACAACCAACTCTATGTTGGCGGTCAGGCTGAACATCAGAAATACCAACAACTGCGTTTGCAGCACAAACTGAGCAACGAGAATCTGATTGCTGCCGAGGTGAAGGAACACGAGGATCACATGTTGAAGAAGATGCTCGCCGGTTGGGATTGAGCAAACCCCCGACCCCCCTCAACCTGCAAGACCACCTTGTGCGTCAACGACCAACTGATGGCAGCCTTCGGCTTGGGCCAATACAGCTTCTACAACATCGAAGCCTTGCAGGATAGAGGCAACGTCAATCAGCCAAACTACACGGCTGTGCTGGAAGTCGACTACCGCCTGCAAATCAACAAGTGGGCCTACTTTCAACCCTACATCCAGTACATCATTCAGCCCAACGGAACCGGCGCCATTGAAAATGCCACGATCCTCGGCTTCATGACCGGCATCATCTTCTGATCCACTTTGTGGTGAGCGAAAAACGCCGCCGCCGGTATCTTATTGCCGGCGGCGGCTTCGGCTTTTTTCAGAGCTGCCCTAATTCCTAGGGCATCAATACAAACATTCCGAGTCCGAGGGAGTGCCGGTGACGGTCGCCGGTGCCGGTGCACCTCGAAGGGACGGCCTCAACCACGCCCGAGCATCGCGAACTTCGAGCAGGCGTCTGGCCGGCATCGTTGATGCCGGTCTCGGCGAGCCTTTCGCGAAACTGCTCCCGACTATCACCAGCGCGAGAAACAGCATCCCGCAAAGCGCTCTGTTAAGAAAGGATTTGACACAAATGATCACATCGCTTTGGATCAATCATCTCCCGTCATCCCCCTTGCGTATGAGTTCTTCACGCTCTCCCGGAGACAGCAGCGAGCCGACACGGCAAATGCCATCTTTGTGGCGTAAGCCCGTCGCGCCGGTGCAATCCAGGCGCCGGGCCCCTGAAGCACCTCCATTGCAAGTTCCACGTTAACCTTCTCAAACAATGACTGCTAAACTCAACACAGCGAACCTAAGTCAGCTCGATCCGAAAATCCAAGTGCCGCGGTATGATCGACAGAAAGTCGGCCAGGCCATCATGCATGTGGGAGTAGGTGGTTTTCATCGCGCTCATCAGGCACTCTATACGGATGATCTGCTCAACCAGGGCGAGGATTCCCAGTGGGGCTTTTGCGGAGTGGGATTGCTCAAGCATGATGCCCGCATCCGCGACGTCATGCTCTCTCAGGATTGCCTTTACACCCTCGTCGAGCGAAGCCTGGAAGGCGACACGGCGCGCATCATAGGTTCTATTGTCAATTTTTTGTTCGCTCCGGATGATCCGCAAAAAGTGATCGAGCAGATGGCATCTCCCGCAACGCGCATCGTTTCTCTGACGATTACGGAAGGTGGATACTACATCGATGCAGCAACCGGCGAGTTGGACTGCTCAGCATCCGGACATTCAATATGATCTCGCTCATCCGCATGAGCCTTCCTGTTCGTTCGGATATCTCCTGGAGGCTCTCGATCGCAGGCGCATACGCGGGCTCGCGCCGTTCACTCTCATGTCCTGCGACAACATCCAGAGCAACGGCGAAGTAGCCAAGAAAATGCTGATGGCTTTTGCGGAGTTGAGAGATCCTGTGCTCAGGAATTGGATGGCGGAGAAATGCTTGTTCCCAAACAGCATGGTCGATCGCATCACTCCCGCGACCACCGATGAGCATCGCACCTTGGTTAAAGAGAAGTTTGGAATCGATGATGGATGGCCCGTCATGACGGAATCCTTCAAGCAGTGGGTGATCGAGGATCACTTCGTCCAAGGCCGCCCGAAGTGGGAACAGGTGGGCGCGCAGATGACAAGTGACGTGCTGCCCTATGAAAAAATGAAGCTCCGCCTGCTCAATGCCAGCCACCAGGCGCTTTGTTACATCGGGATGCTTCTGGGATATCAGCTCGTGCATGAGACCATGGAGGATTCTGACATCCGGAAGCTCGTCGAAAAAATGATGGACGAGGAAGTGACGCCAATCCTGTCCGCAGTTCCAGGGCGTTGACTTGACGGAATACAAGAAGACTCTGATCGAGCGCTTTGCGAATCCGGCAATTCGCGATCAACTTTCACGCATAGGGATCTATGGGTCGTCGGGAATTCCCAAGTTCGTTCTGCCGTCGATTGAGGAGCAATTGAAGCGCGGGGGGCCCATCAAACTGCTCAGTTTCACGGTTGCTTCATGGTTTCGCTATTTGAATGGGCTGGACGAATCGGGCAAAGAAATGCCGATGCTCGATCCCATGGCACCGAAACTGCGCGAACGGGCCAAGGCCGCCGGAAAGGACGCTCGTCAGCTCCTGGGCATGCGTGAAGTTTTCAGCGAAGAACTGGCCAATGCACCCGCCTTTCTAAAACAGGTCTCCGATACACTGAACAGCTTCTACGAGGAAGGTGCCAGGGCGACGCTGGTCAAGAGTATTAGCTAAGCACCCTGATACAACTGTCACGCCAGCGCGGCCTACTAAGGTTGTAGAGGCGGCTGTGTCAACCGCCTGTCGACAGGCCCTTGGTTACAAGGGCCTCTACAACAAAATCGAACGCTCGCCAGAGTCCTCCAGACGGGACAAATGCTTTCATTGCTTGGAGGAGGTTAGGTGGCTTAACAAATCCGCCTCGGGACACGATCAAAGCAATGTTCCGATAGGGATAAGTCTGCTTCTCGAGTCGTTTCATCCTCTCTCTCCACTCATCAACTCGCCTTGCGACGCTGCAAGCAATCGAATGCTACGGCCAGCATCAAAACCGAACCCTTAATAACCATTTGCGCAAACTGGCTCACGTCAAGCAATACCAGGCCGTTGCTAAGAACACCCAGGATCAGGACCCCGGCAACCACATTGGAAATCTTGCCGAATCCACCCGTCACACTAACACCACCGAGAACACATGCTGTCAATACGTCGAATTCCAGTCCTTTTCCAGACAAAACCTGGGCCGAGTTCGTCCGGGACAATATGACGATACCCGCTATTCCCGCGAAAAATCCCGACAGCGTATAGACCAGATATTTTACATTATTAACTTTTATTCCGGATAGATTGGCCGCCTGTTCATTGCCGCCAACCGCGTAAAAATATCTACCAAAATACGTCTTATTGAGGATGAACGACCCAATAGCCAAGATGATAGCCATGATTATCACCGGAATTGGAATGGGGCCGACATATCCCTGCCCGATGATCGTGAAGGATTTTGGAAACCCGTAAATCGGCAGCCCCTTACAAATCATATACGCTAAACCTTCGATGATAATCATCATCGCCAGGGTCACGATCAGGGGCGGCATTCTAATATTGGCAATAATCCATCCATTAGCGAATCCGATCACTGCGCTCATTATCAAAGCCACAATGCTTGCCAAAATCGGATTCATCGCGGCGTTGACCATCAACCACGCTGCGACAATGTTCACCAATGTAACCACCGACCCAATCGACAGGTCTATGCCCCCCAACAGCAGAACAAACGCGAAGCCGACAGCCGCAATGCCGAGCATAGATACCTGCCTGGCAACATTAAGCAGATTGCTGGAGCGAAAAAAATTCTCTGAGGCTATCGAGAAAAATATAATCAGCGCCAGAAGCACGACATATATTCCGTATCTTTTTAAGAAATCTACAGCGCCGGCCGCGACTTTAAGTTTTTCGAAGTATTTCATTGGAATATTCCTAGGCTTTTTCAGGATCGGGACGCAAAGGCCATGATGGTTTCTTGATTAAATTCTGCTCTATTCAACATTCCGGAAATTCGACCTTCCCGCAGAACGATAATTCTATCCGACATCCCCATGACTTCTTCCATTTCCGAAGAAATCATAAGCACAGCCTTGCCCGATTCGACCAGTTCATTCACCAGTGCGTAAATTTCAGATTTCGCACCAACATCGATCCCCCTGGTCGGTTCATCGAAAATGACGAGGGTCGGTTCGGACGCCAGCCATCTGGCGATAATTACCTTTTGCTGGTTGCCGCCACTCAGGTTTTTGATCTTCTGCTCGATAGTCGGGGTCTTGATCCTGATGGCATCTTTATAGTAATTGGCGATACGCTTTTCTTCAGTCTTATTGACCGTGAAGAATTTGGATATCCTTTCAATGATAGCCATGCTGATATTGCCCCTTATGTCTACTTCAAGCAGCGCGCCCTGCTTTTTCCTGTCTTCCGGAACAAGCGCAATCCCGGTGTCAATTGCTTCCCTAGGCGATTTCGGATCGCTCTGCTTGCCATTCAGGACCACGGCTCCGCCGGTTTTCCGCTTCGCTCCAAAAAGCACTTCAGCCAGCTCCGTTCGACCTGCGCCAATCAGTCCCGCAAATCCCAACACTTCGCCTTTTCGGATTTGAAAGGTGACATCGTGCACCCCGTTGCCGGTTAAATTCTGGACATCCAGCAAAACCTCATCAGAAATGCACTCCTTTCGCTTAGGGTAGGTTTCTTTTAACTCCCGACCAACCATTAGTTTGACAAGGGCGTCCAGATTCGTATCCCGCGTGTTTAACGTTGCGATTTTTTGACCATCCCTCAACACGGTGATACGATCTGTCAGCCTGAAAATTTCCTCCATCCGATGCGAGATGTAGATGATGGTGACCCCTGATGCCTTCAGTTTCTCTACCATTTCATAAAGCCGTTCCGCCTCGGCCTGGGTTAACGGCGCGGACGGCTCGTCCATGATCAAAATATTCGCTTTTTGAGATATGGCTTTGGCGATTTCTACGAGCTGTTGATAACCGACAGTCAGATTACTAACCAACTCGTTCGGATCGATATCGATATTGAACTGCTTGAAGATGGCTTCAGACTCCCTGACCATAGCCTTCTGATCGATAATGATCCCTTTTCTGATGGCTCTTCCCAGAAAGATATTTTCCGCCACAGAAAGTTCCCCCACCAGATTGAATTCCTGATAAATTACCCCAATTCCGTTTTCTTCAGAAGACGCGGGGGTGAGAGACGAAAACTCCTTGCCTTGGACAATTATCTTGCCACTATCCGGCACGACTGCGCCCGTGCAACTCTTGATCAATGTCGATTTGCCTGCGCCGTTCTCCCCGACCAATGCATGCGCTTCGCCTTTTACAACGTCAATGCTGACGTCGTTCAGCGCAACGACGCCTGGATATTTCTTCGTTATATTTTGTAACTGCAAAATATACATAATTTATTTATGCATCGCGATGCTATC
>CAVPTR010000028.1:0-96196 GCA_963708595.1 uncultured Verrucomicrobiae bacterium
TGTGGAGCGATGAGCGGCTTGATCCCCGAGCAACTAAAAACGGTCCTTGAACGCAATGCGCAGGCGTTGCAGTTGCGACCGGCGATCGGAAAAGGCACGGGAAAGACACGCGTTCGCCTTCGGGAAGGACTGGCATGCGAGATCGAGGACGGCCCATGGAAACTGACGGCGGGCGTTTCTGAAAGCTCCGGAGGCGTCAACGCAGGGCCAGATCCCGGCACCTTTGGCCGGGGTGCGCTGGGTTCTTGTCTTGCGATGAACTACGCGAATTGGGCGGCGAAATTAAGCATCCCCGTCGAAGCAATCGAAGTGGAGGTCGAGGCCGACTATGATGCTCGCGGCTTCTACGGTCTCGCAGATGTGCCGCCAGGTTATTCGGAAGTTCGCTACCGCGTCAAAATCGAGAGCGATGCCCCGGAGGAAGCCATCCGCAAGGTGCTGGACGAAGCCGACGCCCATTGCCCCTGGTTCGACGTCTACCGGCGGCCCCAAAATCTCAAGCGAATTGTCGAGCTTGTTCCAGCTGGTAAGGCGTAAGCAACCCTGCGCGACGCGTTTCGTACGACTTTCTCGATGGACGCGAAACTCCAACGCCGAATTCAGCGATACGGTTGGGACCGCGCCGCGCACGACTATGAGCGCGCCTGGAGGGATCAACTCGAGCCCGCTCAAACCCGCATGCTCGCGCTCGCAGGAATTCGTCCTGGCGATCATGTGCTGGATATCGCCTGCGGCACGGGCCTCGTGACATTTCGGGCGGCAGAAATGACCGGACCGAAGGGACGCCTAGTCGGAGTGGATATTTCCGACCAAACGGTTGAGCGCGCGAGGCGACGGGCTGCTGAACTCAATATCGAAAACGTTTCCTTCGAACGATCCGATGCAGAGGATCTCCGCAGCGAAGACGATAGCTTCGACGTTGTTCTTAGCGCTCTTGGTTTGATGTATGTGCCGGATCCGACCCTTGCGATTGCAGAGATGCATCGAACTCTTAAACCGGGCGGCACAGCGGCAGCCGCAGTGTGGGGACGACGAGAGAATTGCGGATGGGCGGCAATTTTTTCCATCGTGGATCTCAGGGTGAAAACGGAGGTTTGCCCGCTCTTTTTTCAGCTGGGAACCGGCGAGTCGCTGAAAAGGACCTTTGAACGCGCGGGTTTCGAGCCTATGGCGATGGAACGGATGACTACGATTCTGCGCTACACCTCTTCCGAGGAGGCTCTTGCCGCGGCGTTCGTCGGCGGGCCGGTGGCGTTGGCATATTCACGTTTTGACCCCACAACACGCGACGAAGCGCACGCCGAGTATCTGGAATCCATCTCCGGATTCCTTGACGCCGATGGCCGATACGCGATACCGGGCGAATTCGTCGCCGTCTCCGGAAAGAAGAAACCTCTACGATAATTGGAGACGGGCTGGCCATCTTGAAAGAAGCGACGCACCAGCCAGGGCGGCAATCGCCGCTTGCGATGGACGCGGCGATGTTTCGTGTCCTTGGACATCGGCTAGTCGATCAGCTGGCAGGGTTTCTCGAGTCGGTGCCGAACCGTCCCGTAACCCACGACGAATCGCCCTCAGTTGTTCGCGACGCGCTCGACCTCAAGGGGCCGCTACCGGAGCAAGGCGCCGAGCCCAGCCCTCTGCTCGAGGCGACAGCAAAGCTACTCTTCGACCATTCCCTTTTCAACGCTCACCCGCGCTTCTTCGGTTACGTCACGGCGCCACCCGCTCCAATCGGCATCCTCGGTGACTTTCTTGCCGCAGCTGTGAATGCAAACGTCGGCGCATGGATGCTGTCGCCCGCTGCCACTGAAATCGAGTCGCAGACCGTGCGATGGATCGCCGAGCTGATCGGTTACCCGGTCGATTGCGGGGGGCTTCTCGTCAGTGGCGGCAACATGGCTAACATCGCCGGCTTCCTCGCCGCGCGTGCTGCGAAGACCCCCTGGAACGTTCGCGAGGAAGGCGTCACCGGGGACTCGAGGCGCCGGCTTCGCGTCTACGCCTCCGAGGAAACGCACACCTGGATTCAGAAGGCCGCAGACCTCGCAGGCCTCGGCACTTCTTCCATCCGCTGGATCCCAACGGATGCAAATCTCCGCATCGAGATGGCTTCGCTGCGCCGCCAAATCGACGCGGACGCCGCGGCGGGGGATATCCCGTGCATCGTCGTGGGCAACGCTGGCTCGGTGAGCACTGGCGCGGTGGATCCCCTGCCGGAGATCGCCGCGCTGTGCAGGGACTGCGACGCATGGTTCCATGTGGACGGTGCCTACGGTGGCGTTTGCGGCGGCGGTCCCGGAAGCGCCTGACGATCTGCGTGCCTTGAGCGAGGCGGATTCCGTCGCAGTCGATCCCCACAAATGGCTCTACGCCCCGCTCGAAGCCGGGTGCGCGCTTGTGCGCGATCCAGAAAAGCTGCGCGCTGCCTTCGCGTATCACCCGCCTTACTATCACTTCGAAGAGCAGGCCACGAATTACGTGGATTACGGTCCGCAGAATTCCCGTTGCTTCCGCGCGCTCAAGGTTTGGCTCGCTCTCCGGCACGCCGGAGCGGCCGGCTATCGCAGGATGATTTCGGATGACATCCGAATGTCGCGAGTGATGGCCGCGGCGGTCGATCGGCATCCCGAACTGCAATTCATAACTCAGGAATTGAGCATCACGACCTTCCGGTACGTGCCGGCCGATCTTCGCAAGAGGTTGGGCGAAGAGGTGATTGAAAAGCATCTCGATTTGCTGAACCAGGAACTGCTCGAGCATATGCAACGCGGAGGAGAGACATTCGTTTCAAACGCAGTCATCCAAGGTCGTTATGCGCTACGCGCCTGCATCGTGAATTTCCACACCGGCACAGCGGACGTAGAGGCGGTGCCGGAGATTGCAGTGCGGCTGGGAAGGACTCTGGATGCCCGGCTACGGCCTCAAACGCTGCGTGGATAGGGATGCCGAAAGGAAGCTTTTTGCTCTAAGTGTGCTTTTCTGCGATGAGAAGCGCTAGAAGCCCCTCGGGGTCCGCGCAGCTCAGGAGAAGAAACTTTCCGTCATTCATCAAGATACAAAGCACCCGGCGCAGGTCTGAGAGGAAGACAATGGCCCGTCGGCCATTCCGGAGGAAGAACTCGCCCGACTGATAGCCAGGCATGCTCGTCCCGATGATTTTCCGTCGCGGTTTGAACTCGGGCCACTGCGTCAAGTCCAGAACAACAGCCGGGCCAAGATTCATGGAAGAAACAGGAAACCGCCAGCAAAAGATGTCACCCCGGATAAACAAACGGCCGTCCGCGATCTCATAACGCACATGCTTCGAACGATCAAGGACCAGAAACGCAAACACCATGAGAGCGGAGACAACAAGCGCTATCCAAAAGGCGTGCTCGGGCTGCCGGGCAAGGACGCCAACCACCAGCCCAATCACGGCGCCAGCACCTGCGGCAAAACTTGCACAGACATACCATTTTCGCGGCGTTGGAGCGCGGGCAATACAAACTGATGCCGGCATGCAATACTCTACTCCGCCTCCGCAATTAGTGCATCTCGCCTTCCGCAGCAATGTGGGTCAACAGCAGGAAAATGTCGCAACAATCGGCCACAAGAAGTAAGTTCGCGATAATAGATTTGGAATTCGTCAGGGTTCGCTAGCCGGCTTGTCGGACGTAGAGAGGCCGAGTTGGTAGTGGGTTATCATACATTGGGATGGCCCATTTGGGCAAATCTGCTAAGATTTCTCCACGCAGCGGAGCAGGGTTGCTGGACAGAAAAAAGGGCTTCGTCCTGAATCGCAGCGCGCCTTATCCACCCGATTCGATATGGTCGTTGCGCCTTTCGCTGTTTTGCGCGAGAAGATTTGCATGCACGCGATGGTCCTCGAAGCGCCGGGCCAACCGTTGTTTTCGCGTGAAATGCCCGTTCCAACACCGGGACCCGGTGAGGTGCTTGTGCGTATCGCGGCATGCGCGGTGTGCAGAACCGATCTGCATGTGGTGGACGGCGAATTGCCCAATCCCAAACTTCCGCTGATTCCCGGGCACGAAATCGTGGGGCGCATCGAGCGTATCGGCGAAGGCGTATCGCGCTATCGGCCCGGCGAGCGCGTGGGAATTCCGTGGCTAGGCTGGACCTGCGGTCAATGCGCTTTTTGCCTTTCGAATCGCGAAAACCTTTGCAGTCGCGCACGCTTCACCGGCTACACACTCGATGGCGGATACGCGGACTATACCGTGGCCAATGCCTCCTTCTGTTTTCCGCTGCCGGATGCGTTTAATGACGCCGCCGCCGCCCCGCTCCTCTGCGCTGGGCTGATTGGATATCGTTCACTTCGCAAGACAGGCAGTGCGCAACGCCTCGGACTCTATGGATTCGGTGCCGCCGCACACATCATCGCGCAGGTTGCGCGATTTCAAGGACGCCAGGTCTTCGCATTTACGCGTCCTGGCGACGTGGCGGCGCAAGAATTTGCCCGCCGGTTGGGCGCGGTTTGGGCCGGGGGTTCCGATGAATCGCCTCCTGAAAAGCTTGATGCGGCCATCATTTTCGCCCCCGCGGGACCCCTTGTTCCCTGCGCTCTCCGCGCCGTGGAAAAAGGTGGAATTGTGGTCTGCGGCGGAATCCACATGAGCGATATTCCGTCGTTTCCCTATCGCGAGCTCTGGGAGGAGCGGACACTTTGCTCGGTGGCGAATCTCACCCGGCGCGACGCCGAGGAGTTCTTTTCCATCGCTCCCCGCGTCCCCGTGCATACGGAAATCGAGCCGTTCCCGCTGGAGCAAGCGAACGTGGCTCTGGAGCGTCTGCGCTCGGGACGGCTGACGGGCGCCGCTGTCCTCGTGCCGCAATCGGGCGTAATACAGCGCAGGATTCAAAGCCTCGTCCCGATTCCCGCGGTAACGCCCGATCAGGAACTCTCTCTTTCGATATGACTTAAGGGTTCGGGCGATGATATCGCGTGAACGCAAGATTCGCCTGTGGCCGACTCCGTGCACCGGCACAAGGAGCGCGTTTGGCCATGCAGCCGCGATTGCCACCGAATGGTCGTAGGGCATCTCCAAATCGTTTGGATCATGCATCAGGATAGCAGCGGTTCCTCCCAGACGCGGCGCGACAGCCTCCGCTGAGATCTCTTCCAAGCCAAATTCGCCCGCGGAATTCTCAAATAGCTCGGAGACGGCCTCGTTCGACAGGCCCAAATTCGCAACGAACTTCACCAACAGCGGCTCAACCCAACAGCATGCTCCAAGAAAGACGACTTTTCCTACCTTGACGCCGCGGCTTTGCGCGCAGGTCGACGCGAGCGCACCCAAAGAATGGGCCACGATCGCGTGGAAGGGACCTTCGCGGGCCTCGACAGCCTGAATGCCCGCCGCGATGGCGGGCGCGCTGGAAAGCGTTCCTGAAGACTGCCCGTGCGCGGGAGCATCGAAGGCTACAACGCGAAAACCTGCCGCCACCACGGGAGTTATGAACGCCGCAAAATTCGTTGCCCTCCCTCCCCAACCATGAACGAATAAAACGGGTGGTCCATCGCCCCAAGCGTAGACCTCGATCTCTTCCCCTCCGCCCCTGGCCAAACCAGCTTCGCCGAGCCGCAGGCGTGTCGAGATGGAGGCGGAACGAACCTCCGCCTCGCGCGCGAACTCGGGCCACTTTGGCGGAGTGAGGAAAGCCACGAGAGCCTCGGTCGCAGTCATCACCCATTTATTCGTCAAAGCGAACTCTGCCAACCACAACCGATTTGATTCTCGGCTCGCAGCATCAGGCGGTGTAATAGGAATTCGAATTGGCAACTGGATTTCCAAGATGAAGCCGACGCTCGGACAGGTCCTCGCGCTGAGCCTTGTCGGGCTCGCCGCCACGCTCGGCCTCCTGTTCACGTTCGTTTTGAACGAATCACGCGCAACGATTATGGAAAGCTCAGACCGTATTCGCGACCAGGCGAGCCGCGAGATCAGCGAACGCGTGACAAGCTTCCTAAAGAAGGCACCGGATACCGTCGCGGTATTCCAACGCCAAATAGAGCTCGGCTTCGTCGATCCCGCTGACCCAAAGGCGGTCGAGTCCGCGCTGTTTGAGCTGCTGCTGGCCAAGGCCGATGTCAGCGAAATCACGGTCACTTACGCAGAACAGACCGGCTTCGATACCGATGGCGAAATCCAGCTCGCCGCAGTGCCTCGATGGCAGGTCAGTGTCGTTCGGTCAACCAATGCGCAGGGTGACGAGCTATTGTGGAGCCGGTACGTGCATCAGGAAGGTTCAGGTTTCATCGCTGACCGCCGCACTTTTGAACCGGCTCTTGCCGCACCGTTGGTCAACCGCGAAACGATCGCAAACGTCAGCGATCCGACGGCTCATCTTACGTTCACCACACCGGCGAGCAGGGATTTCTACGGACAACTCCTGTGGAGCGATCTACATTGGTCGCAGCTTGACGCAGATCAGGCGCAGCGAGAGATTGAAGTCAGTGTCCAGCAGACGATCGCGAACGCGTCGGACAAATTCGCCGGCGTGATCCGCGTTGGATTGCTTGCCCAGCAGCTCGATCGGGCGGTGCAACTCAAGCTCACGCCGGCGCAGGAGCCCGATCCGCATCGCATCTTCCTGGCTGATCGCGACGGCCGCTTGATCACGCGCGGTGTCGGCTCGGACCGCGCAGAGCTCTCGGGTGAGGATTTGCGAATCGCGCCGTCGGACCTGGCACCGGAAATCGCCAGGGCACTCGCCGAACCCCAGCTCAGAGCCGTTGGCGAGAACGAGCCGGTTGTATCGGGACGTTTCCGCCACAATGGCCAGGAGTTTCTCACCACTTTCCGCGCCCTTCCCGGAACGCAAGATTGGACCATAGGCATCGTCGTGCCGCGCGCCTTCTATCTCGGAAAACTGGTGGCGATGCGCAATCACCTGCTCGCCGTCTCGCTGGGGGTCATGCTGCTGCTGGTTGCGGCGGGAATAGCGATCTTGCGCGGCGTGAAGCGCGCGCAGGGGCAGATCACACGCGAAAGCTTGAAAATGAACGCGTTCGAATTTTCCCCGGCCCCGACAGGCTCAGCGTTCCGTGACGTGAGCCAAGTGCTCGAAAGCCTGGAGAAAGCAAAGGCGGCCATGCGCGCCATGAGTAAGTACGCGCCGGTCGATCTCGTGCGAAGGTTCTATCGCGAGAAAAGTGAGCCCGTGCTTGGAGGCGAGTTGATGGAAATATCAATCATGTTCAGCGACATAAAAGGTTTTACGACGTTTTCCGAGCACCTCGCCCCCAATCAACTTGCTGACGTGCTCGGTCTGTACCTCGACGCGCTTTCGCGCATTATTCAGCGAGAAACCCGCGGCACAATCGACAAATACATGGGCGATGGCATCATGGCGATTTGGAATGCACCGGAGCCGGTTCTCGATCACCCGCGCATGGCGTGCCTCGCCGCGGTGCGCTGCCGCGATGCCTCACGCGCTCTGGCACAAACGTCCGAATGGCGCGGGCTTCCTGCATTCGAAACACGCTTCGGTTTGCATTGCGCGAATGCCCTCGTCGGACATTTCGGCGCGCGCGACCGCATGAACTACACCGCGATCGGCGATGCAATCAACCTCGCCTCGCGGCTCGAAGGCCTCAACAAACAATACGGTACTTCGATCATCGCGAGTGAAAGCATCGTCGAGCGCGCTCGCGACGCTTTCGATTTTCGCCTTCTGGATGTGGTCGCAGTAAAGGGAAAAAGCGATGCGATCGCCATTTATGAGGTGCTCGGAAACAAGGGCGAAGCGGAGGGCGATCGCGAAATCGTGGCCGCATACGAAGCCGCGTTTGCGGCCTATGCAGCCCGAGATTTCAAAACAGCGCTGGCGGTCTTGCAAACCAACCGGAGCGACGCTCCGAGTGCTGTGTTGATCGAACGCTGTAAGGCCTTCCTGCGAGCACCGCCGCCTCCGGATTGGCACGGCGTCTACGTCTCGCTGTCGAAGTAAGTCTTCTTCGTCTCGAGGCTTTGGGGAGCGCATCGCGAGACCGCCTTGACGCGCCACGTCAGCCGCGTAGGTCACGGCAACGTGGCCGCACGCGGGAACGCGACTCACTGCGGCGCGTCCTCGCGTGCAGTGTTTGGCGTCTCGCCGAACACCCCCCCCGGTCCCGATGCCGTCCGACGACAGGCCGGCCTGCACACCCGGGACGGGTGTGCTCCCTAAAGTGCGAGCGCGCGAAGCGAAATAGATGTGTAAGAGCTTGCGCACACGGCCCCTTGTAAGGATTCTTTGCGGACCGAGACAAATTACCGTGACAAAGAAGCGCATTCTCATTCTCGGCGGAGGGTTCGGCGGAGTCTACGTCGCAATCCATCTCGGCAAGATGCTTTCGCAGCGCGAACTAGAAGAAACCGAGATCGCGCTCGTCAATCGGGAGAACTACATCGTTTTCCAGCCGTTGCTGCCGGAAGTGATTTCGGGCTCGGTTGAACTCAATCACGTCATCGCTCCGATCAGGCGGATGGCGCCCGGAGCAAATCTTTACACGCGCGATATCGAGTCAATTGATCCCATCGCGCGCACGGTAACACTGAGTCCGGGCATCCGGCCGACAACACTCACCTTAAGTTACGATCATCTCGTGATCGCCATGGGAACCCGGCTTGATCATTCGAAGATTCCCGGCATGCGCGAGCATGCGAGTCCGTTCAAATATCTCGGCGACGCACTCTATCTGCGGAATCAGCTTGTCCGCATGCTCGAGGAAGCGGAGGCGGAAAGCGATCCCGAATGCCGCAAGCGACTCCTGACATTCGTCGTCGCAGGTGGCGGATTTTCCGGCGTCGAGTGCATTGCGGAGATGAACGATTTTCTGCGCGAGGCCGTGGGTGCGTATCACAACATCGCAGAGCGGGACGTGCGTCTGATTTTGCTTCAGCGCGGCCAGCGCATCTTGCCTGAGGTGACGGCATCGCTGGCGGCCTTCGCGCACAAGCTTCTCGTAAAGCGCGGCGTCGAAATCCGGCTCGGTGCAGGGTTGAAGTCGGTCAGCGCCAATGCCGTCACCGTCGAGGACAAGCAAACACGTCAAATCGAAACGATCGGTACGTGCACGGCCGTTGCCACAGTACCCGCCGGGCCACATCCGCTCCTCACGGCGCTGCCCTTGCCGCTGGACAAAGGCCGCATCGTTGTCGATCAGACGACGGAGGTCCCCGATTGGCCGGCGGTATGGGCAATCGGCGATTGCGCGGCGATTAAGCAAGTGGACGGAAATATTTCGCCGCCGACGGCGCAGCACGCCTTGCGCCAGGCCAAGACCTGCGCTGAAAACATCGTTGCGTCCTATCGGGGCGCGCCGAAAAAGCGCTTTGACTTTACCGGACTTGGAAAGCTCGGATCACTCGGCCGGCGGTCAGCGGTCGCGGAAATTCTCGGCTTTCGTTTCAAAGGCCTCCTCGCTTGGCTGTTGTGGCGCGGCGTTTACGTCACAAAGTTTCCGGGCTTCGACGGTCAGCTGCGGTTGATTGCGGACTGGATTCTCGACGTCTTCCTGCCATGCGATATCACGCAGCTTCGGCTCTTTCACGATGAGGCGGTGCACCGCGAGCATTTTGAGACAGGGGAAACCGTTTTCGCGAACGGCGATTTTGGCGACAAGGTTTACTTTATTGTCAAGGGCGAGGCGACCGTCGAGCGCGAGGGCACTCAAGTCGCAAAGCTCAATTGCGGCGACGTTTTCGGCGAGGTCGCGCTCATCTCCAACCAGCCTCGCAATGCGACGGTCCGAGCTGCCACGCCGCTCGATATGGTCGCTGTGTCGCGCGAGGCTTTTCAGGAACTGCTGATGCACCTGCCAGGACTAAACAGCACGATGCAGGAGCTCATGAGTGGTCGGATTAGGCCTGGCGAGGATCTGGAGAGCATGGTGCGCAAAGCCACTGCCCTCTCGCACGAAGAGTTATCTCCCACAAATTCCGCGAAGTAACGGAAAATCCATTACTTAGTCTAAGCCTATCCAACAATCATGGGAACAGACTAAGGAGACTTGCGATCACGAAAATTTGCGCAGGGATGACCACTCGTCTTCGTCGTCGTGCTCGTCCTTCGTCCTCGAATCCGAATCTGGGGAGCATATGCGTCTCGCGTGTGCTGTTCGGCGTCCCGCCCGAACAGGGGTTTCCGGCGAGACGCCGGAAATTGCACGCGGGGACGCGCGGCAGTGAGTCGCGTTCCCGCGTGCGGCCACGTTGCCGTGACCTACGCGGCTCACGTGGCGCGTCAACGCGGTCTCGCGATGCGCTCCCCATAAACTCGGGAACGCAGGAGCAAATGCCGCCAGACTTTCCCATCTCTGTCATATTCAGTCTCCGTACTCCTATTTCCAAACCCTTTCGAGAAAGCTCACTGACTACCACCCACGCCTCGCGACTTCGTCCGGATACCGTTGACATGCTGACATTTCTCGAATTCCTCCAGTGTTGTATGGAGGATCGCACAACTGTAAGCGGACAAAGTGAGGCTATCAAACCCAGGCGGGCCGCTCACCGAATAAAATCGCGTATAGAGGCCCTGGAGGAACGCGTCTGTCTTGAGGGCGCGGGCAATCGAGACGATCGCCGAGATGTCCATCGCTGGCTGCTGGTACGCTTCCCTGAAGTCGTATTCCCGCTCCCATTTTACTTGCTCAAACTCAGTCGGCTTTCCCGCTGTGGATAGATTCGAGAGATAGTAGGTGCGGTAATTGCGAACGGCCCCGCTCTTCCGATCATACTGATAGACCTGGAAGCCGGGGTTGTTTCTGAATATCGGACTAATCGAAGGTACGAGCTTGTTCACGGCGAGACCGATCCGCTCCGCCTCGATGACGCGAAAATCATCCATGTGCGTGTGACCGGAAAAAGCGATTTGGATCGTGTTCTTGAACTTGTCTACGAGCTTGATGAACTGGCTGGAGTATCCCGGAAGCCAGAATTCGACCGGACCAGAACCGGCTTACTCGTCTTTTACCGTATTATAGTCATTGATCCCAATCGGGATGTGCATCACGAGCCACACCTTTTCCTGTGCGTTGCTCGCGATATCGAGCGTCTCTGCGAGCCATGCCATCTCATCGTCGCCCGGGGTATCCGCATTCGATCCGCATGCGTTCTCATACTGGTTCGAGAAAAAGACACTGTTGAGAACAATAACGCGATGCTTGGAAAGCAAAGGGAGGAGCGCGCTATAGTAGCCGCCTCGAGAAAAGCTCGTCTGAAACGCGGCTGCTTCCAGTGCCGGGCCGGGCAATCGCATCCAAGTGCGGGCGAACATCTCAAGAAACGGCCCCTCTGGCTGGACTTTGTAGTCCCCACAATATGCATCCTCGTTTCCAACTGCCGGGAGAATGGAAACGCCAGGAAAATGCTTTTGAAATTCAAGAGCGACGAACTCGACTGTCTTCGCGGTGAATATCCGATATGCTGCCGGATCCTCGTGACTCGACCGGGGCGCAAGCTTCTCGTATTGCGATCTCCAGTTGTGCGCAAGACTGTCTCCGACGTACAAGATGAAGTCAGGATCCGGACTGGTCTTGGCGGCAGCGGCGAGGCTGCTCTTCAATAGGGGGTAATTGGTGTCGCTTGCGTATTGGCTTACCCCGCCCGAGAGCGTCGACTCAAGGAGCCGTGCCCATTCCGAGACGGGATGTTGCGCCAGGGCCGCAAACAAACTTGGGTGAACGAAGGGATTAAAATGAATGTCCGAAATCAATAGACACTCGGCCGGATCGTCCTGTTCGGTGGAAAGAACATGGGACGGGACCCAGAAGAGCAATCCGAAAAGTACGCCGAGCAGAACACGAAGCATCATCCCACTGCGAGTATACTCCTTATACGCCTTGCGAAAATCCTAATGAGCGAGTCGGGGAGCACACCCGTCCCGGGTGTACCGGCCGGCGTCTCGCCGGACGGAGGAGTTTGAAACTTATGTTCGGCGGGAGGCCGAACACTGCACGCGAGGACGCACCGCAGTGAGTCGCGTTCCGCCGCGTGAGGCCACGTTGCCGCGTGGCCAACGCGGCTCACAGTGGCGCCAACGCGGTCTCGCGATGCGCTCCCCGCTTGGAGCGCACTCGTAGGATTTGATGTTCCTGCAGGACCTCGCGCGCCGAATACTGTCGAAAACGCCGAGGTCGATGTTATTCCTATCCGCGCTCGAAGGCCGCATCAAAAGCCCTGCCGCTGGGAGTAAAGTCGTAGGATTTGATGTTCTTGCATGCCTCGGTGGCGCCATGCACGCGATCCATGCGAATGTCCTCCCACTCGATCGAAAGAGGCCCACGGTAGCCGATATCGTTGAGCGCAACGATGATATCTTCGAATTTAATATCTCCGTGCCCGATGGAACGAAAATCCCAATAGCGCCGATGATCGCCGAAATCGGTGTGACCACCAAAGACGCCGACATCGCCGTTGCCGTGCCCCCACCAAACGTCCTTCATGTGAGCATGGTAAATGCGGTCCTTGAACTCCCGGAGGAACTTTACGTAGTTAACACCTTGGTAGCCGAGGTGAGAAGGATCGTAGTTAAAACCAAAGCGATTGTGATGCTTCACCGCCTCCAGCGCGCGAAGAGCCGAGCCGATATCAAACGCGATTTCAGTGGGATGCACTTCAAGAGCAAAATTCACGTTCGCGCTTTCAAAGGCTTCCAGAATGGGCAGAAAGCGCCGGCCAAAATCGTCGTATCCTTTTTGCAGATAGTCCTGACTCGTTGGCGGAAACGCATAGCAGGCGTGCCAAATGGATGAGCCAGTGAAGCCGTTCACCACCGCCGGAAAATCGAGATCTTTGTTGGGCTTGGCATCGAGGAACTGGCGGCAAGCTTTGGCTGCGGTTTTCATGTTTTCCGCGGCGCGCCGGCGAACACCTTCCGGGTCGCCGTCGCCCCACACTTGCGGGGGGACAATTGCTCGGTGTCGCTCGTCGATGTTATCGCAGATAGCCTGTCCGACGAGATGATTCGAAATAGCAAACGCGGTGAGACCGGCATCGGTCAGGATCCGCCAGCGTTCGCGACAATAATCGCCGGATTCCGCAGCTTTGTAGACGTCGAAATGGTCTCCCCAACAGGCCAACTCGAGCCCGTCAAAGCCCATTTTCTTCGCCAAAGGCGCGAGCTCGGCTAAGGGAAGATCGGCCCATTGGCCGGTGAATAGTGTGACTGGTCTTGCCATTATAGAAATCCGTTTGATCTATCGTTTCTTCGCAAGAAGAAGATTACAACCTGCCGACTTACACATACTTCTTTCCTTGCTATGATTTTCCTTCAGTCATCCTCGTCCAGGCTCCGCCGGCTTTGGCGCTTTCGACCGCGGTTGCGATAAATGCCATACCATTGACACCATCATCAACCGTGGGAAAGTCGCAATCGGACGGAACAGGTTGCCCGTCCAGCACCGCCTCAATTGCTCGCGCTACTTCCAGGTAAATGTTCGCAAACGCTTCAATAAAGGCCTCCGGGTGACCAGCGGGGACTCGGGTAAAGCGCTTGGTGACCTCGCTGAGGTATTCATTCGCGCGCCGATAGATTCGGCGGGGCGCATCCGAATACTTCACGATGAGTTCGTTAGGATCTTCCTGATGCCACTCAAGTGAAGCCTTCGAACCATATACCCTGATTCTGAGTGTGTTTTCTTCTCCTGCGGAAATCTGTGAGGCGTACAGGACGCCCTTTGCTCCCCCCTTGTAGCGGATGAGCAGATTCGCGTCGTCTTCCAGTTGCCGTCCCTTCACAAAGGACGTGAATTCGGCGCAGAGCTCGTCAATTTCGAGGCCAGTGATGTAATGGGCCAGATTCTCCGCGTGAGTTCCAATATCACCGATGCATCCTGATGCTCCAGCTTCTTCCGGATTCGTGCGCCAGGATGCTTGCTTCTGGCCCTCCGCGTCGATCGGCTTGCTGAGCCAGCCCTGCGGATACTCGGCAACCACCTTCGTGATCTCGCCGAGTTCGCCACTGCGAACAAGCTCGCGCGCCTGCTTGACCAGCGGATAGCCTGTGTAGTTGTGGGTCAATGCAAATACCTTGCCTGTCTTCTTAACGACTTCACGAAGAGAGAGCGCCTCCTCCAGATTGAAGGCTAGGGGCTTATCACAAACCACGTTGAACCCGGCTTCGAGGAATGCTTTGGAAACCGGCACATGCGTTCGATTCGGCGTCACAACGGAAACGAAGTCAATGCGTTCACCGACCGGCAACTTGGCCTCTTCCGCCGCCATGGTGCGGTAATCCGCATAGACCCGCTTCGGATCCAGAAACAGATCCTCGCCCGATAGTCTGGATTTCTCCGGATTGGAAGAGAAAGCGCCGGCAACCAATTCGATTTTTCCATCCAGACGCATCGCCATGCGATGGACTCCGCCGATAAAAGCGTCGCGACCACCTCCGACCATGCCAGCTTTTAGTCTTCTTTTCATAGGAACCTCACTTGCGCGACCTGGCGACAGTGACGGCCAGGATTAGGATCAGGCCGCGTGCCGATCAGTTGCTGGCTGAATTCGAGTCCCATCAGGATGAGTGTTTCAGGCTGCTTGAGACACGTCAAGGTCGTCGCCAAGGGTCGGTCATGCGACCGTGGCGGGCACGGTTGTTTGGAGGCCTACGTGTCAAAGCGCGCCTTGTCTGCTCGATTGTTCGAGCTCGGGCGGGATTTGCAGCTCGTTTCCTCTATTGCGGATGCTGCAAGTCGCGGTGACAGGGTCGTTCTGAAGGTTTTGCAAGAAGCGGGTGCTCACCTCGGCATCGCTCTCGCAAACCTGGTTTATGCGGTCAATCTGAGGCACATCGTATTGGGAGGTGACCTCGCCGAGTTGGCGGATTATCTTTTGCCATCGATAAGGAAAGTGCTTTCGGCAAATGTGCCTTTGCCTTCCGGTGCCAACATACAGCTCCATGTATCTACCCTGGGAAGGGATGCGGTTGCTTTCGGAGGGGTTGCGCTCGCCATGGAAGGCTTTCTGCCAGTGTTGCCGAACGGCATTTCGCGCTCCTCCCCGGATCGGCGAACGCACCTCCAGCGTTTGGGCAAACCGAAACGAACCAGATCCGGCGTTCCTAGCAACGGCAACAACAAGAGTGAAATCCCCAACGTTCTTCCGCACTGACGCCGTCCCGTAGCCGGTGAACCAGCCCAACGGCTTTTAGCGAAAAATCTTCATTTCGAGATTCGCCTTGGCGCCTTCGAGCTGTGGGTGCTGCGGATACCGAATGGCGCCGGCGATCTTCTTGTGCAGGGCCTTGTAGGTGAGGTTCCCCGCGGCTTGCTCAATTACGCGGATGGCACAATGCGTCATTGCTCCATGATAGGCACCGTCGATGTTTGCGTCGTAGGAGAATTCCTTGTCGCTGCACCCGGTGAGCAACACTTCGCGCATCTTCGACATAGGGTACCCCTCAGCCGAGCGCGGTTTGGCAGCGGCAAAATCCCGCAGCACGGGCAGCCCGCGCAAAGACGGGTCGAGGAATCGCACCCGGCGGTCGTCGGGCGTGGCGATTGGCGCAAACCTGGTACCCGTGCCCGAGAAACAGTTATCCAGGATCACCGACATGCGAACGCCTTTTGGCAAGCCAGCAATGATCTCGCGCAACTCATCGTCGAGGATGTGGTTGTCATAGATGTCGTAAGGGCACAGGATTTCGTCGTAGGTCTCCTCGTCGCCAGTCGTCTCAGCGACGTAGGAACCATGCGAGGAGTTCTGAAACACAATCAGGTCGCCCGACTTGGACCGGGCGGCCAGGTCGCGCAGAGTCTCAAGCATGTTTTTCTTGGTGGCCTCGGAATCGAGCAGCATTTTGATATCTTCCTGCGCGAACCCGAACCGCGACTTGAACAACTCCGCCCACGCGTTGGCATCATTCACACATCCCTTCAGGTTGTTCGCTCCGCCCATTGGGTACAGATTGATCCCAACGCACAATGCGCGCCGTGAGCCGGACCGGGCCACCCGCTCCTCCATTCTTCGCGAAGGTTTCGCGGCCGGTTTCTCTGATTTCTTCTCAACCTTTTTCACGGGTCGAGCGGTCACTTTTCCCGCCGCTTTGTTTGTTGTTTTCTTGGCCGCCACAGCCTTTGCTTTATTCTTGACTGCCATAGCGCGTGATACTGCTTGCTAGAATTTGCCTTGTCAATTGCAGTATGGGTCGCGGACTCTACCAGCGACACTGCCGCACCGTAGGCCGAAACGTGCCGCAGGACGCCAAGGCGAACAAACCCGAAACATTGGCATCGACGAGAACGGTCCCGTAATCTTCTGGCGCGGTACGGCGGGCCGGAGAACGGAATCCTTGATGCGACCTTCATCGGGCCGGATTCCTGCATTTCCCGTGACGTTTCCGTCAAATTCGCCATAGTGAACTCGGCACCGATAACCCGCGCTGAATGATTGTCGTCGGGGATTCTTGCGGTGATCTTCGGAACGCATTGCCAGCCTGAGGTATGTCAGCCCGAATTGACGCTGCCAAGAAAATCTACTATCGCCAACTTCAAGTCTGCTAAGGCAGCAATAACCCGTCTCTAAGTCAATCGGATCTGTCCGACGCCAACTTAGTCATCTTGAGTGCGCATCGATTGTACGTTTAGGCAACATTTTGAGAGAATATCAATTTTTAAGATCAATTTGTGAATTGACACACCAGGAGAAACCTGTAACAGGAGCATCTATGTCCGCCTCATTGCGCAAGAGCCGCGTCACAGATAGGCTCCCCGAGCGCAATTGCTATGACTTCATCTCCCGTCGTGGAGGCGCCTTCCAATTGATCCAATCGCCGAAGCAAAACTTATGAAAGAAAAACATGTCATTCTCCGGTCCCTTGGCGGAGCAACTCGAGATTTATTCCGCGGATCCTCAGCAACGGCATTAGAGACGGCTGCTGCGGGCCTATCTGTCGAAGTCGAAGAGATCGACAGGAACAAGATTTCTGCGCTGACTCGGAATCAGGATGTTCTTGCCGTGGCTCCTGTCGTCCCGATGAAGCTTATCGAACCGGTTGAAGTGTCTGTCGCGGCTCCAGCAAGCCCGGCGGCGATAGCTTGGGGAATCCAAGCCGTCGGCGCCGATTCCTCGCCCTTCGACGGCGCCGGCGTGATTGCCGCTGTGTTGGATACGGGCATTGATGCGGGACATCCCGCGTTTTCAGGTGTCGACATTGTCCAAAAAGATTTTACCGGCGAGGGCGACGGCGACAAAAACGGGCATGGTACGCACTGCGCCGGGACCGTGTTCGGAAGAACGACCGACGGGACACGGATCGGTGTGGCACCGGGATTGACTAAAGCGTTGATTGGAAAGGTGCTCGGCGAGAGTGGAGGATCCAGCGAAAGTATTGTCAGCGCAATTCAATGGGCCGTCGATAACGGTGCAAACGTAGTTTCCATGTCTCTGGGAATAGACTTCCCCGGTCTCGTCGAGCGACTCGTGCGGCAGGGTTTCCCCCCGGCATTGGCCACATCTCGCGCGCTCGAGGGCTATCGGTTGAACGTGCAACTCTTTGAAAGACTTGCTTCCCTGGTTCAAGCTCGGGGAGCATTTTCCGAGGCAACAGTGATCGTAGCGGCAGCAGGCAACGAAAGCCGGCGAGACGCGGATCCGAATTTCGAAATCGCTGTAAGCCCGCCAGCCGTATCTGACGGGATCATTTCTGTCGCGGCACTTGGCCAGAGCCCACAAGGTCTCACAGTGGCATCGTTCTCAAACACTGGCGCGAACGTTTCGGGGCCCGGCGTTGGGATCGTTTCGGCAAAAGTTGGGGGAGGCCTCAGGACGCTAAGCGGGACCAGCATGGCCACTCCCCACGTCGCAGGATTGACCGTTCTTTGGGCGCAGAAGATTAAGAGTATTGGACCGTTGAACGCTCTGCAGTTGACTTCTCGGTTGATCGGTTTCGCGACGATCGATGCGTTGAAGCCCGGATTCGATCCCTTTGATGTCGGCGCCGGCTTGGCGAAGGCTCCGCAGGCCTAGGAGACTGTAGATTCTAAGTAGAGGCGTCAGAGAAAAACAGGAGATTGCTCGATAGTACTTCATGCGGATTATGAGGGTTAGCGAGCGAATCTTATGGCGGCGGGTGAGGTCTCACTGACCTCCTGCCTGTCTGCGTCATGGACGAACGCGCTTTTCTCTCCAAACTCGAATCAGCTAATACCGAGGGGCTTTCGCACATTCTCCGGCGTCCGTCGGCAGACGAGCAGCGTCTCTTGGAAGTTTATTTTGGCACTGCCCGGCTCGAAAGGCTGCGACGCCTTGCGCTGAGCGGCATACGCCGCGGAACGCCGCGCGGCAACGCCGTCGTCTTGCACGGCATCATGGGTGGCCAGCTCATGGTATGTCCTCAAAATCAGCCGAGTCAGAATGTCTGGCTGGAGCCTGCCCCGCATCGCGATCGGCGCCCTTGGCTGGTTGCGGATGACGCCCGAACTTGAGTCACAGTTTGACGTGCGAGCTACAGGCATCTTGAAGAAGTGGTATTCCGAGATGCTGCTGGGCTTGGCTGCCGACCGGTGGAATGTGCAAGCGTTTTGGTACGACTGGCGACGGGACCTTGCTGACATTGCCGACGCATTGCGGGCACAAATCGACCGGTGGTTTGGACCAACTTCGCCCGTCCACCTCGTTGCGCACTCCATGGGCGGGCTCGTATCGAGGACCTACATCTTGCGGCATCCAGATCGCTGGGCCAAAGGCGGGCAATTGTTGATGTTGGGCACGCCCAATCATGGCTCCTTCGCCATCCCGCAAGCTATCACTGGCGCCCTCGACACAGTGCGGAAGCTCGCGGTTCTCGATCCGACCCATAGCCGCCACGAGTTGCTCGACGTGCTCAATACTTTTCCGGGATCGATTGAAATGCTGCCATCTCCGCTTGTCATGCCAGAGATGGCTCCAATGTATGACGAAGCGACATGGAGCGGGTTCGGCGTCAAGCAGAGGTTGCTCGAACAATCCAAGCACAACCACGAGCGGCTGGCGCCCGTGGTCGACGGCAGCCGGATGAGCTACATCGCCGGCTGCAACCGGCCCACCAAATCCGATGTATCGGATTGGAAGCGCCTGGACGAGTCCGCGGGCTACGCAGTTACGCTCGACGGCGACGGGACGGTACCGCACATGCTTGGTTACTTAAGCGAGGGCTCCCGACGGATTCCCACCTACTTTGTCGACTGCGAGCACGGGGCACTCCCTAACAATTCGGAGGTCATCGCGGGCACGCGCCAACTCCTCGCCGGCGAACCGTGCAGTCTGCCGAAGCAGCCGCCGAGGCCCCGAGGGCTCACTAATGCCGCGGCCCTTGAAGAGGCGCGCAGCGCCCGTGAGCAGCGTGAGGAGCAGCAACTCCGCAAACTCAGCCGCCGCATCCGCGTTGGCGAGCGCGGGAGCCGCGAGACCCAGCTCTCCGCCGAGGAAGTCCAAGCGGAGGAGATGATCGTGCGCAGTTTTCTCGCAACCGACGAGGTCACGCAGGATCGCGGTGCGATCACTTATTCCATCGGTGTGCCGGACCTTAAGACTCCTCCGCTTGGTGAAACAAGGGCAACGCTCGCGCGCGTGAAGATCAAAATCCAGCTCGTCCGGGCTGGCATCGAAGAAGGCTTGAGAGGTCATCCGAAGGTAGAGGCAATTTCTGTCGGCCATTACGTGGGCGTCGCTCCACAGAATGCCGAGCTTGCACTCGATCGCGCGATCAGCAGGCGCCGGCCGGGCACCGGCACCGACTCAAGATTGCTCATTACCGCGCTGCATCGCCGCGGTGCCGTTTCAGGTCTGCTGGGCCAAAACATGCAGCTCGTCGATCCTCGCGATTCGTCGCGAGTCATTGTGCTGGCGGGAATGGGCCAGCCGGGCAGCTTCCGTCAGGCTGAGTTGACCGTGCTCGCTCGCGAACTCGTGTGGATGCTTGGCCGAGCGGGTTGCAAGCACTTGAAGACGGTACTTATCGGCTCCGGTGCCGGGAATCTGCGCGTTGCGGATGCCGTTCGCGCGTGGCTCCGGGGGGTGCGCAGAGCGCTCTACGATGCGGCTGCCATGAACGACCCGTGCCTCGAAGTCATTACCTTTATCGACATCTCTCCAACCAATTTCCTGCTCATGCACCGTGCGCTGGTGGACGCCCGAACAGCCTTTGCGAACGATCCGGAAGTGCTTGAAATCGCTTATTCCGACCCAAAGAAGCAGGTCCTGGCCGGCGCCGGAGAAGCCGCAAAGGCCGAAGCCCGCAAGAAGGGAGTTCGCGACCTGCGCAGATCGCTCGAGTCGAGCGCACCCGACAGCGTTGTCGAACCGATTCGCCTCACAATTCGCCTGCAGGGTGACACCTTTGAGTTTGCGGCCCTGACCGAGGATGCTTCCGTGCCCCAGCGGGTCACGCAGATCAACCCGCAACTCATCGATGAAGTCAACAATCAGCTACCCGAGTCCAACGATTTCGGCGTTCAGCTCAACCGCGGAAATCTGATAGGGCGCCTCCTGCTACCATACGACTTGCGGCAAGCTATCATGCGTCCCGGCGTGCCCCTCGTGATCACTGTGGACGCAACGACGGCTCGCGTTCATTGGGAAATGATCTCGCTTGCGCCAGCCTCTCGGGCAAAAGATTTTGCTCCCGACCTCTTTCTGGGCACTGCGTGCCGGCTTACGCGGCAATTGCGCACCGGCTTCGCGCCTCTGCCCGAGCCGCCGATCCTGACTGGTCGCGCTCTGCGTGTGCTAGTCATTGCCGACCCAGCGGGCGACGCTCCACTTCCCGGCGCGCAGGAGGAGGGTGAGTCTGTGGCGGCGATCTTCGAGGAATTTGGCGGGTCGTCCAACGTAGAAGTCGTGCGGCTTTTTGGTCCCGGGGAAGCCACCCGCGTGGCCGTGCTCGATCAGTTAATCAATCACCGTTTTGATGTGTTGCATTACTGCGGACACTGCTTCTTCAACTCTGCCGATCCGCCGCAGTCCGGCTGGCTTTTTAACCGGGACCCGCAGCATGTCCTTACTGCGCACGAACTCAGCCGCATCGACCGCGTGCCCCGTTTTGTTTTCTCGAATGCGTGCGAATCGGGGATTACCCCTGACCGCGCTTCAGCGCGAAATGCCCTGCTTGCGCCAAGCTTCGCCGAAGCGTTCTTTGCCCGCGGCGTCTCGAATTTTCTTTGCACTGCCTGGCCCGTAGACGATGCCGCCGCGCTTGCTTTCGCGCGCCGCTTTTACCGCGGGTTGCTTGGCCTGCGGGGGCCAGGCCACACACCGGAACCGGCACACGAGGCGATGGCCGCCGCGCGTGAGGAAATCGCTACTAAGCACGGACGTGGCGGCATGCAGACTTGGGGTTCTTACCAGCATTACGGCGATCCGAATTTCCGAATTGTCGCACCCGGTGCACTGCGAACATCCGCCGAGGCGAAGGATCCAATATCAAAGCCGACCACGAAAACACTACACCGGAGCAGGCGCCGGAAACGTCCGTGAGTTCACCCATTCGTCTATCGAATGGCGCCCTCATCCGGCAGCGAGAGTAGTCTAAAGTTTTAGACCAGACGAACTCGACGTCCGCTCTTGCCTAAGCGAGATTTGGTGTATGGCAGCGACCTGTTTCGACACGCCCATCGGCTACTGTTCGATCGCTTGGAACAAGGATGAGATCACGGGATTTTCATTGCCGCCGGCGACGAATTCAAAGGATCCTCCCACGCCCTGGGTGGACGCGATTATTGCGCGGGTAGGGCGTCACCTCGCAGGCGAAATGCAGGATTTTTCCGACCTGCCCTACGCGTGGAGCCGCGTATCTTCGTTTCAGCGCGCTGTGTACGAAGCGGCGCTGCAGGTGAAGCCTGGCCAGACGTGGAGCTACGGTCAGCTCGCTGCAGCCATCGGTCAGCCGACCATAGCGGCGCGGGCCGTCGGCACCGCGCTCGGACAGAATCCCTGGCCGCTCCTCGTTCCATGCCACCGCTTCATCGGCGCGGACGGACGCATGACGGGATTCTCCGCGCCCGGGGGCATCAAGACGAAGCTGCGCCTCCTCGCTCTCGAAGGCGCCGATTTGTTCGCCCAATGACGCCGCCACTCCCTGTCGATGGCAACATCGCAGCCCGCAAGCTCGCCGCGAGCGATCCCGTGCTGGCGCGCGTGATCGAGCGTGTGGGCCCCTGCCCTCTCATGCCAGTGCCGGAGGTCGATCTTTTTCAAGCGCTGCTCCGCTCAATCGTTTATCAGCAGCTCCATGGCAAGGCCGCGGCGGCGATTCACACGCGCGTGCTCGCGTTAATACCCGATAGGAGCGCCGCCGCACTGCAGTCCTTGCCTGACGCTTCGCTCCGCGCCGCCGGTCTTTCTGCGAACAAACTTCTCGCGGTGCGCGATCTTGCCGCACGAACGCTCGATACCACGGTTCCATCATCAGGCACCGTGGCGAAGCTGAGCGACATGGAGTTGATCGAACGTCTCACGAAGGTTCGCGGCGTTGGCCCGTGGACGGTGCACATGCTAATGATTTTCTATCTGGGCCGTCCTGACGTGATGCCCACGGGAGATTTTGGTATCCGCAAGGCTTTCAGCCTACTCTACCGCCGCGGGCGCTCGGTGAAGCCTGAAGCGATCCTTCGTCATTCGAAGCGCTGGCAACCGCACCGCTCCGTCGCAAGCTGGTATCTTTGGCGATCGCTCGATCCCGCGCCGCCGTTAGGAACGATTGATGCGCGAGGGCGAACGTCCTCGTGAGCCGTTTTACTGCTCTCGCGGCTGCTCCAAAAAAGAGGGCTTCGTTGTTTTACGCCTCCAAATTTGCCAACGTTCTTTACCGGCATAGAGCGCCAAAGAATCTTCCACGGCGTTGTCTTCGATCTTTTCAAACCAACGGCCAAGCAGTTCATCCAATTGGCATTGAGAGATTGGGTAAGGCGGAGGTTCGTCTTCAGGACCCAGAAAGAAAAATCCACAAAGGACACCTGACGGGACAATCAGTTTGGCAATCCGTTGAGCATAGCGAAGCCAGAAATCGGGCAACAGCGTGCACAGAAAAGTACGCTCATAGATCATGTCGAAGCACCCTTCACGTAACGGATAGGTGAAAAAATCTCCCTCGTAGACCTTGCTTGCCAACGGACCTAACAAACATCGGGCGCGGGCAACCGCGAATTTACTGAAATCGATGCCGATCACGTCCCAACCCCTTGAAGAAAACGCCTCGATTTCGTAACCAGAGCCGCACCCCGGGATCAACACACGCCCTGGCCCGTGATGTTTATCAAGGAACACCTTCAACGACTTCGGAACTCCTCCGAAGTCCCAGGGCATTCTGCCCGCAGCGTAACGGATATCAAAAAACTCTGGACCGCTGCTCGGGACGTCATCCACAGAAAATGGCTTTTCAGGAGACTATCTCCATTCGGAGCTCTGTCCAATGCCCGCTTCCCTGAGGTTTCGCGCTGGTCCAGGCGTCGACAGACTTTTTAGATAGCGACGAGAGTGATCCTCAAGCTGCCGGCGCAGTGGGCGTTTTTCTTCCATGGGCTCGCGGCTGGGGATCCTCTGGCGGGGGATCATCGAAGAAATTCCCCTGCATCTCAGACGGCGGGGACGGCAGGAACCGTTCGGTCGTTTCGTGGATGAAAGCCAAAAGCGGATCCCACTGCGGCTGCTCGATATTGCGATAGAAAAAGTCGATCCAGCCTTCGCGCCCGTGGTAAATGCGGATCAGTCCGGAACCACCATCGAAGCTGCCAACGCTTGATCCCAGCGGAACCGAGATTGCCTTGAGGGTCTTCTCAAGCGCCTCCAGTTCCTCGAGCGGGAATTCGCATTCTCGAAATTCACCGTGGAAGTCCTGGGTGGCAAGGTAGCCGCATCTATCGCCGGCATCCCCCCAGCGCGCCATGCCGAAGTAGGTGCCGTGGCTGAAGTCGCTCGGGGGCGTATACCATTCCAAAACTGGGTCGAACCAACCATACGGCGCCAAGGCCAGCTTGAGAGAGAGACCGACCGGGTGCCAGGGAAAGGGGCTCATTGCGCTTCACTAAAATAGCGCGCCGGCCTGTTTTATCCAAGAGAGGTTCAGCATAATAAGCAGGTCACGCGAGTCGCTTCTCGCTCATGGCTGAAGGAACCGTTTAACAACCCGGCATCAGGCTTGCTTTGTCATTATATGCCGCCGGGCTCAGAACGATCGGCTCCTCGCCCCTTGTCGTCAGGATTCGAGACCAAGTATCGGCGTGTCGAGCGCTTTAGCCGCACGCACGGGATCGAAATATTCGCGTAGGAACGCGATCTTGTCGCCTGCCGCACGCAGGAACAGCACATAATCCTGGAGATAGATACGCCCCGTCGGTTTGATAAGCCCCTCTGCCTTGACTTCGGCGACTGCCGCTTCCGGATCGGTGAAGGCATGCACCTTGAGATCGTAGAAACGGAAATTTTCCACCGCCCCCAGAAACCAGGTGACGTGACGCACCACCTCCTCCCGCCCCGATAGCTGCGCAGGATGGCCGATGGCGGGCGCGTAGGGAAGTTCCCACACGACGTCATCGGCGATCAGCGTCTGCCATTGCGCGTTGTCCTCGACAAGTGTCTGAAAATGTCGTTGCAAGAGATCGGAGGCGGTCGTCATCTCAAAGGGAATGCTGTGGTAGTTCTTTTTGCGTCTTCGGCTTCTGCGTTTCAATATTCATTGAAAAAAAAGCCGCCTTTGTCTCCAGTTCGTTGAGCTCAAGTTTCGCGAACCGCATCCGCATCCACCGATAGAGTGTCTTGCAGAAGATGAGACGGAGTCGCACCGAGTGAGGCGAGCGCCTGGACGACCTTGTTAACCACTCGCGCGATGCGACTATCTCTGGATCGCGATTGCCGGTAAGTTCAATCTTTGCTCAGCAGAAGGTCCTCCCACTTGGCGAAACATCGGGGCAAACGCAGGCAACAAAGGACGGAAAGAGTTGCCTTCGGCTATATAATCTACTTCAAAGCAGCCTCGTTACGATACTGGATGAAGGCGCTGCGTGCCGCGACATAGGGATCCAAGGTGTTTTCGGTGGCTGCATCGTAGATGCGAAGCTGATGAGGCAAGGAACGCAGGGTATTTGTGGAGGGGATCGCAATTGCCCAAACAGGGGCACCAAACGCGGTAGTCACCCAACTCACCGGGTTTAAAGCAGAATCCCCAACATATCCAACGGCGTCCCGCAGAGTGCTCGGCCCAAGCAAAGGCAGCACAATATATATGCCGGAACGGATGCCCCATTTAGCAAATGTCTGTCCAGTATCCGCGGCGGGCACCTCGGCCAGCGATGGGATGCGGTCGGACTGGCGCACGATGCCTCCAATGCCGATGGAGGAATTCACGAGAAACTTTTGAAGTTCGCGCCCCGCGCGCTCGAACTTCCCTTGCAACACATTGTTAACGAGACGAACCGGGACTCTCACGTTTTCGAATACGTTGTCGAGGCCCTTGCGCGCCGGTTTGGGCAAGACTGTCTCATAGACTTTTGAAATCGGCCGAAACAGTATGGTGTAGACACCATCGTTAAACCGGAAGATGGCACGGTTGACGGGTTCCCAAGGGTCGGGAACCGATGCTGTGCTGTATTCATCCAACTCGACTGCGTCACCTTTCACGGGGTTCCCCTGGACCTTACTCGCCCCGACTGCGGCAGAAACAGTTGGCTTTGGCCGCTTCCGATAGTTGGAAGTGCAGCTGGTCAACAGCGAGACGGAAGAAGCCACAAGAAGAAGGGACAGAAGGAATGTAGGACGCATTTTCATTTGGGACGGGCCACAGATTCAGATAGCGCGCCGATGACCGCATTCGAACCGCCTTTCTTGAATTGGGCATCAAATTGGGCTCTGTAGTTTGCAACGAAACTCACGCCTTCAACCACCACATCGGTAATGCGCCAGCCCTCGGCCTCCTCCAGGCGATAGGTAACATTGTACTGACTGCCCAGATAAAGCAGAGTGGTCGGCACCTCCACACGACCGGGTGCGAGAGACGACGCCGTCTTGAATTTGACGACCGGATGCTCGCCAAGAGTGAATTTGCTGCTGTATTTGCGAATGACCAATGTTGTGAAGAGCTGAGTAGCCTTCTGTTGCTGATCCGGCGTGAATTGGCGCCATCCCGGACCGATCGCCCTTCGAGTCATGGCTTCGAAGCTCATATACTTTAGCAACACGGGCTGCAAGCTCTCCGTCAAGGCACTGTTAGAAGGGGCGCGGTCGGCGACTCTGAGGACCTCATTCACCGCGCTTTGCAGGCGCTTTTCCGCTTCGGCAGTCGATGCGGAGGCCGTGCCGGATAGCAAGATCAAGGGGGCGAGGAGGAGGAGCGGGCGTAGATTCACGGTGGGGGTTTTTCTTCTGTTTCCTTATCGACACTGCCGAAAGCCGCCTTGCCGATCAAGGACTCAAGATCGACAGACGATTCCGTCATCGTTATTCTTGTACCGGGCTCTAAATAAGTCTCATCCGCCCCTGGCGAAAGGGATACATACTTGTCGCCGATCAGCCCGGTGGTTTTTATGGAGGCCATGGAATCCGTCGGAAGTCTCAGCCCCGCCAGGATTCGAAGCGTTGCGATGGCGCTGTAATCCGCCGGGTCCACTCGCACCTCGTCCACACGTCCGACGGTCACGCCTGCCACAAGCACGCTGCTGCCGGTGTGCAAGCCACCGGCATTGGCAAAGCGGGCCTCAACGAGATAGGTGTCGCCACCGATCAGCGATCCCGAGCCGAGTTTCATCGTAAGGTAGGCAACCGCAGCGATGCCAAGCAGCACAAAGATTCCAACAAGAAGCTCGAGCTTGGTCTGTTTCATGAGTCGTCGGATTGAATGTTCTCCCCACGACGGATAGCAGCAAGGGAGCTGCCAAGTACATCGGCACTGTCGCGGAAACCGCACACAACGGGGTGGCTGGAAGCGGAGAATTCGGCAGGAGTGCCTTCAAAACATATCCGCCCCCGGTCAAGGAGCGCGACACGGTCGCTGGCGACCAGCGCCTCGACCACGTCATGGGTCACTATGAGCGCGGTAAAACTGAACTGGCGCTGGTATTTGGCGATCATGGCAAAAACGGCGTTGCGGCGCAGCGGATCAAGGCCGGCGGTCGGTTCGTCGAACAATACGAGTTCCGGACGGGTAACGAGCGCACGGGCAAGCGCGAGACGTTTTTGCATGCCGCCGGAAAGCTGGCTGGGGTAGTGATTGCCATGATCATCAATTTCAAGTTGTCGCAAAGCTTCGAGGCTGCGCTCACGAATCTCATTGTCTGTGAGGTCTGTCGTCTGTTCAAGCGGGAGCGCCACATTCTCCAAAGCCGACAACGAATCGAAGAGGGCGTTGCTTTGAAAGAGAAAACTGCACCGCCGACGAAACTCCGAGCGCGCGGCAGGATCGGTGAAACTAAGAGGACGTCCGTCAAAGCTGATCTGTCCTGCATCCGGTTGCATGACGTCTGCCAGGCACTTAAGGAACACAGACTTGCCGGCTCCGCTCGGGCCAACCACGGTAAAAACGCTGCCGCGCACCACATCGAGTCCGACTCCCGCCAGAACAATATGGTCATCGAAGCGCTTGTGCAGGTCTTCGACACGAAGCAGTAGATCTTGTTTGACGGTGGCCATCATCAGACCAGAAATGACGTAATAACGTAGTCGGCCGCCAGGACGATGATGCTGGAATGAACCACTGCCCGAGTGGTGGACGCGCTGACAGCCCGGGCGCCTGTTGCTGAGCGACAGCGATGCGCGTTGAAGCCGTGATATGCACAAACACTGATGGTCAAAAGTCCAAATGTGGCCGCTTTCATGAAACATTCCCTCACATCCTCCGATCCCACAGCCCGCTCTACCGACGACCAGTAAACTCCTGGCTCCACGCCGAGCAGCAGAGAGCCGGACAGACTGCCGCCCCACAAACCAATCGCTACGAAAAGCGCCGTTTGAATCGGAAAAACCAGAAGAGCAGCAATCAAACGAGGGGCCACCAGGTAACCATGACTGCTCACCCCCATCGTCTCCAGCGCCACGATCTGCTCCGTGTTGCGCTGAATGCCAAGTTCTGCCGCCAGTGCGGAACCCGCCTGCCCCACAAGCACCAGAGCAGCCAGCACCGGTGCCATTTCCCGCACCAGACTGAGCGAAACCAGCGCTCCCAACAAACCTTCCGAACCAAAGCGATTCAGGACATAGTACCCCTGCAATCCCAGCACCAAACCAGTAAACATGCCCACAATTAAGACCACAGGCAAACAAAGCGCGCCTTGCTCATAAACAGCGCGGGCGATCCGCCGCGCCAGCCTTCTGGATTTCACCGCAGAACTGAACGACGTGCCGGTAAATAGAGCGAAATCCCCAAGTCCGGAAATAATCTGAAGGGTCTGCCTGCCAAGCAATTTCAACATTTTGTCGATTGTTGGCACGAAGGAAAAGGTTGTGCAATGCCACGGTTTCCCGACATCTCACGGTTGCCCGTTCGCGATAAATTATGGTTGCAGCCGGCGCAGCGCGCCGATCCGATATGGAACGCGCCGGAATCTCGCATTCATTGACAAGAAGAAGGCGGCGATGAACCCAACGCTGGGCCCGCGTTACCAATATAGCCAATGCGACCGGCTTCGCGTGCCAGTCGCTGTTGACGTTTTTTTTGCACACGCCATAGGTGGCTATCGTCCTGGTCCCGGAAGATGTGCTGGATGGCAACGGCGGCACGCGACGCATATGGATTGGTGGCGCATCCGAGGACCATCAAAGACATTATGCACGTGAGTCCAGTTGACCGAAGGCACATGGAATATCATACAACGACTGCCTCACGGGACAAAGCGAAAGCCCCGCCGAGGTGTAAACAATTGTTCATAACAGGGCGGGGCGGTTGAGTGTTTTGGGTTCGTTTAGTATGCCCACTTCTGCTGGTGGCGCAATTTTGCCAGAATCCGAAGCGTGCATCGCGAGCGCCACCGCCTCTCCGCCTGACCTTTCGGCTATCGTGCGGTGTAGCCTCCGTCTACGATGATGTCCTGGCCCGTGGTGAACGCAGCACCGGGTGAACTGAGCCAGAGCACTGCGCTTGCGATTTCCTCCGGCGTGCCGATGCGACCAACCGGGTTTTGTGCCGCCATCGTTCTCTTCACCTCGGTTTCTCCTTCGCCGAAGGCCCGGTCGAACATTTCCGTTTGGATCGTGCCCGGAGAGACACTGTTGACGCGGATGCCCTGCTTGGCGAATTCCAGGGCCGCCGTCTTGGTGAGGCCTATCACGGCGAACTTGCTGGCGACGTAAGCTGACGCGCCAGGAAAGCCGATGTGGCCACCGATGGAGGAGTTATTCACGATGGCTCCACCACCGGACCGAAGCATGACCGGGATCTCGTGCTTCATCAACAGCAACACGCCGCGGATGTTAACATCGCAGACCTGATGGTAGTGCTCGACCGTCTGCTCGGTGATGAGCAGGCCGAACTGGCCCTCGGTGCCGGCGTTGTTGAACGCGACGTGCAGCGCCCCGAAGGCGCCGACGGTCTTTTCCACGAGCGCAACAATGTCCTCCTCCCGGCCGACATCGGCCTGCACATATAAGGCACTTCCACCGGCTGAAGTGATTTCCCGGGCGACCTGCTCTCCCTCAGCAACGCGGCGGCCGGAGACGACCACATTTGCGCCTTCTTTGCCAAACGCGATGGCGGTGGCTTTGCCGATGCCGGAGGCGCCTCCGGTGATGAGGACGGTCTTGTTTTCGAATGTTTTCATGGTTGGCCTTAACGTTCGTCGCTCCGTCGAGCGGTTTCTGCGGATCTGCCCGTTTTGGTCGTTGGCTCACCAAATGTCTTTATCAAGAGCGAATCGCACGCCGAGGTTTTCTTTTGCCTCTTCGAAACAGCCTGTGACGCTGGCGTAGCACGCAAAGATAAGCTCATGGCATTGTCGTGATGCTCTAAAGACTCAAATTAATTATCGGGTAGTCCCTGATCGTCGCTTCCAAAAAGGGGTTTTCACTTCGTGATTTGGAAGATCGACTCTATGTTGCCAATATGCGGAGAGAAGTCGAGATCGTCAACAAGCTCGGATTGCACGCGCGCCCCGCAGCGCGATTTGTCCGCTGGGTGAATAGGTTCAAGAGCACAATCACGATTTGGAAAGGCGAGGAGAAGTTCTCGGCCGCGAGCCTATTGGAAGTGCTTACTGCCAATTTGGATTACGGCGCCCGTGTCGTCCTTGAAGCGACCGGGCCCGATGAGCGTGAGGCTCTTAATAAACTTGAACTATTGCTGCTAGGTTTTCGTGACGAAGAGCGCACGCAAACTTCCCTCTGATATTCTGCGGACAGGCGATTCCGGCGGCGATCTACAGCCTCATCATGTTCTTTACCGCTGGCGCCTTAATCGGTCACAGGCTCCAGACATTCCGGCGGCTTCGGGCCGTGTGAGAACAAGTGCGACGAACCACTGAGGCTTCGCGACAATATGTCCCGGCAAGCCTAAGCACTGGGAAATTGCGCTCATGATCTGGGGGATAACCCCCAACAGATTCATAGATGTTGGCTGGCACGCAGCCATTGCCAGGCCCCCCGGCCGCCGGTATGCTCGCGCCATGTCTTCACTCGTCGACCTCCTCCGCGCGAGCGCCGCACAGTTCGGCCCGCTGCCCGCCATCCACTTCCAGGGACGCACCACAACGCACGCGGCGTTCGGCCAGGCGACCGACCGGTTTGCGGCTGGCCTCGCGGCGCGCGGCATCGCGCCGGGCGACCGCGTCGGGCTCTACTGCGTGAACAGCGACGCGTTCGCGATCGCGTACTTCGGCATCCTGAAAGCGGGCGCGACGGTCGTGCCCGTGAACCTGCTGCTGAACCCGAAGGAGCTCGCCTACATCCTCAAGGATGCCGGCGTGAAGGCACTGGTCTACTTCGAGGCGTTTGCGGAGGCCGTCAACGCGATCAAGTCCCAGGTCCCAAGTCTCACGCTCCAAGTTTGCATCGGGGCCCAGAACCCGCTGCAGGACATCCCGTTTTCCGATTTGCTGGCGGCCACCGGGCCGGTCCCCCAGCCGGCGCTGAACCCGGCCGAGGATCTGGCCGCCATTCTCTACACCTCCGGCACGACCGGGCACCCAAAGGGCGCGATGCTGACGCACCGCAACCTCGCGTCGAACATCGAGAGCATCCGCCAGGCGCTGCACCTCGAGCCGGGCAAGGACGTGCTGCTCTGCGTGCTGCCGATGTTCCACGCGTTCGCGGCGACGGTCTGCATGATCTTCCCGCTGACGCACGGCTGCGCGGTCGTGCCCGTGCCGAAATTCGAGCCGCAGGGCGTGGCCGACGCGATCGCGGCCCACCGGGTCACGGTCCTGCCCGCCGTGCCGAGCATGTTCAGCGTGCTGCTGCGCCTGCCCGACACCGAGATCGCCAAGTTCGCCCCGCTGAAATTCGCCGTCTCCGGCGGCGCCGCGCTGCCGGTCGAGGTGATGCGCCAGTTCGAGGCGAAGTTCGGCAAGCTGATCTACGAGGGCGACGGACCCACCGAGTGCTCGCCGGCCACCTGCATGAACCCGATCGGCGGCGTGCGCAAGCCCGCATCGGTCGGCCTGCCCGTGCCGATGGTCGAGATGAAGATCGTCGACGACCGCGGAAACGAGCTTCCGCACGGCGCCGTCGGCGAAATCGTCGTCCGCGGCCCGAACGTGATGAAGGGCTACTGGAACCACCCGGAGGAGACGGAGGAGGCCTTCTTCGGCGAGTGGTTCCGCACCGGCGATCTCGGCACCGAGGACGACGACGGCTACTTCTGCATCGTCGATCGCAAGAAGGACATGATCATCGTCAACGGCATGAACGTGTACCCGCGCATCGTCGAGGAGATCCTCTACCAGCACCCGGCGGTGCGCGAAGCCGCGGTGGTCGGCGAGCCCGACGAGCTGCACGGCGAGATCCCCGTCGCCTTCGTCGCACTTAAGGAGGGCGCGCAGGCGACCGCGCAGGAGGTGCGCCAGCACTGCCGCGACAACCTCGGCCGGCACGAGGTGCCGCGCAAGGTCCATCTGATTCCGCAGCTGCCGAAGAACGGGGCGGGCAAGGTCCTGAAACGCGAATTGCGGAAATCCGGCGAATACGAGCGCGGCATCGACAGCCGCAGGGCGTAAGAAGCGATTTCCTATCAGTCAGTTCAAGTGCTCTTGCCGCCTCCGGCTTCATGGCGACCTGCCTGTCTTAACTCCCAGTTGATTGAGAAACTGATTACGGTTCGGATCGCGACGATCGCACCGAGGATCGCGAGGTCAGCGAGTGTTGGGGTCAGCACCGTGTGGACGATATCGGCCGCGATCAGGAACTCGAGGCCGAGCAGGAGATAATACCCGAGGTGATGCCGCAGGTCTTCACGTTCGACGAGAGTATCCCGTCCGCTGAGGCTCGCCCATTCAAGACGCACGAGGCGCAACAGGCCGAGAAGAACGCCCCACAGAATCACAGTCACGCCGATCACACCGATCGCCAGACTTATGTGCTCAACAACCTTAGGCATTGTTAATCCGCTTACACGGCAATCGCATCAGGAGCGATATTTTTCTTTCGGAACACACCCCGGCGCTTCGCGCACTTCGTCTCGATCAACTGAGAACGGCAGTCCGTCCCGCAAACGAGAGTTGACTTGTCGTCAGGATTGGCGCCCTCACCGCACACCAGACGACATTGATAGCCATAGGGCATATGGACGGTCGCGGTGTGGAAGGTGCTGAAATCGGAGGGCATGGCTCAGGTTTTCTGAGGAGTTGATCGAGGAAGGGTAAGCAGTTCCGTTATCATTAGGCCATCCCGGCTTTCCGCGCTTCGACGGGGGCAGCGCTTGCCAGAGTGGCCCCTTTGAAGTTACCTTTTTCGTGTGAGCACGCTGGCCGAGATCGAAGAAGCCATTGCAAAACTCCCGCCATCGGAGTTTCGCGATTTAAACGAGCAGCATGCTTCGGCGTGGGATTGGCAGATCGAGGAAGACGCGGAAAACGGGAAATTGGAGGCGCTTTATACGCGCCTGATGGAAGGGGAAGGGGATCAGCCGAAAGTGCCCCTCGATGAAGTCCTCGACGACCCCAAGTTTTCGTAGGCGTTTTCTGGAGTTGCCGCCGGAAATTCGTCGGCTGGCACGAAAGAATTTTTAAACTCTGGCGGCAGGACCCGCGCCATCCTTCGCTTCATTTCAAGCGAGTGGGAGATTTCTGGTCGGCACGAGTGGGCCGTGACTACCGCGCACTGGCTCTCTTGCGCGGCGAGCAGGTGGAGTGGTTTTGGATCGGGCCGCACAATGAGTATGACAGGTTGATCAAGGAAGAGGCTGCAAAATTTCCCGAGCTGTTCGATCATGGGGATTGCTCGGTACCCGAGATCTGGCACAGGCAGCACTCGACGAGCTTGTGGAGGCCGGTTGGCTGCGACAGGAGCAGCAGGAAGCTAAGGAAGTCGGACAGAAGCCCCTCCCGTTTTCCGAATCAACCCAAAGGTGAAAGCCTCCACGTATGAAGTTGTGATATTGTAGGAGACCCGAACGAAAAATCGAACAGTCGAAATTTCGCCCGCGATCGAGAGCGCGCCGCGCAGGGGGCGATCATCCTAATAGGAAAAACAACAGGAGGCGCGCCGGATTCGCTATTGACTAGCCGTATCTGCTGGCAGGGTGAACTGAAAGGTCGCGCCGGGTCCGCTGTTCGCTGTCGCTGATAGCTCGCCGCCATGCGCCTCAATAATGGAGCGACTAATGGATAACCCCATCCCCATCCCTTCGGGCTTTGTCGTATAGAAGGCCTTGAAGAGCCACTCCATACGCAGCGCGTCAAGACCGATGCCGGAGTCTCTTACGGCGACGACTACTTTGCCGGGTCCATGCAGCCGGGACCTGATCAGCAACTCTCGTGGGCGATCCGTGACCGTCTTCATGGCTTCGATGCCGTTCATCACCAGGTTCAAGATCACTTGCTGCAACTGGACGCGATCGCCCTGCACCGGGGGCAGGCTGGGGGCCAGTTCAGTCCGCGTCCAAATCCGATGCTGGCGAGCTTCAGGATTGGTTATAGCGACTACTTCCTGAATCATTTCGCTCAAGTTAAGCTGCGCCTTGGTCAGAACCGATTTTTTCACTAGCGCGCGAATCCGGGCGATCACGTCACCTGCGCGTTTCCCATCTCTGATAATGCGCTCAAGGGCAGAGCGCGCCTCATCGACATTGGGAGTTGGCGCCGCGAGCCAACGCAGACCGGCAATACCGTTGGTAACGACCGCGGTTAGCGGCTGATTGATCTCATGCGCGATGGAGGCGGTCATCTCGCCCAGAGTCGCCACCCGCGTAACATGGGCGAGTTCCGTCTGTGCGTGGTGCAAGGCATCTTCGGCTCGTTTGCGTTCGACGAACTGGCCTATCTGGCTTCCGAGAGGAGCCGTCATGTCGAGCAGGTCCTGTTCGGGTTGCCGTATCTCTCGGCTGAAGAACTCCATGACTCCCAAGACATCTCCACCGAGCAGAATCGGAAAACCGAAGGCGGCATGCAGTCCTTCGCGCGCCGCGATGGACGCGCGCGGAGAGTTGGCATCGTCAGCGACGTCAGAAATGCACGTTGGTTCACGGCTAGACCAGACTCGGCCCGGAAGCCCCATCCCGGGCATCAAACCGCTCTCGCGACTGACAGCTTCAAAACTTGGAACCTCTACGGATTCCTTGTGCCAAACCTCGATGCAACGTAGGACGCCCGCTTCGCGATCTAAGCGCCACATCGCCCCGAGGTCCCATTGCAGGAACTCGCACACCGCCTGAAGTACTTTCGGAATGACTTCTTCGAGGGTGGCGGCCTCCGCTAGCATCCGCGTGACCGTGTGTTGCGCCATCAGGCGCTGCTCGGCCCGTTTGCGCTCGGTGATGTCTTGCACGCTGCCGAACATGCGGCGCGGCCGATCGGTCTCGTCCCAGATAACATCGCCCTGACTATGGACCAGTCGCACCATGCCGTTGGGCCGGACCACTCGGTACTCCACATCGTAGCGACGGCCACCCCGAAGCGCCTCCGCGACGGCCTGGACCATGATCTGCATATCTTCCGGATGGATCAGTTCCGTCAGCCGGGCGAGGTTTAGGGCACGTTGTTGCGGCTGCAGCCCAAAGATGCGATAGGTTTCGTCCGACCAGGTGATAAGATCCGTATCGGGGTCACGCTCCCAGTAGCCGACGTGCGTGAGGCGCTGGGCCTCTTCCAGTTTGCGCTCGCTTTCACGCAAGTTGCGAAATATCAATAGGCTGGTCAGGGCGTCTTCCAGCCGTCGGCCAATCTCCTGAAAGAGCCGCTCTTCCGGCGGCGTCCACACACGCGGGTACGAGCACTGGTGAAGCCCTAACAGGTAGGGCTTGTCGACCTTGGGTCGGACGGCCAAAGCAATCTGTGACTGTATACTGAAGCGCTTCGCCGCCTCCGCTGGAAGTGGATGTTCCGAGCCCGGACCAAATCTCACAGGACCGTTGGCCGCCCTGACGGTTCGGAACACTTCCGCGATGGCCGGGTCCACGGGTAAGTCAAACCCCGCGGCAAAAAGGCCGGGGAACTCCGGCCGAGTATGCTCCATCGGCACACTCCACGAGCCAGCCTCCGGATCACAGGGATAGACCAGCCACGCTCGGTCGCAGTTAAAGATCGAAAGCACTGCGTCAAGCACATCGCTCATCATCTGCTCGAGGTCATTCGTCCGCTGGATGGCCCGGTTAACCTGATCCATGGTCTCCAGGAACGAGAGATGACCCTGGCGCTCCTCTTCTGCCCGCTTGCGTTCAATCGCAACTCGTGCAAGGTGCGTCGCTAACTCGATGAGCTCGAGGTCATGCGAGTTCGGACTTCGCGTTTCGCGATAGTACATGCAGAAGGTTCCCAGGACCTTTCCTTCCGAAGAGAGTACTGGATTCGACCAAGAAGCTCGCAGCCCATACCTTAATGCTGAAGCACGATGCTCCGGCACTGCCCAAAGCGGATCAGTCGCAATGTCGGAGACTATGACCGGTGATCCCCGATATGCCGCCGTCCCGCAAGATCCGGCACACGGTCCAATTGGCAGATTTTCGATCTGCTGCGTCCATCCTTTGGAAAGACTCGGCCCCGCCACGGACTCCAGATGAAGACCATCGGGACGAAGCAACAAGACAGAAGCGAGCGTGCCGCTGCGCTGCTCCTCGAAAATCAGACACAAGACATTCAGGATCTCCTTGAGCGCAGCACCGGTCGCGATCATCTCGAGAAGCCGCTTCTCTCCTGCCAGCAAGGCCTCGGCACGCTTGCCCTCGGCTCTTTCCTTCGCTTCTCGCAAAGCTCGATGCACCGAGGGCCCAATCCTAGATAATCGCTCCTTTAGAAGATAGTCCGTCGCACCAATTTTAAGTGCCTCGATCGCTACTTCCTCTCCGAGCGTGCCACTAACAAAAATGAATGGGACATCCGGCGATTTCTCCAAGGCGATTTGTAATGCAGAAAGGCCATCGAATGAGGGCAGCGTATAATCTGCAAGGATTAGGTCAAAGCCGCCCTCATCAATGGAAGCGACAAACTCCGCCCGAGTTTCAACGCGTGTTACATCACAGATGGCACCCTCACCCTCGAGCACTGCCTGAATAAGCTCCGCATCGCGGGGGTTGTCTTCGAGATGCAGTACGCGCAAAGACCGCTTCATACTTGCCCTCTATTTCGTTCTGAAATCATTCTACCTATCTTTCCTTACGCTCCCCGGTGGGGGGCTCATTGATAATTGCCCAGAAAATCCCAAGTTCCTTGATTGCATTAACAAACTCATGGAAATCCACTGGCTTTACCACCTCACTTGTGACTTTTGTCGTCAAGGCCGATGATCAAAGGGTTGTAGAAGTGTATTTTTAACGTTGCGTGGGAAACAAAGGTTGTACGATGGACAATCTGGACTTGCTTGAGTTCACGCTATGACCGAGCTTACAAGCTTCACTCTCGAGAGGCTGTCTGGGGACGGGGAGTTCGTCCTGTTCCGAGGTAAGCGAGATACTGATCCGGCACAGGTGCTTGTGTTGGCACCCGCTCTGGAGCAACCGGTGCCGGACACGATTGCACGACTTCAGCACGCCTATTCGCTCGCCGGGCGACTGGATCCCGCTTGGGCGGCTCGACCCGTGGAGCTGGTGCATCACGAAGGGCGGGCAGGGCTTCTGATGGAGGATCCCGGCGGCGATCCTCTGGAACGAGCTCTCGGCCAGCCCATGGAGCCGTCGCAATTCCTTCGTATAGCCGTTGGCATTGCAGTCGCTCTCAGGAGCTTGCATGCCCGTGGAATTATCCACAGGAACGTCAAGCCCGGCAACATCCTCATCGACTCAGTAACTGGCCACGCCTGGCTAACGGGTTTCGCCATTGCCTCCCCTCTTCCGCGCGAGCGCCAGCTTCCTGGACCGCCCACGGAGATTGCAGGGACGCTGGCCTACATGGCGCCCGAACAGACTGGCCGTATGAATCGATCGATCGATTCGCGAAGCGACCTGTATTCCTACGGTGTTACCCTCTATGAAATGCTCACAGGGGTACTCCCCTTCACGGCTACCGATCCTATGGAGTGGGTTCATTGCCACATCGCAAGGAAGCCGATGCTCCCAAATGAACGGGTGAAGGGGCTGCCGGAATCGATCTCGGCGATTGTCATGAAGCTTCTCGCGAAGACACCTGAGGAACGTTATCAGACCGCCGCGGGAGTCGAGGCCGATCTTCGGAGCTGCCTCGCGGCCCTGGAGTCCGTCGGACAAATCCCTCGGTTTCACGTTGGGCATCCACGACGTGTCGGACCGGTTGCTGATTCCGGAGAAGTTGTACGGGCGAGAGCGGCAGATTCAGGGACTGCTCGCGGCCTTTGATCGGGTCGCAGCCGGTGGTACCCGGAGTTTGCGTTCGTGTCCGGTTATTCCGGCGTGGGAAAGACCTCAATTCTTAATGAGTTGTACAAGCATCTCATTCTGCGCAACGGTCTGTTCGCGTCCTGCAAATTCGACCAACGCAAACAGGACATCCCGTATGCCACCCTCGCGCAGGCCTTTCAGGCCCTCATTAATCAAATTCTGGTTGATAGCGATGCTGAAGTCAGCCATTGGCGGAACGCGCTGCGGGAGGCTGTCGGTCCAAACGGTCAGCTCATCGTCAACCTGATTCCCGAGCTCGAGTTCGTCATCGGGAAGCAGCCGCCCGTTGCCGAGCTCTCGCCGCTGGACGCTCAGAACCGCTTCCAGCTGGTGTTTCGGCGGTTTGTCGATGTATTCGCTCGGCCGGACCACCCGCTCGCTTTGTTCCTCGACGATCTGCAGTGGCTTGACGCGGCAACCCTTGAACTGCTCGAGCATTTAATCACCAAGCGCGAGGTCCACCACCTCCTACTGGTCGGTGCCTACGCGCACAATGAGGTCGGTCCCTCGAATCCGCTGATGCGAACCTTTGATGCGCTCCGTAAGGCCGGAGCGAACATCCAGGATATCACGCTTCTGCCTCTTGGTCTGGACGATGTGAGCCGGCTGGTAGCCGATTCCCTGCATTGCGAGTGGGCTTCCGCCCGGTCGCTCGCAGAACTCGTGCACGAGAAGACCGGGGGCAATCCATTCTTCGCAATCCAGTTCTTGACCGCACTAGCCGAGGAGGGGCTGCTGGTGTTCGACTCAGGCGCAGCAGCCTGGACCTGGGACCTGGCAAGCATCCGGGCCAAGGGCTACACCGCCAACGTGGTGGATTTCATGGCCGGCAAGCTGAGCCGGTTGCCGCGGACGACGCAGGAAACGTTAGGGCAGCTGGCCTGCTTGGGGAACGTAGCCGAAATTGCCACTCTGGCTCTGGTTCGAGGGGCATCGGAGGAGCAGATCCACGCGGCTCTCTGGGAGGCTCTTCGCGCGGGACTGGCCTTCCGACTGGAAAGCCGCTACACATTTGTCCACGGCCGCGTCCAGGAGGCAGCCTACGCGCTCATCCCTGAAAGCGAGCGGGCGGCGGTACATCTTAGGATCGGTCGATTGTTGGTGTCACGGACGGCACCGGACGAGATGGAGGAGAAAATCTTTGAAATCGTCAATCAACTCGATCGCGGTAGCATGTTGATCGATTCGCTGGAGGAGCGACAGCAGGTCGCCGAACTCAATCTCGTTGCTGGTAAGCGGGCCAAGGCTTCGACCGCCTATGCTTCGGCGCTGACTTACTTTGTCGCGGGCCGCCCGTTGCTGGCAGAGGAGAGTTGGGAGCGACAGTACTCCCTCACCTTCGCGCTGGAGGTCCAGCGTGCCGAGTGCGAATTTTTAACCAGCGATTTCGCGGCGGCCGAAGAACGGTTGTCGATGCTGTCGCGCCGCGCCGAGCATCTGACTGACAGTTCCGTCGTCGCGCGCCTGCAAACGGAACTTTACGCCGCTTTGGATCAGAACGACCGTGCTGTCGCAGCCGCCCTCGAATACCTCCGGCGCACCGGCGTCGACTGGTCGCCGCACCCGACGAACGACGAGGTGCGACAGGAGTATGAGCAGATCCGGCATCAGCTCGGGAACCGGACAATCGAGGCGCTCGTCGACTTGCCCGCCATGACCGACCCAGCCTGCCAGGCAACCCTCGATGTTCTTACAGCGATTGAGGAGCCCGCCTATTTCGTCGACGAGAACCTGCGGTGCCTCGTCGTCGCACGGATCGTGAACCTCAGCCTGGAGCGCGGCAACAGCGACGGATCATGCGTCGCCTACGTCCAACTCGGCTGGCTTGTGGGACCGCGTTTCGGCGACTATGAGGCCGCGTTCCGGTTCGGGAAGCTCGGCCTAGATCTGGTGGAGAAGCGCGGCTTGGAGCGTTTCCGGACCCGTGTCTCGCAGTGCTTCGGTTACTTTATTAATCCTTGGTCAAGGCACTTGCGCAATAGTATCGAATTGTTGCGAGGCTCCTTCATCACGGCGCAGGAGACGGGCGACCTAAAATATGCGGTCTATTCCTGCGACCGCTTGGTTACGATGCTTCTCGCAGCCGGAGATCCGCTCGCCGTCGTGCAACGCGAGGCCGAAGCCGGACTTGAGTTCGCACGAAAGGCGAAGTTTGGGTACGTCGTCGACATAATTGTCGGACAGCTCAGGTTCATACGGGCTCTCATGGGGCTGACGGCCAGCTTGTCCTCGTTCAACGATCAAGAGTTTGATGAGGGCCTGTTCGAGCAGAACTTGAACGCCAATCCGCACTCGGTATTCGCCAGATGCTGGTATTGGATCCGCAAGCTGCAAGCGTGCTACTACGCGGGCGACTACACGTCAGCCCTTGAGGCGGCAGCAAAGGCGGAGCCGCTACTACAGACTGGTCCGGGACATCTTGAGGGGGCTGAATACGTTTTCTATAGGGCACTTGCCCGGGCAGCACAGTACCGGCTCTGCATCGTCCGAGGAGAAGCTCCGATATCGCGAGGCGCTTGCCGCCAATCACAAGCAGATCGTTGTGTGGGCAGAGAATTGCCCCGAGAATTTCGGGAACCGGGCTGCCTTGCTCGCCGCCGAGATTGCGAGAATCGACGGGCGGGAGCTGGACGCGGAGAATCTCTACGAAAAGGCTATTCAATCAGCCCGGGAACACGGCTATGTCCAGAACGAGGCGATCGCGCATGAAGTTGCTGCGCGGTTCTACTCCGCGCGCGGCTTCGAGACGATCGCCCACGCCTATTTGCGAAACGCCCGTTACTGCTATCTCCGTTGGGGCGCCCACGGGAAAGTGCGACAGATTGACCAATCTTATCCGCCGCTCTACGAGGAACGCACTTCTTCCTCGTCCATCACGACGATCGGCACGCCGGTCGCGCAGCTCGATGTCGGTACCGTCGTCAAGGCTTCACAGGCCGTGTCTAGCGAGATCGTCCTCGACAAGCTCGTGGAAGCTTTGATGAGGATCGCGGTCGAACATGCGGGAGCGGAGCGCGGTGTGCTGGTCGCTATTCGCAGCGATGAGCTCCAGATTGCGGCGGAAGCCAAAACCGACCGTGGCATGATCGCAGTTGCTCTTCGTCATGCCGCAATCACCCCCGCTGATCTCCCCGAATCCATGCTCCACTACGTGATTCGCACGCGCGAAAGCGTGGTCATTCATGATGCTTTGGTCGCAAACGTGTTTTCAAGGGACGAATATCTTGGAGGGAAGCGACCGAGATCCATTCTCTGCCTGCCCATCGTAACGCAGGCCAAAGTCGTCAGTGTACTCTATCTCGAAAACAATCTGACTGCCGGGGCCTTCACGCCGGATCGAATCGCAGTGCTGGAGCTGTTGGCCTCGCAAGCAGCGATCTCGCTTGAGCACGCGCAGCTCTACGCCGATCTGCAACAGGAAAACATTGAACGCAAGCGCGCGGAGGACGAACTGCGGCGAAGTGAGGCTTCTTTGCGCGAAGCACAAAGCGAGCTGGCTCGTGTAACTCGGTTGACGACGATGGGAGAAATGGCCGCGTCCATCGCCCACGAAGTCAATCAGCCCCTCGCGGGCGTCGTTACCAACGCCAATGCCTCCCTGCGCTGGCTGGCTGGGGATTCGCCTAACCTCGCCGAGGCGCGCGAAGCCATTCGCCGCATTCTCCGTGATGGGAATCGAGCAGGCGTCGTCACCCAACGGATTCGAGCCCTCTTCACGAAAACGCACACCGCGGAACGCCTGGATATCAACGAGACTATTGGAGAGGTTGTCGTCCTCACCGAGAGCCAGATGCAGAGAGAGCGGATCACACTAGAGACACAGCTGGCCGCTAACCTCCCTCCCATAATGGGCGACCGTGTTCAACTACAGCAGGTAGTGTTGAACTTGATCCTGAACGGCATGGAAGCCATGAGCATCGTACAAGACCGTCCGCGAGAACTCGTCATCAGAACGCAACGCAGTGAAGGTGCGGTCTGTGTTGCAGTGCAAGACACAGGAATCGGCGTTGATCCAAAGAGCGGGGAGCGAATCTTTGACGCGTTCCATACCACCAAACCCGGCGGCCTGGGCCTGGGCCTGTCGATCAGCCGTTCCATAGTTCAAGGTCACGGCGGCCGGCTATGGGCCGTATCGAACGAGGGCCCCGGCGCAACCTTTCAATTCTGGGTGCCGGCAGCAAATGCGTAAAAATTCACTGTAGCGCAATGTGCGAGAGGTTGTTCCCAGGTTCGATACAGCATCGACCGCCTTGTCGCCGTCCACAAGCAACTCCGTTCCCTTGATGTGGCTGGTGTAGTCGGATGCGAGAAAGATCGCAGCCTTCGCGCTCTCGTCGGGTGCGAGCCAGTCGAGCGCGACAGCTTTGAAAAAACTTCTTTCAGCGTTGTTGCCCCCGTTCCGTTTCCTCCTGCAGAGAAACTCAGCGAGAATCGGACGACCCGTCCGCCTGGACAAGCGTCTGCGGGTAATACCAAAGTATGATAGAAATAAGCGGGGTTATCGGAGATGCTTTCGAACGTGCTCCCCATGAATCGGGTTTCCTTGATCTCGGTAGTTGACGACGACGAATCCGTCCGCGAGTCGTTGGAGAGCCTGCTGAAGTCGGTGGGTTTCCAAGTCAAGGCGTTTGAGGCGGCTGAAGACTTTCTCAATTCTGAGCAACTCGACGAAACGCAATGCTTGATCCTTGATGTCAGGCTGGAGGGCATGAGTGGACCGGAACTCCAACGGCGCTTGATCGCGAATTCCCGTTCGGTCCCTATCATTTTCATCACGGCCCATGGAGATGAGGCGACGTTCGCCCGGGTGATGGTCGATGGCGCGGTGGCTTGTCTCCTCAAGCCGTTTGGCGAAGAGGCCCTTCTTGCCGCGGTTGAGACGGCTTTGAACAACGGCGGCAGCACCGCGAAACAGGGTCGAAAAACCTGAGACGCGAAGAAAACAAGAGATCAAATCTCTATTATGCGGTGAACGACGAAAAGGAGCAAATGACCAATGAAAACGACTGATCCTCCTGTTTGCGTAGTTGATGATGACGCCGGCGTGCGGGAAGCGCTGGAAAGCCTCCTGCGGATCGAAGGGTTTGAAGTGGAGCTGTTCGCCTCGGCGCAACGGTTTATGAATCGCGCTGCGGGGCCACCCCTGTCGTGTGTGATTCTGGATGTCGAACTGCCTGGTTTGAGCGGACTGGATCTGCAGCGGGAGCTGGCCGAGGCGGGAATCGCCGTCCCGATCATTTTCCTCACCGGACACGGAAGTATTCCTATGTCGGTAAAAGCCATGAAGGCCGGCGCCGTGGAATTCCTGACGAAGCCATTCGATGCGGACGATCTCTTGAACGCCATTCAACAGGCGGTCTCGGGCACACACTCAGAGGAGCTCGAGACAGCAAACGGCTCCACGGACATCGTGGGAGAAAGCCGCGCCTTGAAGGCCGTCCTAAATCGCATCCAGGTGGTTGCCCCGACGGATTCCACGGTTTTGATTTTAGGGGAAACAGGAACGGGCAAGGAATTGATTGCGAAAGAAATTCACAAGCGGAGCAAGCGCGCAGACAAACCGTTGATTCGCGTGAATTGCGCCTCTATTCCCAAGGAGCTCTACGAGAGCGAGTTGTTCGGTCACGTGAAGGGCGCGTTCACGGGAGCGTTCAAGGAGCGGGCCGGTCGCTTCGAGGCGGCAGATGGCGGCACGTTGTTTCTCGACGAGATCGGGGAGATTCCGCTCGAGCTGCAAAGCAAGCTCCTCCGCGTACTTCAGGAGAGACAATACGAGCGCGTCGGCGAAGACAAAACCAAACGCGTGGATGTGCGCATCATTGCGGCCACCAATCGCTACCTCAAGACGGAAGTTGCTGCCGGACGATTTCGCGAGGATCTCTATTATCGACTCAACGTTTTTCCGCTGGAAGTGGCTGCGCTTCGCGAGCGAAGCGATGACATCCCTCAGCTCGCCAGGCATTTCATGGATGTGGCGGCGAAGGAGACGAAATGTCCAAAGGCTCGACTCACCCCCGCGGGAATCGCTGCGCTCCAAAACTACGACTGGCCAGGAAATATCCGGGAGCTGCGTAACGTTATCGAGCGAGCAGTGATTTTGGCGCGCGGCGGGGCCCTCGAGTTCGATCTGCCCATGAGGGTTGCTGGCGCTCAGGTCGCGACGACGGTTACGGAGCCGGTCAGCAACCGTTCCGAACCGGAATTTCTGACCGAGTCGGGGTGGCAGCGACGCGAGCGAGAAAACCTTCTCATCGCTCTAAAGAAGACCAGCTGGAAGATTAAGGGTGCCGACGGCGCCGCAGAGTTGCTCGGCGTGAAGCCGACCACCTTGCTATCACGAATCAAGAAGATGGGCTTGCAGCGAAGGGAGGCGCCTACCTTGGCACTCGCTCCACGAGGGGGAATCGGGAACTTCGCCTGCGGGTTTTTGCCTGATCCGTACAAGCCCCAGTGCGGGCCCCAAGGACCCTCTTGGGTCTTCCACGGTTCGTCGAACATCTCGAACCAGAAAGCCTCGTAGGCTTTATTGAGAGGATTCTTTCCAAGAACCCAGTCATTAGTAACCTTATAGTTCAGCGCCTCGTTTTCTACTGTCGTCTCTCTACCGCCTGCACTTGGCCATCCGATCTCCCCAATGACAACGTGTTTGCCCAGGGCCTCCACCTGTTATCAAGGGAAGAAAACGACACCTGTTGGTCGACTTTGGAACTGATTCTCGCCGTAGCTGTCGATAGCGCCGCCTTGCAGGATCGTGACGGCGCCAAGCTGCTGCTGCCTGGCTTGCTGAACTTTGGCTGGGTGCGCAAGGTCTTCGCCGACGGCGGATACGCCGAGCACGCATGTGTAGACAATAGTCCGGGCGACGAACTCTTCAAGCTCCGCACAAGATTGCGATTTCCCACATACCAGTACGCCGACCTCAGCGCGTGGACCAGGCTGCCGAGAGCGCCAGACGTGGTCGCGTGAAATTGAGCGAGACATTACGTAATCGGGATGATGTTATGAGCCAACACAGATTTGCCACTACCAGATTGCAATGAGTCAAGGAATTCCAGGCGCCGACAGCACTGACCAGATCACGAACGCTCTCATTGAAGAGGCCACACAACTAATGGGCGCCATGCCCCAATTTTGGGGCCGTTATTTTTGCAGTCTCAGCAACCCTTCGCCTTACGAATACACTCATCTCAATGAAGATGGACCTCTCAGGGAGAAAGGTATTAAGCTCTTGCCCATTGCTGAGCAGACCTGGCGCGTTGCCGGAAGCCAAGAAGATGGGGCTTCCGACGCGCAGGGCAACGTGAACGACCTGATTGAAACCTTTGGAGCTGACTATTTAGCTGGTGTCGGACAGGAATTTCTGATGTTTCTTGACGTTGAGGGCAGTCCCCCATCAAACCCCTCGCTGTCACCTGCCTACTATGCCGGCTGGGCGCAAACTCTGGCCTCTTACAGCCAGCAGAAAGCTGCCGGCCGCTTTACGATTCTCCCGGCTGTTTATGCTTCCCGAGATGACACGCCAACGTGGCAGACCCTTCAAGAGAACGTCGCTCCGTGCCACGCCATCTGGATCGCAGCCTATGGGACCAATTCAGCGCAACTTCCGACCTGGGACGTCAGTCAAACGACGCCGCAGGGAGCACAGCTCACATGCCCCATTTTGGCCTGGCAATATGCTGGAAACTTGGGTTCGGATCAGTGCCTCGACTGCAATCTTTCCAATCCGTTCGAGTTCGGCTTGATGGAAAAGCTGATTACTCCGCCATAGAAGTAGCGACAGTTACGCGTCTGAGTGCGATCTTGCCAAGGAGGTCTGCTTGCGTGTTGAGCGCCGCTTGGGCAGCGCCAAAACCGGAAGTCGAACGGGTTTGTTCGTTTACTTGTTAGCCCTCACCGTTTACTCATCGCCATATGATTGAGCAGACGCCAAGTAAGGAAAGGAGCCGTGAGCATTAATGCATTGGCGAACGCTGCGGCAGCGCGTCGTAGTGATATTCCTCCCCTGGATACAGTCCCGAAGGGCTTGGCTGAGATCGCAAGAGCCGCAGCAACGCCACCGACTGCCGAGGGGATACCATCAGCTAGCGCAGGGCCTGGCGAGACGGCCGCTCAGATTGACACAGCCTTCAACGTTCTTTTTGGTTACATACCAACCGAGATACTCACCCTCTATGTCGCGGTACTGGCCGCGGTTCACGAGGAAAAAATAACAGCTGCCGACTGGATTGCCTTTTGGTCCTTTCTTGTAGCCACACCGATTGTTGTCTGGTTAGTTTATGCCGCAAAGGTTCAGGCGGCGGGAAAAGCATTGCCACTCGAATTTGCAGCGTGGCCAGTTTGGGAGATGTTTGCGGGCACTGTGGCATACTGCGCCTGGGCGTTTGCATTGCCGAATGCGCCATTCTCTGAGTATCCTTGGTATTCGTCGGCACTATCTGGGGTTGCGGTCTTGGTAGGGTCAACAGTCCTTGGTCTTCTGTCTCCGTTCTTTCAAAATCCGTTAACCCCGCGCTCGACCTGACGCAGAAGCTGCTCGACAATCTGTTTCATCTCCGTGAGTTTCTCGGAGAACTCGGTGCGGTTCATCATCGTGTAACGCGCAAACATCGTTCGTTCGGTTTTCAAATTTCGGGAAGCGATTGGGCAGCACGGGCAAGTGCTTCCTTGCCGACGTGAGTATAGCGGTGGCTCATGGCCGGAGCTTTCATGATCCACCAGGGCCCATGACGACGGCATCCGGAACGCCAGCGTCTTGAGCAATGAAACTGCCGTTTGGCGCAAACTGTGGAAGCTCAGCTTCGGGGCCGTGTGCGCATTGTCGCGCCGCTGCCCATGCATTCTTTGCGCTGTAGCTGAGTTCGAGCAGATTGCCCGCTACATCGTGCGCAACCCGTTCTCGACGGCGAAGATGCACTTCGAGCCGGGTGCCGGCAGTGTCCTCTACCGCTCACGCATGAACAAGAAGCAGCGCGACAACTTCGCGGCGCTCTCGCCCACCGACTTCATCGCGGCGGTCACCCAACACATTCCCGACAAAGGCTTCCAGCTCGTGCGCTACTACGGTTGGTATTCCAATAAGGCTCGGGGCGTTCGCGCCAAGACGGGCGCGGCGCAAGCCGAAGACTCTGCTCAAGGCCATGAGCCGGATCGTGCGCCCACCTCGGCCCAGTGACGGCGGCTCATCGCCAAGATCTGGGAGGCCGACCCGTTGACCTGCCCCGATTGCGGGGCCGAGATGAGGATTCTGGCCTTCATCGAGGAGGACCGCGTCATCGGAAGAATTCTCAGGCATCTGGCCCGACGCCTCGCGCGGTCCGCCGCTCCAGGAGCCCGTCTACGAGCCGATCTAGAACGACCTGAACCTGGCCGGCAGCATGGCCCAGGACGCGGGGCTGCAGCTTGGCTACCACAACCACAACTGGGAGTTCTTCCGGCTGACCGACGACCCGTCGCGGACCGCCTTCGACGTTCTGGCGGACGAGACCGATCCCGATCTAGTGCACCTGGAGCTGGACCTGTTCTGGGTCACTCGGGGCGCGCGCGACCCAGTGGACATCATCGAGCAGAACAAGGGCCGGATCCTGCAGTACCACGTCAAGGACATGAACCAGGCCGGCAGCTTCACCGACCTCGGTCAAGGTCTCATCGACTTCGCGAGGATCTTCGAGCATTCCAAGAAGGCCGGCGCGGTCGAGTACATCGTGGAGCGCGACGACGCCGGCTCTCCACCGCGGCTGCCTGCCGACGCCCTGGCCACGGCCGAGGTCGGCTACGACTTCCTCTTTGCGATCCGCTTCTAAGTCCATTCCCAGGGGAGGCCCTGCAAGTCCTCTGGCCAACCGATGTAGGAGGACGTCACCATGCGAAAGGCAGCCATCTCGATCATGCCGGCTTGCCTGGTCGTGGCGCTTGGCGGGTTGTCCGTAACCCCGTCAGTCGCCCAGGTCGCCGAGCCCCCCGCCCGACTCGAGCTTCCAGAAGGTCACGCTCGAGGACAGCCCGGGCGAGCCGATGGACCTCGTCGTCCTGCCCGATCTGCGCGTGCTGCACACCACGCGCAACGGTGAGGTGCGGATGCACGACCTGAAGACCGGGCTGAACACGGTCGCGGCCACGCTCGATGTCTACCAGCACTGCGAGGAGCGCCTGCAGAGCATCGCGATCGACGCCAACTTCAAGAGCAACAAGTGGGTCTACCTGTACTACCAGCCACCGGTGGACGATCCGTCCACCCCCGGGGTCAACGAGGGCAACGCGCCCGAGTTCGGCACCCCGGCCGACTTCGACCATTCAAGGGCGTGAGCCGGCTGTCGCGCTTCAAGCTCACGGGCGACAAGCTGGACCTGGGGTCCGAGCAGCTGATCATCGAGGTGGCGGCCGACCGCGGCATCTGCTGCCATATGGGTGGCCAGATCGACTTCGACGCGCAGGGCAACCTGTACCTGTCGGCGACGACTGATCTGCCCGGCGCGAGGCGTTCCACGCGTCGTATAGGGCTCGCCAACGGCATCGAGCACGTCGAGAGGAATGCCAGCACCATCGTCGGTGATCGTCAACGTCACCTCCTGGGCCGACCAGCGGGCGACGATCTCGACCCGCTCGCGGGCGAAGTCGACCGCATTCTCAATCAGATACTCAAGGCTGCTGTCGACACACTCATGGCTTTCCAAGGCTTCCAACTCCTCGCAGCAATGATCACGGTTTCCGAACTCGGGGCTCTCCAACGCTTCGATCATCCCCGCCAACTTATGGCTTATCTTGGGCTGGTTCCCAGTGAATCGCTTTGCTGGCGGCGATTTGGATTTCCCTTACTTTCACCACAAACACCATAATATGTTGGTTCGCGTCCACTTGCAGTTCCAGACTAAGTTGTGAAGGGCGCGTGGCGCCGTCCCTCCGGCGTTGGCGAAAACGGTCGCGATTTCTGCGCCGATGCCCCGTGAGGCGCCCGTGACCAGGGCCCTTTTGCCCTGCAGGCTGAATCGACTGGCGTGGTCAGGCATCGGCTGAAGTCTCCGGGAGTTGACGGGACGTGAGGGAATCATCCATTGATGTCCGCTGTCGCCTCTTCGACTGGACCTACCGCTGGGTCCGGAATCAGATACGAAGAGAGGTGGCGGTCGAGCGCCGTGAGCGCCCCCGCTTGGGCGGACGGAAACCTGAAGCCGATGTGGCCATCGGGGCGGATCATGATCACGCCGCCCGCCGGGAGGCCAGCGCGGACGGGATCGACACTGGGGTTGTGAGAGATCTGCACGAGCTTGGACCAGCGTCGGCCCAGCCGTGCGAGCGACGCGGCGTCTGTGACGGGCCCAAAAACGAGCACGTGGTGTGACGTTCCACCGAGCCGCGTCCAGTCCGGGTAGCGCTGCCCAGGATGCGGCCCCTCGATGCCTGCCCCGCTTCTTCCGTAGTCGGCGATGAGCGGGCTTCCCGCGTAGTCGACGTCGATCATGGCGCGCGCGTTGCACTGCAGCGCGGCCGTGATCGGGTCTACGACCGCGGCATGCACCTCGCGGCCCTGCCGGAGGGTGTCCGCGATGTCGATGATCGAAGTGTGCACCTGGTCGGAGACGTCAAGAACGTGGCGGTCCGCGATCAGGCGCTCCGCCACATAATCGTCGAGCAGCGACCGACGCGCGTGGCCGCGCAGGACGAGCGCGAGCTTCCACGCGAGGTCGTAGCCGTCATGCAGGCCCGAGTTGAGCCCTTCGCCGCCGAACGGGCTCGACAGGTGAGCGGCGTCCCCGATCAGGAAACGACGGCCATCCGCCAGGCGCGAGACGATCCGCCGGTGCATCCGAAACGGCGTGAACCAGGCGACGTCGGTGGGTCGATATTTCCCACCGAGCCGTACCTCGACCCGGGCGACGACGTCTTCGGCGGATACGGTCTCCACCTCCTCTTCCAGGTCCTGGAAACTGATCCAGCGCCCGCCGGGGAGCGGCGCGAGCAGCAGCAGGCCATCCGGACCGCAGACGACGCCGGCCTCGTCGCGCGGGAACGGCGCCGGCATCGCGATGTCGGCGACCAGGAAATGCCCTCGGTAGGTGGCGCCCTCGAGCGGCTTGCTCATCGAATGGCGCGTGACGCTGTGCGCCCCGCCCGCCCCGATGACGACGCTCGGACGGACCGTCTCCGCCCCGCCGTCCGCGTGGACGAGTTCGACGAGGACCCCGTCCACCTCCGCCTCCACCTTGGTCGCCGTGACCCCGCGCTCGACCACCCCGCTGAGCGACGCGAGATGGGCCTCGAGGATCCGCTGGGTCTCGTATTGCGGCAGGCTGCACTGGAATTTGCAGCGGCAGTCGATGCCATCGTAGCTCATGGCGCCAAGCTCGGCCATGTCCGGACCGTACAGGCGGGAACACCGGACGTGCTCGGCGGCATCGAGGAACGGCGGCAACAGGCCGACGGAATCCAGGATCTCGAGGGTGCCGGGCTGAATCGCCGTGGCGCGCGCCTCGCGGTGCGGCCGCACCTCCCGCTCGATGAGCCGCGCTTCCACGCCGTGGCGGGCGAGTTCGGCGGCGGCGAACAGCCCGGAAGGGCCAGCGCCGATGATCAAGACGTCGTTTCCCATCATTCGATCTCCCTGGGAAGCTAGCACTCTTGGGAGGGGGCGGGATTCTCCTGCCTTCGCAAGGACTTGTCAAGGTCAAACCCGAAAGTGAGGAGGACAGCTACGAGTCGGACCACGCTATGTCAGCACGGCAGAGATGCGAGACCAGCGGCGCAAGTCGCAGAAATATGAATTAGCGTAACACCAACTGCCAGGGCCTTAAGGTAGCGTCTGTAAGTCCACCAAAGCAGACCGGTTCCGAGAGCCTTTGGGGGAGGTCATCTTACTTAGACCCGCGCGCAGGTCCTCGCCGATCGCGTCCTTATGGACCTGACGCCAACCGCCCTGGAAGCTGGGTTCCGCTTCCAGGTGGCCGCGACCGCCGCGCTCATGGCTGCATAAGAGACGATCCCGCAGCAATACTCGCACGAGAACACAAGGAGGCGGTATCAAACCTTCATCGTCGACATTGGACCAGGGGACACCCCGGACCCGGTTATCAACAGCCGCCCCCATCATCGTTCTCGAGGGGACCAGTCTCGCAAGACTACGTGTGAGTCTTACCACTGGACACCGGGAAGGCTGCCAATCCGGCGAAGAGCGATCCAAGCCGGCAGACTGGAAACAACCGTGACATTCGAGGAAGGCTTCCGGCAGTTTGAGCAACATCTTGCGCGAAAGAAGATCAAATCCCATTTAGCAGGAGGCCGCAGTTCTCGGCCCTCTACTTGGAGGCGGCTGCGAGTATCCTATAACTGCCTCAGCAAAAACAAACCAGTCTCGGATCACGCCGGCTTCTCCGAGGCAAGGGACAGCTTGATTAAGACGTGATCCCCTTGGTTAAGAAGGTTGGCTTCGCGTTCCTCCGGGTGGAAACCAAAGCTCGTATCGGTCCCAAGACGCCTTTCAAATGGTTTCGCGTTGACCCAGATAACCCATTCGGAAGCTGCAGTATCCCCGCGAGGCACCTCATCAATAACTAGTCCGATAGCGTGCCCAACTCGATCAGATCCGAAGCTGATAGCGGTTCCAGGCGGAATGGCCGCGCTCGCCTCAATGGCTCCAAGGAGCGTCAGCCCACTTTCCCAAGGAATGTTTGAAAAATGCTTTTGGGCTCCATTGCTGTAATCAATGGTCAACGATACGGTGCTCATAATCAACTCTCCTCGTAAAGACTTTGTTGCTAATTTTTATCTGAATAACGCTAGGTCTCTGTGGAGAATAGATAAATGAGGCCGCTATTGCGATACTTCAATTTTCTAATATGCCAGTACGTAGAACGTTGTCATTAGTTGAACGTCCGGCAAAGCGCCACCACCACATGGGCGAAATCACGGCACACCCCCGTAGCGTTGTTCAATTTCCTCTGATGCGGAGAGATCCCGCCGCCCTGAGCCGTAGCGATATTCGATGTTGTTGTGAACCCAGTCACAGATGGCCTGCGGACTGGGAGTACGCCTGGCGCCCCTTGATTTTCGGGTGTCGAGGATACAGCGACTAAAGCATCGTAGCGGATGTCATTGCGGCCCGGCTTGAGCATCGAGCGGCCGGCGAGATTGCCATGGGAATCCCGGAACTCATTCGAGGGAAGACCAGGTTCAAATGATTGCTTCTCAACAGTGACAAGATGAGCGTCGTCGAGACGTGGCCTGAGCCTGAACACCACCGACCTTGCCCCAGGGACTCCTTGTCCGATTCAGGCGCCGACAGTTTGAGCGGGCTGGTTCATCGGTGGGGTGTTCATCCACTTTACTTGAAAACACTCGCGTGAGAAGCCTCAGTAACAGCTGGCTCCCGGTTGTTTGATGCTCGAAGCCAGGGTTCCGACGGTGAATTCGGACTGAAGGGTAATCAGCTTGCGTGCCGCTGTGCGCATTTCCAAGTAAGGACGAGAAGTGCCATCGAGCAGTTGAAGGCGGGAGGGAGACGATGTTGCTGTTAGAGTAGACATCGGACTTCTTCAACCGGTCATGCCGAAAGCCAAAATGGTGACAAGCAGACATCTGGTAATCGGAAGGTCAATACGAATATAAATCACGCCAATGCATAAAGTTTTCTTAATCGGAACCAATCATCGGTACCAGATGCGCGGTGAATTCTTCCCAGTCACCCAAACCCAATGTGGGATTCGGGAAAGGAATTCGGGAAAGGGGTCAGGAAAGGGGTCAGTCCTATAATCTACATGTTGCCGCAGATTAGATTGCATACTCTCGTGGGGTGGCCCATGGCCAAGCGTTGAGCGATCCATGCGTTTGTCGCTGTTGAGCGCGGCTCGCAATTCTCGGGCTATGCGCACCTTCCACTTGGCGCTCTTGGTGGCATGCAGCGCATCTCCCCTGCAGCCAGCGCATCCCTTCCACCACGTTCCGCTCGGGAGTTTCCACCGCCAAGTGGTAATGATTACTCATGATCACGTAGGCGTGGAGCAAACAGCCGCACTTTGGGCAGGCCTCAAAAAGTGTCTTTTCAAAGGCGCGGGCACTCCCATCCTCAAAAAGCTCCTTACGGTAATTGCCTCGGCTGATCACATGGTAGATGCCTCCGGCAAACTCCAGCCTCGGTTTCCTCGCCATCTCGCGAGACCAGCTAGCTGGCCCAAAGTCAACATGTATTTTATAGGACTCACCCCATCGCTACCACCGAACTTCACGCACACAACTGTCAGCTTGGTGCTGATGCCGGCAGTCACTGGGAGCGAGCGCGCCGTTTCACACGCCCAGCTGCGAGCTGCCCTTTGAGGGTGAGAAGCGCCACCATGACCAAACCGGCGTGGAAAAGAAATCCTATGATTAACACGACCTCGCCAGGAATCGGACCGATCGCCGCGCGCTCCCACAGTTGGTCGAACGACCTCACCGGCGTCGGGTGAATGCATATTTTGGCTGCGTAGCTCACCCCCTGAATTAAAAACAGGAACGAGTAGTTGCGTCGCAGCCGGCGTCCCATTGCTTCCCAAAAGCTTATGTGGAAGTGAAGGTGCTCGTAGTCGAGAGCCAGCGCCTCGTTCCAGCCGTCGTCAATCCGAACCCCTTTGAGCCGGAGAAGCGGGGCATACATGGAAGTCTCCATCATTCGCACGCGGGTGCGCCAGATGTCGAAATAGCGATATCGACGCGCTTCGATCGCAAGGAACACCAGATCCAACAGCACTACTAGAACGAGAGGAAGAGGTGAATTCTCGGCACTGCTAAAGGTAACCGAGATCGCAACGCCCGTGGTTACTACCGCCCAATTTGTCGTCGCGTCGAGTCGCGTTCGCCAGACCTTGCTGCGATACATCTCGCCTCGATACAGGTGGGCAAGCATGGTCAGTTCCGCCGCGTTGAACGGTGGCTCCGGCGCACGACCTGCCGATGTACTCATGATCTTTGCCCGGTGACTCCGCCGAGACTGGGCGCCGGCAGGCAACAGCCAAATGAATCTGAGGATGAGAACATGGCGGGACAACCTGCACAGCAATGAATTGCACGGAAATTGTCAATCTGTTTCAGGGATGTGCATCTGGCTTTTCGCCGGTGATGATGATCGTGAAGGTCCTTGAGGATCAAAAATGGCCTGCATCCTTCGAGTCCTCTTCGACGATATCGAATAGTTGTCTTCGTCGGAGCTATTACTTGCCTACCTTTGTGACAAGCTCGCGCAAGCGGGCTGTTGTCTGCTCTCGGTCGAGGCGACTCGCTGCAACGTCGATCGTGAGTGCCTCCCACCCATCCGCATCAAGCCTCTCGTTGGGCAGGAGTCCGTTCTCGCCGAGAAATACCAAACAGGTTGCCAACGCCGTGCGCTTATTACCATCCACGAAGGGATGATTTCTGCACAGGTAAAACAAGTACGAGGCAGCGATCTCCAGCGGGTCTGCGAAGAGCGCTTCGCCCATCATCGTCGCTTGCGGCGCGGCCACAGCAGATTCCAGCAGCGCCTCTTCGCGGACCCCTACCGCGCCGCCGTGAGCGGCAAGCACCTCCGCGTGGATCGCTTTTACTGCCTCCACCGTAAGGTGAGAAAACCTCACGCCAACCGCCGGAATAGCTGGGCGTTCTTCCGGATCAGACGTTTTGCCGCTGCTGCCGCCTTCCCCGGACTGATGACAGGACGCACCGGCGTCAGCACAATCGATCCGCCCTCGTGCACGGTAATCGTGACCTGGTCGCCCACTTTGAGGCGCACGAGATCCATCAAGGCGGCGTCGAAGATAATGCCCTTTGAGTTGCCAATTTTGGTAATCGTCTTCGTCATGGCGTAAAACTATGTTTTACCGCTGAACTCGTCAAGGTCCGGGCGATCACGAGAGACAGGCGGGTCGGCACAACCGCCTCCACAGCAAATTTCTCGGATAATTTTCGGATAAATTCAGGTCGTTACTTGTCGATTCTTGACGATGCCTGACGTTGCGAAAAATCGCCCTCTGAGTCCGTGTAACTGGCTTATTTTCTGAGGGTTCCAGTCGTTTCGAACTGGCGCAGCCGAAGGGACTCGAACCCCTAGCCTTCTGATCCGTAGTCAGATGCTCTATCCAATTGAGCTACGGCTGCTTGCTAGAGCAGCTAAATAGATCTTCCTTTTTCTGGGGCGTCAAATCGGATTTTTTTGAAAGAGGCCGCTTCTCAAGCGTAGTACTTATTATGAAACCCGATGCGCTGCTGCCGTTTGCAATCGCGGCGATCATGGGATTTCTCGTCCTTGGCTTGCGGGGCGGAGAGAAGGAAGTCGACTTCTCGAAAATTCGCGGACGTATTCAGTTCGTCGACAATTTTGCCGACTATAAGGTCAAGGCGGTGGAGAGCTCCCCCGATCTCAGAGTGCAGATCGTCGAGCATTTCCCCGACGCCCCCGGGAAATGGCAGGTAGTGAATTCGTTCCCGGATTACAAGATCCAACAGGTGGACTCGCTCCCGGATTTCACAATTCAATACGTGAACAGCTTGCCGGGTCCAACGAAGTAACGATCACTCATAACGCAGCGCTTTCACGGGATCAAGTCGAGCGGCGAACCATGCGGGAATAAGCGCAGCAAGCGAGCAGATGATAAACGCGCTGATGCAAATGATCGCGACGTCCCTGGGGATCACTTCGGCAGGAATTTCGCTGAACTGATAGATCGAGCGCGGAAAGACTTCGATGCCGAGCGTCGCGGCCAGCCAATCGCTCACCTGATTCCGGTACTGCACGAGTGTGATCCCTGTCAATAGGCCGGTTAAAGTGCCGAAGGCTCCCACGACGACGCCTTGAGCGAGAAACACGCCGACGATCTGCATCGTCCGCGCACCAAGCGCCTTCATGATGCCGATCTCGCGCGTCTTTTGAACAGTCACCGTGATAAGCGTATTCATGATGCCGAAGGCGGCGACGAGGATGATAAATAGGAGAAGGAAAAACATCACGTTCCGCTCCATGCGAATGGCGTCGAAGAGCTGCTTGTTGAGATCTATCCAGGTGAGCGCCATGTTGGGAGGCGTCAAGGTGTCGTTCAGCTCATTTTTCACCTGTTTGGCCATGAAAGGATCCAAGGTCTTGACAGCAAGCCCATGCGCCCCTCCGCCTAGATTGTAGATCTCCTGCCCGATGTGCAGAGGCACGAGGACGAATTCGCTGTCATAGAGGTAGCGCCCGCTTTCGAAGATTCCGGTGACTTCGAGTTCGGTGGGAAGAATCATTTGTTTGAGCGCGGAGGCGCTCGTCTTATCGCCCTGCTTTTCGATCCTGTCGAGTTCGTCGAAAATCTCATTGAGATTGCCCGGCGAGAAAATATTAATCTTGTCACCAACGCCTGCACCGAGCGTTCTGGCCAGCTCTGATCCGAGCACGGCTTTGTCGCCGTCGAGATCGAAGGAGCCCGCGATGATGAAATCGCGAATATTTGTGACCTTGCCTTCGAGATCCGGATCGATGCCACGAATCTTTGGAGCCATGCGCCGGTTTTGAAACTCGGCTAGCACGGGTCCCTGCACAAATGGAGCGACGGCAGTCACCTCCTTATTCGCAGAGACTTGCTTCATCACTTCCGGCCAATCCTCCATCACGCCGGAATTCGAGATCATGAGGTGCGCATCGAAACCGACCACCTTGCGGGTCAGTTCGCGTTCGAAGCCGGTCATGACACTAATGACGAGAATGAGCACCATTACGCCAAGGGTCACGCCGAGAATCGAAATGAGCGTGATAATCGAAAGGAACGTACGCTTCGGCTTTAGATAGCGCAGGGCAAGAAAGAGACTGAATCGACGGGCGGGCATGGTCGGGGGCTATCAGCTTGCCGGAATTGCAAAGAAAGTCCGGTGAGAATTCGAAAATCGTTTGAAAAGCGTCGCAGCAGCCAGTCCTTGGGGAGTGTGGCCCCCTGCGCACGCAAATTCGTGAAACGGCGCGGTGTTCATTTCAAGTTCGACATCACACTAACGATCCCAGAAGCGGGACAGGCGATCTGATCGCGTAGGGATGAGCAACGAGGTGCGGCCTCGGGCGGATTCGTGCAGGCGCGGGATGTAGGCAAACGCGATCGCATTGAGCGCCAGCAGGGCGAGAAAATAGATGCTGTGGCGCTTCCAATGGAAGACTCCTGTCACCACTTCGTAACTTCCGATGGCGTCAAGGATCATTCCCCAGGCGACAGGGGCCCCGCCCAACCCTAAGCTGGTGATTACAGTGAACAGCGCAAAGAAATGGTTACGTCCCATCTCGGGCATCGTAGCCATCGTGATGCGGACATTGGCCAGATTGAAATTCGCCGACGCGGCTCCCGTCAGGAAATTGAGGGCTGCGACGAGCGCGAGCGAAGACGGCAGCACGTTGGCGGCAATCAGACTCCAAGCTGCGATAACGATTGCAAACATTGTGATCGCCACACGCATCAAGGGCTTGCTGCCCGTCGCATCCACCACCGGTCCGCAAAATGGCAGCGCAACGAGGGCGCCTACAAAGGAAAACGCGGAGAGATAAAGCACGCTGCCCACATCGAATTGTGAAAAGTCACGAAGAAACTCCACGGTAAAGACACCCAGACTTCCCAGCACCGTCGCGTAGATGAGATTGAATATGAGCAACTCGCGAAATGGCGGGTAGGCCAGGATTTCGCGCCACGGCACATCCTGCGAGCTGCGGCGTGTCGCTTCGTCTGCCGGCACCTCAGGGATCCGCTTGATGAAACCCAAGCTCACGGCGCCCCCTAGTGCGCTGATGAGAAACACAAATGCATACTCCCACGGATCGACACGGCCAGTCATGACCAGCGCGGACACGAGCAGCGACGCCAGGCATCCGCCATACATGAAGAACTGATCGATCGAAAGAAATCGCCCTCGCACTTCCTCAGGAATCAATTGGGTAATCCAAGGCATCCACGCCGCGGAAGAGATGCCACGCAGCAAATTGAAAAAGAAGAGCACGGCAAGCAATGCGGCGAGCTTTGACGTATTATCGAGAAAGCCCGCCAGGGGGATCGCTGCGACCACGAATATTAGCACGGTCCGCATCCCCCAGCCCATGAGAACGAATTGCCGGTAGCCGTAGCGCTCCAGATGCTGCGCTGCCGGAAGCTGAAAGACGGTCATCAGGGGCGTGAATGCGGCAATGATGCCCAGCACGGTGGAGGACGCGCCGAGGGACTTTGCGTAAAGAATAACCGGCGCTCCCATCATGATTTGAAAGGAAACAGCGTTGAACAAACTAAACCAATGCGCGTTGAAAGAACCTCGCGGGAGAGCAGTCTTCACAAAAGAACGGTCAGCATAGCCCATGGCGAGGAATTCGCCAGAGCGCGCTTGGAAGCCAAACGAGCAGTGGATAGTATCCGGCGCATGGATCCTCGGCTGCGAAACGTGATCGTCTACGGAATCATCGTCTCGTGGAGTGTCTTTCCGATTGTTTGCGTGCTCATCGCCATGGCGGCTTCCGCGATTTGTGGCTGCGCGATGAACGAAGGATGGCCTACACCGTGCGTTGTGTTCGGCGTCGATCTCGGAAAGACTTTTTACATCCTTGGCGCAATGGGATGGCTGGGTATCGTAACCTTGCCGTCGGGGGGTATCGCCTTCGCTTTCTATACGGTTCTTGTCGTTGTCGAGTCGCTGATCGCGCGGCGAAGAAAACAAACGCTGTCGCGTGTGGAAAGAAACGACGGCGAGGGGCCTCCCAGCCTTCGAGACGTGTAGGGTGGCGTCCTTTACCGTCGCCATTTCGGAAAATCAGATCTCAGCCTTCTTGTCGAGAACACGATGATCTCGGTCGTCGATACAAGACTACCCGACATTCTTCTCGCGTGCATGCGGGAAGAGGATCACATCTCGAATACTCTCAGCGCCGGTGAGCATCATCACCAACCGGTCGATTCCGATTCCGATCCCGCCTGCAGGCGGCATGCCGTACTCAAGCGCACGAAGAAAATCCTCGTCCAACTTCTGCGTCTCGCCTCCGCTTTGGTGTTCGAGACGCGAGCGTTGAACGTCGGGATCGTTCAACTCCGAATAGCCCGGTGAGATCTCCTGCCCGTTGATCACGAGCTCATAAACATCGACCATCGCCTCGTCCTCGAGATTTTGCTTTGCCAGTGGCACCAGTTCCTTCGGACAATGCGTGACGAAAAGAGGATTGATGGTCTTTTCCTCGATGAGCTTCTCGAAGACGTGCTGGGTGACCTCGAAGTCTTCCGTGCAATGACTGATGTCGAGCTGGAGTTCCGCGCAGCGTGCTCGCCTTTTTCCGGACGACAACGCGTACCATTCCGGGACGACGGAGCGAATGAGATCAGCGTACTTCGCTCGCCTCCACGGAGGCGACAGATCGATTGTCTTCACCACATCGCCGTCTGCGTCCTTATGTTCGATAAGGAGCCCCGCACACACTGTCCGCGCGAGATGGCAGATCAGATCTTCTACCAGAGCTGCCATCATCTCGAAATCCGCAAAGGCCCAGTAAGCCTCAAGCATTGTGAATTCCGGATTATGCCGGCGGGAGATTCCTTCATTGCGAAAGTTACGGTTCAATTCGAACAGCTTCGTGAATCCCGCGACGAGCAGCCGCTTGAGATAGAGCTCTGGGGCGATCCGAAGATACAGGTCCATCCCCAGCGCATTGTGATGCGTCTTGAAGGGCTGTGCAGCCGCGCCTCCGGCAATGGGTTGCATCATCGGCGTTTCGACTTCGACAAAGCCCCGTTCATCCAGGAATCGCCGGATCTCTCGAACAATGGCGATGCGTTTGCGAAATACCTCGCGAGATTCCGGATTGGCGATCAAATCGAGGTAGCGCTGCCGATATCTCGTCTCGGGGTCCTGCACCCCATGCCACTTCTCAGGCAGCGGACGCAGGGCCTTCGAAAGAACGGTAAATTTTTTCACGCGGATTGTTGGCTCACCGGTCTTTGTGATGAAGCATTCGCCCTCCACCCCGATCCAGTCAGCGATGTCTAACTGCTTGAATACGGCAAATGCCGCATCGCCAATTTCCTTGGCGTGAACAAAGATCTGCAGGCGTCCAGAAAAATCGGAGATGTCGAGAAATCGGCTTTTCCCCATGTCGCGGTGGGCGGTGATTCGCCCGGCGGCGCGAATCGCCTTGCCTTCGCTGAACGCTGCGAGGACGTCTTCAATCCGGCCTTCGACTTCAAATTTCCGTCCGAAGGGCGCCACGCCGGCGGCGCGCAAAGCGTCTAGCTTTTGCCGGCGGACGGCGAGCAAATCACTGGCTGGTTCCATCGTGAAAAGGTCTAGCAGCTTGTCGGACTTTGAGCGACGCTGTTTTTATGCTCCGAGGTTGGCCGTTTGCCGATCCAGCAGCTGCCGGACTCGAAGGCTCCGCTGCGCAGAGCGGGCGTGCCTGGGAGGAGAGGAAGGAAGACTTTGCGCTTTCTTTTCCGGTGGGTTCAATTTTTCCTGCGCGCAGCGCAGTTCTAGCCGCCCGTTTTAAGGGGCCATCGCACTTTTCCAGAATCGCTTCGCACGAAATCTCTGCTCGGTTGCTAGTCCGACGGGCTGCTGGCGAAGCGACGCCCCCGTTGGCAACCCTCGCCTGTCAAATTCAAAACCCGGAATTTTCCAGGTTGTCAAACAGACCGGCCCGCATAGGTTCTCGGCCATGCTTCGTTCTCTCGCGCGCCTGGCGTGCGCGCTTTTCTTGTTCGCCCATTGCGCGGAGGCCGCGCGGGTCGCCGACAGTCTGGTCCGGATTCAGGCAACTTCGCAGGAACCGAATTATCGCGCGCCATGGAGTGGCGGAGAGGTGGCGAGCGGCGTCGGAGCGGGATTCATCATTGCTGGGAATAGAATCATGACCAACGCGCACGTTGTCAGCAACGGGCGTTTCCTGGCGGTATCCAAGGAAGGCGATCCAAAGCCCTATCCAGCGCGGGTTGTGCATATCGCGCACGACTGCGACTTGGCCCTGCTCACGGTGGACAGCCCGGAATTTTTCAAGAACACCATGTCACTGGATTTTGGCGGCATTCCCGCCATAGAAAGCACGGTATCGGTGTATGGATATCCCATCGGAGGCGATCGGCTTTCGGTCACCCGGGGAGTGGTATCACGCATTGATTTCCAGACATATTCGCACTCCGGCGTGGACTCCCATTTGACCATTCAAATCGATGCGGCCATCAACCCTGGCAATAGCGGCGGGCCCGTGCTGCAGGATGGCAAGGTGGTAGGCGTCGCCTTTCAGGGCTACAGCGGTGATGTGGCGCAAAATGTCGGCTACATGATTCCGACCCCAGTCATCCGTCGCTTTCTCGAGGATGTGGAGGATGGGCATTACGATAGCTACATGGATCTGACGATCAGTTACCATCCGCTGCACAATCCAGCGATGCGCAAAGCCCTTGGACTCACGGATGGTGACTCGGGTGTCTTTGTTGCGAACGTCTACGGGGGCGGAGTTTCTGAGGGACGCCTTCAGCCTGGCGATGTGCTTCTTTCCATCGACGACCTTCCGATTGCCAGCGATGGAACGGTAAACATGGACGGGGAGCCCGTGGAAATGGCTGAGGTCGTCGAGCGCAAGTTCAAGGGAGAACGAGTCGAATTCAAGGTCCTGCGCGATGGCAACCAGATAAAGGTCACGATACCGTTGACTCATGCGTGGCCGTTTTCCATGCAAGCCAATGCTTACAACGAAAAGCCCCGGTTCGTGGTGTTCGGCGGGCTGGTTTTTCAACCTGTTGACGCTAATTTCATTTCCGCGCACAATCCCGACGAACTGCGCCTGCGTTATTATTTTGATCATTTCATTTCTCAGAACATCTACCGAGAAAGGCAGGAGATCGTCGTCCTCAGCAATGTTCTCGCGGATCCCGTGAACGCTTATGCCTCGGACTTCCGCTATGATATCGTCGATAAGATCAACGACCGGAAAATTCAGCGCATTGACGATGTGGCTGAAGCCCTCAAGAAACCCGCCGATTACTATGTGATCGAGATGGTCGGCAACGGACGCCCGCTTGTTCTTGAACGCAAAGCGGTGGAGGAAGCCAGCGAACGCATCCACACGCGTTATCGGGTTACTACCGAGGAAAACCTGCAAAAATGAAGATTTCCGCCGTTTGTCTCTTCCTGATTTTCGCCACCGCGGCCGTTCGCGCGGGCGCCTCAACCGTCTCGAAGGAGCCCTCCGCGACCGTCCTCCCCGTCAGCAGCGACTCGCTCGTCCGCGTCAATTCCACGAATCAGGCTTTTGATTTCTTCCGCCCCTGGACGAAAAAGGCGCCATATCTTCGCCGCGGGCTGGGTGTCGTGCTGGCAGGCGGCCAGGTCCTTGTCACGGCGGAGCTTGTGGCCAACCGGACCTACGTGGAGTTGGAGAAGGCCGCCTCGGCGGAGAAGTCCCCTGCCGATGTCATCGTCGTCGACTACGATTGCAATCTGGCGCTCATTAAACCTGCAAATCCCGACTTTCTCAAGGACGCTAAACCGCTCCAACTCGATTCCGGCGCACGCGTTGGAGACAAGATTTCAATTCTTCAATTCGAATCCAACGGTCAGATAGCGGACACGCCGGGCGTCATTACGACGATCACGGTCGCGGGATATCCTCTCGATCATCTCTCGCTTCTGACGTACCGGGTCAGCGCTCCGCTTCAAAACCGCGAGGGAAGCTTCACCATTCCCGCGGTGCGCAATGGACGATTGCTGGGGCTTCTCATGCGCTATGACGCTCGCAGTCAGACGGCGGATGTAATCCCCGCGCCGGTAATCTCGCACTTTCTCGCCGATGCGAACCTTGAAAGCTACCCCGGGTTTCCCCGGGCCGGCCTCGCTTTTACATCCACCCGCGACCTGCAGTTTCGCCGGTACATCGGGCTGAACGAAGACGGCGGCGTCTACATCACAGAAGTCCGCCCCGGCAGCGCTGCCGAGAAGGCCGGATTGCGCAAGGGAGACATAGTTCTTGCCGCAGCGAACAAGCCTGTTGATCAAGATGGCAACTACGACGAACCCGACATCGGCAAGATTCCCTTCAGCCATCTCACGAATACCCTGGCGCATGTCGGCGATACCGTGAATTTCACGATTTTGCGTGGTGGCAAACACGAGACGATCCCCGTGAAACTCGCTGCGGTCGACAACGAGCAAAGCGTCAGCGATACCTATGAATTTGACCACCAGCCGCGCTATCTCATCGTAGGCGGCTTGGTCTTTCAAGAGCTCTCACGAACCTACCTGCAAGAGTGGGGCGGAAACTGGGCCAAGGATGCACCGCAGCGACTTGTCTATCTGGACGCTTTCCAGAACGAACTTCCACCCGGTCGCGGCAAAATCGTGTTCCTGAGTCAGGTGCTTCCCACTCCGGACACCCTCGGCTATGAAAACCTGGAGCACCTCGTCGTCAGCAAGGTCAACGGAATGCCAATTAAGAGCCTCAATGATCTGGAAAAAGCCGTTACTTCTCCGAAGGATGGTTTCGATAAGATCGAATTTGAGGAAGATCCGACCTTTATCTATTTGGACGCGGCAGAAATAGAAAACAGTAAGGGCCAACTCATGCAGGACTACGGCATCCCGGCCCTTCAGAACTTGAACTGATGCGGCTGGCCGGCTGTCGGAGTTGTTCCGGCTTTATTCCAGCCCCTAAAGGCTGCTAACCTTTAACTGCTGCGGAAACCGCTGTAGTCGCGAATCCGGTCTTCCAGTTCACGGATCTTGCCCTCAAGGCGGGCGATGGTTTCCTCGGCAACCATGAGTTTGCGACTCTTGTCGAGAAGCGCATTCTCGAGCTCACGGATGCGCTGTTGCAGATTGACACGAAAGCTTCCGCTTTGGCCGGGCTGTTGAATCAAGGCTAGCAAGGCGCTCGTCGGAGCTTGTTCCCCTCGCAACGGATCCTCTAGGTGCACTTGATAAAACGGCGTTTCGCCCAAAGTGCTGCTCTCTCCGGTGTTGCAATTGATTAATGCGGTTGCGGGGTTAATCTCCCCCAGCTTCTCGAATTCAAGGAGGGCTTCGGCAGTCGTCGGCCCGTAAAGGAGATTTTCTCCCACGACGATCAGCCAATCCATCTCCATCTCAGGGATCATCGGCGCTTTTGTCCAGATCACCTGGTCGATTGACAACATGTCTTGCGGATTAACCTGAGCGGAATGCGCCCACTCCCGAATCTTCTCAAACGGAACGGGCCCGAAAACCTCTCCGTTATCATGCTTTCTTAGGAACCAGTTCTCGGAGTGTTCAATGGCCATTGTTAAAGGCGCCCTCTCATCTCCCAGCTTGGCCGATCGGTGGAAAAATGACAAGGAACTTGCGCCAAGAAGCGCCGGGAGCGATGATTTATGGCTCGCTGGAAAGCGCGAATGACCGAATGCTATGAGCAAGACATTGTTGGATAAGGTATGGGAGGCGCATAGGGTGTGCGAACTGTCAAACGGAGCCACGCAGTTGCTGATCGGCACGCACCTTATTCACGAAGTTACCAGCCCCCAAGCTTTTGGCATGCTGCGCGACCTGGGGCTTAAGGTCCTTTATCCGCAACGCACCTTTGCCACAGTTGACCACATCGTTCCCACCGATGAGCGCGAAGAACCATTCTCCGACCATCTAGCCGATGAGATGATCAAGGCGCTGCGCAGGAACTGCGAGGAATTCGGTATCACATTTTTCGATCTTCCCAGCGGCCGGCAAGGCATCGTCCACATCGTCGGTCCCGAGCAGGGAATCACGCAGCCGGGAACTACCATTGCCTGCGGGGACTCGCACACTTCAACGCACGGCGCCTTCGGCGCAATCGCTTTCGGAATAGGAACCAGCCAGGTGCGCGACGTGCTGGCTACACAAACGATGGCCATCCGCAAGCCGAAGGTCCGCCGTATCAATGTGGACGGGCGTCTGGCCCCCGGCGTGTACGCCAAGGACGTCATCCTGCACATCATCCGAAAACTCGGTGTGAACGGCGGTCTCGGGTTCGCATACGAATACGGCGGGTCGACCTTAGACGCCTTCACGCAGGAAGAACGCATGACAGTCTGCAATATGTCGATCGAGGGGGGCGCGCGCGTCGGCTACGTGAATCCGGATCAGACAACATTCGATTACCTCAAGGGAAGACCATTTGCCCCGAGGAGCGAAGAATGGTCGACCGCCGTCACCCGCTGGAAGTCGTTTGCTTCCGACCCTGACGCGACATACGACGATATTGTCGCCTATCGCACTATCGATATCGCACCTACGGTCACCTGGGGAATCAATCCTGGCCAGGCAATCTTCATCGACGAAAAGGTGCCAACTCTCGAGGATCTGCCCGAAAAGGACCGTGCCACTGCGGAAGAGGCCATCGCTCACATGCACCTGAAGGCCGGAAAACCCATAAAGGGAACCAAGGTGGATGTCGCTTTTCTCGGGAGCTGTACGAACGGCCGCTTGAGCGACCTCGCAGAAGTCGCGCGTCATCTGAAGGGCCGCAAAGTCAAGAATGGAGTGAAGGCAATCGTCGTCCCCGGCTCCCAAGGCGTCTCGCAGATCGCGGAGAAAATGGGCCTGGCGGAAATCTTCCGTGAAGCCGGATTCGAGTGGCGAGGCGCGGGCTGTTCGATGTGCCTCGGCATGAATCCGGACAAGCTTATTGGCGACCAACTGTGCGCCAGCTCGAGCAACCGCAACTTCAAAGGGCGTCAGGGTAGCCCGACAGGGCGCACCGTCCTGATGAGCCCGCTAATGGTCGCTGCCGCAGCGGTGACAGGGGAAATTACCGATGCCAGGGAGGTCTTCACGCTAAGCTAGGATTTTTACTATGGCTCTAGAACAAATAACGCAAGTAACTGGCCGCGTTGTGCATGTACCAGGCGAAGATATCGATACCGACCGAATCATTCCAGCGCGCTTCATGAAATGCGTGACTTTCGACGGTCTTGGTGAGTTCGCGTTTTACGATGAGCGCAAGAACGGAGATGGCTCGGATAAGCCGCACCCTTTGAACGATCCGCGATTTTTGGGAGCGAGGATTCTTCTTTCTGGATCGAACTTTGGATGTGGAAGTTCTCGCGAGCACGCGCCGCAGGCCTTGTACCGCTTCGGCTTTCGCGCGGTCGTGGCAGAGAGCTTCGCCGAGATTTTTTTCGGCAATTCCACTACGCTGGGAATGCCTTGCGTGGTGATGGCTCGCCAGGACATCCAGGCACTCGCCGGGTTGGTCGAGGAAGATCCTGCTTTGCTCGCCACGCTTGATCTCCTGGAGGGTAAGATGACAGCCGCCGACATGGATTTCAAAGCCGCGCTTCCTGATCACGCGCGAGAGGCTTTGGTTCGCGGACGATGGGATGCCATTGCCGACCTTCTCGAGAATATTCCTGAGATTAGAAGGGTGGCTGGCACTTTGCCGTATTTTACGGGGGCATAGGAACCATTCATAGGCGATCGCCGCGCATCGCTCCCCAGGCGCTTTGGCCCAAACGCGCTACAAACAAATCAGGCGCTTGGCACAATCGCCTCTACAAACTACATGAAAGCGGGTGATCGCTTTCCTCGTCCGTCGTTTGGCCGGTCTCGTGGCCGTGTTGTTTTGCGTGGTCACGATCACGTTTTTTCTGATCCGAATTTCGCCTGGTGGACCGTTTGACGCCGAGCGGAAAATCCCGCCAGCGATCGAGAAGCAGCTTCTGGCCAAGTATAAATTGGATGGTCCGCTCTGGCAGCAATACTTCGGCTATCTTGGCGATCTGTTACGCGGAGAGCTGCGCGATTCCACGAAATATCGAAACCGGAGCGTGGCGGAGATCCTGGCTCAGACGCTTCCGGTTACAATGACCCTCGGCGCGGCGGCATTTGCGCTTGCGGTCGCGGGCGGCATCCTTCTCGGCGTCGTTGCGGCTGCGGGACACGGGAGTTGGAAGGACGCGCTTGCCATGCTCATCGCGCTGGCGGCGATTTCTTTGCCGGCCTTCATCACTGGGCCGGTGTTGATTCTTGTTTTTAGTTTGTGGCTGAAATGGCTGCCTGTCGGCGGATGGGGGAGTCTTGCTGCGCTCGTTTTGCCCGCGATTACCCTCGCCGCCCCTTACGTTGCCTACATTGCGCGTCTGCTGCGCGGCAGCATGATGGAAACACTCGGGCAGGATTTCATCCGCACGGCACGAGCCAAGGGCCTGGCCGAGCGCGTCGTGCTTTACCGGCATGCCCTGCGAGTCGCGATTCTTCCGGTCGTTTCCTTCCTTGGTCCCCTTGCAGCCCATCTGCTAACCGGTTCGATCGTAGTGGAGACCATTTTTTACATTCCCGGTGCGGGCGGATTCTTCGTGAATTCCATTCTGAATCGAGACGGTTTTCTCCTCGGCGGTGTAGTCATCGTCTATTGCACGATGCTGGTGCTTTTCAATCTTGCGGTGGACGTGATTTACACGTTGCTCGACCGGAGGATCCGGCTCGATGCATGACCGGAAGGCAGCCGGAAGGTTTTTGAAGAACCCTGTGGCTGTCACCTCGGCCAGCGTTCTGACCGCAATCATATTGGCGGTGATCATCGGTCCGTTCTTCCTTCCGGCCAGCCATGCCGAGCCTGGTCCCCTTTCCTTCTCTCCTCCCACGCTGCGGCATCCCTTTGGCACCGACCTTAACGGACGTGATCTCCTCTACCGCGTGCTCGCGGGTGGCCGCATCTCGATGTTGGTTGGATTGTGCGGAGCTCTCGTTAGCCTCGTCATAGGCACCGCATACGGATTGATCGCCGGTTACTCCGAAGGGAAAATCGACAATCTGATGATGCGTATCGTGGACATCCTCTACTCCGTCCCCAGATTGATCTTCATCCTGATCTGCATAAACGCGTTCAATGCGCACCTCCAGGAATTTGCCTCGGAAATCGGATGGGATTGGCTGGTTGCCTCATCGCGAATCGCAATCCTCATTGTCTCGCTTGGCATCATCGAGTGGTTGACCCTGGCCCGCATTGTCCGCGGACAGACGCTTGCTCTAAAAAGCCGCGCCTTCGTCACAGCAGCAACCGCGCTCGGGCAGTCGCATGCCAAAATCCTTCTCAAGCATCTGCTGCCAAACCTTCTGGGAGTCATTTTGATCTATTTGACGCTGACAATTCCCGCCGTGATCATCGATGAATCCTTTCTAAGTTTCCTGGGATTGGGTGTGCAGGCTCCTGCGGCAAGTTGGGGCTCTCTGCTGGCCGACGGCGCAGCGTCGCTCAATCCGATCTTCATCCGTTGGTGGCTGGTGGTTTTTCCCGCAGCAGCCATGGCAGTCACACTCCTGGGTCTGAATTTTCTTGGAGATGCCCTGCGAGATGCACTCGACCCGAAGCGCTAGGATAGAGTTGGACCGGCGATCAAATCTCGATTGAGTTCCGCGATGAATCAGTAGAATCCCCCACAGTGAGATAGTATCGAGTACCGATTGCTTTCGCGACTGAGGGTTGCGAGCATAGTGGGATGAAGATGCAATCCAATCTCGCCGGAATTCTTGCCGTTGTCGCCTTCGCGACCATGCCACTTTGGCAATCGCACGCAGCGGAGGAAGTGACCGACGAAGCAATGAGTTCAGCTCCAGTCATTGTTGATGCGACTGAGTTGATCGCGGTCCTTTCACCAACCGAAGGAAATCAAGCGGCCGGAGTCGTAACGTTCAAATCCGCGGGAAAAGGCAAAGTGGAAGTCAAGGCGAACCTAACGGGCCTGACTCCGAATTCGAAGCACGCTATTCACATCCATCAATACGGAGACCTGACATCAAAGGACGGAAAGAGCGCTGGAGACCATTATAATCCCCTGGGTCATCAACACGCCCTCCCGGACGTGAAAGTGCGTCATGCCGGGGACTTTGGCAATCTCGATACGGACGCGAACGGCAATGCGACCTTGCGGCTGGTCGTGGACAACATTTCACTCGCTGGACGTTTGAGCCCTATTATCGGACGCGGAGTCGTCGTGCACGCGAAAGTCGATGATGGAAGCCAACCCTCAGGAAATGCCGGCGATAGAATCGCCGTGGGAGTCATCGGAGTGCGAAATCCTAAGGATCAATAAGCTCAGAGTTCAATGAGCCTCTACAAGAACCGGCTGTCTGTCGCAGCAGGCTCTTTTTTTGTTGCGGCATCATGCATGGGTCAAAATCAGGTTTTGAAAGGCCAGGGTGAGGCAGGGGACTGGCAATCGGACGCGCCGGGCGTCCAACACCGAATTACGGTATCTGATTTGCCGCAAGACTACGCGACGCCGTCAGCTTACAACAGGCCAAAGATTGTTGCTCGCCCGAGCGGGGCGAAACCCCGTGTTCCGCAAGGTTTCGACGTCGCGCTCTTTGCCAGCGGCTTCGCCAATCCGCGCTATTTGCTCACCGCCCCGAACGGTGACATCTTCGTGACGGAAAGCTCGGCGAATACCATCCGTGTGCTGCGTGATTCCGATGCGGACGGACATCCCGAGATCAATGAGAAATTTGCAACGGGCCTGCCGCAGCCGTTCGGGCTCGCGTTCTATCCCGCCGGAGCGAACCCTCAGTTTCTCTACGTTGCCAATACCGACGGCATCGTGCGTTTTCCCTACCGCAACGGCGATCTCCGGGCGCGCGGCAAGCCAGAGCACATCGCTGACCTCTCTTCTGGAGGCAGGTTGACCGGCGGAGGACATTGGACTCGGGACATCGTCTTTTCCAAGGACGACAGCAAGCTGTACGCTTCGGTTGGATCAAAGACAAACGTGGACGATGAGACAAAGGAGCCTGAGGAGCGAGACCGAGCTCGTATCTTTGAATTCAATCCGGATGGATCAGATCGGAAGCTTTATGCGTGGGGAATCCGCAACGCCGTCGGAATCGCTGTTCACCCGGAAACCGGGGAGCTTTGGGCCTCCGTAAACGAACGAGATGGACTCGGCGATGATCTCGTTCCTGACTATATTACACGAGTCCGGGAAGGCGGCTTTTACGGCTGGCCATGGTACTATCTCGGAAATCATCAGGATCCTCGTCATGAGGGTGCCCGGCCCGACCTTGCCAGTAAGGTCATCATACCCGACGTTTTGGTGCAGGCGCATTCAGCTCCGCTTAACATGATTTTTTACGACGGCGAACAGTTCCCCGCTGCGTATCGCGGGGACGCCTTTGCCGCCCTCCACGGTTCATGGAACCGAGCTAAACGCACCGGCTACAAGGTGGTGCGCGTCTCCCTCGATCGCGGTAGACCACGGGGGGTCTACGAGGATTTCCTGACAGGGTTCGTCACGCCTGAGGGAAATGTATGGGGTCGTCCAGTGGGCCTCACCGTCGCGAAAGACGGTGCGCTGCTCGTGAGCGAGGATGGAAACAATACCATCTGGCGGATCACCTATAAGAAATAGCGAGACGGCGCTACCATTTGGTAGTTCCTCCTTCGAGGATCGGCGAAACGTGGAGCCAAGAATGACGAATCCCGAGAAAGAAGAGATAGCCCGCGCCAACGATTTGCAGGATCACAAATGTATTCGTTGCCGTCGCAAGCAACGTGACGAGCCCAAATGCGATAGAACGGTCTGAATACTCATTGGAATTTCGCTCAGACCCGGCGCCCGACGATGAAGGACACTGATGTGTTGCCAGATGGTACGGGATGTGAAATCTTCATACGAAATCTGCCGCCTGTTAACGGTCGCCTATCTCTTGCTTGAGAAGTTCAAGGAATCGCTTCAGGACAGGATTGGGGTCGTCCCTGCGCCAAGCCGCGCTCACTGCCCATGAGGCTGCAGGATCATTGAGCACATGGAGACGTACGCCCGTAATGTGCGCAGTGCCGAAGGATTGAGGAATAAGCGTAACGCCAAGGCCAGCCCGCACGAGTGCGAGAGAAGTCGTCACTTCACTCGTATCTTGGATGATTCGGGGATGAAAACCAAATTTCGCGCATAGTGCGATGACATGGCGGCGATATGTTGGAGCACGCTCATTGGAGATGAGAATAAATGGTTCTTGTGCGCAATCTCTCAGAGTAGCGTTATCGGGCAGTTGAGAATCGCTCGAGGACACGAGCGCCAGGCGATCCCTGATAACGGGCGTTTCTTCAAATTCCTTGGAAACCGGCGAGCGCACGAACCCCGCATCAAGCCGCCCGGAACGCAGGGCTTCCGTTTGCTCAAGGGTTGACATGTCGCGAAGACTAATTTGGGCATTCGGGGCAATTTGGCGGAGCCGGCCGATCAAGCGGGGCACCAATTCGAAGGTGTGGAAGCCGAACCCGATTCTTAAGCGTCCGCTTTCACCCCGAGCCAGGCGTCGTCCGCCTTCCACGAGCCGTTCAAAACCGCTAACAATCGGTCTGGCTTCCTCCAAAAACTGCTCTCCCGCACTGGTCAGCTTGGTGCCGTGCTTCCCTCTTTCGAAAAGAGAACATCCCAAGTCTTCCTCGACGCGACGGATTTGCTTGGTAAGCGCCGGTTGGCTGATGTGCAGTAGATGGGCCGTGCGGCCGAAATGCAACTGCTGCGCGAGTAGCACGAACGAGCGGAGTTCGCGTATTTCCATAACTTTATGTTATCACCGCAATAAGTAATTTCCATTGGAAGAATCATGCCAACTGGGTGAATTTCAAGACATGCACAGAATGGCAGTAATTGACCTCGATGATACGTTGTTATCTCCGGATAAACAGATCAGCGAATCCAATCTCGAAGCTTTGGATACGCTGCGAAATAACTCCTTCGAGATCATCATCGCATCCGGTCGCCATCATGAGAATATTGTCCGGTTCGAGGACCGCATCGGCCGACAAGGTTGGGTCATCTCATCAAATGGCGCTGTCGTGCGCCACGCTCAAACCTTTGCCATGTTGCAAGAACTGACGCTCACCCCCCGCCATGTTCTCGAAATTTGCCGATTTGGCGCTGAGAGAGGTCTCACTATAATCGCCTATCACAGGGACGGAGTGTTCGCTGAAAAAGATTCGGAATGGACCCACCACTATGCCCGTAATGCTGGATGGCAACCGAGACGCGGTGATCTATCCGTGCTCGCAATGACCGGACTTCAGAAATTGCTTCTCTCCCATTCTGCGAAACGAATTGACACGATCCAGCCGGAGGCGGAGCAGAAATTTGGGTCGGAAATGTACGTCGTTCGAACGGACGATGAGATTTTGGAATTGGCGGCTCCCGGAACCAACAAGGCGCTGGGTGCCCAAGCCGTAGCGAGAATGCTCGGAATCGACAGCCAAAACGTCGTAGCCTTCGGTGACGGCAACAACGATGTGGAGCTCCTCAGTTGGGCGGGCCTTTCTGTGGCGATGAATCATGGGCGTGAAAGCGCTCGTCAAGCCGCCAAATTTGTCAGCCCTCCTGGATCCCCGGGAACGGCCTTCGCCAGAGCCGTACAGGCGATCCTCCCCCAGGAAACCAATGTGAGGGGAATGAGGTCGAAGCTAACTTCGCGTGTCGACGCAATCGCCAAGGAGCACGCGCCAATCGCACGCTTGGGAAGCCCGCAAGACTCGCGAACTTTTTAGTCTTTGCTTTCTGGAACAGGAAATACGGAAAGTCGTTACCTGAACGGATCCCGTCAGGCGCAAGCGCTGAGATTGTATCCTTTTTGACGGGGCGCGGAATTCTGCAACTGCAGAATCTCCATCTAACCCGGATTTCGTTTTCGCCGGGCAAACGTGTCGGATTTGACGTTGCCGAAAACGACCTTGATCCCAAGGATCAATAGCACTACACATAATGACTCCGCTATCCCCCGGACAAAACGCATATGACTTATCAAGGCATCGACAAGAATTTCTCCCTCACAAACAAGGTTGCACTTATCACTGGGGCCGTTGGTGGTATCGGCAGAGCAATCGCTGAGCTCTTTGGCGAGAAAGGCGCGAAGCTGGTCCTTATAGATAAGAGCGAGGCAGTTACCGAAGTGGCAAAGGAATTCTCAAGTAAGAGTGTCGAGACGCTCGGAATCGCCACTGACATCACTGTTCGTGAGAATATTGAACGTTTTGTCAAAGAGGCGAGTGACCGCTTCGGCACTATTGACATTCTCATCAACAACGCCGGAGTTGTTCTCCTGGCGCCGGCCGAGGAGCTAAGCGACGAAGCGTGGGATGTAACAATGGACGTCAATTTAAGGGCTCCTTTCATGATATCGCAGATTGTCGGCCGCAAGATGATCGCACAAAAGTCGGGAAAGATCATCAATTTGGCTTCCCAAGCTGGAATTGTGGCGCTAGACAAACACTTAGTATACTGCGCCAGCAAGGCGGCCATCATTAGCATGACCAAGGTTCTTGCATACGAGTGGGGCCGCTACAGTATCAACGTAAACTCAATTTCGCCCACCGTGGTGCTAACCGAGTTGGGTAAGAAGGCGTGGGCTGGTCCGGTCGGTGATGCGTTCAAAGAGAAGATTCCCGTTGGTCGCTTTGCCTACCCTGAGGAAATCGCTGCCGCCGCGCTTTTCTTAGCAAGCAATGCCGCGGATATGATTTCCGGAGAGAATCTTGTAGTCGATGGCGGCTATACGATTCAGTAGCTGCCGCGAGCGCTCCCGCTACTCCTGCGAGGGCGCCCCCTTAAGAAGTTCCATGTTTTTACTTGCCGCGAGAGTCGGCATGGGCTAATTGACTGAAAGAATCTCGGGTTCGCCGGCTTTGGCTCAGTTCTAGGCAAGCATAGCGCCGCTTCCGGATGAAGGCACGCGCAGGTGCGCATATGGACGGGCTCGATCTAGCGAGCTTTTGGATTATTTGTCGTTTCGGTGCACTAGAATTGGAAAGATCTCTTATGGAAAATCTTAAAGACATAGCCGGCCCGGCAGGAGCTCGAAATCGCGACAATGCCGAATTGCTCCTTGAAGCGAGCGAAATAACAAAGGCTTTCAGTGGCGTTCCGGCTCTCCGCGACGGAAGAATCAATCTTCGCGCAGGGTCCATTCATGCACTATGCGGCGGCAATGGAGCGGGAAAGTCGACATTTCTCAACATCATAACTGGTATCTTGCGGAAAGACAGCGGGAAGATCTTCTACAAAGGGAATGAAGTTGACTTCCACGCGCCCAAAGAGTCCCTCGACGCAGGTATCTCAATTATTACCCAAGAATTGAGCCCCGTCCCGGGAATGACGGTTGCCGAGAACTTGTATCTTGGTCACATGCCGAAGCGTTACGGCCTCGTCGATTGGCGAGAGTTGTACCGTAAATCAACGGAGCTGCTAGAGCGACTTGGCTTCGAGATCAATCCTCGAAAAAAGATGCGAGAGATCAGTTTGGCCCAAATCCAGCTAGTCGAGATCGCGAAGGCAATCAACCATCGAGATGTGAGCATCTTGATTATGGATGAGCCAACATCCGCTCTCGGTGAACATGAAACGGAAGTCCTTTTCGCTTCTGTCCGACGCTTAGCTTCACTCGACAAGGGAATTATCTATGTCTCTCATAGAATGACCGAGATTTTTACGATTTGTGATGCATACACTGTACTTCGTGATGGGAAATTCATCGAGGACGGTCAGATAAAGGACGTCAGTCGCAAGCATCTGGTGAGCAAGATCATCGGCCGAGATTACCAGGACCAGTTTCCTGAAACCAAAGCAAAGGTGACCGAAGAGCCTGTTCTTCGCGTAAAGAATTTTTCCATCACGCAGAAATTGACCGATATTAACCTGGAAGTTCATAAAGGGGAGGTCCTAGGTATCTATGGTCTGGTGGGCTCCGGTCGAAGCGAGTTCTTGAACGGTTTGTACGGACTGGACAAGATAGAGAGCGGTGAGGTGTTTCTCAACAAGCGTCCCGTAAAGGTCAGCTCTCCAAAAAATGCCATCAGGAACGGGATTGCTCTAGTTACCGAAGATCGCAAGGAAACAGGTCTAGTACTCACATCATCGGTAAAACACAATATGTCGCTGTCTTCGTTGCCGGCCCTTTCGAAATTCGGATTCATGCAGCATCAAAAGGAAACGGCTTGGACTGATGACTGGGTACGAAAACTTCGTATCAAGGCGGCTTCCACAAAGCTGCAGGTTCGATTCATGAGTGGAGGAAATCAGCAGAAGGTCGTGCTCGCCCGTGCGCTCGAAACGGAACCGCGCCTCCTCCTCTTGGATGAACCGACTCGGGGAGTCGATGCCGGCGCGAAGCAGGAAATCTACACCTTCATTGAGGAGTTCGTTGAGAGTGGAAACGGGGTACTAATGGTATCTTCGGAAGTCGATGAGGTGCTCGGAATGAGCAGTCGGATCGTCATTTTCCGCCGGGGAAGAATCACGGCGGAGATGGAAAATCGGGACTTAACGGCCGCTGATCTCCTTCACGCCGCGTCGTAACATTTAGGTCGGACGCACCGAACGCAGCTTCGAGCTTATGAACCGCTTATCAGCTCTTTTTGATGCTGAAGCAGAGCATCAGCGTTCTCGGGTGTAATGACCGTCCACGGAATGAAATAGGCCTTCTCCGTTCCCCCGTTCCATGGCATCTCCTTCTCCCACTCTTTCCAAACAGCGGCCCTCGGCTGATACGATTCTCCTACTTTTGCCCGCAAAGCGACGTCGAGCGCACCTGCTGCCTGTCCCTCGGCATCTTGCAGAATGCTGAACATCTCGCCGGCCTTTACAGCGTTGATCGCATCGGGCACGCCGTCGATACCAACGACCACGAAATCTTTCACATTCAGCCCTCGACCTTTGATCGCCTGAATAGCTCCAAGGGCCATTTCGTCGTTTTCGCCGATAACGCCCTTAATTTCATTTGGATGTGAGGTCAACCAGTTCTCCATAAGAGCCAAACTTTCGGCACGTGACCAGTTAGCGGTCTTCTTCTCCAAGACCTTGATGTCCGGGTATTTAGCGAGCACGTTCTGTATGCCCTTACTGCGATCGATTTCGGCGGAATGTCCGATAGGTCCTTGGAAGATGACAATATTTCCTTTTCCTCCCATCCTCTTTGCTGCTTCTTCCATTATTATTTCACCGGCCTTAACATCATCCGACAAGACCATCGAGGTAATGTCTGGGCTGTTCACGCGCGCATTCGACACGACCACCGGTATACCGGCCTTCGCAGCTTTCTTGATCTGCGGTGCACTTCCATTATAATCTACCGGACTAAGAACGATCCCATCGAATTTCTGTGTCATCATGGTGGCTATCTGATTGTTCTCCACCAGTGGATCATATCTGCCATCGAAGATGGTTACCTCCACAGTGCCATCCTTTACTGCCGGATGCTTCTTGAGCGCAGCCGCCCAGAGATTGGCGAACTCGGCCTTCAAACCATAAACAGCCCCCCCTACGCGCAATTTGTCGGCCGCCTCTAAGTTCCCCGCAAATGCGGCGAGCGTACAGCCCGCAAGCAACGATGTTAGAAATCTCGAACTTGAATGGTTTTTCATGGTGTGTTGTGTTTTTTGTGATTTTCATGCGGCTTGCTCATCGCAGTCCCGTTTTGGATTGACGCTCAGAAAGTTGTCTGCGCTCTCATTCGTTAGCATGGCGGCTATAATCAAGAAGTACTGCGACAACGATGATGCAACCCTTCACGATTTGCTGATATGCCGAGGATACCCCAAGCAGATCCAGTCCGTTGTTGATTGTGCCAATGATCAGAGCGCCTAAGAGGGTGCCCGCTATGCTGCCAACGCCGCCCGATAGGCTTGTGCCCCCAATTACGACTGCGGCAATCGCATCAAGCTCGTAAGATACTCCAGCTTGGGGTAGTGCCGAACTCGTTCTCGCTGTCAGGATCAATCCTCCGAGTCCTGCAAGCATACCGGCAATGATATAGACAGAGGCAATAACAGCGTTCGTAGAAATGCCCGCCGTTACGTGCGCTCTTCACGTTTCCGCCAACGGCATAGACGCTGCGACCGTAAGTGGTGTGATTCAACACGACCCAAAGGATGGCAAAGATAAGCACAAATATCAAAACAGGCACTGGAACACCGATGAGGGAGCCTTCTCCAACGCTTAGGAAGCTTTCGCTCAAGTTTGGTACGGGCATGCCGCCGGTATAGGCATAGGTGAGGCCTCGAGCCACGCTTAGCATGCCTAGTGTCGCAACGAATGGCGGAATCTTCAAGTAAGCAATAATAAGACCGTTAATCAGTCCTAGAAAGGCACCCGTCAGGCTGCCCACGAGCAAGGCAACCAGAGGCGAATGCGGATTATCACCAGTCACGAAGGTTGCCGCTACTATTGACGAGAAAGCCAATACCGATCCCACAGAGAGATCAATTCCCCCGGTGAGAATCACGAGGGTCATGCCCATTGCAAGAACACCGTTGATTGATGTCTGCAGGAGAATGTTCGAAACATTCTCTGGGGTAAGAAGGTACTTGTTGAGAAACGTGAGCGCGACGCACAAAACAATAAACGCGAAGACGATTCCATATTGCGCAATCCACGTCTGCCAATTTGAAAATGCAGGCTTCTTGCGGGACTCGCCGGATTGCGTTGGGACGTTCGGTTGCATATTCAATTAGTCGGTCGAAGGAAACCGCCGAGAGGTGATCTTGACCTCCTGAATAGCGCGTTGAGAGAAGGCCCAACCGCGATGATCAAACCTGTGCCGGTATTCAATGGAGTTATCGGTAAAGAAACCGACAACCGCATCAAGGATGATCTAAAAGCCCAACGCGAAACGTCACCAATGCCAAAATCCCTTCCACAGGCGTGCTCCTATCCAGCAAGTTGAAGGTTGTCATCGGCAGATCGCAACTTACCTTAGCTGTTTGAAAAACGCGACAGAACGAACAATCACGAGGCGCTGATTACTGCAGCCAGAGGGTGTTGATGAGTGACTTTTTCGAAGCTATAACCGGGCTTAGCTTCACGTAAAGTAGTCCCATGACATTTGTTCGCATGCAAGAATTTTGTCGGAAAATCCTTCCCAGCACTTGATTGGATTGAAAAATCTCAGCCGCACGTTTTCGCAAATGCTTCAAGCTGTCCGCTGTCACCAGCCACATCAAGCATGGAAAATCGATCTCGAATGAAGCGGGAGTATCGGACCGCGTCGCGGTAAAACTCGGGATCAAGCCCTAGGTCGGCACCTGTGAGCTGACAGCCGGCTCTCTTCATCGCGTCATGCAACCTCTGATAAGGCAGCATAACCGCTTTTAAGCGCTCCGAGATCTGAGGCCAGTCCTTTCTGAGCCGTTGGTTCAACGCACGAGCGCTTGCCCTAACAAGAACCTTCTGTTTGGTCTGGTCGATCATCTCGTCGGCGGCGCGCCCGAAGCGCTTGCGCAGGTCATCTTCAGGGATCTCCGATGCCCCTAAAGCCGGGGGTCGATCTGCATTGAGGATCTGGTTTTGAAGCTTTGACATGGTGAGCGTCGCAACGCCAACTTGCTCGCCATGGGAAGTGCGAGGATGATCGTCGCCTGCGAACATATCGATATAATGGGAGATCATGTGCTCGGCCATCGAACCTACGTGGGTCGTTCCGGTGAAGGAGGTTGCAAGTCCCATGAGCGCGGCGATGCGGGTGAGCATGGCCAACGCTTCGAAATCCCCAGAGACGATCTTGCCTGCATTGGCAATCATTGGCTCCTCGTCATAAGCCAAGAGCGTGTAAGCCGTTTCATCATAAGGGGAATCAAACAGGATGTGCGAAGTCAACCAGTCAACTTGCGATGTCGTGCGGCAAACCACGTCCGCAAACGCCGCCGAAATGAGACGTTTTGGGCACTTGGAAACCACGTTCAGATCGAAGAATACTCCCTTGGCCGAATGACAGGTGATGGACTTTTTGAATCCTTCGAACGATACCGACGCCGTGGGCGTGGTGTAGGCATTCATCGGCGAGGTAGCGAAAACGGAGTACTCCCTTCCGGTCAGGAAGGTGCCATATTTCACGCTGTCACTTATTGTGCCCGATCCGACGGCAATCAAGGCCTCCGCATCGCGAGTCCCTTCAGCGAGCTCGTCCAAACCGTCGGGAGTGATACGCGGTCGCTTCCACACAAATTCGTTCACCCTTCCGAGGGGTTGAAGCGCCCGCAGGATACGCTCACCGAGCACTTCACGTGTCCTTTCATCGCTCACGACTGCGATCGCCTTACCTGGATGCACCTGCTCGACGAGCGCAGACTCCGAGCCTTCCAGAGTGTCGGCAATGACGATACTCTCGACGGGCACAGTGCGTCTCTGGCCGGTCTTGGGGTCGTGCCATCGTCCTGCTACAAGCTCGCCAATGACACCGGAGAAATCGCGCATTTGTTTCATGATTCGCTTGTCGTAGTTGAGTTACTGTTGTCTCTTGCGAAATCGACGAGCCGCCGGTTGATCCCAGCGCATGCGTCATACAAATCCTCGTAAATTTCCAGCAGGGCGCCATAAAGCTCGCCAGCCTGCGCATTGGGCTCTACAACTTGAGTGTCGCCGGTCATTTGATGCGCCGCCTCTGAAATGGAAGAGAACCACCCGGCACCAAAAGCGGCGGTCATGCCGGCACCCAATGCAGAAGCTTCGATCGTGTCGCTAATGAGGACGCGCTTACCCGAAGCGTCGGCAAGCATCTGCCTCCACAGGGGACTACCCGCACCGCCTCCAATAGCGACATAGTGATCGATATGCTGGCCGCTCGCAGCCTCCATAGCCCTGGTACGCATCACTTGGTCCAGAGTTATTCCTTCGAGAATCGAACGATAGAAATGGGCTGGCTTGTGACTTCCACTCTGCCCGAAGGTCACACCACGCGCACTCACGTCCCAATACGGATCCATTACCCCCGACCAGTACGGTTGAATCATCAATCCATCACACCCAATAGGAATCTCTCGGGCAGCCGCCTCCAGCCGATCGAACACCCCGGCGTCCTTGCGGCCCTCGGGCACGAACTGGTCGACAAACCAGTTCACAAGGAATGCTCCCGTGCGAAGCACACTCTCGAAAACATATCCCTCTCCTTGGGCTGCCAGAAGCGTTCGCCACGCTCGATCATAGCGGTATTCCGGCGACCACGCACCCGAGACCACTGCGGTGCCCAAGTTTACATAAGCTCGATCTGTTCTCGTGCAGTCCGTTCCCAAGCCTGCATAGGCACCGTCTCCGCCTGCGGTAAAGATTGGCAGACCCTCCGAAACACTCGTTTCACTCGCTGCCTGGCTGTTCACGGTGCCAAGCAGCGTGCCAGGAGGAAATGTGACCGGCAAACGATCCGTTGAAAGCCCAGTGGCATCCAAAAGAAGCGGTGACCACTGCCTTTCAACGATGTCGTAGATGCCGAAGGAATCAGCGCTAAGCCAACCCGTCCGAAATGGACCGCCTGTCAGACGATGCCCCAAGTAGCACTGGACGTCTGCGAAACAAGCAGTTCTCGCGAAGATTTCCGGCTCGTTTTGACGCATCCAATCCAACTTATAGATCGTCGGAGTAAGATCCGGAAAGCGACCCGTAATGCGATGGACTGTTCCCACTCCGATCGACTCCGAAAGAGATACCACGTTAGCTCTGGAGCGTTCGTCCAGCCAGACGATAGCGGGATATATCGACTCTGCCCTATCGTTCAGGAAAGCTACGGTTTCACGTTGGTGCGCTATAGCCAACGCTTCGACGCGTGACGCGTCGACTTGGTTAAGGCAGGAGCGCAGCGCCGCACAGCAGGACTGCCACCAGTCTGACGGATCCTGTACAAAATGATCTCGCCGCGGATTGGCTGTCGCAATCGGAGCGCTTCCCTTTGCAATGACGCGCCCGGATCGATCCCATGCGACGGCCTTGGTACTTTGCGTCGACGAATCGAGGCCTATTACCAATCTATCTGCTGCCGTTGTCATTGGAACTTCATTTCTCCTTGAGAGGTCAGCGCTCCACCCACTTCCCAAGGCAACAAAAGCGGTAGTTCAAAATCGCATAAATATCAGCGATGTTGAATATTGAAAGGTTCGAATGTGGCCGAACCCTCATCGCATGATGCTGTCATTTGCAGTGAGTGACCATTTCGAAGGTTCAGTCTTGCTTTTTCTGGGAATTTACAGGAAGGCCGTGCGAAGACTTGCCTTTGGAGGCAGGTAACATTACATCTGTTCATGTGCAAGACATTTTTTCACGTAATGCCCGCTTTAGGTATGCTGAAAAGTTCTCTGATCAGAGAATCTGCGGTGACTCGTTCCGACGCGCGGTGAGGTTGCAAAGTAGCTCTCGTATTGAGGCAAGGACTTTCGGGCGCGCGATTGGACGGACCTTTCAACCCCGGATGCCCCTCGCCGACACCCCTGTCAAAGCTTCTGAGAGCAACGAACTTAAAACAAGAAGGAAGAACCCGTGAACGACGCAGAATACGCAGTACGTAAGGAGATCATCGCCACATGCCTCGCGATGGAGAGAAAGGGCATTAACCAGGGCACTTCGGGAAACGTCAGCGCTCGTTGGGACGACGGCCTGCTAATTACCCCTTCCGGCCTCGCCTATGAGACGATGGCACCAGAAGAAATCATCTATCTGGAGATGGATGGGACGCCGCACGGACCACATAGTCCGTCCTCTGAATGGCGCTTTCACCGCGATATCATGCGTGAGCGGGCGGACATTCAAGCGATCGCCCACGCGCATCCAGCCTATTGCACTGCTCACGCGATAACCGGAAAGGGCATTCCGGCGGTTCATTATATGATCGCGGCCGCAGGTGGGTCCACCATCCGGTGTGCTCCCTATGCGACCTTCGGCACGGACGAACTTTCCCGCGGGGCGATCACCGCGCTAGAGGGCCGGTTGGCCTGCTTGTTAGCGAATCATGGACTTATCGCTTGCGGGCCCACTCTGCGCAAAGCGCTTTGGCTGGCGAATGAAGTCGAGGTGCTCGCGAAGCAGTACCACTTGAGCCTTCAAATCGGCGAGCCTGTGGTTCTCTCCGACGACGAAATGACCATCGTTATCGCGAAATTCAAAACAGGCTATGGGCCCAAAGGCAAGGTTTAGAGAATTTCAAGGAGAAAACGATAGCGAAACGCAACATTCTTCACTACGAACCTTCCAAGTGATCGGACTCTTGATTCAGCCAGAGTGCAGTGTCTCCATCAATGATTAGCCCGTTCACGAATCCGGCCTTTAGCAATCCCTTTACGGCTTGCAGTTTCTCTCTACCGGCGCAAAGCAAGATCACTTCCCGATCGTAGAGGTGCTCAAGATCAACTGCGAGTGTTCTCTGATTCACGTCGCTCGATACGACCTGACCGGCAGCATCGAAAAATTTCCCCATGCAATCGCAGACAGCCCCTGCCCGCTTGAGGTCTTGCAGTTCAATTCCTGATAAATAGCGGTGCTTAAACAAGAGGCTGTGTTCGTCGCATGGTCCAAAGGTTACGATATAAAAGTTGGCTTGCTCTGCGAGTGCCAGTGTTTCCTTGAAAATGCGCTGTGACATGAAGATCTGCCGATCAGCTATGGTGTTTACGATGAACGGCACCGGCAAAAAATGCCCCTCTCCCCCAGTTCTTTCGGCAAACTGATAGACGACTTCGAAAAGATTGGCTGCGGAAGTTCGAGTAAGCGAACCCATCGCTGAAACAAACTTTGCTTTCGGCTTTGTAAGACCGACCAGATGATTTGGAATCTCCGCTATCGATCTTCCCCAGCCAACACCAATTACGCTGCTTTCGTCGGATTGAAGCCGCTCACGCAGTAGCTCCGCTGCGACAATCCCAACTGCGCGACGAGCAATAGGGCTTTCCGACGCAAGTTTTAAACGCGAAGGCATACTCTTCCTACGGTTGGTAGGATAAGACATCAGAGGTGGTGTCGTGCGACAGAACAAAAGGTTATAGCGGTGCCGAATGCTCTCCTCGATTTCCGCCATTCGAGCAAACCGATGCTCAATGGAAATTTTGACAATCCCGGACTCTCTTGCTTCGGCTAAAAGTCTATTGACCTTTACTCGCGAAATGCCCAGTAGATCGGCCGTCTGCTCCTGCGTGTTTCCCGCAACATGATACAGCCATGCTGCTCTGACGATCTGCTCCGAATCGCCTTGAGGCTCGTGGGCTCGGTTCATTCTATCTAGCCCGAGGTTCCGAACAGCCTTGGACTTCCTCGTCCGCAATGACGTGTGCGGCTCGAATTGGCGAATCCGACAGAATGAAGCAACGACAAGCTCTTCTTAATTGCGCGGTCAATGTTGCCGCCAGCCATTGGCCCTTCACATCCGGGGAGAAGCTTAACCATGTTGTAGCCCTTCAACTCTTATCTATTTCATTTCATTCCGCAGCTGCTTCAATCCGCGCATTTGCGAATGCTGAGTCGCTGCAATGTTAGCAGAGATGCGCCCGCAGCCTGAGCCCGCGAAAGAAGTGCAAAACGCTTTCCACGCAAGCGATGTCCCTGGTCTTGGGCAAACCTCAAGGTCGACCGCGGTCAAGACTCGACCCACTCCCGGACAACAATCCGAGAAGAGTTGCGTGAAAATCTAACGACAGTCAGCAAGACGCGTTTTTGCGCGTCCCAAGACAAAGCATTGAGAAAATTAGTCGATAAGGCGGCTCCTATTTTTGCCCGGGGCTTTGAAGCGAATCAGAGAAAGTTTTGAGGATGAGCGAGCAGGATGTGGCGCCCGCATCGAGGATTCCTCTGGAGCGTTCTCCAAGGCGGCTGGCGCGGCCCAGCTTTGCGATCATTCCGCGGGTGGCCTCTTTTCCTTTTTCCGCGGCGTCGGCCATGCGATTCAACGCATCGGAGAAGCTTGCTCCTTCCGCGAGCGCCTTTTGATACTCCTCAACCGCCGGAACCAACGCATCCATCATGGTCTTGTCGCCAACCTTCGCCCCGCCGAGGTCCTGTACGCTGGCCAAGGCGGCCTTGAGCATTTTGCCAAACACCTCTTTGTCGATCGCAGGGGAATCGCCGCAGGCCGTGCCCATGTCGATAAAGAAGCTGCCGTAAAGAGGCCCCATGGCTCCGCCGATCTCGGAGAGCAGCACCTGACCCAGCATGTCAAGGCCCTGCGGCACGGTGACATTCTGGTCGCCAAGCTTCTCTTTGGTTCGACGCACGCCCTTGGTCATATTGATGCCGTGGTCACCATCCCCGGTCGCCCCGTCAATTTCACTTAAGTAGGCGCCATTGGTGTCGACCGTTTCAATCAAGGCCAGAAGAAGCTTTCGGCCTTCAGCGGTTGGGTATGAGGAAGTCATCTGTTTTTACAGTTTAAGAAAGTTTTGGCTGCGTAAGTCCGATGGAGGTTGCTTCCGCGGCGATGAGTTCTTTGAGTTCGTCATCCAGTTTCATTATGGTGACGGTGACGCCCATCATTTCCAGGGAGGTGAAGTAGTTGCCGACATAGGGCCGGTAGATGGAGATTCCGGCTTTTCCGAGAAGCTCGACCAACTTTCTGTAGACGATATAGAGCTCCATGACCGGTGTTGCTCCGAGGCCGGAAACCAGTACGACCACTTCATCCCCGGAGTTGAACGGCAAATCAGGCAGGATGTAGTCGAGAGCGATCTGCGCCATTTCGTCGGCAGTCTTGAGGTCGCTGACCTTCACCCCAGGCTCGCCGTGGTGGCCGATGCCAACTTCCATATTGCCAGGCTCGATATGGAAATTCGGCTTGCCGGCGGCTGGAATGACGCAGGAGGAGAGGCCGATACCGATACTTCGGGTGGCATCAATCGCCTTCTGCGCGGTCTGAATCACTTCGGCGAGGGACGCGCCCGTAGAGGCTTTGGCTCCGGCCACTTTCCACATCAGAATCTCGCCTGCCACTCCGCGCCGCTTTTCACGCTCTGTCTTGGCTGCCGAGGCAACGTCGTCATTGGCGATCACGGTCTCCACCTTGATCCCATCGGCGTCCACCATGCGCCTGGCCATTTTGACGTTCATGTTATCCCCAGCGTAATTGCCATAGAGAACCGCCACGCCCGCGCCGCCGTCGGCAGCTCGAATCGCATCGCGAAAGATATGCGCCGAGGGCGAGGCGAAGATCTCGCCCACCGCTACGACATCGACCATGTTCTTGCCCACATAGCCCACGAAGGCCGGTTCGTGGCCAGATCCTCCACCAGTAACAATACCAACTCTCCCTTTGACGGGAGAGCCAACGTATCTTACGACACGGGGATTTTCGGTTTTTGCCAGCAGATCCGAGTGACACTGGATAATCCCTTCCAGGGCATCCTCGGTTACGCGGGAAGGATCGTTAAAGATTCGTTGCATAATGTTCCCGGGTTTGTAAGCGTTATTTCCGCGAAGTCGTGAATTGCTGTTCGATTTCTTTCATTCGCTCAACCTTGGCAGTTGATTTGCCTCCCTCAAAGTCCGACTTCAGCCATGTGTCGACAAGGCTCTTGGCATACTCTTCTCCCACCACCCGGGCGCCTAAGGCCATCACCTGGCAGTCGTTGCTCTTGCGAGCGCGTTCAGCGGAATAGACATCGTGACATACCGCCGCCCGGATCCCCGGCACCTTGTTGGCCGTGATGGCCATGCCGATGCCAGTGCCACACATTAGAATGGCGCGTTGATGCTTCCCGTCAGCAACCGCGGACGACACTTCCAAGGCTATGTTCGGGTACAGTGAAGGCTCCGTGTTATAAACTCCAAAGTCCTTTACCGTGTGACCCTGCTTCTCCAAGTGCGCGCGAATGTTCTCTTTGAGTTGAAAGGCTGCTTCGTCGCAGCCGACCGCGATCGACAATTTGCTCATGCTAAACTCTTCCTGGCTGCATTCAAGTTACCCGTCTAATCAGCAAGCTCCTTGCCACTGATCACTATGGTGCCCGAGGATGGCACGCAGCCATTCAACCTCCCCGGGCGGCGCAATTCTGTTTGCCTCGTCCGACGGCTTAGCGGCGGCAAACCTCGTGCGCTCTCGTGCGTCTGAATATTGAACTTGGAACTTATTATGGAATTAGAAGGATCTTCAGAGACTTGTCCCCTTTCTTCATCATATCGAATCCTTCCTCGAATTTCTCGAGGGGCAGTTTATGGGTGACAACACCTTCTGTTGGGATCCGATTGTTGGCTATGGCGTCGATGACAAACGGATAGCAGGTACGGTCCAAGGTGAACCCCCAGAACGTCGAGCTGCTTGCGATCCGAGATGATGCTCCAGTCCACAGTCACGTCGTGGGCAAACACGCTGAATTCGACGAAGCGACCCAACTTGCGAATCATCTGAAGGCCTTGAACCACCGCATTGGGATGGCCCGTGGCCTCAATGTAGACATCGCAGCCGTAGCCACCTGTCATATCCTTTACGATTTTAACCACATCCTCGTTCAGAGGATTCAGAACGACATCTGCGCCGAATTTTTGAGCCAGTTCGAGCCGCTCGGGCTTGGTATCCATCACCACGAGCTTCTTGGGACTCTTTAACTTGGCGCACCCGACCATGCCCAGCCCGAGGGTGCCGGCGCCGGCCAGAACGACCACGTCGTCCCAGTGGATATCCGCCCGCTCCACACAGTAGGCCGAACACGCATAGGGCTCGACCAGGATCGCCTTTTCCAGCGGCAGATCTTTGGGCACTTGATGGTTGATGGACTCTTTAGGATACTTCATGTATTCGGCGAAGGCGCCGTTCACATTGTTTTGGAAGCCGTATACATCATGTTTCTCGCACATCCAGTACTGGCCGCGCTTGCAGAATCGACAATCCCAGCATGGAACGATCTGTTCCGAGATAAGACGGTCGCCGACCTTGACGTGGTCCTTTTTAGCGGCATTCTCGCCGACTTCCACGACATAGCCGACGAATTCATGGCCGGGAATCATGGGTTCCTTGATATACTTGGGCTGTCCGCTGCCTCCCCAGAACGATTCGGCGCCGACGTACGTCTTGATGTCGCCCGCGCATATTCCGCAGGCTTCCACCTTGACAATGACGTCATCTGCAGTGGCTCGAGGAACGGGGACCGTCTCGAGCCGATAATCTCCAGGTCCATACACAACGAGCGCCCGCATCGTTTCGGGCAGCGCCCTTTCGGTTTCTCCGGTACGGGTAGCTTCCGCCACCTGACCGGCGGTTGGAGTGATTGTTGCTGTACTCATAGTAATTTTCTCCCTTTTATGGTGATTGTTTCTTGCGTTACTTTCTTGCGTTTTTTGAAATCCGGGCGGGCGGGGCTGCAGTTAGAACATCGAGCACGAACTCCCGTCTATCAAGTAAGGGTTGTCCTTTGAGCCTGAGGATTTTTTCTGGATGTCATGCCGTGAGTCGTTCTCCGGTGTCTTGATCGAAAAGATTGAGATCCTCGTCCTCGAAAACGAGGTTGACCTTGCTCCCGGGCTTGTAGGCTTTCGTCATGGCGGTGCTCGCCATCATGAGCAAGTCCCCGTAGCGGACGCCCACCCGCGTTTCGTCTCCCAGATTCTCAACAACAGACACTGTTCCCGGGACGCTGACTTCAGAGACAGTCGGGCTGACATGGATGCCCCATGGGCGAACTCCAAGGCGCACGGAGTTCCGGTTGCCCAATAGTCGCTGAACATAGCTCGTGATCGGCAGGGCAAAATCCGTACCGGGAATGACCAGACGGCGATTTGAATCGGCATTCACGGCGAAGATATTCATTGGCGGCTCGCCCAGGAACCCGGCGACGAATTCGTTTGCCGGGTGATTGAACACCTGCAAGGGGGTATCAAACTGCTGAAGTTGGCCATCATTGAGCACGGCGATGCGATCGGCAAGAGCCATGGCTTCCAGCTGATCGTGGGTGACGATAATGGTCGTAAATCGCTGCTCGGTATGAAGACGCTTAATCTCCGTGCGCATCTTGACCCGCAGCGCGGCATCAAGGTGACTCAGAGGTTCGTCGAGCAGCAGGACAGCTGGTCGGCGGATCAAGGCGCGCGCGATGTTGACGCGCTGCTTTTGGCCGCTACTCAATGCCGCAGGCTTCAAATCGAGCAATTCCTCCACATGAAGATACTTGGCGATTTCTGCAACTCGCTTGTCGATCTCGGCTTGCTTGACGCCGTGCGCTTTCAGGTTGAAGGCAAGGTTGTCGCGAATCTTCAGCGGCGGGTAGAGCGCATAGTTCTCGAAGGCCAGACCTATGCCGCGATCCTTCGGATGCGTGTTGTTGACGACCTTGCCTCCGATGACTATCTGCCCATCGGAGATGGATTCCAACCCCGCAGTCATCCGCAGCGTCGTCGATTTCCCGCAGCCCGAGGGGCCAAGAAGCGCAATAAATTCCCCATCCCGGATATTCAGATCCAGGCGATCGAGAGCCGGAGGCAAGTCCGGCCGATATTGCTTGACCAGCTTTTTGTATAAGAGCTCAGCCATCTTCTTAAACCTCCTCGGCGGGTTCTGAGGAACGCGCCAGAAACTTCTGGCTTTCCGCGTCGAAGATGATCAGCAAATGGGGATCGATTTTAAACTGCGTTCGACGATCCATTTCGAAGGTCAAGTGGCCGTCTACCAATGCTCGCACGAAGTGGCCGTCCACCGTCTTTCAACGTCAAAATCGACTTGGTTCCCAGCGGTTCGAAGCTGTAAATGGTTGCGTGAAAGGCCTGCTTGTCTCCCTCGGAGGCAATACGAACATCCGGGGGGCGGATCCCCACTTGGATCTTACGGGTATGCTTCTCGGTGAGAATTTGCACGACGTCTCCCGGAAGCGGCAACGGGATATTTTCTCCGAGCATCTCCAGCGTGAGTTGCGAGCCCCCGGAGGATTTCAGCGTCGCATCAATGAGGTTGATTTCAGGATCGCCAAAGAATTTGGCGACATCGATCGATATGGGCCGGAAATAGACGTCGTCGGGGCTCGCCAGTTGCAGAAGGTGCCCTTCGTTGAGCACCGCAACGCGATCCCCCAGGCTCATCGCTTCCAGATAGTCATGCGTCACGTAAATCGTCGTTGTCCCGAGCTGCGTGCGCATCTCCTTGAGCTCAGCACGCATAGAGTGCCTCAGCTTCGCGTCCAGGTGGCTCAGGGGTTCATCCAGAAGAAACAAATCGGGCTGCCGCACAAGCGCCCTTCCCAACGCGGTCCGCTGCCGTTGTCCGTTGCTTAGCGCCTGAATCGGCCGGTCGAGCAAATGATCGATCTTCATCACCTTAGCATGGTGGGTGACCCGTTCCTTGACTTTGTCCTCAGGCAGCCGGAACTTCGGGCTCCTCAAGGGAAAGGCCATGTTGTCAAAAACGTTAAACTGCGGATAGAGCGCGTAACTTTCAAACACCATCGCCACATTCCTGTCAGCCGGCTCCAGCCCATCGATATCGCGTCCTCCGATCCTTACGCTTCCGCTATTGGGGGTGACAATCCCGGCTATAAGGTTCAGTGTCGTTGTCTTGCCCGCGCCGGCTGGTCCGAATACAGCCAAAAACTCCTTGTCTTTAATATCCAAACTCAGATTCTCGACAGCACGCCTCTTATTGTAATACTTGGTCAATCCTTGTAACTCAACGGTTGCCATATCTTAGCCTTTCACTGCGCCGAAGGACAGGCCTCGAACCAGGTGCTTTTGAATCAACAGCGCAAGAATCACTTCCGGAAGCGCTGAAAGCAGCGCGGCCGCAGCCACCCATCCATAGTGCACGGTGTCAGAGGCCAGGAACCTCGTCATTGACACCGTCGAGGTCTGCGTTGAAGCCCCGCCGAGCTGCAGGGCGAAAGTGAAGGAATTCCAGCAGAAAATAAAACACAGTAGCGCCGCGGCAACAATGCCCGGCTTCACCATCGGCAAGAGCACCTTGAAGAAGACTTGCCACCATGTGTACCCATCAAGCTGCGCCGCCCCCTCGATATCCGGAGAAATGTCTTCGAAGAACCCCCGAAGTATCCAGATCAAGAGCGGAAGGCTTATGAGCTGGTAAACCCAAATCAGTCCAAAGAAGCTATCAATCAGATGCAGCTTTTGATAGATGAGATAGAGTGGGATGATGACCAGAATTTCCGGAGCAAACCGGAAGGAGAGAAATGTGAAGGCGATATCCTCCCTCCCTTTGAACTGATACCTGCCCAGGGCATACGCCGCGGGCACTCCAACAATCAACGAGAGGGAAACCGCGAGGCCGCTAACGAGCAGATTGTTCCAAAGTGACCGCAAGAATCCCTCCTGGCCCAACACCGCTCGAAAGTTATCCAACGTGGGCGAGAAAATAAAGATTGTCGTAAACATCTGCTCGTCGGGCTTGAACGAGAGAATGACCATCCATATGAGCGGAAACAGGGCGAAGAGCGCATAGAGGAACAGCACGAAGTTCCTAAAGATTGGGCCCAGCAAGCCGAGTATACCTTTTTCGCTATCCATAAATTACACTGCTCCAGATGCTGCTTTTTGTGCTTTCTTCCAGAACCCAATCAGGACGAAGCAGATTACGTAAATGATGAACCATAAGAAGAGCAGCATCGGTATGGCTCCGCTTAGGTTGTAATACGGAAAGGCCTCGTTGTACGCGGCGACCGCCACGCTCAATGTGCGGTCTCCGGGCCCGCCCTTTGTCGTCGCGAAGATAATCGCGAACTCCTGCAGAGAGGTCATCATGCGAAATACCAGCGCAATCAAAAGCACAGGCGCGAGCATGGGAAGCGTTAGGTTCCAGTACACAAACCAAGCAGAGCCCCCGTCAATCAGCGCAGACTCGTAGGGAGACTTCGGCAATGAGCGAAGACCAGCCAGGACCAGGATCACCACAAAGGGGGTGTAAATCCACACGTCGATGATGATGAGCGAGAACAACGCCCAATTAGGGTCTGCGCTCCATCGAAAGTCTCCAAGTCCAATCCACCCAAGCGGTATACGAAGAATGCCGACCGTCGGATTGGTAATCAGTAGCCAGATCAGCGCGCCGATCACCGGGGCGATCATGAGGGGAAAGATCAGCACCAAGCGCAGAAATCTGGAAAACGCGTTCTCGTGATTTAGCAAGAGCGCTATACACATTCCCAAAACCATCTCTACCGCCGTAGCAATGAACGCATACCTGATGGTGACTCCCACGGAGTGCCAGAAGTCAGGATTGGTAAACGTGTCTACGTAATTCTGAAAGCCGACCATCGCAAACTCAGGGCTTCTGAGCGTGAGGTCGGTAAAGGAATAGAAGATCGCTACGAAAAAGGGAATCAGGATGCCGATCGTGAGCAGAAAAGACGGCGCGAGCACCAAGTAGGGTCGAAGGGCCTTTTCTCGTGCATATTTCTCCCCCGATGCTGAGAGACTGGTTCGCGGCGGCTGGGTCGATGGTACTGTGCTCATGTCCGTGATTGGTCGCTCCTCAGCTGTTAGGAAATTTGGAGAAAATCTTGGCTAACGATGGCGCATCAAGAATTTCTTTCCTCCTCTGACGGGCGGTGGGCGAGCATTCGGCTTGCCCACCCGCCCATCAAATAGGATGAGTTCTTACTCCAGCTTCAACTTCGAGGTGTCGCGGCTGATTTTCTTTGCCAGGCTCTCCATTGCGCTCGCTGGATCCGCTCCCGAGAGCACGATTTTCTGCAGCGTGGCAGCCCACTCGGTTGTCGACTGGATGAAGTAGGGTTGAGGAGTAAACTGGATGGCGGTATTCGGAATCGTCTTGGTGAAGGTGTCATAGTAACCGGGAACTTTGGCGATTTTGTCTTTGAATTCCTGGTTGTCCCACACCGACTGACGAGCAGGATCCACCGTCTTCGCATTCACTGCCGCCCAAAGCGTGAACTCCGGACCGGTGAAATACTGCATGAATAGCCATGCCGCCTTCTTGTTCTTTGAGGTGCTGTTCATAGCCAACTGCCACACCCATTCGTTCGACAGCGGTTGCTCACCGGGTTTCGATACCGGCGGAGGCGCGAAGCCGATATTGCCGGACTGGCTCGTGCTACCAGGAACATTCTGGAAGTATCCATTGATGTCGGCATCATAGAGAATCGCAGCCTTCCCAGCGCCTAGATCGGCGCCACATTGATACCATGTGTAGTTCGACCATCCCGGAGGACCTCCGTTCTTGATCATCTCCGCGAACTTCTTGGTTACCTCGACGGCTTCAGGCGAGCCCAACGCGGACATTAGCTTCCCTCCCTCGATCTTAAAGTCCTTGGCCCCGGCGCTGCGGAAACTGCTCATGTAGCCGGGGTGGATCGTCGCCCAGTTCCGGGTGCCTCTGACGGCCACCCCGTACGATCCGGGACCGTTCCAATCCTTGAGCTTCTTGGCCAGTTCCGAGAGCTCGTCCAAGGTCGTCGGAACCTTCAATCCCTTCTCATCAAAGTACTTCTTGTTGTAGGCCAGCGAATAAAGTTCAAAGCCCAGCGGAACGCACCACAAGCTCCCGGTTCCCGTAGGAGATCCGGGCTTCAAATCCCATTTGCCTGCGTTGAAGACGCCCTCAAAAATGTCTTTGGCGTTATAGTCCGGACTGGTCGCCGAAGCATCACTGAGATAGTTGTCCAAAGGCTCGATGCGTTTGGCACTCGCGTAGTCCCACATTTGGTACACACCCGTCATGAAAACGTCCGGAACGCCGGTGCCCGCCGAGAGCTGCGTGGTCACCTTATCGAAGTAGTTCTCCTCCGGCGTCAACTCGTATTTAACATCGATTCCCGTGAGTTCCTTGAACTGCGGAATGCGCTGAATGATCGCGTCCGCGTAAGGATGCTGGTTGAAGGATATGTTGATTGTTGTGCCTGCCGCCTGCTTCCAGTCGAAATCTGCAGCGTTCGCAATTCGTGGAACGCTCAGCGCTGTGACTGCGAGGCTAAGCGAGAGGACCGAAGATGCCACTATACTGTGGCGTTTTTGCTTTAGGGCTTTCATGCTCTGAGAGGTTTGGTTTTTGTTGAGGTCGATTGAGAATGTATCAGACTTTCCTATTCATTATGATTGGATGGTATTGTTTCTAATTAATCCAATCATAAGATTAATTCTTTTCTTTATTTAATTGTTCAAGCGCCGCGGCGACCACGGCATCCACGGTGAAGCCGAATTTTGCCATGAGTTTCTGGAGCGGGGCGGACTCCCCAAAGGTTCTCATGCCGATGCGGGCACCATCGATTCCGACATAGCGTTCCCAGCTGAACCTAGCTGCTTGTTCCACCGAGACGCGCGCTCTGATTTTGGAAGGCATTACCGATTCGCGATAGGCCTCGTCCTGGTCCTCGAAGAGCTTCCAAGACGGCATGCTAATTACTCGGGCTTCCACCCCCTGCTTCTTCAGCTCGTCTTGGGCACCCACACACAGGGAGACCTCGCTTCCCGTGGCCATCAACAACACCTGCGGCTTCCCATCGGCGGCATCGGAGAGAATGTAGGCGCCTCGGCGAAGGCCCGAAGCCGCTGCGTACTTCGAACGGTCCAATGTGGGCAAGGCCTGGCGGCTTAGAATGAGCACGACAGGTTCGTGTTTCATCTCAATAATGACGCGCCAGGCCTCAACGACCTCGTTGGCATCGCAGGGTCGGAGATCGACCAAGCCGGGAATCGCTCGCAGCGAGGAAAGTTGTTCCACGGGTTGATGGGTGGGTCCGTCTTCTCCAACGCCGATTGAATCATGCGTAAAGATATAGATGACGGGCAGTTCCATGATGGCGGCCAGCCGCAGCGAACCCCTTCCGTAGTCGCTGAAGATCAAGAAACCGGAGCCGAAGGCCCTGAGTTTGGCCAATGCCAGCCCGTTGAGAATTGCTCCCATGGCGTGCTCTCGAACTCCAAAGTGAAAATTCCTTCCCCCCGGTGAATTGCGGCTGACTTCGCCGGCACCCTCGAAGGTAAGGCGCGTTTTGGTCGACGGCGAGAGGTCCGCGGAACCCCCAATAAGCCACGGATGATGCTTGGCAATCGCGTTGAGCACCTTGCCCGAAGAATCCCGGCTCGCGATACCCTTTGCGTCCGGGGCAAAGGTTGGAATTTCTGCATCCCAGCCTTTTGGCGGTTCTCGATGCTGGATGGCCAGAGTCTCAGCTGCCAATTCGGAATGCTCCTTCTGATAAGCGGAAAACAAAGCCATCCATTCGCCGCGCAGCTTTGCGCCGCGCTCTCCAAGCTTTGCTTTGAAGTCTTCGGGGACTTCAGGGGGAACGAGAAACTTCGCGTCCTCCGGCCAGCCATAGCGCTTCTTCGTGGCCCTGATCTCCTCTTCGCCAAGCGGTTCGCCATGAGCCGCGCTGGTATCCTGCTTTGTCGGCGCGCCATAGCCGATGTGGCTATCAACGATGATCAACGTCGGCCGGTCCGTCGTCTTCTTGAAGTGATCGAAAGCTTCCCGCAAAAGATCCAGGTCGTTGGCATTCGAGACGCGTTCCACGTTCCATCCATAGGCAAGAAAGCGTCCCGCCACATCTTCGGAGAAAGCCAGACTGGTATGTCCCTCGATGGTGATGTGATTGTTGTCGTAGATCCAACAAAGGTTCGAAAGCCCGAGGTGACCTGCCAGCGACGCGGCCTCTCCGCTGATGCCCTCCATCATGCACCCGTCGCCCGCAAGCGCATACACATCAAAATCGAACATCGGGAAATTCGGCTTGTTGTATCGATGGGCAAGCCACCTGCTGGCCAACGCCGTTCCTACGCTGGTTGCCACCCCTTGGCCAAGAGGCCCGGAGGTTGTCTCCACGCCGGAGGTCCACCGATACTCGGGATGTCCAGGGCATCGACTCTCGAGCTGGCGAAAGTTTTTGAGATCAACAAGCGGCACGGCCAGTTCGCCCAGCGTTTCATACTTCCGATTCACTGCCTTCACGCCTGTCAAGTGAAGAAGCGAATACAAAAGAGTGGAAGCGTGGCCGGCCGAGAGAATAAATCTGTCGCGATTTGGCCATATCGGATCTTCAGGGTCAAATCGTAGATATTCCTGCCACAGCACGTACACGACCGGCGCCATGGCCATCGGGGTGCCCGGATGGCCCGAATTCGCCTGCTGGACGGCATCCATGCACAGCGTCCGGATTGTATTTATCGAGAGAGAGTCGACAGTTTGCATTGAATGTTCGGAGTTAGGAGATCATCTTCGCAGACAGCGGAGGAAGCTTGACTGTCGCCCATAACAACTGTTCACAGGCACAACATTCCTCTCGCGGGGTGTTTCAACCGCGCGCCGGGGCGAACAATTCGCAGCGCATGGGCGGGACGCTTCCAACACCAATTCTTCAAGTGAGGTTTTCACTCAAGCCTTAACTAAGTTTATAAGATATTCGCGCTGCCTATTGCCACCACTACTACTGCAACTGGCAGCTATTGGTCGACTGTAACTCGTTTCACGTCACTGTGTTATTCAATCAAGCACTAAACTTTCGTGAGGCGGGATCATCTTCACCGTCCCTCGCACGGCACACGAGATCTGGGTTGCGAGATCCCAATTCGGACGACACGGAATCTGTTTGTGGGGGTGTTTTTGCGGCAGGCCTTTTGCCTTCATCCAAAGAAATCACACACTCCTGTTCACTGGCAAGACATTTCTACAAATACTTTTGTTCTGACTCTTAACAGAAGTCTATGCGAGGATCGACGTGGCACTCACCCTTGCCCCTCCGTGGGCAATGTGCAAATGAGCGGCAAACGGCATTTGCCATTCGCTTTTGCCCTCCTCGGTGCACAGTGGCCTTGCACCCCAAGGAGCTTTGCCCTGCTGCGCCGTGGTCGGTTCGCAAATTACGGCAGTGCAAATGCGCCTGCATCAACGCGCTCGGCGGCGGGACAAGGCCCGCCTCCCGCGGCTTTTGTCGAGCCGTTCAATTTACCCTCCCAAAGACGGAGTCCACGGCGAGTCAAGGAAGATAAATAGAAAAAATGTTCTATAATATGTCAGCATAAAATCTTTTTTGCATTGTAAAAACTGGTCGTTTATTGTAGGCATAAACTAACGGCGCCCCGAAGATGAAGAACCCCACGCACTTTGAGTCTGGGCGCGAGCTTGACGTGATATGTCTTGGACGGCTTGCGGTTGACCTTTACGCGCAGCAAATCGGGGCACGGCTTGAGGATGTGAACACATTTTCGAAGTATCTTGGGGGTTCTTCGGGCAACATTGCGGCGAACACCGCACGGCTTGGATTGAAGTCTGCGATGCTCACTCGGGTGGGTGACGACCACATGGGCCGTTTCCTGATCGAGACGCTTGCCACAGCGGGGTGCGACGTTAGCCACGTGGTGAAGGACCCCGATCGGTTAACGGCGCTCGTTTTGCTGGGGCTCAAGGACCGGGATACCTTTCCGCTGGTGTTTTACAGGGAGAACTGTGCGGACATGGCGTTGGACGTCGCCGATTTCGAGGAAGCGTTCGTTGCTTCGAGTCGCGCGCTCTTGATCACGGGAACGCACTTTTCCACCCCGCAGGTGAACGCGACGAGCCGGCAGGCCTTGGAGTTCGCCCGGCGCAACAACGTGCGCACGGTATTGGACATCGATTACCGGCCAGTGCTCTGGGGACTAACGGGGAAAGCGGAGGGAGAAGTGCGCTACGTTTCCAGCGAAGGGGTGACCAAGCACTTGCAGAGCATTCTGCCGTTTTTCGATCTGATTGTGGGCACCAC